>NZ_SPMZ01000120.1 GCF_012939995.1 Candidatus Competibacter phosphatis | reverse complement strand
GCCGCACCTTGGGTGCTGGTCGAAAGAGATTGCCGCTCCAACCCCCGGCTTGTTGGATTTGGCAAACCGGTTGCACGGGTTATCGCCGGTCGAATTGGACGCGGCACGAACGGATTGCAACATCCTTACGCGGGTGCGGAGCGCGGCATGAATCTCAAGCAACGCGTGGGTAAGCTGGAACAACATCGCGGCAGCGGCCGATTTATCTACCTGACCACCTCCTATCCGAACGAAACCGCCGAAGGAGCACTAGTACCTCACCCGACCTGGATTGACGGATAGAGGCGTTTGAGTTTGATGCGTGCATCTGCGGTGGTGAAGCGCCAGTTCACCGGCCGAGGATCGGCATTGCGAGCCTGTTGCCAAGCGGCGACCTCTCGGACCAGGGTGGTGGCGTCGGGGATACGGCGATTCAAGCACTGTTGGCTCAGGACACTCAATTCGATCTCGGCCATGTTCAGCCAACTGCCGTGCTTGGGGGTGTGATGGATTTCCAGTCGTTCGAGGAGACGCCAAGCAACGGCGGGTTCGAAAGCCTGATGAGAGCGCAGCCGGTTTATGGGTATTGAGGT
>NZ_SPMZ01000119.1 GCF_012939995.1 Candidatus Competibacter phosphatis | reverse complement strand
CCGGCATGGACGAAGCGCGCGCCGCTGCCCCGCAACAGGCGCTCCAGCCGCTCCTCCGTGTCCCAGACGTGATCGGGCAACCCCGCCATCGACCCGTACACGGCCTCCAGGGATGGGATGCCCTCGATTTGAGAGGCGTGGAATACCGTGTGTCGACACAACAACGGAATCGTCCGCCGTAAGGACGTGTCGTCCGCATCGACCCGCCATTCCTCGTCCGCCTCGGACCCATCAGCCACTTCAATCCGCTTAAAAAAAATAGATCGGAGTGCCCCGAGCGCCGGCCTGGACGTGCCAGCCGCGCGCTTGGGCCTGTTGGTAGCCGCACCAGCGCGGATCGTCGGCCAGGCGCGGATCGCCACCCAGCAGCAGGACGTTGATGCCGCGATAGGCGTTCCCGGTCGCGGCGTTGACTGGAAACGCTGGAACGCCAGGATGGCGCGGCCGGTCCCAGGGCCGTTGCCAGGGCGCGGTACCGGTCTCGATCATCTCGATGATCCGGTCGGTGACTTCCTGGTAGGGATTCGGCCGTCCGCCGTCGCCGCGCGGTTTCTGGCGGCGCCGGGGCGCGGCCATCGCCAGCACGGGGGCGGTGGACATTGCGACACGCGGAGCGGTTTGCGCCGGCATGGTGGATTCAGCAGCGCGCGCCTCGGACCGCCGTCCGGGATCGGTCGGACGGATGTGCGGTCCCCCGCGCGGGGTCTCGGCGGGCGGGACGGCCGCGAGGTGGGTTTCGAGTTGGCGTTTCAGATGCGCCAGCCCACCCAGGAGGTGAACATCGTTGAAATCGGTCGGCTGGCGGGCGGTTTCCAGGCCGGTGAAATCCGGGAAGATCGCCGTGCCCGCCACCCACCACGCGGCCTCCTCGGCGTCGCGTCGGCCGGGATTGCCCGGCGTATAACGGTCGTCATCGCCGGCGATCACCAGCCCCACGCCGGGGAACCGGTGATGGAGGTCCTTCGCGACCGGAAACACATTGCCACGACTGAAGGCCACCGCCACCGGCAATCCACACGCCTGGTGAAGGCTGGCGCCGGTGGCGTAGCCCTCGCAAATCAGCAGGGTCCGGGCGCCACGCGGGTCACCCAGCCAATGGCGACCCTCCGTAACGGCGCCCCCCTTCAAAAACTTCTTGCCCCCCTCGGGATTCAGGAACTCCAGCGACCGCAGCGTGCCGTCGCCATCGCGCACCGGCACCAGCAACAAATCCCGCAGTTGACGCAGGCCCAGGGCGGAAACCTGCTTGTTGCGCAGATAAGGATGCTGGTCCGAAACAGTGGGGTTGGCCCGTGCCCACAGGCGTTCCGCCCGTTCCCGCGCCTGGGCCTGGCGCCTTCGTTCTTCCGCCGCGCGTTGGGCCGCGATCTCGGCCATTTGCCGCCGTTGCCGTTCGCGCTGCTCGGGGGGTAGCGCCTCGACATCACCGCCGCTCCATCCCTGGGTGACTCCGGTTTTCCAGGAACCGAACGCACCGAAAGGAAGGATCGTGTCATGCAGCACGAACCAGCCGTTCTGGCGGTCTCGCCGGTCCCCCGCCACGTCATAGCGGTGCAAGCGCCCATCGAAAACCAGGACCTTCGGATCGCGTGGTGCACAGCCCGCCGCCGCCATCGCGTCCAGCACCGCGTGGTAAAGATCGAAACGGATACTAGCCATCACGATGTTCCTCCAGACCCAGTTCCTCGATCTCCCTTTCCTCGATGGGGAATGCCTCTCCATCCCACAGCGCCAAGCGCAGTTCATGCTGGAGGGTGGCTCGGTCCAGGTCGCCGTCTCGATAACCGGGCAGGCCCTCCAGATAAACAGCCGCCACCGTGCGGAGCCCCGCCGGCAGCGCGGCTTGCACCTCGGGTTCGAGGAAGGACTTCAGCAGTCCCGGCATCGCCAGCGGGAGGTCCTCGTTATGAAGATCGGCCTCGTCAAGAGCGGTGATCAAGGGGATCAGCGGCTCAAGCAGGATCGCTTCGAGGTGTTGAATGTCATCAGTTGTGTTATTCATTTATAAATCCAATATGGGGTGATTGGGGAAAAAGGTCAACCGGCTGGCGCCGAGGCACGAACCGCCGCGTCGGGTCGCCGACCCACCGAGATCGGCGGGGGCCTCGGCGGATGGATCGGCGGGCGGTTGAATCGGTGGCGGTGGATTCGGTGACGGCTCGACGGTCAGCGCGGCGAGCGCGGCGTCCTGTTGAGCGGCGTGGACCGCCCACAGGGTTTGGAAATGATGCGCAACCCCCGCGTAGCCGAGCCGCTGGTCTTGATAGGCGTGGGCCAGTTCGTCCGCCCCCGCGAGGTCGCCGGCTTCCTGGAGCGCCTGATAGCGTTCGATCATCCGCGTGGATTCCTGATGCACATGGCGCAAGGTCGCCGCGTAGAGGCGGCTGGTGGTCTGAAGCAGATGCTGTTCCACCACCCGCTGGGCGTCCTCCGGCAAGGCCAGCGTGTCCCGGACGGAGTGGAGCGCGCGCGGCACCGCCTCGGCCAGTGCCGCACGCGCATCGGTCAGCACCGTCTCCAGCGACCGATTGAAGGGGGTGTCCACCGCCGTTTCCAGAATCCACGCCAAGGCGCGCGACCAGGCCAGCGATCGATCCATGTCCGCGCCCGCCGAGACCCAAGCGGGCGCGGGCGGTTCTTGGGGCAAACCCGATTCGGCGGCGGCGAGATACGTGGCCATCTGTTCCGCCGTCACCTGCTCGGCGGTGCCGGGATGGCGTTCCAGGACGCCGACCAAGGTGCGAGCGAGGTCGTAACGATGGTAATCCGATAACGCCAGCGGTTCCGTGGTCGCGCCACCGGAGGCCGTGCCCCCGGAGGCGGGCGATCCCCAGCGCTGGGCCAGGGCCTCGGTCGTCGCGGTGATCCAGGCGGCGGTCCGCTCGACCCACGCCGCCACGTCGGCCGGCGGCGGTGGGGGGGTCTCCGCCTCGCCGACCGGCCGGTTCAGGGCCGCCACGACCAGGCTCGCGTGCAGTTTGTGACCCGTCAGGAGGATCTTCAGGGATTGACGAACCGCCTGGCGCGGGTCGTGTTCGGTGACACCGAGTGCGTCGGCGCTCAGCGCGTCGGCGGGTCGTATCCCCTCGGACCCGTGGGATGACTGGCGCAAGTCCGCCAGGCGCGGATTCGGGGGGGCGGGCTGTTGCTGAAGATAGGGACCGAATTGTTCGGGGATGAGGACGGTGGCGTTCACGGGGGCGTTCCTTCTGGAGTAGGGTCGGCCGTGCCGGGGTCGGTGGTACCGCCGGCGGTCGTGCCGGGGTCGACCGTGCCGGTGGTGCTCGTCGTGTGGGCTTTCACCAGATTGATGGCGGCGGCGCGTTCCTCTTGCAGGGCGTGCCGTGCCGGCTGGACGTCGCTGAGGGTGGCCCGCGCCAGCAGGTACTCGAT
>NZ_SPMZ01000118.1 GCF_012939995.1 Candidatus Competibacter phosphatis | reverse complement strand
ATTCAGCACCGCCCAAGCCGATAAGCCCCCCTAGGGCACCAATGACAGCCCCGCTTCCAAAAGTAAGCGGCTTACTTTGGTTCATGTTCGACCTTGAGTTTAATAGACAAAATGTGCCGAAACGTCCCGAGTCTCGCGTGCGGCCTTCCGATTTTAGCGGCGTCCCTCCCCGTCTCGGCCGTCTGAGACGGGACAAAACGAGGAAGGCCGCGCCCGATTCACGCCGACGGAATCTCGAACGTCCACGGATCGAACGTCGCCACCCTGGTCGGCCGGAAATCCGTCCCGTTCCGGGTCGCGACGATCAAGCCATGCGTCAACGCCGTCGCCGCAATCAACGCATCGCGCTCCGAACGCGGGTCGGGAACGTGCAACCGGGCGCAACGGCGCGCGACGGCGACATCGACCGGCAGCATCCGCTCCGAAAACGCCGGCAACACCCGCTCCTCCAGCCAAGCCCGCAACAGCGCCCCCTGTACCGGATCGCGGCGCTCGATCCGCAGCACGCCCCATTCCAGCTCCAGCACAGTGATGACCGACAGGAACAAGCTCACGACCGGCACGCTCGCCGCCCACGCCACGACATGCGGATCGGCCTTGCCCGCCGTCGCCCGCCGCAGCTCGGACACCACGTTGGTATCGAGCAGGTACATCACTCCAAGTCCGCCGGCCGCAACGACGGACCGCGCCAGCGGGGCGGCTCGAACTCGATATCCGCCGCCTCTGGCATCGCCAGCAGCTCGACAAGACTCGGTCGATCCCCCCGTCAAGCGCCGGTACTCCTCAATGGTCAGCAGCACATGCGCCGGCCGGCCTCGGTCGGTGACGAACACCGGCCCCGCCCGCGCCGCCTTCTTCGCCCGCGTCACGTCCCGATTAAACTCCCGACTGGAAAACGTCGTCACCGTCATCGCCTCGCGCCCCGTGTTTCATGTAGTGATGTTACTACCCTAGCGCGCTTCACCCGCTACCGCAACGGCGCGCGTCGGTCACCCGGAAATCGCCTCGGGCAAGGTCATCGGCAAAACCGCCGTAGACGGCCTAGAACGGCCCTAGCGGCGTTTTTCTGGATCAGGGAGGGTATTTGCCGCCGCCACCCGCCCCGGCTCTGGAACGCGCCTTTGCCCGTCGCGGCAAGCTCTTGCGCACTGAATGAGCGGCGCACCGTTTCGGCTCGCACCGCGTTCAACAGCGCTACCGGCATCACGGCTTCATCGCGCTGCCCGATTCACCGCGTACCCTGTTTTTGCCACTGGCAACCGTTCGGTTTTCTCGAAACTTACCGTTCTCCGCGACCTGATCCGAAAACGGTTTTCAAGAACCCCTCGACCACACGGGGTAGATCCAACAGTCGTATCACCAGCCGCCATTTGAAATTAGTCCCTATTTGAACTGGATGTCGGAAAACAGTTGTTTTCCGACAGAGGTAATGACCAGGTATTCATGCGGCTTGTAGCCCTAAAAAATCTGTACGGAAAACCGTATCAGCCACCATGTGGATAACGGCATTGCCGGAGGCGGTTTCAAAGACAGGGCCGACCGTAGACGCGGGCGCATTCCTGCACCAGTAAGGGTGTTGTCATACCGCGCAAAAGGGTCCTCTTTCACGCGGTTACATGAGATAAATCAAAGTCTTATGCTTAACCTATTCTAAGCAAATAATTAATCATCTGTTTGTTTTTATAAGTTAAGACTTTTGCACAACGGATAGATCGTTTCTATATTTAAATTCGAAAAATCTTCAATTTGAAAAGCGTGAAATTTTCTGTTTCAAATTGAACTCCATTGGCGCTAAAAAAAAATAAACAATCTCCGCTAACTCTTTCATAGATAGGGATACCGTTGTGGTCCGCAAGAAATGGCACGGGAAATGCGAAATATTTCACCAAGGCAACGGTTGGTCAATGCACGCCTTCAGTGCTCAGCCCGAACCTACGTTCGCAGCTTCCTCAACCTTATGAATGAACTGAAGGAAAAAAGGATTGAACCCGGACCGACTAACCTCGCGCACTGGTCGCCACTGAGCTGAGCACACATCAACCTAACCGGCAATTACCACTGGGAAGTCGAGCCATCAATGGGGTCGGATCAATTCAGACCTTTGCGGGCCACGGATTTCGCCATGGCGGTTTAGGGTTCCGTTTCGTGTCTTCCCCTCTGAGGCGATGGGCTGCAATTTATAAATTCAAGCACATAACGTCTTTATTGCATAAACGTGAGTAGGGAACAGCATGGATAACAAACGCATGGCCCCTCGTAAACTCTACACAAGCCCGACTTTGAAGAAGTTTGGTAGTATCAAAGACTTAAACCGAACTAAGTTAGCTGTAGCGGTTCAAAAAACCGCACAATGAGCCCCACAGGAACAAAATGGCACGAATTTCCCTTCACCGGACCGTACCTCGGTCAAGGCGTAAGGTGGTTTATTCCTTTGCATTGTGTAGAAATGCGTAGCCGGTGAGCTGAGACAAATAGCCGGGAACTGTACGGGTACAGGTTTTCCGGTTGCTAAGTGGCGGCTGGTGACACGACTGTT
>NZ_SPMZ01000117.1 GCF_012939995.1 Candidatus Competibacter phosphatis | reverse complement strand
ATCGCTCCGCGATGCCGAGCCAATTTGCTATCAAATTTTTTAGAATCCCCAGCTCGTAGCGCTACAGCACTCAATTGCATCGCAAGTGCCAGCGTTGGCTTTCCTCCTTCACCCGTAAGGTAAAAATTGAAAAACCGTCTGTTTACTGTCCTTCTGACAGCCGCTGTCTTTGGTCTTGGCTCGGCTGTCAATGCTGCTGAAATTTCCAGTGCTGAAGCAATGAAAGCCATCTCTGCAGCCGTGCTGCCTGCCATGGAAAAGAACCAGATTCCTGGTATGGCTGTGGCATTGGTATTGGGGGACAAGACTTATGTCTTAAACTATGGCGTGTCAGATGTTGAGAAACAAACACCGGTAACTGACGAGACGATTTTTGAGATTGGCTCTATCAGTAAGACCTTCACAGCCACACTGGCGACGCACGCAGAAGCCACTGGGAAGCTGAAACTGACCGATACAGCAGCAAAGTATTTGCCTGAGTTGTCTGGTACGGACTTCGGTAACTTGCAGCTTTTCCATCTTGGAACGCACACCGTTGGCGGCATTCCTCTGCAGGTGCCTGATGAAGTCCAAACTCGGGAGCAGCTTCTGGAATACCTCCGCACCTGGAAGCCTGCGTACAAAACCGGCACGATGCGTACTTATGCAAACCCAAGCATCGGTGCTTTAGGGTGGATAACGGCGAAAAGTTTGGGGCAAGATTTCAGCACCGCCATGACTCAAACCATTTTCCAGCCCCTCGGTTTGACTAGCACTTATCTGAGCATCCCTGCACAGAAGATGTCCAGCTACGCTTGGGGCTACAACAACGATAAGAAGCCTGTGCGTGTCAATCCAGGCATGTTGGACAGTGAAGCCTACGGCATCAAAACCACGGCTACTGACCTGATCACCTTTGTGAAGGCCAACATGGGCATGTTGCCCTTGGATAGCATGCTGCAATCGGCTTTAAACAATACCCGCAAGAGCTATTTCAGCGTAGGCCAGATGACTCAAGACCTCATCTGGGAGGAGTATGCAATGCCTGTTGACTTGCCTATGCTGCAAGAAGGCAATGCTCCCAAACTTATCCTGAATCCAACCCCAGTAAGCGCTAAGGTTCCTGCAGCCACACCTAACAGCAATGTGTGGGTTAACAAGACTGGTGCTACCAACGGCTTCGGTGCTTATGTTGCGTTTGTGCCTGAAAAGCGCTTCGGGGTTGTGTTGCTGGCCAATAAAAACTACCCCAATGCTGAACGGGTAGAAATTGCCCACAAAATTTATAGCAATCTAACCGGGAAACAATGACAGCTTTGGGTCGGCTGCCGTCGCGTGTGCAGTGTCAAAGCTGACATGACAAATACGTGAGATGGGCCGATGCTCGCCGTCCGGTCCGGCTGTTGAGTCTCCCCTGCAGGAGTCACAGCGCTCGTATGTCACGCGCCATCCTAGACGTCAGGCGGCCTCATCCAAACCGGAACAATTTGGACGTGAACGCCAGGGTGCCATTGCCGTGATCGAAATGGCGGCTGGTGACACGACTGCTTGATCTACCCCAACTNGAAGGACCGCCGGAAAGCACCAAAT
>NZ_SPMZ01000116.1 GCF_012939995.1 Candidatus Competibacter phosphatis | reverse complement strand
GGCGTGGCTTTTCTGCTTTCTTCGNCATGTACGATGTCATTCTGAACCTCGTAGCGGAATGACTGATTGTTAATCTTGCAGGCATCAGCTACCGCATCGAGGGCTTTTCGTAGCTTTGGACGAAAATCGTTCAGCGCATCAAAATCGCTACCGCATAACTCGTGCAGTTTGGCGACGCTGACCGGATAAGGCTTGGCGTGGCTCGCGTAGAAGCCGTGGAGCCACTGGGCTAGTGGCTTGCCATCCAGTTCGCGGCGCACCACCCAATCGATTTGCGTGAACTGGTCGGGCTCGAACAAGGCGCGCAGCTTGGCATTCAGCCGAAAAACGTACTCCATCGTTTCTTTGTCCCGGTAAACCTCGTCGATCAAGCTGCCTTCATAGCCATATCGACCTACCTGCACGTCTACCCCGGTTGCCTTCATACGGCTAAGCCGAATGTCGAGGATGTCTCGATTCTTGCCGCTATCGGTTTTGCCCAAGATTTTGAGAAGTTGGTAGGCCGTCACTCGGCACTCGTTGCCCAATCCCTGAAGCCGTGCGAGGTGCAGGATCGTTTCCCAAACGTCCAAATCGCCTTGGTCGAGCCGTTCGCCGGTGTAGAAAATTTCGATGCCATCCAGTGCGGCAATCCGTTCTCGGCGCAGATATCGCCGCGCGCCCCTGCGGATCGCGCCGAACAGGGCGGAACGCAACATGCCGTTCGGAACCGCCCGCATCGCATCCGGCCAGATTGGCAGCATCACTACCTTGGCCGGTGGTGGCTGCGAGGGAAAAGCCTCCGGGGAAAGAGGCAGCGACTCTTGGGTGGCTTGCCCTCGCCGTTGCCGGGATCGTTCGATGGCACGGGACTCGACGGCTTTGATTTTGGCAACCAAAGGATCGGTTCCGGTGCTGGCGCTGCTCGCCTCGGCGCGGGTAGCGGGCTGGGTCGGCTTGGCATTCAATGGCACGCGCTCCTACAGCCGGGTTCGTGGGGGTATGGGGGGCAATTTGAAGGGGGGTGGTTCGTCCTTTTTTTTTCTCTAGCACCCTTTGAAGGTGCACGTCGAGTTGCTGGCTCAGCGCGACCAGCAGCGACTGGCCGAGTGCGGTAAAGGCGTGGCCGAACCCGGCGTGCATCTGTTCTAGGGAACGATGAAGCTCGACGTGGTTTTGCTGGATCGCCGCCAAGGTTTTCCGCATCTCCACCACCGTGGCGTGCGCGACGGCCTCCGATTGCTGGAGCCGGGCGATTTCTTTTTGCAGACCGTTGGTCTGTTGTTGGAGAGCGGTGATTTGCTTTTCGAGTTTGCCGGTCGGGGTTTCTACCCGCCGCTCGCCGTCGATCCGATTCCGGGCGGCTTGCCGAAACCAATCGGGCGCGCTTTGCCCCGATTTTTGAATGGCGCCGACCACCTCGGCGTTGATGCGGAACGTGACTTGTTCCACAAAATCCGATTTTTTCGTTTTCATGGCAACCTATTGATCTACTCTGAATAATTCATTAGAAATTCTAATCGGTTTTTTTTGAATTCAAATAAATTTGATATTTTATACGATAGATCAATCGATTGCAGCGATTTGGTCGTTTTTTTGATCGCACCGCAAGGTGCAACGGGTGTGCAGCTTCCCCTCGCCTTCTGCCTGTGGATAACTCGGCCGGTTCGGGAGATTCGAAGACATTCCCGCGCCGTTCCCGCCACCCGAACTCCCCGATGGACCCAGACCGCCCGCCCGATTCGCCACGGCCCCCCGTCAGCCACGCCAATCGAGACGATATTGCCGCTTTCGGCGCCCAGTCCGTTTCGATGATCCTCCATCAGCACGATTATCGAGCTACTCAACTCGGTGATTCTGATCGCCAATCAAGCAGGTCGCGTGGTGGTCCGGTCGGGATTACGCGAGGGTCGGCGTTGGACCTCGATCACGAACCAGCGAGACGAGTGCCATCGCGGTGGCTGGGAGTTGTCGGCTATTAGGCAAGGCGCCGTAACACCGCGAACGGCGTCCTGTCATGGCGCATGCGGCTATGCTGCAAGTATGTTGCAAACTCGTGTGAAACTGCGCTGCAATGTAAATACAATGTTGTTGAAACGATATTGCAATACAATCTGTAATGTCATGCACAATCATCTTGCAATGATGCTGCAATGTTATGTGCAATTGCTTTGCAACGCCTGGCGCAAAGGTCTAAGTCGGGAGCGATAACGAAATGTTCGAGATCAAACCAGATAAAGTACAGAGACTTGCCAACTGTTTGGCGGAGATGCCGGATGCGGAATCCCCGCTCACCAAACGCAAAACGGTGGCCTTGCTCGCCAGTTCGATCCAGCAGGCGCGCGACAAGGGCTACACCTTGAAGCAAATCGCGCAACAGCTCCAAAACAACGGCTTCGACATCGGCTACACCGCCCTGCGCAACGAGTTATCCCGCCACAAAAAGGCGCTGTCTGGACCCAAAAAACCGCGTGCGGCGGCGAAGGAAAACCCGCGAACCCGCGTTGTCACGCCGTTGTCTGGCGCCACACCACGCGATGTCGCGCCCGCGAAGGCGTCCCCGCGCGCGGCGGACAGTGCCGTGCCACCGATTGTGTTCCCGCCGGGTGCGGCCTGCGTCTTCACCAGCGATGGGTGTTTCATTCCCGCTCCGGATCCGGAGGTGTTGTAGTGTTGCTGCGTTGCGGGGATTGCCGCCTCCCTTCATCGGTCGTGTTGCTGGCGGATTGATTGGATATTCACTCGATTTTTGATCGGAAGGGCGTGATGGATTTTGAGTGGGATGCAATGAAGGCACGCCTGAATCAAAGAAAACATGGCGTTTCCTTTCAGGAAGCCGCTGAGGTTTTCGGCGATGATTATTCCTCCTGCATCCGCGATCCAGACCATTCCCAAGAGGAAAACCGTTATCTGTTGTTTGGTGTCTCTTCAAAAGGCCATTTTCTCGTCGTGTCGTACACCGAACGAGCGGATACCATTCGAATCATTTCCGCACGGCCCATGACTCGCCAGGAGCGTCGAGCTTATGAACAATGAAGATACGTTGAGACCGGAATATCCAGCGGACCTCATTCAATCGGGACAACGAGGTAAGTATGCCGAACGCTATCGTGCAAGAACGAATATCGTATTGATAGAACCGGATTTACATAAGCTGTTTCCAGACTCGGAAGCAGTCAACCGCGCGCTTCGCCAGTACGCCGAAGAACATCATTTGGCATCGACTTAAAACCGGACTCACTCTCCATACAAGAAACCCTAATCCGCGGGGTGACGGCGCTAGATCAGCGAAAAACCACGCTAACCTGACCCGGCGCAGCCCGGCGGCGGGCAGGGCTGACGGTGATTTGAATATCGCAACCCAGCCGCGCTAAACCCTCCAGCATCTGGGTTTCGCTGATGCCGCGAAAACGGCCGCGCAACATCTCCGACAGCTTGAGCTGAGGAATTCCCATGACCTCGGCGGCCTTTTGCTGGCTCCAGCGACGAGCCTTGATGATCTTGTCAATTTCGCGGGTGAGTTGTGCCTTTCTAAACATCTCCTCGGCGTTCGGGTAGCCGAGATCGGCATAAACTATGGGTACCGCCTCTTTCGAACTCAACCATGACGGTTAAGCCGCGTCCAGGCCGACCTGTACCCGACAACCGAGCGCCGCCGCGATGTTGACCAGGGCGTCCAGCGAAAACCGCGACAGGCGACCGCGCAACAAATCGTTCAGGCGGGGTTGGGTCACGCCGCAGCGGCGGGCCGCCTCCACCTGGGTCCAGCCGCGTTCCCGGACGAGCGCCGCGATCTGGCTCATCAGCTCGGAGCGGACCTTGAGGTTAGCCGCTTCCTGCGGCGTGTCGGCAAGGGCGTCCCACACGTTGGTGAAGGCTTCGGTCGTGGTGTCGTTCACAGTTCACCTCAATTCGATTTGAGCGAAACATGCCTTGGCAATATCCAGGTCGCGTTCGGCGTGGCCCACTTTTTGGCGAAGCCCAAAAAGGCCGCGTCGTAGTGCTTGGGGGCTTCCTTCGCTTCCAGCCAACTATCGAAAGCATCCTTGCAGGTGTGCAACTTTCTATGGCCGAACTTTATCCACAGCCCGGCCGTCTGGTTGCCCACCTCGCGCCTGTTCCGGCTCGTCAGCGATTCGTCAGTGACTCGTTATTGACCCGTCTTTAATCCATCAGCAGTCCGTTTTTAATCCGTTATTGATCGGTCAGCAGTCCTTCGTTTTCTCGTCATCGGCTCGTCGGCTTCACTTCCGGTTTGTGTCTCCAGTGCAGCCTTACTCATTCATCAGCTTACCAAAAAGCGCAAGCTGGAACCCTGAACATCAGGCGATTCCAAGCCAAACCGCCAAGGCACGATTGACACGCAGCATCGTTTCTTCCTCCAGTCGTCCGAAGGGCTCTCCAACCTTGTCGCGTTTGATGGAGACAATTTTGTCCACCATGATTTGAGAAACCTTGCGTAGTCCGTTGGTATTGGAGGGTTCGAGGGTAATTCGGAAAATCGGCGCACCGACAATCTCGCTGGTAATCGGCAATACCGAGAGGGTCGCGTGTTCGGTGTTGAACAAATCGGACTGGACGATCAAGGCGGGGCGCGGTTTGCCGAAATCGCCTTGCAGCGCGACGGTCACCAAATCCCCTCGCTTCACGGCTCCCACCCCTCGATGTCGCTAGCGGCCGCATCCAGGAAATCCAGGATGTCGCTCTCGCTGTCCTGCCGCGCGGCCAGTCGCGACTGGCGTCGGCACTCTTCGGCGAACTTGGGCGAGCGCGTGTCGGGTACCCAGAGGCTCAGTTGCCGGAAGCCTTGCGCCTTCATTCGTTCCCGGTAGCGTCGGACGTTTTCGAGCAGGGTATCATGCGTGGTTGCCATAACATCACCTATAACAAGTTATATTTGTTATTATTTAACTAAAAATGTGATGTATCAAGGCCAAGCGATTCACGACTTCGTCGGCAATCGTGAATTTCGGGCAGATTCAGGGCATCAGCCTGAAACCGCCAGTCGTGATGGAACGTATCCTTGTGTTATCTCAAAACGAGATATACGATGCGTGGGACGCCAACCAAGGAACAAAGCTTCGATGCACGTCATCAGCCAAAAGCGAATCTGGGAAGCCAAGGAACGGTACAAAGAATCCGCATCGGCGCTAGATGCTTGGTATCGAATCGCGAAGGCGAGCACGTTCGAGAACTTCGCCCAACTGAAGGCGGCGTTTCCCAGCGTCGATAAGGTCGGCGATCAATACGTTTTCGATGTGGGTGGAAACAAGTTGCGCATCATCGCGAAAGTTGAATTTCGACAAGGCAAAATTTTTATCCGACAAGTTCTCACGCACGCCGAATACAGCAAGGTGAAATTGCAATGAACGCTGCTATCGCCGAACACTGGCGCCACGTCGCGCCGATCCTCGCGCGGCCGGCCAATGACGCCGACTTGGAGCAAAAAAATCGCTTACCTGGATTCGCTGCTGGATATCGGTGCCGAACAAGAGGGTCATCCGCTATCCGGCTTGATCGATATTTTGTCCGATCAAATCGAACACTACGAATCCGAACGCTTTGCCGGGTACGGCAAGGCGACGGGATTGGACGCACTCAAGTTCATGATGGCCGAACACGGCTTGACGCAAGCCGATTTGCGGGAAGTCGGAACGCAAGGGGTGGTGTCCGAAATCCTGGCGGGCAAGCGCAAGCTCAACCTTCGGCAGGCCAAGGCGCTGGCAAAGCGGTTCCATGTCGGATTGGAGGCATTTGTCGATTGAAGGCAGCCCGATCCGTCGTTAGGTTTCTATGAACCGCTTCCTCTCAATTTTGGCATTGGTTGGCCTGACACTCGCGGCGACTGTGCATGTGGCCTCGCTCGCCGGAGTCGATGTTTCGGAGAGAGTTCCGTTCGTTTGGGTGCTGCACGTTGGAGTCTTTATTGTCTTCGTCCCGTTTTTCTTATCGAGTCGAAAGGCGCTCGGTGTGAAACCGTCGCTCTCCGATGTCCGGGCACTTATGCCGAACTGGGTCATACTGGTCGGCGCCGCTGTATTCGCCTACGCGATGGTCAACTTCGCGATTTTCATTGCGGCGATGGACGGCGGAAGCCCGTCGATTCAAGAAGGCAAATACGTTCTGCAGAACCACGGCCATTTCATTCGGGAAATTACTCAGACCGAGTACGCCGCATTTCGAGCCAATGAGCTGAGAGGCTTCTCAGGACACTGGTTGGTGTTCTACTTCGTGCCTTTTGCTTATTTCATGTTCGCGAAGAAACCTACCCTTCCATCGAGCGGACGGCCTAACGGTCACCGCTCATGTCGAATGTTGGGTTTCTTCGTGTAATTTCACCTTTCTGACAGGGCACGACTTATGGGGAAAAATCGTCTTGAAGCGTTCAGTGATGGTGTCATTGCCATCATCATCACCATTATGGTTCTAGAAATGAAAGTGCCTCATGGGGAAACAGT
>NZ_SPMZ01000115.1 GCF_012939995.1 Candidatus Competibacter phosphatis | reverse complement strand
TCTTCAGCCTCGCGATTACGTTCCCGGTGACGTTCCGCCGCTTCCTCCGGCGTGATGATGGTTTTAAGTGCTTTCATTTCATCGTCTTGCACGTCGAATAGGGCGAGCAGGGTGCGATTGCGGGGGGGTGTAGAGCGGCGGATAGGTGCGGCCGTTGAATTCGATCCGTTCACCGGCTTCGTAGGCCTTGGCCTTGCGGTACAGGGTGGAGAGTACGGAGCGGACGTCCTTGTCGAAGTCGGGACAGACTTCCCGAACCAGGGCCTGGGCTTCCAAATAGAGCTGGTTGGCGGGGATGGCCCCGGATAGCAGCAGGAAGTTGAGGCACCAGTGGACGTACTTGGAGCGGTAGCCGTGCGGGATGCCGTGTTCGGTCCAGCCGCGCCGTTGGGCGAGCTTGCGTAGGTCTTCCAGCCGATCCCAAGCCAGTTGCCGACCGGAGAAGACCCGCAGGTTCCCGGTCTTGCCGCCGGGGATGACCTGTAGCGGGGTGCGCGGTGCTGTGGGGGGTTGCCGCTTGAGTTGGAAGGCTTCGCGCGAGACGGGCAGTAGAGTTTCGGCCAGCCATTCGAAGGGGTAGCGCCGGACGTCCTCGGCGTGCCGCTGCACCCACAGCACCCGCACCCGTTCGCCGGAGCGGGTGTTGACGGTATCGACCAGCCGCAGCACCCGGCTGGCGTCCCGCGCCCCCGGATCGGCACCGAACGGTGCGAGCCGGGCGACCAGCTCCTTTTGCACGGCGTTCCAGCGCGGCAGGGCGGCGCGCGGTAGGGGACGTTCCAGCAGCCATTTGGCCTGTAATCCCCGTCCGCTGTAAATCACCAGCGAGGGCAAGGGCACGTCCTCGTCCCCGCAATGGCCCAGGAACCGCCCTAGGAGCGTTTCTGGGCGACTTTCGCCGTGAGGGGTCTTGTAGGTATCCAGATCGACGAAACACAGCCCCAGACGCAGCAGGTGGACGATCCGGCGGTTGGGCTTGTGAAACTCGGCTTGGGAAATCCAGGTGTCCCGCTCCGGGTCGAGGGCGGCGATGATCTGGGGGAGGACGTCGAGGCGGTAGGCCCGCTGGATTTTCAGCGCTGGCGGCCGATGTCCCGATGTGGCGTCGGGTTCGGCCCACAACAGGGTGAAAAAGCCGCGATCCTCCGCGCGGTGATAGAGCGCGGCTTCGTCCAGCCGGGCGAGGAGCGAGGGGAGCGGTTCAGGTTGCGGCTGCATAAGCCGACCCTCGCGCTTGAATGCGAACCGAGGGGCGGCTACTATGGAAAGTGCCGATCCCTAACGTATTCGGTACTGCGCCTCGTAACCTTCTGCCGACCAAAGCTTTCGGGTTACGGGGCGTTGGCTTTTCTACGCCCATGATTTTTTCCTTTCAGTTTTAGGATTCCTCATCACCTATCTGTGACAGGATAGTGGCCTCCTTCCCAAACCGCCACATTTCGCAAGCATCGGCCGACTAATAAACTAGTCGCATCGTCGCCAGCTTCTCGCTAACTCGCCATCGGAAATATTCTTAATTTTTAATTAAATCAAAAGTGACTTAATTAAAAATGTTCATATGTAATGATGTGAACATACAAACATGATGATATGTTGGTTTTCCATCATTCTTCTTTAACGGTCGGCACGTTGTACTTCACGAACAAGTCATTCAACGCTTCAGCGACGAGCGTTTGAAGACTGGCGCCGTTGCGTGCTTGGATCAACCGCAGACTGGACTTAAATCCGGGCACCAGATAAGCGGTGATATTCGTCTTGCCCTCGCGACTCGGCGCCCGATAGCTCTCACTCCGGGCCGGGATCGTGTTCGCTTTCGGTTTGGTGACTTTGGGTTGCTTGCTGTCGAGCGCCCGTTGTAAGGCTTGCAGTTTGTTACTCATGCTGTGCTGTTGTCCGAGTGAGTTGTTGGAGGATGAACCGGTAAAGTTGCTCCAGTTCGGCGGCGGCTTTGCCGTCCGGATCGAGTTCTTGCGGAGCCAAACCGTTCATCGGCGCTTCGGCGTAGCTGGCACGCTGGCAAAGATGCACCGGGCAAACGGGCAGACCGCATGAGTCTCGAATCATCGCCTTGGCCTCGTCGGCTTGTTTGCGGGCCTGAGGAT
>NZ_SPMZ01000114.1 GCF_012939995.1 Candidatus Competibacter phosphatis | reverse complement strand
CACGGATCGAATGTCCGCCACCCCGGTCGGCCCGGAAATCCGCCCCGTTCCGAGTCGCGACGATCAAGCCATGCGTCAACGCCGTCGCCGCAATCAACGCATCGCGCTCCGAACGCGGGTCGGGAACGTGCAACCGGGCGCAACGACGCGCGACGGCGACATCGACCGGCAGCATCCGCTCCGAAAACGCCGGCAACACCCGCTCCTCCAACCAAGCCCGCAACAGCGCCCCCTGCGCCGGATCGCGGCGCTCGATCCGCAGCACGCCCCATTCCAGCTCCAATACGGTGACGACCGACAGGAACAGGCTGACGACCGGCACACTCGCCGCCCAGGCCACGACATGCGGATCGGCCTTGCCCGCCTTCGCCCGCCGCAGCTCGGACACCACGTTGGTATCGAGCAGGTACATCACTCCAAGTCCGCCGGCCGGAACAGGGGACCGGTCCAACGAAGCGGCTCGAACTCGATATCCGCCACCTCGGGCATCGCCAACAGCTCGACAAGACTCGGCCGATCCCCCGTTAAGCGCCGGTATTCCTCGATGGTCAGCAGCACATGCGCCGGCCGGCCCCGGTCGGTGACGAACACCGGCCCCGCCCGCGCCGCCTTCTTCGCCCGCGTCACGTCCCGATTAAACTCCCGACTGGAAAACGTCGTCACCGTCATCGCCTCGCGCCCCGTATTTTATGTAGTGATGTTACTACCCTAGCGCGCCTCACCCGCTACCGCAACAACGCGCGTCGGTCGCCCAGAAATCGCCTCGGGCAAGGTCGTCGGTGAAACCGCCGTAGACGGCCTAGAACGGCCCTAGCGGCGTTTTTCTGGATCAGGGAAGGTTATTCCTCGCAACCGGTTTCTTCGGGCGTCTCTGGGGCGTCTCAGTCGCACAGTCCAGAAACAGGGTCGTCTCAGAACACAGAAAACAAAACACGCCAAGAGCGACGGTTGTGTTGTACGGCAATTTGCCGTACGATTGCATCAGGAGGACAAACGCCATGCCCGCAGCCATCTCCACCGCCCGCCTCGAAGCCCGGATCAGCACCGATCTGCATTCGATGCTCAAACGCGCCGCCGAGCTTCAAGGCCGCACCATGACCGATTTCGTTGTGGCCGCCGTCCAGGACGCCGCGCAACGCGCCATCGAGCAGGCCGAAGTGATTCGGCTCTCGCTGGCCGATCAGGAGTGCTTTGCACAAGCGCTGCTGTCGCCGCCGCCACCGGCCCCGGCTCTGGAACGCGCCTTTGCCCGTCGCGGCAAGCTCTTGCGCACTGAATGAGCAGCGCACCGTTTCGGCTCGTATTGCTTGATGCCGCCCATGATCGCACCGCGTTCAACAGCGATTCGGCGCCGCTGAACCGCTATCTGCGCGAGCAAGTCACCCAAGACGTTCGCCGCCGCGTGGCCGCCTGTTTTGTAGCCTTGGCCGATGGGCAGCGCATCGCGGGGTACTACACCTTGGCCTCAGCCAGCCTGCTGCTAGCCGATCTTCCAGCCAGCACCAGCAAAAAGCTGCCGCGCTATCCGACCGTGCCCGCCGTTCGCATGGGCCGCTTGGCTATCGATCAGGCTTTCAAGGGCCAAGGTCTAGGCGGTGCGCTGCTGGCTGATGCGCTCGACCGTGCCGCCCGCGCGGAGATTGCGGCCTATGCCCTGATGGTGGACGCCAAGGACGAATCGGCAGCGGACTTCTACCGGCATCACGGCTTCATCGCGCTACCCGATTCACCGCGCACCCTGTTCTTGCCCCTGGCAACCGTTCGGTTTTCTCGAAACTTACCGTTCTCTGCCACCTGATCCGAGAACGGTTTTCAAGAACCCCTCGACCACACCGGCGCAAGGCCGCGCCGCCTTCTCGACAAGGCGTCTCGCAAACGAACGTCTGCGAGACGCCTTAGCGTGCTTTGTTTTTTCCGTGTTCCGAGACGATCCCGGAAAGCCGCAAAAAAGCGGCTCTAGGGCACGCGGCGACACGAGTCCATGAAAAACCACTGGCCCAAACTAAAAACGCCGGAAAACGACCTCTCCGGCGCTTCTCGGGGCATCGAC
>NZ_SPMZ01000113.1 GCF_012939995.1 Candidatus Competibacter phosphatis | reverse complement strand
GAAGCGTAAGCACAATCACCGGAATTTGTCGCTCCCAGAGCACAGCCATTCCTACTCTTTCGTCCTTCACCTTGTTGCTCCTCATGCTCGCGTTTTCGGTCATTCTGCTGAGCAGGCAAACCACAAATCGCAAGTGAGGGCTTGATGACACCGACCCTAATGACGTTCTGGCCGGCGCTGGCGGCGGGCGTTAATTCGCAAGCGGTGGCCAGTTTATCGGGAAGCCTGGACAGGCATTCCGCTAGCACTGAAATAATTCTCGTTTTTTTCGGCGTGGCATTCGTCGCGGGTGATCAGATTCGCTCGCAGCTCTTCAATCTGGATGCGAACGGCTTCACCCTCGTACCAGTGTCTCCGGTCCCGTGGCGACATGGCTTCGGGATCGTCGAAGCGCGCCCGCTTTGGCCGCGTGAATCGCCATTCCAAGACCTTGAGCAGGTCGAAAATCCAAGGCGTACGCAAGTCGCCGCGCTGAATAAATGGACATCCACGGCGAATCCATCCATCAACCGCGTTGGTGGACACCTCGAAGAATTCGGCGATTTGGGATTTATTCGCCAGCCGGGCAGTGTGCGTGGCGATCTTGGTTACATCAGCCATGGCTTAGACTTGGGGACCACCAACAACCCATAGGGGACCGAAAAACTGTCGAAAACCGGGCTTCCGCGTGTCCCCGGTGCGAATGATGTCCAGGAAGGACCCGCTGAAAGTTAGGTTTTGTGAGGTTCTGATAGGCCGGCTCGGGCGCACGTTGCGCACCGCAACACACCAGCCTGAAAGGCTTGGGTTCAATCTCAAGTTTTTCCAGGTAGTTCTAGCCCGATCTTGCAGCCCAAAATCCGCCAACAGATATTGTGAAATCAAATAGTTGCGACCCATAAACTGCTGGTTTTCTATTGTTCAAACCATACATTTACTAACACCTCATTCGCGCGCGCTTATGGGGTGTGAAAAGTCCGGTGACGCCCTTTGGGATAGAACAACAAAAGTCCGGTGCCGCTCATGATTCCGGTGCCACCTTCAACCCGCGCCGCGCCAACTCGATGAGCGCCAGTTGTGGCCTACAGAATGGGCCGTACTCGGTATGCAGGGTGTCTATCGCCTTCATCACGTCAGCCGGAATCCACACCTCAAGCCGGTGGTAGCCGGCCGCTTTCTTCCGTTGCCGGTAGCGGTTCTGGCGGTGTCGTGCGGCTGGCGTCACGGTTGCCAGTCCCCCATATCGTCGAACGGGACGCCAGCGCCCACCGCTTCCGGTTGCTGCTGTTTGGGTTTGGATGTTCGCGGCTTGGGTTTCCCACACAACGTGGCGATCTCGTCGGCCACCAGCGATAAGCCGGGATGGTGATTCCCGTCCCGATCTTCCCAGACGCTCAGTTCAGCACGGCCACCAATGGCCACCGCTTCTCCAGCCTTCAGTTCCAGCAATCGTTCCGATTCCGCGCCAAAGGCGATGACGGATACCCACACCCAAGCGCCGCCCTTGTCGTCGGCCTTGACCTTGGCGATGGCAAAGGTGTTGCCATTGGCGGATGTCCGAGCCTGTGGGGTGTCGTGGAGCTTGCCGGTAATCAAGCAGCGGATCATGCCGCTTCCTCCGCTCTGGACGCGATTTCAGGCGCTTCTACTGAAACGGGATACTCCGGCCCAAGCTCAACCGTTGGCGCGCTCTCAGCAGCGTAGCAGTGGCCGTGGGTGTTCATCATGCGCCCGTCGCCGTACAACACCTCTCCCACCGCCAGCAAGTGAATATCGGTCCAGTCGTCCGGTGTCCATTCCCGCCATCCCAACCCCGCCGGGCCGGCTTGCACCAGGCACTTGCCAGCGTTTCGGCGTCGGCGAGTAGCGCCAGCAGGGCCGCCTTGTTGGCTTGCAAGTAGGCGCGTTGCGGATCGGTGAGCCGGCCAATCGGTGAAACCTGTAGCAAGTCGCCAGCGGCACGAATCTCGAAACCAGCGGCGCGCATTCGATTTAAGGCACGCACCAGGGAAAACGGATCAGCCATCAGATATTCCCCCACCGTCTGCTGTCGTCGGTCCCTGCTATCCCACCGCGAGGCCTAGCCGGGCGGTTGGGTGGCGTGGCGGGCGGTTGCGGGTTGTCGCGGATAATGTCCGGCGAAATGTCCGATGGCGTCGGTGTGGAGTCCACAGGGGCGGGGGGTGGCTTTACTGGCGTGGCCGAAATTATCCAGCCGCCGCCAGGCAGTTCCACCATCCCTGCCAGGGACTCTTTGACACGCTGCCGGTTAATTTCCTGGGCCTGTGCCCGCGTGATGGGCTGGGTTTTCGCGAGGGTTGGTGCTGACTGTTGGGTTTCCTGTTTTTCGACTGCGTCCATGTACGGGGCACCGGCAGGCGGTACATACGGTACACCCCTATAGGGGTGTGTACCGCCTTGTACCGCTTCGCTACCGTCTTGCCGGGCGGTACATTCCGGTACATGTACCGCCTTGTACCGCCTTGTACCGCCTTCAATGGGGGGTAAATGGCTATCAGTTGGCGAAAAACCATGCTCAGGGGCGGCTCTATTGCCCGTTTCGGTGGACTGATCGAGCGTTTTGTACCGCCTTGTACCGTTTGGCGCGGGTATCCAGTACCGCCCGTCATTGGTGGAAACCTTCCCGGACGAAACCAGGTCAAGGCGCGCTCGAAGGAATGCCTTGCGCTTAGCCTGTTGAGTGGTGTCGCTGGGCGCGATACCCGCGTCGTAGGCCGCTTTCCGCCATTCATCCTCGGATACCGTCACTACCCCATTATCCTCGGCGCCATGCGCCATAAGCGCCGAACGTAGAGCGTCCAGGGCGATACGCTGTGTATTGGATAAGCGGACGGAAGGGGTAAGGTCCATGGTAATTTCGGACGGTACCAGTACGGCCGAATCAAGCGGCGCGCCTTCATCGTCCGCCCATGGGAGAGGTTGTTTTTCCAGCGTCCAGGACAGCGGCGGCGGCGGGTCGGCGTCCTTCATCTTGGTTGAACGTATCTGGACCGTGTTTCCAAGCAGCGCTACCGCGTATTCCGTGTCAACCGCGCCGAGTAGCACGCTCGAACCGCGCCCGCGTCCCTTTTCCAGGTGCCCAGAGTGGTGAATTCCAAGAATCGCCGCACCGGTGGCGGTGCGGATCGCATCCAATCCGGCGACCGCGCGGGTCATGTCGGCGGTTGCATTTTCGTCGCCAGGGCCGAAATTCCGGTTCAAGGTATCGACAATGACCAGGGCGGGCGCTTCCGGCAGGTGGCGAATATCCGCCACCATGGCGGCGACGCTGGCCGGGTCCGTCAAGGCGATGGGTGTCAGCAGTAAGCTGATATTTCTTGGCGTCTCCCCGTGGTGGTCGAACCACGCGCGAAACCGCCTTGCAAGGCCGTTCTTCCCCTCGCCAGCGACGTAAACGACGCGACCCGGCTTGACGGGTTGCCCGCGCCAATTGCGGCCGGTGGCGACGTGGCAAGCTAGATCGATGGCCGCAAACGACTTCCCGCAACCTGGACTGCCGAACATGACGGTCAGCGAGTCATCAGGAAGGTAACGTTTCACGAGCCAGCTTTCGGACGGTGGCAGGGCGCACAAGTTACCAATATCCGTGAGCCGGCATTCCCTTGAATCGCCCGCGCTGGCTTGCCTGATGCTTTCGACAATGGCCAGTAGCTCGTGATCAGGAACACCAGCGGCGGCGGCCTGGGCCAACCGGTCCCGTGCGGCGGCTTCCTTACGGTTACGCTTGCACTCGGTCAGAAGCCGGGCGTAGACGCCAAAGTTCGCGGCGCTCACATGCTCCCGACAGGCGGAATCGACGGTGGCGAGGTCTTCCGTGGCCAGGCGTTGAGCCAATATCGGCACGTCCACCGGTTGCCCGGCGGCGGCAAGATCGGTGATGGCGGAATAGGCGCGGCGGATTGGCGGATTAGTGAAGCATTCCAAGTCAAGCCGGTGATCAAGCGCGTATCGCCCGATTTCGGCCGGATCGCCGCAATTGACAAGGCCGGCGATGATGGCCGCTTCCGCGACGGGGTTTGATAGGGTGGCGCCCTCTTCGCGGCGGCGGGTCGGCGACTGTAGCTCTCGCAGTTTTTGTTCGGCTTGTTGATCGAGGAACGCCTCGCCGCGCTTCCGTCCGGCGGTGGCGGGGGTGTTAATTCGGTCGTTTTCAGGTATCATTCAATTCACCATTTATGAATTGCCCGCCTAGCAGCGTCAACTGCGATGATGGCGGGTTTTTTCATGCCCGAATTCCGGGCACGCGAAAGCCACCCGCGCGCGCAAGGCGAGCCGGTGGCGGCTTTGGAATGGTTATGGTGTGGGACACGGCCGCGCGCCGGAAAATGGCTAGGCGGCGGCTGGGAGCACGGGGTTTCTCAGCAGGGGCTCAATTGCTGCGGCGACCGTGGGATTCCACGCGCGGATCGTCGAAAGTCGCCACAACTTCAGAGCGCAGCGGCCGCGTAGATCGGGTTGCGGAATGCGCCCGTCTCGGATGTGGTTGATGACCGCGCCTTCACCCAAGCCTAGCGCCAAGGCCAGATGCGCGGGCCGCAACAGCGGGTCAAGTGATTCCGTTTGGTTATCGATTCTGCTCATAGCCATAACTCCAAGCTATGAACGATAGCCTTTAGGCGAGAAATACGTGAAAATCCTGATTTACAGGAATTGGGTTTTAGTTATAACCTAAGCCCAATCCATTGCGTCTCTCGCAAAAAGACCTCGTTCAGTCGTGTGGTTTCGCATGGTGAATTTGGCTGGCGTCAAGCCCTGAGAAAGTTCAACGCCAGCCGCTATTCGGATGATCGGGATGGTACGCCCGATGATCCATTACCAGCAAGCATAAGGCATTTCAAATCTGGAAACCTCTTGAATTCGTCGGTATCGCGCCTTTCTTGAGCAGCAGTCGGCGGAAGTCCCAGTAAGCCCCTAGCAGGAAAATAAAAAACCCCGTCAAGCCTGAAAACCTGACGGGGTTTTTTGTTGGGCGAAGCGATTACATGTGCTTGTCCAAGACCGTAGTTGGTCTGATTCATCAAGCAGCCTTTGGCGACGCTTCCGGTAGCCCGGAATCTCGAAATTCAGTTCGTGTCGTTCAACTCCAGGCGGCGTTCGATGCGCTCCACGCGGGCGGTCAACTGATCCATGCGGGTATGGCCTTCCACCACGTCGCCGTACATGTGGGCCAAGTCGCGGCGCATTCCGGCAACGGTGGTTTCCAAGCTACTCAGGCGTGATTCAATGCGGCCTAGCCGTTCGCCGTGCTCATCCTGCTGGGCACGGATTGCCCGCAAATGTTCGAGTACCAAGGATTCAATGTCGGCAGTCATAGCCACCCGCTCCTAATGCGCAGGGTCGTTCAATTCCAGTCGCCTTTCAATCCGTTCGATCCGTGCGGCCAGCCGGTCGATGGTGATTTGTTGCCGGGCGGCGGTTTCGTCGCCGTGGGTGATTTCCCGTTTCACCAACACCATGCCCGACTCAAGGCCGCTCATTCTCAGCTTCAAGTCGGTCATGTCGTCGGCAATCTGATCGACACGGGTGCGGATATGGCGCAAGTGTTCGAGTACCAGATTCTCGGTGTCGGCGGTCATGTGGTGGGTTCCTGTCAGTGGGCCGGGTCCGTCAGTTCCAGACGCCTTTCAATCCGTTCCACGCGGCGCTTGAGGCTATCCAGTTCGGACTTGCCCGAGTAGACGGCCGACGTGAGTGCGCCGATTTGCTGTCCCAGCGAGGAAATTTCCACGCGGATCCCTGCAAGTTCTTGCCTCACGTCCGCCATGTCGGCTTGCAGGCGCTTGAGAATTTCCAGCATCAGATTTTCAACGTCGGCGGTCATGGAGTGGACTCCTTCTCTTTCCGGCGGTACTTCGCCAGCCACGCTTCAATATCGTCCTTGGTGATTCGCCAGCCTGCCGGGGTGTTTGCGCCGGGTAGCTCACCGCTATTCAGCCATCGGCGCACGGTGGCGACATGTACGCCGATGGCTTCGGCGACTTCCTCGGTATTCATGATGTCCTTCATCGCGTCAAACTCACTGCCAACATAATTTATTATGTGTATCTTATTGCTATGCAAAAATGCAAACAAAATGCCGCATGATAATTCATGATAATGGGAATTATCTTGAATTTGTGGTGCTTTCGGGATCGCCGAGGCTCGATTGAGTGGCCGTCCGGGCGAGGCGGCGGTGACGCTGGGTTGGGGGAGAAGCAGCGGGAGGAACGGATACCGGAGCAGTTGAGGAGTTTTTTGTGAGGGGATAGAAGGTGCCGTCCGTTCGGCATCCGACCCATCATCTTGGCTGGTCAAACGGCCCGCACGCCCCAACATCCCCGGGCGCGGAAAGTCATTCAAAGACGGAAAACGACCTCCAAGGACCTTTTGGCGCGGTTAGCATGGCGTGAGTGTAACAATATAATTTCAAAATAAGGTGAATGGCATTATAAGATATTATTGACTAACTTACTCTGTTGAAAATTAAAAAAAAATATGCTATTAACCACTTAATAGTTATTGATTTATAAATAAGACATCAAAACTTAACCTCCCGTGAGGGAGGGGCGGAAAGTCGCGGGTCTTGGAAAAAGACAGCCGGACTGCCGAGGGCGACTGTCGTCAAGGTCGCGCGAGGTGGTGCGGCTTAATTTTTTTGGAAAAAATGCATAGGAGCGTTTGATGCTTTATCCATCACTGATGTAAGGAGAATGGGCATGAACACAACCATCAAATCTGCTATCGCTGCTTGTGGATTACTCGCTGCTGTCTCAATGCCGTTGACCGCAGGGACAGATACGAGCTTCTTTTCTGGCAAAGAAAGTTACGGGAGTATAGGAGGTTTCACTCAAGACAATGTATATCTAGAAGTCTCTGCTTTCAAAGTCACGGCTATGAGTAGGTCGAATAAGACTAACTCGCCTGGTGCTAGTATCTTTGGATATTTTGTTGATGAATCAGGATGTTCGTGGAATGGTTCCGGTTCCACCGATACCATTCAATTCAAGGCGACGGGTTCACCTAATTCTATTCCTAAAACAGTGACTGCTTCTGGGTCGGTTTCGATAACTTGGGAATCCTACTGCTCGTCTTTGACCACCCCCCCGTCTCCTATCCCAGAAGATACAGTGAGGTTCGAGATGAATTTGAGCGCACTGACAGATCAAGGGTCTTCTAACTGGGGTACCTCTCATACTGAATATGCAGACATCAGGATTAATAGTCATTTCAACCAAAAACAAGCTCCTGCTGCGGTTAATGACTCCTCATTCATAAGTTCAAATTTTGGCTCGGTGATCATAAGTTCTGCTTATGTAGGCCAGAGCAAATGGTTTGACGTGGAAATTGCTCGATAACTGATCAGCCTCGTCTTGTGGTAGTGTCCCTGAACTGCTGTGATAAAAGTTGGGTCATTTGTCATTGGCTTTTAAGTGGAGAAAAGCAATGTTCAAGAGACTAAGCATTCTGGCAATATTTTCTATATTTTCGCTTATGGTTAGCCCGCCCGCATTATCAATCACTGAGATTAATTATCTAGATGGAAACGACATTCACCGCAGTCGGTTATGGGCTACAGCGGATCAACCCAGTGTTTGTCGAATCTGCAAGAGTACGCATGGTGGCACATCCACGCCTGATTCAGATTAATACGCCGGGATTCACAGGCGACTTTTCTTTGCTGCTATCAAACAATCACTCCACAGGAGGGACTTGTTTTGGTGACTCCGGTGACCCCAATTTTCTTGGGGATACCAATATTATTGCAGGTGTGACGTCTTTCGGTATTAATGGTAATTGCGCAGGTACGGGCGGTGTATTCCGCATAGATAGACAAGATGTTTTGGAATTTATCAAAAATTATCTGGATTTGTAATGGCATCTTAATTAGAAATCCGGATCGCGCCGCGCGGCAATCAATATTTAGTGGGGGCTGGTGGCCTGAACGGTTGCTGTAAACCGTGTGGTCACGCGGACTCCAGCCGTAGCGGCGCTGGTGAAACGGCGGGCGTCTTCGGTGCGGTTTATAGTCACTGTCACGCCTATCATCAAAGCGATTCTTCCACGGCTCATAAAACCTGGCTCATAAGCCGGCTTATGAGCCGATCCATGATCCCGGCTGATGGACCGATTAAATGAGCCGAGCGGTCGCTGATGTGGGTGGTCCAAAAATGATTACAGGATGGGAGTTGTAGCACAACTCGCAAACGGCCACTCGGCGCGGCGCTTCTCGCGGGTCAGTTCAC
>NZ_SPMZ01000112.1 GCF_012939995.1 Candidatus Competibacter phosphatis | reverse complement strand
TGACCAAATCGGACAGTGCCGCGCGGCACACGCCGAGAATTTCGGCGGCGCGGGCAATCGACAAACCCAGTTCGTCCAGAATCTCGGTGCGGATGAAACTCCCCGGATGGGCGGGCTTCATACCGATTTTGGTGATGGTTCCGCTCATTATTCCCCTATGCGGGCTCGAAGCGCGCAACGTGGATATTCTTCTGTTGCACCTGCGCGAGATCGTAGGCGACCTGCATCCGTAACCAGACCTCAGCGGTCCCGCCAAACGCTTGGGAAAGCCGCGTCGCCATTTCGGCGGAAATCCCCGCCTTACCGTTAATCACGTTGCTGAGAGTCTGCCGGGTCACGCCCAAGGCTTTTGCTCCATCGGTCACGGATAGGCCAAGCGGTTCCAGACAATCCAGCTTGATGGACTGACCGGGATGCGGTGGGTTTTTCATCGACATGATGGCCTCTCCTTTCAAGCTAGTGGTAGTCGATCATTTCAACGTCATACGCTTTGCCGTTCTCGAAGCGGAAAATAATCCGCCAGTTGCCTGAAATGCTGACGCTCCAAAATCCTTTCAAATCGCCTTTCAATTCATGCAACCGGTAACCGGGCAAGTCCATATCGTCAATCACAAGGGCCTGATCCAGCCGCGCCAAAACGCGCTCGACTTTATCGACTAAATCCGCCCGTATTTTGCTGCGGTCCCCGCGCTCGTACAGGCGTTTTAATCTCCGGTCCTTGAAATTCTCGATCATCCTTTATTTGTAAAGCGTCAATTGTCACTTGTCAATTATAAAGTTTATAATCAATTGTTTTATAAAATGATAATACCTTCAATCATAATCCCGGCTTCGGCTGCGTCCGCCGCGTCCATGTGATTGTTGCTCCGCCTTGCGCTCGGGCTTCGGCTTCGGCGCTCGGGTGTTCTCGTTGACCCGGTCCCGCGCCCGGCTCCATGACTGTTCCCACCGCTCGGCCAGTCGCTGTTCCAACTGCTGCAACTCCACTTCCTGCCGCGCCTTGAGCGCGGCGGCTTCCGCGCGCAACGGCGCTTCCATCGCCTCCCACGCCGTGTTTTGCTCGCGGGTCAGGTCGTGCTTGCGCACCCGCAAGACGTCCAGCTCCTCGCGCTCCGTCTCGGCCTGTCCGCTCACCCGGTACACCCAGCCCTTGAGCCCGGTTTGCGCTTGCCGCTCCTCGATGGCGCGCATCTCGGCGCTCGCCTCCCGCCGTCGCCGGTCGAAGGATTCCCCCTCTCGATTGGCCCACAGTTCCCGCGTGCGTTCATGCGCAAGGTGCAGGACGTCCCGCGCCTCAAGCTGGCGACTGAACAAGCGTTGCCGCTCCCGTGCCGCCCAGTCCTCAAACCGTTCGCGGTGTTCGGCCTCTCGTTGCGCCGTCGCCTGCCGCGCCAATGCCGCCCCCACGGCCCGGAACTTCTCCCGCGCCGACAGGGGCGCTTGCGGCTCGGTGCGCTCCGGTTCCTGCGCCTTGCGCGAACCGGCGGCGCGGAGTGCCGCTTGCACCTGCGCCACGTTGGGCAACGCGTCCAGCTTAAGGTCGGCGGTCCGCTGATCGAACGCCGCGTTCGTGATCTTCTGGCCTTGGGGCAATCCCTGATTCAGTTCGCGCAACACCGCGAAGGCCCGGCCATTCGGCGCCACCGCCATCAACACCGCCGCTTTCCGGTCGCCGCGCGCCAAGCCCCACCCCCTCGCCTCTAGCGCGCTCTGAAAGCCTCTCCCGCCGTCGCTGCGCCGCCAGCACTCGGCCACCGTGTTATCCACGTACCGACCCGGCGCGGGCCGGTCAGGCCGCTTCTGGGCCATCTGCCGGGCCACGGCGTTGAACTCTCGCGCCCGGCAAAACACCTTCCCATGCTCGCGCTCATACGCGAGTGCCCACGCCTGTAGCTTTTCTTGGTCCCGGTAATTGTTCGCGGCCTTGCCCGTGACCGGATGCACCCGGTTCACGATCACATGCACATGCCGATGCGCCGTATCGTTATGCGCCACAAAGACGGCTTGATAGTCCTCCATCCCGAGAACCTGCAACGCCGCCCGTCCGGCCTCAATCATCTCGGCGCGCTCGGGCTGCTGCTCCGGATGCCACGCCAAGGAAAACGCATAAACCGGCTTCTCGCAGCGGCGGCTCAAGCGCGCCGTGTCGATCATCAAGCCGAAGGCCGCGCGCGCATCCTCAATGCCCGCCAGATTTTCGACGTGGTGCCACTCGACCCGCTCCGCCGTATGCTGACCTTCCCCGCGCTCGATCTGCGCCGCATCGCGCTTGTCGTGGCCGTAATAGGCCCACGCCCCGATGAAGCTACGCCCCGGCTTGGTCGTTCGCGGGACCATGCCGCCGCCCTGCTGCGATCAACAGCGCTCTAATCGCATCCAGCACCGCATCCAGCTTCGCCGGGGCATGCGTCCCGGTCGCGTTCAGGCGGTGGGCAATCTGGTTCAGGTTATTCCCAATCGCCAACAGCGCCCGCACCTGTTCCGGGTCGAAGCCCTCGTCCTGAACCACGCGCACCGTACCGCGCACCAGACAAGCGCGGGCATAGTCGCTTGGCGACAACTTCAACCGTCGCGCCTGTTCCTCGACCCGTGCCCGTTCGGCGGCGGTCAGTCGCACCGTGAAGTTTTCCCGGATCGCGTGTTCGGCCAAACGCGGCCTACCCATGGCGGATTCCTCGCAAGCGGATTGCTCCGAAAAACATACAGAAACCGCGCGAACGCGCGGCGGGGTTCCACAGGGGCACGGCCCCTTGGCGAGATGGAGAGTTTTCGCCTTGCGAAAACCTATCTCGCTACCCGACTATACCACCCCCGTTATTATACAGAGTCCGGGGGGTCATCGTTCCGTTTCACGCCAGATATGCACAGAAAACTTTCGGGCTCGCGACCGCTCGCGCTTTTTTTGCCGGGGGCTCATCGCTGCCCCCTCTGGCCGCCCTGCGGTCGGCCATTCACCCCGCTAGGCTATTTGCTCTCCGGTGATGAATGGCCCGCTTCACTTCCCATAAGCATGGCGGGCCGCTTTTTTCTCGCTTGTACGACCGCCAAAAGTGGGTTGATACTGGGTTGATAGCCCGGTGGATGATAGGAGATAGCAAGATGATAGGGATGACAGAAGCCGCCAAGTTGACAGGGAAGCAACGGCAAACGATACACAAGGCCATCAAGGAAGGCCGTATCTCAGCAACTAGAGCGGAATCTGGTGAATGGCGGATTGATCCTGCCGAACTGTTCCGGGTCTATCCACCAGCATCAACCGTAAACGACAACCAAAACAACAAAGTGGATGCTGGTTTACAACAGATTGACAGTGGTTTACAGCGTGAAGTTGACCTTTTACGCGAACGGATTCGGGAGAAAGACGACGTTATCGACGACCTGCGGCAAGACCGGGACCACTGGCGACAACAGGCCACGGCCCTGCTGACGGACCGGCGCGAACCCGCTCCAAGCACCGAACGAAAAACCGGATTACGGACCTTAGCCCGGCCTTGGTTCCTTCTCGCCCTGTTGATCGCGGCGGGATTAGCCGTTCTGGTTCTGTTGTTTCAAGATCGGATAGCGATGCTCGTTGATACGCTTTGAGCGTGAAGCGACCGCGCCCATTTTTTCTTTCCTACCGCCCTCACGAACGGCTTGGGCCTCTCCCACTGTGGTTTAAGCCGCTCCTCCCGCAAGCCTCTGGTGTGTGAAGCCCCGCCAAGGCGTCAGGTCTGGCCTCTAGCCGTCCAGTTGCCTCCTTCCTGCAAGCCGTCTTTTGGGTTTTTGAGGGGCAATTTTCCGTGATTGGCGAGTTTTCCACCAACCGCGTTTCCCAACTACAGGGTTTTTTTTATAAATACAGGGTACTACAGGGAGGGCCGGAAAAACGGTAAAAAACACGTTTAATAACAAACTATTACGCGATATTTCTTTGGATTTTGCGGTTCCGTTTATGCGTAAATGCGGTTCCGTTTATGCGTAAATCTAACCTTTTTGCGGTTCCGTTTATGCGTGGATAACCTTCTAAAAAGGTTCCATTCTGTGGATAAGTTCGGCCTATGCTTTTCCTTGAAAGAGAGGTAGGAAAAGAATATGCGCGATGATGACAAAGGCGATGATGAAGACCTCGACAGGCTCGTAAGGCAAGCCTTAATGATCGAGGCAGAAGAGGCGCGCGAAGCTGGAGCCGTTCGTTTCATGGCCCGCGCCCTGACGCAAGCCACCATGCCGCACAAGGCAACGCCGGGTAACGAATTCAAACGGCGCAACGGCTCTTTAATCCTCTCCATGCTCGCCCCAAGTGACATTGGACTACCCTATGGTTCGATCCCCCGCTTGCTCGTGTCATGGATAACAACGGAAGCAGTGCGCACCAAATCTCCGGTTCTGGAACTCGGGCCGTCCCTGTCGGCCTTCATGGCGGGGCTGGACCTGACGCCTACCGGGGGCCGATGGGGCAGCATCACGCGGCTGCGCGACCAGATGACCCGGCTCTTCGCCTCGTCCGTGACCTGCATCTATGACGACAAGGACCGGACCGGAATCGTCAACGTCCGGGTTGTCGAAGAAGCGGATTTGTGGTGGAACCCGAAAGCGCCCGATGACGCACCGCTGTGGAAATCAACCATTGAGCTGGGCAAAAAGTTTTTTGAAGAGGCGATAAACAACCCGGTTCCGGTGGATATGCGGGCGCTCAAGGTGCTTAAACGCTCGCCTCTGGCCTTGGATATTTATTGCTGGCTGACCTACCGCATGTCCTATTTGCGCAAGCCTACGGAAATCCCTTGGCCTGCTCTGGAAATGCAATTCGGCGCGGATTACGCCTCGGATGAACAAGGACTGCGGAATTTCAAAAAGAAATTTCTCCATCACTTGCGAAAAGTCCTCATCCTCTATCCGGAAGCCAATGTTGAGGGCGGCGAACGGGGCTTGCTGCTCAAGCCCAGCAAGCCGCATGTGGCACAACTGCCCCCCGCGCTGCCCCGGCTCAAGAATCCGCCCGCACCGGAACCGCTCTTGCTCCCCTTGCCGGATTTCCAAGAACGGAGCGGGCCGCACTTGCGAAATTCGACCTACGAAATTGCAAGAAAAGCCGCACCGGGCTGGGATGTGTACGAACTGGAAAGACAGTGGCGCGAATGGATCGAGAAAAAGGGACCGCCGCAAAAACCGGATGCGGCGTTTATCGCTTTTTGCCGAAAAAAAATCAAAAATGAATTAGAAACATGATTGGAAAGGAAGCAATCAATGGAATTCTACAGTGATTTTTTTTCAAATGGCATTCTACAGCGATTTTTTTCAAAACGATCATTCTATTTTATATCTTGCCCCACTCAAAGAAGACCATCTTTCTACTAGCGACCTTATCTCTATATTTTGTGCATTCATATCGCTTATAGCGACTGGCCTGTCGATTTATACGTACAATAAACAGAATAAACTTAGCCTCCGCACTTTCGCACAAGAAGGTAGTGAATTCTTAGGAGAAGCTTTACTAGAACTTGACAAAATTTACATTAATGATCCAATTTTATGGGGGATATACGATAACCTCGAAAAAAGAAGAGCAAACGAAGGGAAAACTTAGAGCATTGTCTCTTTATTACTTCAATATGTTCCAAATGGCATACGACTTCTATCAAGACGTCCATTTTGGGAAAGACGAAAGATCGAAAAAGGCTCTGGAAAAAGTTGGCAAAATTGGCTTTTGTCTTTCTTAAAATCAAGTAAAAATGGCTCGTTCTGTCTGGAAAGAAAGCAGAGACTCCTATGAGTCAGAATTTCAGAAATACATAGATAAACTTGTTCAACAGGCCGAACGTCAATAAGACAAAAAAGGTTCCATTTTGCGCGGCTAAACGATCATTTGTGCAATTGATTAAGTGGTGAAGGACACACACGCCCGGGCGTGTGATGTATTACCCGGCAAGCGTGGTGAGCTACGCCAACGCTACCCGCACTGCTTAACCAGGTTTTTCGTTCAACTGATCCTAAGCCACTAAAAAAAATTACATGTATCTAGAGCAGACCCCAACTCATTCTTCGGATTGCAAACTAAATACCGCAGCTTCCACGGCGAACCGCTCAATAGATTGCGCTTTCAGCGTTTTTTTTGCACGAACATCCCCACGCTGATTTTTCCGGCGCGTTCAAACTCAAGCACAACCCAGAAATGCTGCCCTTCCTCCAACGGTTGCTCAAGGCCGATCAGCATGAGATGGGGGCCGTCAGGTTTCAACCGGACTTCTCCACCAGCAGGGATTTCAATAGCTTGCACTGGATGGGCCGTTGACGCATCGCCCATCTTGCCACCGGCGCGCAGTTCGACCTTTTGAGCTATTTCCGCAGAAGCCGCAAGCAGCTTATCCGGTTTGCGACCAGTGTTCCGCAATACCAGATAGCCCCTGCCAGTAGCGCCATCAGTGACCGCCGAAACGGTTGGGGTAGCCCAAGGGTGTACAATTCGGATAGCGTCTACTTGATAGTTATGGCCACTGGCGAGGAGCGGGAACCCAATCAATGCCAACGTGGCGAGCAAAGAATAAAATCGTCTCTGGATCACCTAAAAATCTCCTGAGATTGATATACACAGTCTAGACAGACAGGTCACTGCCTTCCATCAATTCATTATGGACAAAATGTACCATTCTGTCCTATGTTGACGGGGCGGACCGCCGCAAGCCCTTGAATTCGCAAGCGGCCGAAAACCCCCACATGGGACAAAACGATGGATGAGCGCAAACACTTGACCGCCCGCGAGGTGGACCGCCTGCTGGACGCCGTCAAGGGGGCACGGCACGAAGCCCGCGACCGCTGCCTGTTGCTGCTGCTGTTCCGCCATGGCTTGCGGGTGTCGGAAGCCTGTGGGTTGAAGCTGTCGCAAGTCGATGTCGAAAGCCGGTGCCTCCACGTCGCCCGGCTCAAGAAAGGGCTTTCGACCACGCACCCGCTGCGAGGGGATGAAATCCGGTTCATCAAGGCGTGGCTGAAGACACGGGCGGCGATGGCTCCGCCGGGGGAAACCTTCTTCGTCAGCGAGCGCCGCGCGCCGCTCAATCGCCGCACCGTCTGGGCCGCCATCCGCCGCTATGGCGAAATGGCCGGGCTCCCCCTGCCCGCCCATCCCCACATGCTCCGCCATGCCTGCGGCTTCGCCCTGGCCGATCAGGGGGCAGATACAAGGCTCATTCAAGACTATCTGGGGCATCGCAACATTCAGCATACCGTCCGCTACACCGCCGCCAATCCGGCCCGGTTTGAAAAGCTCTGGCGGTAGGAAAAAATAAAAAAATTCCAGAAGCGCTTTATTGCACTGTCATCTGATTTTCAGCCCTGCACTGCATCGCGCCTCAGACCGTATTTTTTCTCGAACGCGTGAAAGAACGCGTCAACGGGAATCCCTTTTCCCTCATCGTGTTTTTGAGCAGCACGGCTAATCTTTTCAAGCGTTGCAAGCAAGTCAGCCTCTTGCGATTTGCCGCTATCGGTTAGGATTTCACGCCGGTTCATACTTCCGCACCTTGATTTCCCCTTGCCGCTGCCGAACGATATAGCTGTCATATCCTGCCTGCATTCGCAGCAGGGTATCCATCGAAACACCAAAGGCCATCTCAACTCGCAGCGCCATTTCCGGCGTCAACGCCGCTTTTTCGTTGACCAAATCGGACAGTGCCGCGCGGCACACGCCGAGAATTTCGGCGGCGCGGGCAATCGACAAACCCAGTTCGTCCAGAATCTCGGTGCGGATGAAACTCCCCGGATGGGCGGGCTTCATACCGATTTTGGTGATGGTTCCGCTCATTATTCCCCTATGCGGGCTCGAAGCGCGCAACGTGGATATTCTTCTGTTGCACCTGCGCGAGATCGTAGGCGACCTGCATCCGTAACCAGACCTCAGCGGTCCCGCCAAACGCTTGGGAAAGCCGCGTCGCCATTTCGGCGGAAATCCCCGCCTTACCGTTAATCACGTTGCTGAGAGTCTGCCGGGTCACGCCCAAGGCTTTTGCTCCATCGGTCACGGATAGGCCAAGCGGTTCCAGACAATCCAGCTTGATGGACTGACCGGGATGCGGTGGGTTTTCATCGACAT
>NZ_SPMZ01000111.1 GCF_012939995.1 Candidatus Competibacter phosphatis | reverse complement strand
GCGCCACGGGATCGGGCAAGACCAACTTTCTGTTGCCGATCTTGCAGCAGATCGTGACCAGTCCGCACCGTAGCCTGATTCTGGACATCAAGGGCGATTTCACCGCGATGCTGGCCTACCCCGACGAGCGTTTCATGCTGGTGGCGCCGTGGGACCGGCGCGGCTGGCGCTGGGACATCGCCCGCGACGTGACCAGTCTCTCGCAAGCGCGGCTGTTCGCCGAAAGCTGCATTCCGCCGTCCGATGAACCGATTTGGTCCACCGGCGCGCGGCAGATTTTCGCCGGGGTGATGAACTATCTGTGCCTGACCCGGCCGGGCGCTTGGGATTTGATGGATTTCATCGAGCTGACCCGCCAGCCCGATGACCCCCTGATGCAAATCGTGCGGGAAGGCAACCCCGATGCCGCGCGGGTCATCGCCCAACTGGAAAAGGAAAACCGGACCGGGCAATCGATCCTCATCAATGTCGCGGCTTTCATCGGCCCGCTGGCGGACATGGCCTGGATCTGGAAGCAAAGCCCAGACGCGCCGACGTTCAGCATCACGGACTGGTTGGCCGACGGTTCGACCTTACCGCGCGGCATCGTGTTGCAATCCCGCCGCCGGTTCGGCGAACTCTCGGAAGCGCTGACCAACGCCTTGGTGACGCTGTTGACCGACCGGATGGTGGATACCGCTTTTCCCGAAGCCGACACGCGCGGCGAGGACTGGCGTCTGTACCTGATCCTCGACGAGATCGCCCAGAGCCGCAAGATCGANGCCTTGCAAAGTCTGTCATCGGCGGGCCGCTCCAAGGGTCTGCACCTGTTCGTCGGGATTCAGTCGATCACCCAGCTCAAGAAAATCTACAGCCCGGAGTTTGCCGACCTGCTCTATACCAATCTGTTGGGGTAGACCAAGCAGTCGTGTCACCAGCCGCCATCTCGATCACGGCAGGTCGAGCCGGGTGTTCATATCGAGATCGAACCGACCATACGGGTTGACGTGTTCCCAGATCAGCGGCGTCAGGGCGGCATAGTCGCGTGGTGTGAACCTGCCCTGCCAATGCGGCTGTGCCAGCACCTTCTGGATCATCAGCGTGTTGATGTAGACCATACAGTTCTGGATCAGGTGCAGCGCGAGCATGCTGACCTCGTGATCCTCGCGGCGGTTGCTCGCCATCTCGCCCCGGCGGGCGAAGAACACGAAGTCGGTCGCGCCGTTCCACTGCTCGACTACGTTCAGCCCTTCGTTGATTTCCCGGCGCAACGCCTCGTCGTGCAGGTAGCGGCACAGGAAGATAGTCTTGATCGCCTTGCCCAGCTCAGCGAATGCCTTGTAGGTCGGGTGCTGCACGTTCTTCTTGGTGAAGCGGCGCAGGATGGCTTCGGTTTCCCCTATCCCCAGGCGCAGCGCGGTGGCGTACTTGACCATCTGGTCGTACTGTTGCCGCACCGAGTCCCAGTCGATGGGCTTGGTCAGAATCTGTTGCAGGTTCGCGTAGGCGTCGGCCTTGCCGGTCTCTGGCCGGTACAGCTTCTGTGAGTGGATGGCCTTCAGCCGTGGCAGCAACTGGAAGCCCAGCAGGCGGCAGAAGGCGAACGCCACCGTGCTCTGGCCGTGCGAATCGACATACTGCCGATCCACCTCCATCTCGGTGCAATGGTGGATCACGCCCTCGATCATCGACGCCACCTCCGACGACGACGGCGACTTGAGCTGCGAATGGATGCACAGCGAGCTGCGCTCGACATGCCAGTAGATCATCACGCCGCGCCCGCCGTAGCGGACGTGCCATTGCGTGGTGAGGTTCTGATCCCACGCGCCGAAGTGTTTCGAGTCCGACGCGCAAGCGGTGGTGCCGCTACCCCAGATCGCCGGGTTGCGGGCTTGCAGCGTGCCGTCTGCGACGATGGCAATCGCGCGGCGCATCGCGTCCACGCTGATGTAACGGCGGCGCACATAGGCCAGGTCGCGGGCCGTGGTGCCGGAATCCAGCCCGGCCATGCGCTGCAAGCCAGCATTGGTGCCCAGGCCGTGCAGACACAGGAGCAGGCGCGGCTGCAACACCGAGCGATCCATCGACTCGTAGGAGGTCGGGCTTTTCAGGGCATCGGTAAAGCTCAACCGCAGATCGGCTTCCTTGACCATATCGAGCAGGCTGGTCATCGGCCAGAGGACATTGAGTTCGGCCTTTAGCGCGGTCAGATTGGGGGGATCGGGTTGCGCATCGAGCGGCGTCAGCGTGATCCAGCCACCGCCCTTGCTGCTCAGCCGGACGGATGGGTTCTTCTTCAAGCCAGCGTCGAAGGTGGACAGCGCCGCGCGCATTTCGGCCTGCAAGTCGGCGATGAAGCGCTCCACATCGAGAGGCAGGTTCAGCGCCCGGTAGTAGTCCTCGCGGTTTTGCTCGAAGTCAGCCGGCAGATCGTCGTCGGGGTTGCGGTAGCGGTTCGCGCCGACCACCCAGATTTCCTTGCAGCGCAGCCGCTCGCGCAGGGCTTCCAGCACGGCGATTTCATAGGTGACGCGGTTGACCCGATCCCGGCCGGCGGCGTCCCTCTCCATGACGGCTTCTCGCCACAGGCCACGTACCACGCCATCGAGCGGCACCTCCATGTCGGCCGGGAAGGTATGCACCTTGGTGTCGGCAAAGCGCTTCACCAGGTCGAGCGCGTCCATCACCGGGCGGTGGCGGTCGTTGTTGGAGCGGAATTCCAGCGCGGCCAGCAAGGTCGGTACCATGCGCCGGTAGTGGCCCTGGTAGGAATTGCGGATCACAGTGCGCAGGGTGATGCGGTAGGTTGGGCCGGTGGCCTTCCACTCCTTGACCAGATCGCGCAGCGTCTGCTCGCCGACCACTGGAAACACCACGTCGCGCACCACGCCGTCCGGCTGGGCCAAGGTGGCGTCGGCCAGATTGAACAGCAGGTTCTGCTTTCCGGACACGCGCTTGAGGTCCTCCAGCAGTTCGCGTTCGACCTTGCGTTCGGCACGCGCGCCGATCTGGTGGATGGTCTCGATCAGCAAGTCCACCAGGTCGTCGGTCAGGCTGCGGGCGCGCAGGTAGACGAATGCGGCCAGCCAGGTGAGGCGCGCTCCATCGGGATGTCGGCGCAGGTCGCGGGGAACCTCGACCGATACGCGCTGCCGGCAGCGTTCCAGGTCGCGCGATGACGCTTGATCGAAGAGATCGGCGGGCAGCTCGATGCCACGGATCAGTTCCAGCTTCTCCAGTTCGTCCCGCATGCTGGCAAGGCCGGGACGGCCAGGACTGCCGCGCAGCTTCAGCAGAACGGCCGGGGCGCTGCCGGCGGCTTCCCCTTGAGCATCAGTAGCGCTTTCCTCGCTGTCGGTCTTCTCTGGGCGCAGCAAGGCATCCAGACGCTCGCGGGTCGGGGGCGGCAAGCGTTCAAAGACGCTTTTGTGGAAACGGTCTTCGTGGGCACGCAACGCGCTGCGCGCAAGCCGCTCCATCCGCTCGGGCGTTGGCGGCTCGATGGCGAGTTCGCGGCAGCGCGCTTCCAGCCGCTCGATCATCGGCTCAATGTCACCGCCAACTTCTCCGGCAACATGATCACGCAGCCACTCCGTCAGCATCTCGGCATCGGCCACCGTCGCTTCGCGGAAGCCGAAACGCACACGGATTTCGCCGCGCAGCCGCTCGGCAGTGCGGCCCGTGAGGAAGGCTTCGCCGTCGAGGGGCGCGGGTGCGTCAAGTTGTTTGGCGAGCGCGGCTATGCCCTGTACCTCGACTTCGGTTTCGTCGCGCGGGAAACGGCCGCGATCGCGGAAGAAGGTCAGCAGGATGGCAAAGCCCAACCGGTTCGCCCGGTTTTTGGTCATCACCAGTTCGCGTTCGGCTGGCGCCAATACCCACTGATCTTCCGTACTGCCGCCGCCGTCCGCCATACCGCTACGCTCCTGGGGGCACTGACGCGGGCCAGCCGGCCCGCGTCAGAGTTTCGATCAAGGTGGTCCGCTTCACGCCGAAGTTGCGGCACACGGCCGCCTTGGACATGCCACCTTCGAGCGCGGCGATAATGGCATCCAGCTTCTCGCCGGTGATTGCCTGCGGCCGGCCGCCGATCCGGCCACGTTTGCGGGCAGCAGCCAGGCCGGCAACGACACGCTCCTGGATCAAGGCGCGCTCGTACTGAGCGAGCGCGCCGAACACCTGGAACAGAAACTCGCCCGATGGCGTGGTGGTGTCCAGGTTCTCCGTCAGTGAGCGGAACGCCACCCGCTTGTCCTTGAGTGAGGTCACCAGGGCGAGCAGATGCGACAGTGAACGGCCGAGCCGGTCGAGCTTCCACACGACCAACACGTCGCCGGGGCGAACGAATTCGAGCGCCCGCGCCAGGCCCGCACGGTCATCCTTCGCGCCGGAAGCATGATCCTCGAACAGATGCCGCGCATCGACGCCCGCGGCGAGCAGCGCATCGCGCTGCAAATCCGTGCTCTGCCGGTCGGAATCCGACGACACACGCATGTAACCTACCAGCATAAGCGGAAAACCATCAAGAAGAGGTTTCCGCATGGTAGCGTCTGGCGACAGAGTTTTCCGCACAATTTTGCGGCCACTCGGAGCTTGGTGCAGAGGGCTGTTGAAGATCTGTCGACAAACAAATGTTTTCCGACAGGCCTTGGCATAGCGCACGCCCGCCTTGCAGCGTTCTATGAATAGCGCTTAGTAATGACGGCGTATATACTTTGTTAGTATCAAGTGGCAGGAGGCCCCGATCATGTCAAAACAAGCTGTTTTCACGATGAAGCTGGATCCCGAGTTGCGCGCCGAGTTCATGGCCGAAGCCGAGGCGGCCCATCGCCCGGCGTCGCAAGTGCTGCGCGAGTTGATGCGCGAGTTCATTCAGAGCCAGCGCAAGTCGCGCGAGTACGACGAGTTCCTGCGCCGCAAGGTCGAGGCCGGCCGGGCTTCAATGCGCGCTGGATTGGGGCGATCGAACGATGAAGTTGAGGCCGAATTCTCCGCACGGCGTGCCAGTGTGGCGAGCCAGTCGTGAGAGTTGTTTGGACGCCCGAAGCGCAGCAAGACCGTGCCGATGTGTGGGACTACATCGCAGCCGACAATCCGCGCGCGGCGGCCCGGATGGATGAGATTTTCAGCGACGCGGCCGCCCGGTTGATCCAGCACCCCATGCTGGGCAAGCCGGGAAAGATTCCCGGGACCCGCGAGTTGATCCCGCACGAAAGCTATCGCCTGGTGTACCAGATCGACGGCGAAACGGTGTGGATACTGACGCTGGTTCATACGGCCCGCCTGTGGCCGCCTGTGCGCGATTAAGAGATGATCATGGCAACAATGAAACGG
>NZ_SPMZ01000110.1 GCF_012939995.1 Candidatus Competibacter phosphatis | reverse complement strand
ATCGCCCAATCTGTAATCACATTTTCAGCCTGAAGGCCAGCAAGAGCCAACCCAAGCTGCCGTCTAAAACTTGATTTTTGCTTGTTCCGGCTACCGCTTAACTGCCGGATGGTCTCAACCTTGGCCGGGTAGTTCTCAGCGTGACTGGAAAACCAACCGTGAAGCCATAGCGCCAGAGGCTTGCGGCGCAGCTTGCGGCGCAGCTCCCAGTCAATCGCTGTCCATCCCGCGTGATACAGGGCCATGATTTTTGGGTTTTGTTGTAGTTGGTAAATGTCAGTCTCCTCATCGCGCCAGAACTCCAACATGCTGCCGCCGTAGGTGTGCAGGCCTTGCTTGATTTCGACACAAGTCGCGGCGATGCGGCGGAAGGAATCCATCAGGCAATCCCGCTCCGACTTGCCGTCTTGGCGGCCGAGCGCCCGCAAAAACGCCTTGATCTTGAAAACGCACACATTACCCAAGGGATGCTTGGCCGCTAGCTGCATGGCCTGCTCCCACACATCCAAATCGTATTGGTCTAGCTGCCAGCCGGTAAAACGTATTTCTATCCCAGACTGTGAGGCCAGCAATTCACCCCTGAGCGCCCTCCGCTCTTTACCTTGAATGGCGGCGAACAGGGCACTGCGCAAAAAGCTGTTCGGGGTGCCTCTGGACCCTTCCGGCCAAATCGGGAGCTTGACCACTTTGGCTGGTGGTAACGGGGCGGAAAACGCCTCCGGGGAAAGGGGCAGCGACTCTTGAGTCGCTTGCCCTCGCCGTTGCCGGGATCGTTCGATGGCACGGGACTCGACGGCTTTGATTTTGGCAACCAAAGGATCGGTTCCGGCGCTGGCGCTGCTTGTCTCGGCCTGAGCTGCGGGTTTGATCGGTTTGGCGTTCATTGCGCGATCTCCTAAAGCCGGGTTCGCGGGGGTATGGGGGGCAATTTGAAGGGGGGTGGTTCATCCTCTTTTTTCTCTAGCACCCTTTGAAGGTGCAAGTCGAGTTGCTGGCTCAGCGCGACCAGCAGCGACTGGCCGAGTGCGGTGAAGGCGTGGCCGAACCCGGTGTGCATCTGTTCCAGGGAACGATGAAGCTCGACGTGGTTTTGCTGGATCGCCGCCAAGGTTTTCCGCATCTCCACCACCGTGGCGTGCGCGACGGCCTCCGATTGCTGGAGCCGGGCGATTTCTTTTTGCAGACCGTTGGTCTGTTGTTGGAGAGCGGTGATTTGCTTTTCGAGTTTGCCGGTCGGGGTTTCTACCCGCCGCTCGCCGTCGATCCGATTTCGGGCCGCTTGCCGAAACCAATCGGGCGCGCTTTGCCCCGATTTTTGAATGGCGCCGACCACTTCGGCATTGATGCGGAACGTGACTTGTTCCACGAAATCCGATTTTTTTCGTTTTCATGGCAACCTATTGATCTAATTTAAATAATTCATTAGAAATTCTAATAAGTTTTTTTGAATTCAAATAAATTTGATATTTTATACGATAGATCAATCGATTGCAGCGATTTGGTCGTTTTTTTGACCGCACCGCAAGGTGCAACGGGTGTGCAGCCTCCCCTCGCCTTCTGCCTGTGGATAACTCGGCCGGTTCGGGAGATCCGAAGACGTTCCCACATCGTTCCCACCGCTCGAACTCTCTGATGGATCCAGACCTCCCGCCCGGTTCACCACGGCCCCCGTCAGCCACACCATCGAGACGATATTGCCGCTTCCGGCGCCCAGTCCGTTTTGATGATCCCCCATCAGCACGATTATCGAGCTACTCAACTCGGTGATTCTGATCGCCAATCAAGCAGGTCGCGTGGTGGTCCGGTCGGGATTACGCGAGGGTCGGCGTTGGACCTCGATCACGAACCGGCGAGACAGATGCCATCGCGGTGGCTAGGAGTTGTCGGCTATTAGGCAAGGTGCCGTAACACCACGAACGGCATCCTGTCATGGCGTATGCGGCCATGCTGCAAGTGTGTTGCAAACTCGTGTGAAACTGCGATTCAGTTTAAAGTACAATATTATTGCAACGATATTGCAATAAAATCTGTAATGTTGTGTACAACCATCTTGCAATGATGCCGCAATGTTATGTGCAATTGCTTTGTAACGCCTGGCGCAAAGGTCCAAGTCGGGAGCGATAGCGAAATGTCCGAGATCAAACCAGATGAAGTACAGAGACTTGCCAACTGTTTGGCGGAGATGCCGGATGCGGAATCCCCGCTCACCAAACGCAAAACGGTGGCCTTGCTCGCCAGTTCGATCCAGCAGGCGCGCGATAAGGGCTACACCTTGAAGCAAATCGCGCGACAGCTCCAAAACAACGGCTTCGACATCGGCTACACCGCCCTGCGCAACGAGTTATCCCGCCACAAAAAGGCGCGGTCTGGACCCAAAAAACCGCGTGCGGCGGTGAAGAAAGACCCGCGAACCCGCGTTGTCACGCCGTTGTCTGGCGCTACGCCACGCGATGTCGCGCCCGCGAAGGCGTCCCCGCGTGCGGCGGATAGTGCCGTGCCGCCGGTTGTGTTCCCGCCGGGTGCGGCCTGCGTCTTCACCAGCGATGGGTATTTCATTCCCGCTCCGGATCCGGAGGTGTTGTAGTGTTGCTGCGTTGCAGGGATTGCCGCCTCCCTTCATCGGTCGTGTTGCTGGCGGATTGATTGGATATTCACTCGGTTTTTGATCGGAAGGGCGTGATGAATTTTGAGTGGGATGCAATGAAGGCACGCCTGAATCAAGGAAAACATGGCGTTTCCTTTCAGGAAGCCGCCGAGGTTTTCGGCGATGATTATTCCTCCTGCATCCGCGATCCAGACCATTCCCAAGAGGAAGCCCGCTATCTGTTGTTTGGTGTCTCTTCAAAAGGCCATTTTCTCGTCGTGTCGTACACCGAACGAGCAGACACCATTCGAATCATTTCCGCGAGGCCCATGACTCGCCAGGAGCGTCGAGCTTATGAACAATGAAGATACGTTGAGACCGGAATATCCAGCGGACCTCATTCAATCGGGACAACGAGGTAAGTATGCCGAACGCTATCGTGCAGGAACGAATATCGTATTGATAGAACCGGATTTACATAAGCTGTTTCCAGACTCGGAAGCGGTCAACCGTGCGCTTCGCCAGTACGCCGAAGAACATCATTTGGCATCGACTTAAAACCGGACTTACTCTCCATACAAGAAACCCTAATCCGCGATGCAAAACTTCACGGGGTGACGGCGCTAGATCAGCGAAAAACCACGCTAACCTGACCCGGCGCGGTCCGGCGGCGGGCAGGGCTGACGGTGATTTGAATATCGCAACCCAGCCGCGCTAAGCCCTCCAGCATCTGGGTTTCGCTGATGCCGCGAAAACGGCCGCGCAACATCTCCGACAGCTTGAGCTGAGGAATTCCCATGACCTCGGCGGCCTTTTGCTAGCTCCAGCGCCGGGCCTTGATGATCTTGTCAATTTCGCGGGTGAGTTGTGCCTTTCTAAACTCTCCTCAGCGTTCGGGTAGCCGAGATCGGCATAAACTATGGGTACCGCCTCTTTCGAACTCAACCATGACGGTTAAGCCGCGTCCAGGCCGACATGCACCCGACAATCGAGCGCCGCCGCGATGTTGACCAGGGCGTCCAGTGAAAACCGCGACAGGCGACCGCGCAACAGGTCGTTCAGGCGGGGTTGGGTCACGCCGCAGCGGCGGGCCGCTTCCACCTGCGTCCAGCCGCGTTCCCGGACGAGCGCCGCGATCTGGCTCATCAGCTCGGAGCGGACCTTGAGGTTGGCCGCTTCCTGCGGTGTGTCGGCAAGGGCGTCCCACACGTTGGTGAAGGCTTCGGTCGTGGTGTCGTTCACGGGTTCACCTCAATTCGATTTGAGCGCAACAGGCCTTGGCAATATCCAGGTCGCGTTCGGCGTGGCCCACTTTTTGGCGAAGCCCAAAAAGACTGCGTCGTAGTGCTTGGGGGCTTCCTTCGCTTCCAGCCAACTATCGAAAGCATCCTTGCAGGTGTGCAACTTTCCATGGCCGAACTTTATCCACAGCCCGGCCGTCTGGTTGCCCGCCTCGCGCCTGTTCCGGCTCGTCAGCGATCTATCAGTGACTCGTCATTGACCCGTCTTTAATCCATCAGCAGTCCTTCGTTTTCTCGTCATCGGCTCGTCGGCTTCACTTCCGGTTTGTGTCTCCAGTGCAGCCTTACTCATTCATCAGCTTACCAAAAAGCGCAAGTCGGCAATCTGAACGTCAGGCGATTCCAAGCCAGACCGCCAAGGCACGATTGACACGCAGCATCGTTTCTTCCTCCAGTCGTCCGAAGGGCTCTCCAACCTTGTCGCGTTTGATGGAGACAATTTTGTCCACCATGATTTGAGAAACCTTGCGTAGTCCGTTGGTATTGGAGGGTTCGAGGGTAATTCGGAAAATCGGCGCACCGACAATCTCGCTGGTAATCGGCAATACCGAGAGGGTCGCGTGTTCGGTGTTGAACAAATCGGACTGGACGATCAAGGCGGGGCGCGGTTTGCCGAAATCGCCTTGCAGCGCGACGGTCACCAAATCCCCTCGCTTCACGGCTCCCACCCCTCGATGTCGCTAACAGCCGTGTCCAGGAAATCCAGGATGTCGCTCTCGCTGTCCTGCCGCGCGGCCAGTCGCGACTGGCGTCGGCACTCTTCGGCGAACTTGGGCGAGCGCGTGTCGGGTACCCAGAGGCTCAGTTGCCGAAAGCCTTGCGCCTTCATTCGTTCCCGGTAGCGTCGGACGTTTTCGAGCAGAGTATCGTGCGTGGTTGCCATAACATCACCTATAACAAGTTATATTTGTTATTATTTAACTAAAAAATGTGATGTATCAAGGCCAAGCGACTCATGACTTCGCTGGCAATCGTGAATTGTTCCTTCGGTCGCGTTTAGGATTGCCCTAAAATTAAAAAAGTCCAACCATAAGGTACTCTGCTGCGCCAACGCGAGTTCTGTGGAAGACGGCGAACATCGGGCGTAGCGAGACTGGCGATGAACGATAGACTGCTAATAAAGGCTAGTAAGATCAATTAAATATTGTTAACGATGGCTGATCGTGGTAGATCAGTAGAAACCATTAATCACTTGTTAGGCCGCACAAGGCCAGCGCCGGCTGATCGCGGCAGGAGGGAAAACACATGTCGTCGCCATTGCCTGAGGACGTGCGGTCAGCAATGGCAGCCGGACAGAAGATTGAGGCAATCCGATTGCTGCGAAAGCACACGGGACTCGGCTTGGCGGATGCCAAGGCCGCCGTCGAAGCGGGCAACCTTCCAGATTCGAACAGGTCGCAACCTGTGATCCGAGAGATTCCTGCGCAGGCGCAGGCTGCCCTTGTCGCAGGAGAGACGCTTCAAGCCATACGCTTGGTCCGCGAAGCCTACGGGATTGGCCTAAAGGAGGCGAAGGACATCGTTGATGCGCATGGTCAGTACCACGGGGGTCAAGGTCGCGGTCCCAGAGGCCCTGCGCCAGGGGAGGTGGCTCGGTCGAAGGTCGGTGGCTTGGTACTTGTGGTTGTCCTGCTGGTCCTCGGGGCTATCGCATGGTTGACACTGCGCGCTTGAGGAACCCGGTTGCGGTGGTGCAGTGCGGCCTAACCCCTCGCTCAAGCGCGGACGTTAGGCCACACATGCTAAAACACGCCGCATTTGTTCTCCTTGTCATTTTCTGCGGTGCATCGTTTGCCCAAGATGCCTTCCCGTTGAATGAACTCAAGTTTCAAAAGTTCTTTGGTCAGCGAACTGGAGACAAGACAACGTATTGCCTTCTTGGAAACGGATTCTTTCGCACTATCAGCTCAAGTGAAGAAGATACTGCTATTCCAGAATGGCTGAGCAAGCATCCCAATGCCAAAGCAGTTCCAGTCTCCATCATCGGTGATGGTTCAAAGACGCCGATTGTCTATATTTGGGCTGTCGATGGAACGGACAACCTGAACCTATCCCTTGTGAGGAGCGGTATATTTCCCGGCAGCGTCATGCTCGACGCAGTTCACTTTGAGGCTCTGTCACGCGGGACGCCTGATCGCGCCAATATTGAGGCCGGAGCCGCCTATGCGAGAAAACTTAACCCGAATCTGCCAAAGTCCAAGGAGAGTCCACCGCGAAGGCTTATTCCGAATGCGAGCTATGAGGCATTTTTGAAAGACCTAGCAATCGCCCAAAGCACCGCACAGACGAAAAAGATCGGAATTTGGAGCGACAAATTCAAAGAGCTGCGTGGTGAATGAACCCGTGTGGCCTAACACTACAGTCGAGGGGACGGCCAGCAAGCTGGCTTCCCTCGCTACGCTCGGCGCCCCCTCACTTCCACGTTAGAGTTTAGGACGCCAGCGCAGAAACGATTATGGCGCGAAAGTGCCAGCCGACGAACGCCAGCACCGCCACCAGCAGCAGGGCCAGCAATACCCACGGCCTGACTCTGCCCGTTGGCCTGGGCGCTGGTAGCAGCTTCGTCTCCAGTTCGCGGCGGGCGTGCTGCTCGTTCTCCAGTAGGGCCAGCAGGCGTACTCCCTGCTTGTTGGCCTGTTCCAATTGTATAGACAATTGGTTGACCTGATTTTGTAGCAGAACGACCGGGGATGGTGTTCGCTCCTGTTCGCGGTCGTCCAATTCCGTCACTGTCAGATTGGTGCTGGACAGTAATGGGACGTTCGCGGTCGTCCGGTTGGACGGCTCTCCGAACACTCGGACAAGCTCAGAAGTATCAATTCCTCGGCTTCCATCTGGGCGCGCGGACAAGTTGAGTCGTCCGCTTTTGACTGCACGATACAAGTTGGTACGTCCCACCCGCCACTGCCTGGACGCCTCGCTCACGCTCAATATCGCCATGTGCCACCTTGTCCGCTACGTTGTCCTAAGCTGTTCCACAAGGTGTAGCAGACAATGGGTCTATCTCAACAAAGGTACCAAACGCGACATAGATTCAGGCGTGATCTCGGACGCGCATGATCATCTGCCTGCTGGTATTGAACTGGCGTGCGATCGCTGAAACGGTTTCTCCGCTTTCAATTTTCTCGCGCACGATTTGTTGCTGAGCCAGTGACAAGGTGGTCGGTCTCCCAAGCGGTGTTCCTTGAGCTTTCACGCGGGATAGTCCAGCCTGCGTGCGCTCGACGAGCAGATCGCGCTCGAACTGAGCGACCACGTTAATGATGTGCATTGTCATCTTTCCAGCCAAGCTGGTCAGATCGACGCCGCCGCATATTTCGCCACGGTCTGTCTCATGTCACCGCGTGAAATGGCTCCCTTTCGTGCGGTTGCCTTCGATGGGATTCAAGATTTCAGGATTTGGGCGCCAATCTTGAATTTCATGGAATAACGGAAAAAAACAAGCAGTTTTCCAGAAAATCTAGACATGAATTTAGGAAAATTTTTAAGGATGACTTAAAAGCTAAGACTCGCCATATCTAGCATTACTAATAATTAATAATGCTGTTTTGATCGCAATTTTCTCTCATAAGCTCTCAGGTACTTGGCTCTTGTACAATAGGAATTGTGAATTATTATGACAGAAATATTTGTATATTTTCATATAAATAACATTAAAAATTTCCAGGTTCAAAGATTACCGTATACGTTCAGCAGCGGAGTTCGCTACAACGATAAATTAAGCTTTGTATTTTCCACTGATTATCATATTCTTAAATTAAAAATAAGCGAGTGCGCTAACTCACTATATAGCATTGGATTCATTGTGCGCTATCTACATTTAAT
>NZ_SPMZ01000109.1 GCF_012939995.1 Candidatus Competibacter phosphatis | reverse complement strand
CGCAGAGGATTCGTTTCCCGGTAACGAGATTCGGCCGGTCATCACCTCGTTGATGAGGTCGTCAATCGATTTTCCTGGATGCAGGGTTCGCAGGCACCAAGAACGGCGTGTGCTTCCGGGTCCAGGAACACGGATAGGCGGGTACTGCCTTGCGCGCGCAACCGGGCGCGGTGTGCTCGAACGCGCTCGCGTGCCGGTATCGCCATGCCGATGCCCTCTTTTTCGTCGCGCTGGCTCTATGGGTCTTCGTGATATTCAGCCGGACGGATTCCGGACGGATTCCCAGCGGATTCCGGACGGATTCCCAGCGGATTCCGGGCGGATTCCCAACGGATTCCGGGCAGGATTCCCAACGGATTCCAGGCAGGATTCCCAACGGATTCCGGGCGGATTCCAAAGCTAGCCCACACGCGGCGGATGATCACTGAGGGTGGTCTAAAAATGATTACAGGATGGGAGTTGTGGCACAACTCGCAAAACGGCCACTCGGCGCCGCGCTTCTCGTGAGGTTTCAAACCACGCAGCTCGCAGGGAGTGGTCGTCCGTGGTCGCGCCTGTATTGTTCAGCCCATATGGCGCGGCGCTCAGAGCGAGGTTTGTCTTGTGCGTCAGGTTCTGGACGCGGTTCGGATCGGATTCCCGTCATCCGAGTGGCCACTGGTGGCGCGGGTACCGATGTAGGTTTCACCCCCGTGTTGGGATCGATGCCGATCTTGATCGCGTCCTCATACCAGCGGCGCTTGGAGTGAGCTTCAGCCGCTGTCATTCTGGCCTCGTTCTCTTGTTGCTGCTGTTCGGTCAACCCGCTGTTCGCCGGTTTGCCTGCCTTGCAGGACAGCAGTTTTCCGGCCTTGCCCGGGTCTTCCTCCAGAATCCATTTTTTCCATTCCGCGTTCCAGTCCGCGCTTGCTGTCCCTCTTGATCGGTGATGAGGTGAAAACTTCCGCGCAGCTTTGGAAATATCTTCCGCTCCAAGATCAGGTCGCCACAACATAGCTTGTTCGATCCATGTGGAGGGAACATCCCACTCCTTGGTGAGTGATGTCCTTTTGATGTTTTTTGGAATCAGAGAGAGAGGCGGCGCCAGCCGCTTGTGAGTTTTCCGCGCCTCTCTCTCCAGGTTTATAAAGATCTCTATTACATGGTTTATGGTGTACCGCGTTCACCAACTCGCGGTCTGGAACAGCATCGGTGGCGGACTGTTGGTGTACCGCGTTCACCAACTCGCGGTCTGGAACAGCATCGGTGGCGGACTGTTGGTGTACCGCGTTCACCAACTCGCGGGCCGTAGCGGCGCCGACCTGATATTTTTCCGGGATCATCGCGACGTAGTTCCAGCGTCGATAACCACGAGTACGGCCGTAGCGGCGCCGATGAATCCATCCTTGACTCTCGGCAATCCCCAAGTTCTTGATGATGGTTTTATTGCTCATGCCGGTTGCCTGCATCAAGTGTTCGATGGTGGGGAAACAGTGTTCTCCGCGTTCATCCATGAACCCGATGCTCAAGGCCCAGAGAACGCAGCGCGTATCGCTTGGTAGCTCTCTGTCTTCTAAGATGGTGCGTTGCCAACTGCTCTTGAAACTGGGCAAACGCTTGGGTTGAGAAACGTTGGCCTGGGCCTGGGAGGGGGTGGTTCTCATGGGTTCACCTCCACCTTGCCGTTGCCGGACATCATCTTGTCGATGTGCCCAAGCGCCTCGATGGCCGTCCGCATAATCAGCCAGTGACCAAAGTTGGCTCCTTTCGAGGTGGTCAGGGCTTCGGGGTTGGCCTCGGCGAGAAATTCAAGGACGGCTTTCGTGTTGCGGATGGCGCCTATCGGATCTTCATAGGCACACAAAACGTTGACCGGTGTGGCGGGTTCGGTGGATGGACCGGGCGCTGTCTGAGTCGAAGAATCCACGATATATCCTTTGTGAATCTGGCATTCTCGACCGCGCTGCGTCATCATAAAAAAGGCAGCGCGATATTGAGCGGGCGCTGTCGAGCTAGCTATGTCGAGCTAGCTATGTCGAGCTAGCTATGTCGAGCTGGTGCTCATGTTGCGCGGCGACGGTGAAAATGCCGGTTGTTGTTTTGGCGTCGCGATCAACTCTTGGCGGGGTGGAGTCGCGGCGTCGCTATTCGTCCGAGACGGTTTTGTTCCGGGTCGGACAAAGATCATATTAGGCAAACCAGGGGGCGAGAGCAACAGTAACTTGTTGATACGGCTATATTAAACGAAAAAACGTATAATAAGCCTTCAACCCCCGTATAAACCGCATTTACAAAAATCCCGATCATTCACACGGTCGGGATTTTCTTTTTCGTTACACTTCATGTCCTGGTGCGCATCGCGTGGCGTTGATGCGCCGAGTGGTCGGGAAGCGGATTATTTGGGCGCCGCCGGCCGGTGCTGACAGAAATTCCTCAGGCCGCAGGGCGCGAATTCGTTCCAGAATCGCCTGACGGCCTTTCCGGCCCAAACCTCGAACGTCGCCATCGTCCAGCAACTCGGTCAGGGCTTCCACGGCCTCCATCATGAAATCGAACCGCTCTTTGCTCATGACTCATCCTCCAGGCCAAGACGCATGCGGCGCAAGAACGTCTCGATGCTGCCGGTGGGACCGCCGTAGCCGGCGATGTACGTTCGCAGCAAGGCCGCTTCGGTTTCGGCTTGCAGGCCGGCCGCGCGTGGCGCTGGGGTAGAATGCAACTCGCTCATGGTGCCTTCTCCTCTTGGTGGGCACGGTGGGAAGTCCGGCTGGGCGTCTCGTACACGACCAGCCGGGCGCCGTGGTATTCTTGCTATATGGCAACTAAAGTATAGGAACAAAGGTGGGCGATTGCTATATGGCAACTAACGAGTTCATCAGCACCACGGAAGCCGCAAACCGTCATGGAGTTACGCGAGCATGGGTCAAGAAGCTGGCGTCTACTGGGCGTATTCCTGGAGCGATGAAGTTATCGCAACGTGCCTGGGCGATACCCAAGGACTGGAAGCCTACGCGCCAACGTAACCGCGCGCGGAAAACCAGCGATGAGCCGGCGGCGTGACCGTCACGCTTTGCGTGCGGCCTTGGTGATGGAGGGGTTCGCGCAATCCCGGGCGTGGCTCCCGTCAAGCGCCTTTTTTTTTCTCGTCGTTGATGATTTGGTAGATGTATTGGAGGGTCAGTTTGTACTTCACGGACAACTCTTTGTAGTTATGGCCGTTGAAATCCCGAAGGATCGCCGCTTTTCGTTCGGCTGCATATTTATGTGTCCCTCTCGGGAAGTAGAGCAGGCACCCTATGAACGCCTGTCTCAAGTCCTCGACCAAGGCGAACGCTACCTCACTCGCCTGGACTTCGTCCGATAGGACCTGGGTTAGCCGCGGCACCATCGCGGTCACAAATTCCTGAAAGGTTTCCGGGTAATCCGGCGGGAATTTCAACGTCATCGGCTTCCATCGGGCGGGTACACGCGGGCCTGTCCGGCATGGTGGGCGGCCTGATAGGCGCGATAGCGTTCCAGTGTCCCGAATTCCGCGCGTAGGGCGGCGCTGGTCTCGAACGTTTCGCCCGTTTCGGCGCTGGCCATGTGGGCGCGGTTCAGCGCCATCAGCGGGAGATTCGGCTTGTTGGTCAATCCCGCGCTGATCAGTTTCCGAATCCTCCCCGTGTTCTTCTCGTACAGGAAGACTGGCGACAAATGCCGGTACTCCCCGGCCAGAATCTGGCGGGCGGCGGTCTCGGTCCAGCGCTGAACATGCCCCCAGATTGCCCCGTCCCGTGATTCCAGTTGATCGACCCAGCCGGCGGCGGGCGCTGAAAGCCCCTGAGTGGCCCGTAGCTCGCTGGCATGTTCCCAGTCGATCACCAGGGAGGGTTCGACCTGAAACGCGCTCAGGATCGCTTCCGGGGCGTCATTGACCCATTCTCGGCCGTCGGTGCCCACGAGGCGCGGGCCGGCGGGCAGCAGCTCCACCCACTCCGGCAACGCGCCTTCCGCTTCCATCGTGGTCACGATCATGCCGGCGGCTCAGGTATGCTTGACCAAGCAGGCTTTCTGCCAGTAGCCATAGCCGACATTGCGCAACGTGGTAATGCCGTACAGGTGCCGGCGGTGCATGAACTCCTCGGAGGACCCTTCCGCCATCGCATCCATCTTCACATCCTGTTCGGTCTGCCGAATCAAGGGCGTGACCACGCCATCGGTGCAAAACACGACAAACTGAGTCGTCCAGTTCAGCCGCACGTTGACCGCCAGGCGGTAGACGAAGCCGCCCAGCCCACCCAGCGCCAGGATGGCATTACCGGTCTGTTCGATGACCGTCGCGCCCAGCGCCGTGGCGGCGGCCTTCAGATAGCCCGGCGGCACCATCACCATGAATTCCAGCGCGGTTTCGTTCATCGGCTCGCCTTCGTCGTCCTTGTAGGCCAGTAGCGCCTGGGTCGCCTCCAAGATGCTGTCTTGCAACTCGCTGGCGGTCGGCGTGGCGGGCGTGACGATGTTGATCGACAACACGTTGGATTGCGGGCCGCTGTCGCCGGAAACATGATCGGTGGCGAAGAAGGTCTTGCCGTCGTAACAGAGGCCGGTTTCGCCGGCATCGATCAGCAGGCTCAGTAACCGCGCCCAATGCGCGTTGGCCCGGTCCGCCTGCTCCTGAATCCGGGTCATGATTTGGTCGGTCTTGTCACGGCGCAGATCGTCCACGCTGATTTCCAGCGTCGATTCATAGGGCCGATTGGTGATCGAAACCCCGAAATCCCGCAGGCCGCGCGGTTGACGCCCACCGATCCATTCCCGCATGGCGGGCGTGCTGCCCAGCCATTTGTAGTTTTCGGTTTCCTGATTCGACTTGATCTCGCGGGAAACCTTGGGGACCCAGATTTTCCCTAACCCTTGATTCAGTCGATCGTAAAACTCGCCGATGATGGCTCGGCTAGACAGCGCGGAAAGAGGCATGGACGGTTCCTTAGGCGGTGGCGGTGTCGCGCTCGACTGTGGAGCGGAATTCAACGATGCAGGTCGTGCCGTTGACGTGGCGATGGATGTAGCCCACGGGCGGATTGGTACCCGCCGTCAGGGTCAAGGTGTTGTCGTCGCTGGCGTAGACCACCGCGCCAGCACTGGCGGAACTGGCACCGGTGACCGGCATTTCGATCCATCCGCGATGTTTGAGCCGGACCCGCTCCCCAGCGCTGGCGGGCTTGATCGCCACGCCGGCAAACTGGTGCGTACTGATCGCGGGGCTATCGACCACGGCGGTAAAGTCGGCCTTGAGGGCGAAGACGAACGCGCCTTCGAAGATCGTGGCGCCGGCAGCCACCACCAGCTCGTTGATGTCGCCGATCTCGAATCGGCGCAAGGTATCAGCCGAGAGCGCCATGCTTACGCGCCCTCCTTCGTCACCGACACCACCAGCCCCGCTTCAGTGGCAAGGCGGTAGGCGCGATAGCGTTCCAGCGTCCCGAACTCATCACGCAACACGGCATTGCTGGCGAACTCCACCGCCGGATCCGCAAGTCGGGCGGCCGGATGGAGATTGCTATCCAACCCGGAAACGGAACTGATCAGTGGCGGTGCTTTCCGCAGGAAGCGCTCGAACGCTTCGATCCCGCCCTCCATCTGGCACATGGAGCGGTAATAGTCTTGGGTCGCGGGGCAAATCTGACTCGACTGTAGGCCGGCTTTCAGCAGGTCCTCGATGTGCTTCTCTCGCTGACTGGCTTTTTCGGTCATCAAGTCGTGCTGAAGGGTGTTCGCTCGATTCAGCGCCGCGTCGAAATCCGCGCGGGGAACGAACTTTTCCAGGTCGGGAACTTCGGTTTCGACGCGGTTGCGCGCGGCCTGAGGCTGGACATCCAGTCGCTCAATAAGGGCAGTCATTTGCTCCAGAATCTTGTCAACTTGCTCAGTAATCCGGGCGATTTTGGCAAGATTCTCGTCAAGGTTGGCCATCGGGAGCTGAGGAACAGTTGGGGTTTGAGGGTCGGTCTGGGGCATGGGAAATCCTTCAAGTGGGTGGGAGTGCTTCAAGCGATTCCGGCAAAGCGAGTTGCGCGCGGCGGCGTTCGATGGCGCCGATCAGCTCCACGCGCGCCAGTTCGAATTCCAAGGCGGCAACTTGAAAGCGCTTATTCGCGGCCTCCAGGTCTGGATCGACCCGGATGCGTTGGTCGGCCTCGCGCAGCCGTTTTCCATGGAGCCCCAGTTGAGATTTCGATACCTGCACGCCTTCCCCGCGCAGCCATTCCGACAGGGCGTGGTAGTCGCCGTAATGGCGAGCGCGAATCCGCGCGTCCAGTTCGGCGAGCAAGGCGCGTGCCATGGTTTCGGTGAAGTGCGGTCTAGGCATCGTGGCGCATCGGTCGGGCTCGGTTTCGATGTGCGCATCGTGCGGAAGAACACGGGGAGGACGCTATTAAAGGGCTTTAAAAATCGAGGAAGATCAAGGACTATCAAGGACTACTCGGAATGACCCATCGGCGGCGATTATCTTTGAATACCGGGTAGTTACCGGATAATGCCGGACCTCCTGAAACGTCCTAATTTATTCTTGATAACAGAGATAATCTTGAATTTCGTGCAGTGCAGCACGATTTCTGAGCGCCAAGAATCAATCGCGATCCGGGTAATCTCGGGTCAATAGTTGGCTCGTGGCCTTGCCGGTCCACCGGTTGGAAGCGTCGGAGCGCGGCGCGGTACCCGCTCGTTTCGGAACGGCGTCCGGCGTCCAGCCCGCCTGATTGAATCGTTCGGCAACCGCCTCCAAGGTCGCGCCCTCCCGCCGCCAGCGGTGGCCAACGGCGGCCAGCTCCGCACGACAACTGGGGGTGTTACCGGGCAACGCCTGGGTTGTTTCCGGGGGACCCGGATCGTTTCCCGGTAACGGAATTCCCGCAGAGGATTCGTTTCCCGGTAACGAGATTCGGCCGGTCATCACCTCGTTGATGAGGTCGTCAATCGATTTTCCTGGATGCAGGGTTCGCAGGGCACCAAGAACGGCGTGTGCTTCCGGGTCCAGGAACACGGATAGGCGGGTACTGCCTTGCGCGCGCAACCGGGCGCGGTGTGCTCGAACGCGCTCGCGTGCCGGTATCGCCATGCCGATGCCCTCTTTTTCGTCGCGCTGGCTCTATGGGTCTTCGTGATATTCAGCCGGACGGATTCCGGACGGATTCCCAGCGGATTCCGGACGGATTCCCAGCGGATTCCGGGCGGATTCCCAACGGATTCCGGGCAGGATTCCCAACGGATTCCAGGCAGGATTCCCAACGGATTCCGGGCGGATTCCAAAGCTAGCCCACACGC
>NZ_SPMZ01000108.1 GCF_012939995.1 Candidatus Competibacter phosphatis | reverse complement strand
CAGCCGCCGTCACCCGCTGCGCGCTTCCTTGGGCTTCTACGCGCGGCATTAACGGCCTGTTCCCACAACAGCCGGATGTTCCGGCATGCCCCTTTCTCCGACAGTAGCGCCACCCGCTTGCCGGTTTCCGGGTCGCGGTCACGAATGACGATATGGGCGTGCGGGTTGTGCGCGTCCCGTCCGCTCTGGTGGATCGCCGCGAACCACGCCGCCCGCCCCTGCGTTACCCGCTCGGCAAACGCCATGACCAGCCCGCGCCGTTGCAGGGGGTCCAGCTCGCGCGGCAAGGCCACGGTCAGCTTGTCGATCACGCGGGCATTCTGGCGGTCCCGCCGTTCCTCCCGATCCAGCCACCGCCGCGCGGCGTAGCGCTCGATCGGCATTCGTCCGGCCAGCAGGTCGGCGCGGGCCTCGGGGCGGGTGATGTAGCGCAGATGCGCGCCCGCCGTCCGGGGCGCGTGGGTGGTCCTGCCGACACTGCGCAAATGCAAGCTATAAATCGCCACGTTTCCAGTCTGCCCGCGCGGTCGCGGCAGACACAGGGTGGACAAACGTTTGTCCACAGAAAACCGGCACTTGCCGGGGGATGCAACGGGGGCCGCGCCCCCTTGCCAAGGGGGTTTTTGTTTACAAAAACACATCTTGCTACCCGCTCCCAACACCGGGTTTTCCGACCCGCGCACACATCGCGCTAGCGATGTATAAGTGCGCACTTCCCTGCTTTGGGTGACGCCTTCGCCGGGCTGGATTTTGGATCACGACGCCCGTCGCTCGGCGCACGCGGGTTTCGCAGAAACCCAAAAGTGCGCCCTCCCATGGGTCGGGTTTCGGGTGCGGTGTTTCGTGGTGGTCTTGAACCGCCGCGGGTCACTGGATCGTTTCCAGCACGCGGCCACCCTGCGAGGGCGTTCCCCCCTCGCGCTCCCCCCGGATATTTGTTCTCTGGTGAGGGTGTGCTAGGTCTGGGATGCGGTACAGGGTGGGAACCCGATGACCGCCGACGGTGAGGACGGCTCGCGCGGGTTTTCATAGTCCACGCGGGCCGTTTTCTTTGTGGCTTGCACGCCCCGGACACTGTGCTACTGTCCGAAAGAGGCTCAATCGGACAGAGCGCTACACCATGCGGATGAACATCAATCAAGCGGCGAAAGCAGTCGGTGTCGCAAGAAGTACGCTGTACCGCGACATTCAGGAAGGCAAAGTCTCCGTAGGCAAAGACGGTCGGGGCAAGCCGTACGTCGATGTGGCCGAATTGGAACGAGCCTATGGCAATGTGACACTCTCGGACACGTCCGAAACTGTCTCAAACGGACAAACCGGGACACCACAAAAAGACAAAAAAAGACAGTGTGCTACAGCGCGAACATGATCTGTTACGTGAACAAATCGAACTGTTGAGAAGCGAACGGGACGACCTGCGCCGCCGCTTGGATGACGAAACCGAGGAACGGCGCGCGACACAAGCCAAGCTCACGGCCTTGCTCACGGATCAGCGCGCCACGGCCCCAAAAAAGGCCGCTGATGGGCTTCTGGCTCGGGCATGGGGATTTCTAAGGGGGAGCGCCTGAAAACGTCTCCACGGGCTTCCTAGGGGCAAAAATCAGTATTCCCAATCTGCCATGAGCGCCGGAATGTCGCGCATCCCGTAAATCACGCGCATGGCCTCGATCCCATCCGGGCGCGGTCGATAGAAAATCAGGAATTTCTCGAAGTCCGGAACCGGCCACATCCGGATATCTTCCAACCTTGGCCCGTTGAACGGTCGAGCGACCCCGATCAAAGGCATTCCGGCCAATCGCGTGAAAGCCGCTTCGACGGCTTCCAAGAAGCGCAAAGCGGCTTCCGGGCGCTCCCCCAAGAGATACTCGAAGTGTTCGAGAATGTCCTGTTCGACCTTCGCTCGTCGGTAAACATGGCCCTGTCTCACGAGGTCTTGCCTTCCTTGGCCTTGATCGCCTGCCGGGCGCGTTCGCGCAACCGCTCGAAAAACTCCGGGGCGAATTCCTGGGGGTCGTCCCCTTCCAAGGCTTCAAGCAGAAGCGATTCCAGTTTTGCTTGATCCTTGCGCTTCTGGTCATCCCGGATCAAGTCCCGGATATAGTCGCTCGCGGTACTGTAAAACCCCTTGCTGACCTGACTTTCGATAAAACTGCGCATCTGCTCCGGTAGCGAGATGTTGAGTGTGGTCATGGTCTTTGCTCCTCCTGAAAGCCCTGCTTTCTTCCATTATGGCGATATTTGCCAATTTTTGCCATTTTTTCTTTCCTATCGCCCAAACCGGACAAGGAGTCTTGCCCCTGACCGATCAGTTCCTCCCCCCGCATGCCTTTCGGGAGATTCAAGCCTCCACCAAGGTTTCCGGTTGACCCCGAACGGTCCAGCCTTCACCCCCTTGCCGAACCGGTTTTTGGGTTTTCGCGGGGCGGCTTTCCGCGATTGGCGAGTTTTCCACCAACCGCGTTCCCCAACTACAGGGTTTTTTTTATAAATACAGGGTACTACAGGGAGGGCCGGAAAAACAGCGAAAAACTCGTTTAAAAACAAAAAAGTTGCACGAATTTTTTTCGCGATGAAGCGTCACCGTTTATGCGTAAAAGCGTCACCGTTTATGCGTAAACCGGGGCTTAAAGCGTCACCGTTTATGCGTGGATAACTTCTCAAAACCCCTCGCTGCTGTGGATAAATCCGGCCTATGCTTTTCCTCAAAAGGGCGATAGGAAGAAGGGGCCATGAGCGACGATGACGATGACGACCTCGACGAGCGTGTAAGGCAAGCCTTGATGATCGAGGCGGAAGAGGCGCGGGAAGCCGGGGCTGTCGGCTTCATTGCCCGCGTCCTGACGCAAGCCACCATGCCGCACAAGGCCACTTCCGATAACGAATTTACCCGCCAGAATGGGCATTTCACCCTCACCATGATGTCACCCCGGCGATTCGGATTGCCCTATGGATCAATCCCGCGCTTGCTGGTGTCATGGATAACAACGGAAGCGGTTCGCACCAAATCCCCGGTTCTGGAACTGGGACCGTCCCTGTCCGCCTTCATGGCAGGGCTGGGTCTAGCCCCAACAGGCGGGCGATGGGGAAGCATCACGCGGTTGCGTGACCAGATGACCCGACTTTTTGCCTCGTCCGTCACATGCACTTATGACGACAAGGACAAGACCGGAATTTTCGGCGTCAAGATGGTCAAGGACGCGCGTTTGTGGTGGAACCCGAAAGCCCCCGATGAAGCGCCGCTGTGGAAATCGACCCTGACCCTCGGCACGGATTTTTACGAGGAGGTCATTAAAAATCCCGTTCCGGTAGATATGCTGGCACTTAAAGCCCTCAAACGGTCGCCCTTGGCCTTGGATATTTATTGCTGGCTCACTTACCGCATGTCCTATTTGCGCAAGCCTACAGAGATTCCGTGGGCTGCCCTGCAAATGCAATTCGGGGCCGACTATACCCATACCAGACAATTCAAAGCGGCTTTTCTGGAACACCTCCGGGCCGTCCTTGTGCGCTACCCGGAAGCCAACGTCGAGGAGGGAGAACGGGGCTTGCTGCTCAAGCCCAGCAAGCCGCATGTCGCGCAATTGCCGCCCGCGCTGCCCCGGCTCAAGAATCCGCCCGCACTAGAACCGCTCTTGCTTCCCTTGCCGGATTTTCAGGGACGAGAGGGGCCGTTCTTAAAAACCCAAACCTACGAAATGGCGAGAAAAGCCGCGCCGGGCTGGGATGTGTACGAACTGGAAAGACAGTGGCGCGAATGGATCGAAAAGAAGGGAACACCACAAAAACCGGATGCGGCTTTTCTCGCCTTCTGTCGTAAAAAAATCTGCCCACAATAATCTTTAGTTTCCTTGCACCAATATCTCTTCAATTGCGTGATATATTCTTTCTCCGTCGCAAGTACTCATACACTCTCTTACCCATTCAGATACCATTGTTTCCCAAACTGATACGTGCGACTTTCTCACCTTATCACCCAGTTTTTTTATTCCAATTGTGATGATTTGGGTCTGTCATAATGTCGTCGAGATCAGCAAATAGAGTTCCAGCACCGATACCAACTCGTTCTGGAAGATGTGCCCAATTCTTAGCTTTTAATTGCTCATACACAACGACTTCAGGAGCAGAATTGCCTGGTAGAACTATACAACCAGGACTCTGTTCTTTATCGCCATCAAGCACAGCAAGATTCTTCTTAGTTGGTAATCGACCCTCTTTTCCTAAGCTACCCATTGTTTTTACTACATTTGCTGGCCCAACAGGACATATATCAATACGATCTACCAAAGGTGCTTTTGCATCGTTGGCTACTAGCATCTCCCGAAGCCATATTTCTGACTCTCGGTCTTCGACATATACAGCCATTTCAGGGTGAACTAGATCGTCCATCCTGCTCATGGCAAATTCTACACTTGCCCCGTAGATCACATTAGTTCCTTGGTTTCCGGGAACCAAGAGAACTCGCGCTTCTTGTGGAAGTTGTTCAAGGATATATGGACTATGGGTAGAAACGATAATTTGCATTCGCTTTTTTACGAGCCAGCTTCAATAAAAAAATCAATCAGCCTTCTTTGAGCTTTCGGATGTAATGATGCCTCAACTTCATCAATTATTAAAAGACTTGTCGTTGGTATGGTTTCCAATACTTTAAACAAATCTAGCGTTGCATCTTCTCCGGCCCCCTGATGATATTGACTAAATTCGCCAAATGATCGCCTGAAAAGCCCTACTGAATGCTTCGATACATCTGACTTAGCAAATCTCGCAGATTCATATTGACGGCCTAACACATGGGATAAATATATAAGATTTTCGTTAGAGATATTCTCGCTATCGGTTTCAACTTTTCCCATCTTTGCTATTCTGGCATAGCCAGCAGTGGCATCAAGCGGTAAGGTTCTTGAGATATCTTGATAAAAGACATTCCGCTTTGGTCTTATCTCAGCAAAATTCCATCGAGATGTTTTCTTGCTAACTCTGTATGAAATAACTGATTCACCCTGTTTTAATGAATAACGAATCGTGACCCCCTCGACGCTATCCCAAGGCGTATCTTGGAAGAAATCTGAAGGGAAATATGTTTGTGACTTGGTCTCTCCCTCATAACAACAAGCAACTGCCTTTAAGAGTGTAGTTTTTCCAGTGCCGTTTTCCCCAACCACGGCTACAACCGGGAAACGAAATTGCACAGTTTGGCCTGACCATCCCCTGAGCCCATCAATTTCAACGCTATTTATAAACTTGGGCCAAAGGCTTGCACTTAGCTGTTCACGAAGCTTGTGAATTTCACTTGAATCCATCGAAACCTCCATTCAATTACTGCGCAGTTTATACATAACTCTCGGTAGTAGTTCCTATCTCTGATTGCTGGCACAACCAAGCCGTTGATTTATCATGAATGGGAAAGTGTGTCACAAATCTTACTTTCAGCGCTACTCTCCCTCTCTCTTGAGTTCAATGGACAAAATGTGTCCTTCCGTCTCATGGTTCGGCGCAACATCACTCGCAAGCCATTGAAAAATCAAAAGGCCGAATAACCGCACATGGGACAAAAGGGCGCGGGCTTCGTAGTCTCTTGCCGGAAGCGATGGCAAACGCAAGGCCGACCGTAGAGGCCGGGGCGGACACGCCCGGCCAGTCTGTTGTTTCCCTCTCCCGCTCTTCCTCTGGCCGCTGCGGGCCTCTGTGGCGCTGTGGAAGCGCCTCGATGCCTCGGACCGCATGAGACAGCCGCGTCACCCGCTGCGCGCTTCCTTGGGCTTCTAGCGCGGCATTAACGGCCTGTTCCCACAACAGCCGGATGTTCCGGCATGCCCCTTTCTCCGACAGTAGCGCCACCCGCTTGCCGGTTTCCGGGTCGCGGTCACGAATGACGATATGGGCGTGCGGGTTGTGCGCGTCCCGTCCGCTCTGGTGGATCGCCGCGAACCACGCCGCCCGCCCCTGCGTTACCCGCTCGGCAAACGCCATGACCAGCCCGCGCCGTTGCAGGGGGTCCAGCTCGCGCGGCAAGGCCACGGTCAGCTTGTCGATCACGCGGGCATTCTGGCGGTCCCGCCGTTCCTCCCGATCCAGCCACCGCCGCGCGGCGTAGCGCTCGATCGGCCATTCGTCCGGCCA
>NZ_SPMZ01000107.1 GCF_012939995.1 Candidatus Competibacter phosphatis | reverse complement strand
GTTCATCACCATCGGGCGGCCATCGGGTTCCCACCCTGTACCGCCAACCAGCCTTAGCATGTTCGGCATCACCGGAGAACAAATATCCGGGGGGGAGCGCGAGGGGGGAACGCCCTCGCAGGGTGGCCGCGTGCTGGAAACGATCCCGTGACCCGCGGCGGTTCAAGACCACCACGAACCACCGCACCCGAAACCCGAGCCATGGGAGGGCGCACTTTTGGGTTTCTGCGAAACCCGCGTGCGCCAAACGGCGGGCGTGGTGATCCAAAACCCAGCCCGGCGAAGGCGTCAGCCAAAGCAGGGAAGTGCGCACTTATACATCGCTGCGCGATGTGCGCGCGGGCCGGAAAACCCGGTGTTGGGAGCGGATAGCAAGATGTGTTTTTGTTTACAAAAACCCCCTTGGCAAGGGGGCATGGCCCCCGTTGCATCCCCCGGCAAGTGCCGGTTTTCTGTGGACAAATGTTTGCCCACTCTGTGTCTGCCGCGACCGCGCGGGCAGACTGGAAACGTGGCGATTTACAGCTTGCATTTGCGCAGTGTTGGCAGGACCACCCACGCGCCCCGGACGGCGGGCGCGCATCTGCGCTACATCACCCGCCCCGAGGCCCGCGCCGACCTGCTGGCCGGACGGATGCCGACCGAGCGCAACGCCGCGCGGCGATGGCTGGATCGGGAGGAACGGCGGGACCGCCAGAATGCCCGCGTGATCGACAAGATCACGGCAGCCTTGCCGCGCGAGCTGGACCCCCTGCAACGGCGCGGGCTGGTCACGGCGTTTGCCGAGCGAGTGACGCAAGGGCGGGCGGCATGGTTCGCGGCGATCCACCAGAGCGGGCGGGACGCGCACAATCCGCACGCCCATATCGTCATCCGTGACCGCGACCCGGAAACCGGCAAGCGGGTGGCGCTGCTGTCGGAGAAAGGGGCATGCCGGAACATCCGGCTGTTGTGGGAGCTGGCCGTTAATGCCGCGCTAGAGGCCCAAGGAAGCGCGCAGCGGGTCACACGGCTGTCTCATGCGGCCCGAGGCATCGAGGCGCTTCCACAGCGCCACAGAGGCCCGCAGCGGCAGGAGGAAAGGCGGGAGGGGGAAACGGACGGGCCGGGCGTGTCTGCCCCAGCCTCTACGGTCGGCCTTGCGTTTGAAATCGCTTCCGGTAAGAGGCCACGAAGGCCGCACCATTTTATTTTATGTGGGATTGTTCGGCTTTTTTCTCTAAATGAATTGCAATTGAAATTACGATAATACTAAATAGAAGTGTAGAACTTAAACCAAAAAATTTTGATCTAGAATATAGGCTAATAACAGAGGAAATACGATGATTGAAACTATAAAAAATACTTGCAGAAATAAAACAGCGTTGAGACTATAAAAAATACTTGCATCAATAAGCAGTATTATTGGTTCTGCAATTCTTGCTTATCGCGTTACAGGAATTTTGTCAGCACTTAGTCTTGTAGCAAAGTGCCATGAACAAAATATTCAACAGCTAATGCCAAACTACAAGGGTGATATTCACAATTTTGCCAATTCAACAAAGCATGTCGATAAGGCTCAGAAAAATGGACTTTTAATCACAGGGTTTATTTTTCTTATTGTCTCCGGTGTGTTACAGCTAATCGCTTTGGTGGTAGCAAATATTTATGCGTAAGTCCTGATAATTCTTTCAATCACAGGGGATATACCTTCATCTATTGGTACACATCTAAACTAGGCGCTATTGCTTTAGCGTTCTCAAATGGTTTTTTTCATGCATAGCTTTCATCTTTGCTGCATCTGATAAAAACCATTCAATCATTTCCCAACGATCTAGTTGCGTCGAATCATTCCCCATGCTCTTGCGAATCTCTAAGAATAAAGTGCCCATAAGCGCTATCCAATGAGATGTTTGCTCTTCGATCGGCCTAGAATCTGAATCTGTATGATAGAAAAAATTGCATAAGGCAATTATACGCGCGCACAACTTCGTCATTTGCTATGAGTGATAGCTTGAAACCAATTTTGTCTGTATTCAACAGTCAACATTTTTTGATGTGGCGAGGTTATTTTTTGTCTTTTTCCCTGATATTTTTTTATCAAGTTTTAAATGCAGCATCACTTGTGAAAAGAATAAAGAACGGTTCAAGTAAGGCATTGTATATAGCGATTCGGTCTTCACGGAGCTTTTCTTCAAGCTCATGAATCCTATTGAGTTGAGCTTCCCGCTTTGTTTTAGCAGATTCTAGCTTGTGTTGAATGAGCCAACCTATACCACCCAAAAGTACCAAAAGTATTGGTGTTATGAGTGTAGCGATAGAACTTACTGTGTCGAGCAAGTCCTTATTCATGCTTGGTGATTTCCACGAAGAGCTTTTTTTTCGGCAAAAAAGCGATAAAACGCCGCATCTGATTTTTTGTGGCACTCCCTTCTTTTTCGATCCACTCACGCCATTGCCTTTCTAGTTCGTAGACATCCCATCCCGGTGCGGCCTGTTTCGCTCGTGCATAGGTAGCTGTTCGCAAATGTGGTCCGGCATTCCCTTCATGGATAGGCAGCGGGAGCAACAGCGGTTCTGATGCAGGTGGGTTCTTGAGCCGAGGAAACGCGGGCGGTAGTTGCGTCACATGCGGCTTGCTGGGCTTGAGCAGCAAACCCCGTTCCCCATCCTCAACATTAGCTTCCGGATAAACAATATGGACGTCCCGAAGGTGGTGAAAAAACTTCATCTTGAAATTTCTAAGGCCGTGAGCATCTTTCGCATAATCTGCGCCAAATTGTGCTTGCAAGGCAGGCCATGGTATTTCTGTAGGCTTACGCAGATACGACATACGATAGGTCAGCCAGCAATAAATATCTAAAGCTAAAGGAGAGCGTTTGAGAAGCTTAAGCGCTCGCATATCTACCGGAACAGGTCTCTCAACAATTTCCTCAAAGAAATCTGTGCTAAGTGTGACCGTGGATTTCCAGAGCGGGAGTTGAGCAGGCGATTTTGGATCCCACCAAAGCTTATATTCTTTTGCGATAGCAAACCCGGCCCCACTGCTTATTCCATCCGCTTCATTGTGGTAGCGACATGACACCATGCAAGAAAACAATCGCTCTAACTGATCTTTTAGCCGTGTAATACTCCCCCATCGGCCCCCTGTAGGTACGAGGCCCAGTTTTGTCATGAATGCGGATAGGGACGGTCCAAGTTCCAGTGCTGGGGATTTCGTGCGGACCGCTTCCGTTGTTACCCACGATACGAGCAGCCGGGGGATCGATCCATAAGGCAACCCTACATCCGGATGAGCGAGCATCGCTAGACTGAAAGCCCCATTCTGCCGCTTGAAAATAGGGGCAGAACTCTTCCGGTGTGGCATGGTGGCTTGCGTCAGGGCGCGAGCCATGAAGCCAATAGCCCCGGCCTGTTTTGCCTCTTCCGCCTCTATCGCTAGTGCTTCTCGGATGAATTTGTCGAGATCGTCCGCCATGGCATGTTCCTTGTGTCACTTTTTAGAGCATAGGCTGAATTTATCCACAATGGAGAGCTGTTTTCGAAAGTTATCCACGCATAAACGGTAGCGCTTTAGGGGCTGGTTTACGCATAAACGGTAGCGCTTTTACGCATAAACGGTAGCGCCTTGGCGCGGAAAAATTCGCGCAATTTTTTTGTTTTTTAAACGTGTTTTTCGCCGATTTTCCGGTCCTCCCTGTAGTACCCTGTATTTATAAAAAACCCTGTAGTTGGGAAACGCGGTTGGTGGAAAAGTCGCCAATCGCGAAAAGTTGCTCCGCGAAAACCCAAAAGACGGTTTAGCAAAGGGGTGGAGGCTGAACGGTTCGAGGTCAACCCGAAGCCTTGGCAGAGGCTCAAGCATCCCGAAAGGCATTCGGGGGGAGGTCCTGACCGTTCAGAGGCAAGACCCGCTATCCGGTTTGGGCGGTAGGAAAAAGAAATGTTTTTGGCTTTAACTAGATACGTGCTACGATTACAAATGATTACAAAAGAATCATTGGAGGGTTTCCCATGGCCGAAGGCATTTTTACCGTTCGCATCGACCCGGAGAAGCAACAGCAAATCGACCAACTAGCCCGGCAGCTCGACCGCTCCCGCAATTACCTCGTGGGACAGGCCATCGAGGATTTCCTTGAGGCGCACGCTTGGCAGGTGGAGAAGATCAAGGCTGGACTAGCCGCCGCTGACCGGGGCGAGTTCGCCACAGACGCCGAGATGGAGCAGGTTTTTAGCCGCTATCGCCCTGAACCGGGGGACATGGCGGAATGAAAGTCCGATGGACCCGGCCCGCCCGTGACGATCTGATCCGCATTCAGGATTACATCGCGCAGGACAACCCCCGCGCCGCCTTCCGGGTGGTCGAAACTATCCGCGAGCGCACCGGGAAGCTGGTGGAGCATCCGCGCAGCGGCAGGACCGGGCGTGTCGAAGGCACGCGGGAGCTGGTTATCACCGATACGCCCTATCTCGTGGCTTATCGGATTCAGGGCGAATGGATTGACGTTCTGGCCGTCCTGCATGGTTCCCGGCAGTGGCCGGAGGGTTTCAACTAGCGCCGAGTGGAGAAAACTAGCCAGTTTTTGCCCCTAGGAAGCCCGTGGAGACGTTTTCAGGCTTTCCCCCTCAGAATTGACCATGCCCGAGCTAAACGCCCCTCAGTGGCCTTCTGTGGGGCTGTGGCGCGTTGATCCGTGAGCAAGGCCGTGAGTTTGGTTTGTGCCGCGCGCCGTTCCTCGGTTTCGTCGTCCAAGCGGCGGCGTAGATCGTTAATCACCCCGTCCTTGTCGTCCAGTCGTTCGCGTAACAATTCAACTTCACGCCGTAACGCACTGGTTTCCTGTTGGGTTTCCGATTGTTTCATATTGGGGTTACCGGACCCGTTACCGTTTTTCATCATGTCCTTGATGCGGTCCAATTCGGAGGGGTCAATCAGGTAGCTGCCGTCTTGCTGTCGTTCGGCGGAAACCTTGCCTTTTGCGATCCATCTTGAGAGCGTGGGTTTGCTGGTTCCCGACTCTCGGGCAGCTTGGCTCAAGGACAGTTTCACAGCGTTACCCCTCCCGGTTTCCAATCGTTTCATCCAGTGTCACAGAAACCGTAACAGTGAGACTCCCCACCGACAAGGGTAAAAAAACGGCCCGCCTTGCTTATGGGAAGCGAGACGAGCCGTTCATCACCATCGGCGGCCATCGGGTTCCCACCCTGTACCGCCAACCAGCCTTAGCATGTTCGGCATCACCGGAGAACAAATATCCGGGGGGAGCGCGAGGGGGGAACGCCCTCGCAGGGTGGCCGCGTGCTGGAAACGATCCCGTGACCCGCGGCGGTTCAAGACCACCACGAACCACCGCACCCGAAACCCGAGCCCATACGGGAGGGCGCACGTTTTGGGTTCTGCGGAAACCCGCGTGCGCC
>NZ_SPMZ01000106.1 GCF_012939995.1 Candidatus Competibacter phosphatis | reverse complement strand
CGCGCCCGGCCAGTCCGTTTCCCGCCCTTCCTGTAGCCTCTGCGGGCCTCTGTGGCGCTGTGGAGGCGTTTCGATGCCTCGGGCCGCATGGGACAGCCGCGTGACCCGCTGCGGGGTTCCTTGGGCCTCTAGCACGGCGTTGACGGCCAGCTCCCACAATAGCCGAATGTTCCGGCACGCGCCTTTCTCCGACAGCAGCGCCACCCGCTTGCCGGTTTCCGGGTCGCGGTCACGGATGACGATATGGGCGTGTGGATTGTGCGCGTCCCGGCCGCTCTGGTGGATCGCCGCGAACCATGCCGCCCGCCCTTGCGTCACCCGCTCGGCAAACGCCATGACCAGCCCACGCCGTTGCTGGGGGTCCAGCTCGCGCGGCAAGGCCACGGTCAGCTTGTCGATCACGCGGGCATTTTGGCGGTCGCGCCGTTCTTCCCGGTCCAGCCATCGCCGCGCGGCGTGGCGCTCGATCGGCATTCGTCCGGCCAGCAGGGTGGCGCGGGCCTCGGGGCGGGTGATATAGCGCAGATGCGCGCCCGCCGTCCGGGGCGCATGGGTGGTCTTGCCGATACTGCGCAAATGCAAGCTGTAAATCGCCACGCTTCCAGTCTGCCCGCGCGGACGCGGCAGACACAGGACGGACAAACGGTTGTCCACAGAAAACCGGCACTTGCCGGGGGATGCAACGGGGGCCGCGCCCCCTTGCCGAGGGGGTTTTTGTTTACAAAAACACATCTTGCTACCCGCTCCCCACACCGGGTTTTCCGGCACGCGCACACATCGCGCAGCGATGTATAAGTGCGCATTTCCCTGCTTTGGTGGACGCCTTCGCCGGGTCGGACTTTCGCCCGCTGTCCTTGCCTCCGCCCCCTCTGCTGGCTTGCCGGTTCCCCAAACCGCGCCCGTGTTGACCCACATTGCACCTTACGCCCGCGCGGTTTCGCACTGGCGGGTTTCGCAGAAACCCAAAAGTGCGCCCTCCCATGGGTCGGGTTTCGGGTGCGGTGTTTCGTGGTGGCCTTGAACCGCCGCGGGTCACCGGATCGTTTCCGGCACGTGGCCACCCTGCGAGGGCGTTCCCCCCTCGCGCTCCCCCCGGATATTTGTTCTCCGGTGATGTTGTGCTAGGTCTGGGAGGCGGTACAGGGTGGGAACCCGATGGCCGCCGATGGTGAGGACGGCTCGCGCGGGTTTTCATAGTCCACGCGGGCCGTTTTCTTTGTGGCTTGTCTGCTCTGGACACTGTGCTACTGTCCAATCATGTCTGGGTGAACAAGGAAGGACAGCATGAAACTGAACAAGTATCAGGCCGCGAAAGCCGCAGGGATCAGCCGCACCACGCTAGACCGCCACATCAAGGAAGGAAAGATTTCCGTAGGAAAGGATGGAACCGGGAAAACCGTGATTGACGTTGCGGAGCTGGAACGGGTTTACAACGAGGTGGACACGGACAGCACGTCCCAGAATGTAGCCGGTGAACAAAGCGAAACGTCCAACGACAACAAGGCGGTACACCTCGAACTTGAGATTTTGCGCGAATATCTGGACCGCATGGAAAGCGACCGGGATCGGGAACGCCGCCAGCTTGAAAACGTCATTGACGACCTGCGCAAGGATCGGGACCACTGGCGACAACAGGCCACGGCGCTCCTACCCGATCAACGCGCTACAGCCCCACAGAAGACCGCTGAGGGGCGTTTAGCTCGGGCATGGTCAATCCTGAGGGGGAAATCCTGAAAACGCCTCTACGGGCTTCCTAGGCGGCAAAAAAGCCTATTGCGGCGTTTCTCGCTGCTCCAGACCGTGCCAGACACGAAGGACGACCATGATTTGACCGTCCTGACGGTACCGCAAGACATAACCCCGCTGACCGAACGGAATGGAAAGCTCCCTGTCGTCCCGTCCCTCCACCCGCTTGCCGATGGCCGGATGCTCGATCAGGAGCTTGGCCCCTTCGGCAATGGCTTCGGCGGCCCGTCGCGCCGCTGCGGGGTTATGGGGGTCAATGAAGCGCCGGAGGCGAATCAGGTCGGCTCTGGCCGCCGCCGTCCAGACTAGCGCCGTTGCTGGGGTTCGGGGCATGGGCCTTCCTTATCCGTGCCCCAAGTGTCGAGCCACGCGGTCATTGCTTCGTTGCTGACAAACTGGCCGGTGCGCTGATAGTCCGCCCATGCCTCGTCCGCTTCCAGATTGCGCCGCTCGGCTTCTTCCTCGCGTTCGAGATATTCGCGGATCGCCTCCCGCATCAGCCAATGCGGAGAGCGACGGCGGGTTTCTCCAAGCGTCTTGAGCCGGTCGCGGGTTTGTTCGTCGAGCTTGACGCCCATCGTCGTACTGGTCATGGCTCCCCCTGATTGGTTGTACCTATAGCAACCAGTTTCAACTAATGCGGGCTTGAGATCAAGAAAATTCTTTCTTTCCTACTGCCATAAGCAGGATGTTTGAAGACTGGCGGTGAAAATGAAAAACCCTCCTCCCGGACGGAAGAAGGGTTTTATCACATCTCAATTTTCAGTTTAAATCTCTAGCTTCGTTACGTTCCTCAAATCATACATCCTTGGACGTTCTTGCCTATAATCTGTTTCCGGGCCATTGGGACTAGGGTTTAGATTAACATAAATAACTGTGCGCTCGTAGGCAGGTTTAAAATTAAAGCTAAGTTCCCTAGGAATCCCTTGCTCTCTGATATCCGTGTTTTTAAGGGCCGCATATCGATCAAATGTTTCTTGCTGTAATTCGTCATCTTTTTTTTATTTGGCCCTGGACATCTTCTATTATAGAAGCTCTTGGCGACTTAACGCTCTCTAAATAGTCAGGTGTGTGGCCCGGATGTATAGAGACCACTTCTCCTATGCGCTCTTCTTTTGTTGCTGGATTCCATGCTCTAACAAGGTCTCCTAATTTTAACGAATAGCCCATTTTACCCTCCTTGGTTTGTTTTTTACCGTGTAACAGAAGCTCTTATTTTTCATAAAGCAGAATCTGGTCGAGAGTCAATGATTATTTTGCAAATTTTTTTGTTTGCTTGTTTTATAGCCGTTCTAGCGAAGCGCCGAACGGGTTTACCCCGTTCGGCCATGGCGACGCATTGAGCCGAAGCGGAGCGCCTGTCACAGGCCGCGCGTAGCGCGCCCCGCAGGGGCTTGGCCTTGACAGGCATAGCGTAGCGAAGGCTAGGGGGGTTGGGGGGGCTAACGCCCCCCATCGAACGTCAGGGATGTGAGCGAAGCGAACTCCGATTATCGTGCTTTCACACACGCTAAAAAGTTATCCACAGGCCGCCCCTGTGTTGTTAAAAACTGTTAGTGTATAGTGTTAAAGGAAAAAAAATGCGACATAACATTTTGATTTAAAAAAATAAAAAAAATGATGTGGTGTCCGCAAAGGCACGTGTCCACCGTCCGCAAAGGCACGTGTCTGCGTCCGCAAAGGCACGTGTCTGCGTCCGTCCTCTTGCGTCCCTGATAGCACGATACTAGGGTGTCCCTGATAGCACGTATATCGTGTGTGAAACTACGATAGGGGATCACATGGAACCGCTACTACCCGTCCGCCATGAAAACCGGGATTTTTTTCGTGTGCGACATCTTTGACGCGCTCCCTTACTTCAAGGACGACATGGCGAGCATGGAGCATCCGGTTTTTTTCGCTCTCCACCAAACCGGATATGCGTGCTCTGCACTATGCGTACAACGGCAATACCATCACCATCAAGCCGAGTTATGACGGCCTACCAACAATCCACGACAAGGATGTTCTGTTGTATTGCGCCAGCTATCTGAGGGCCGCCATTGCGCGAGGGCTCATGCCAAGCCAAACATTACGCTTCGCCGCTTATGACCTTTTGGTATCAACCAATAGGCTGACAAATGGACGATCTTATGAACGTTTTAAAGCTGCATTAGAACGTCTTTCAGGAACACGGATTCAAACCAACATCAAAACAGGCGGCTTAATCATCGAAGAAGGGTTTGGCCTCATCGACGCTTGGCGGGCGGTCAAAGAGGATAAAGACGGGCGGGTGATCGCTGCGGAAATCAAGCTTTCGGACTGGTTTTATAACGCTGTTGTTTCCAACGAAGTTCTAACTATTAACCGGGAGTATTTTCAAATCCGCAAGCCGATTGAGCGGCGCATTTATGAGCTTGCTCGCAAACACTGCGGTGACGATCAGGATTTCAAAATCGGCCTTGCCAAGTTGCATAAAAAGGTTGGAACAACCGCCCCTATCCGCAAGTTCCGCGCACAAATTCGAGCGATTGAAGAAACAAACAAATTACCCGATTACTCCGTGTCGATGGATGCCGACATGGTGACCTTCACCAATCGTAATTGGAAACCACCCGTCAGCGAGCGGCAAGCCGGATACCCGTTTCTGAAGCCGGAGACTCTCACGAAGGCAAAAGCGGCGGCGCCGGGGTGGGACGTATATCACCTCGAACAGGAATGGCGGGAGTGGAGCGCGAAGAAAGAGCCGACCAAGCGCCCGGATGCCGCGTTCGTGGCGTTTTGCCGGAAACGGTTTCAAAGGCAAGGCCAACCGTAGAGACCGGGACGGAAGCGCCCGGCCAGTCCGTTTCCCGCCCTTCCTGTAGCCTCTGCGGGCCTCTGTGGCGCTGTGGAGGCGTTTCGATGCCTCGGGCCGCATGGGACAGCCGCGTGACCCGCTGCGGGGTTCCTTGGGCCTCTAGCACGGCGTTGACGGCCAGCTCCCACAATAGCCGAATGTTCCGGCACGCGCCTTTCTCCGACAGCAGCGCCACCCGCTTGCCGGTTTCCGGGTCGCGGTCACGGATGACGATATGGGCGTGTGGATTGTGCGCGTCCCGGCCGCTCTGGTGGATCGCCGCGAACCATGCCGCCCGCCCTTGCGTCACCCGCTCGGCAAACGCCATGACCAGCCCACGCCGTTGCTGGGGGTCCAGCTCGCGCGGCAAGGCCACGGTCAGCTTGTCGATCACGCGGGCATTTTGGCGGTCGCGCCGTTCTTCCCGGTCCAGCCATCGCCGCGCGGCGTGGCGCTCGATCGGCA
>NZ_SPMZ01000105.1 GCF_012939995.1 Candidatus Competibacter phosphatis | reverse complement strand
ATGACCACGGTGGACTTGATCTTTCCGGGCGGTTCAGCCACCTGTTGGGTGGACCGGGAGTACAACATCCATGACATGCACTTCAGCCGACATCCGGAGCGCCAGCGGCGCTCGTCATCGTCAAACAAGGACGCGACGGGCGATGCAAACGCTCAGGAACAAGCCTGTGCAAGCCGGATGGCCGACGAAGTGAACGAGCGCATGAGTTCGGTTCGCGTGATCCAGTCGAACGCGTACATCATGGGGAGCCGCCAAGTAACCATGTCTACGCCCGGAATGAAGGCGTTGTGTACGGCGGACATCCACAACAACGTTGTCTTCTTCAAGTTCATGCCACCCGATTGAGCCGACTGGCTGCAATTTACTGATTCTACGAGTTATTAACGTACGATTTTTCCGTTTCGTGAGGTGATCGCGCAAAACGGTTTCCTTTTGTGCTGCTGCCCTTAACACCTGAGATTCAGGATTTCACGACTCGGCACCAATCTTGAATTTCGTGATTTCTTAAACTGAGGATGTTATGGATTTAAAGTCGCTCCTCTTTTCTTTTCGCGGCCGTATAAATCGGCTCCCATTTTGGATGGTCACCTTGATCTTGATAGGATGGGGTACTATCTTCCAGGAGTTGATGGGGCCGTATGGGCCAGAGAATCCGATGACTATCGGGTCGGGATTCATAACACTTGCGAATTTCGTCATCATATTGTGGATTGGATTAGCTGTACAAATCAAACGCTGGCATGATCGCGCCAAATCTGGATGGTGGGTACTCCTCAACCTTATTCCTGTTATTGGTCAGATTTGGGTACTTATCGAATGCGGCGTTCTACGAGGAACGGCGGGTGATAATCGCTTTGGCAAATAATCTACTTCCTCGTCACAATAGACACTCACAAACTGAAAGAAGATGAAAAACGTAAATCGATTACTTATGACAACAATTACATCTTGCTTATTGCTGCTTTCCGGATGGGGTAGATCAAGCAGTCGTGTCACCAGCCGCCATTTCGATCACGGCAATGGCACCCTGGCGTTCACGTCCAAATTGTTCCGGTTTGGATGAGGCCGCCTGACGTCTAGGATGGCGCGTGACATACGAGCGCTGTGACTCCTGCAGGGGAGACTCAACAGCCGGACCGGACGGCGAGCATCGGCCCATCTCACGTATTTGTCATGTCAGCTTTGACACTGCACACGCGACGGCAGCCGACCCAAAGCTGTCATTGTTTCCCGGTTAGATTGCTATAAATTTTGTGGGCAATTTCTACCCGTTCAGCATTGGGGTAGTTTTTATTGGCCAGCAACACAACCCCGAAGCGCTTTTCAGGCACAAACGCAACATAAGCACCGAAGCCGTTGGTAGCACCAGTCTTGTTAACCCACACATTGCTGTTAGGTGTGGCTGCAGGAACCTTAGCGCTTACTGGGGTTGGATTCAGGATAAGTTTGGGAGCATTGCCTTCTTGCAGCATAGGCAAGTCAACAGGCATTGCATACTCCTCCCAGATGAGGTCTTGAGTCATCTGGCCTACGCTGAAATAGCTCTTGCGGGTATTGTTTAAAGCCGATTGCAGCATGCTATCCAAGGGCAACATGCCCATGTTGGCCTTCACAAAGGTGATCAGGTCAGTAGCCGTGGTTTTGATGCCGTAGGCTTCACTGTCCAACATGCCTGGATTGACACGCACAGGCTTCTTATCGTTGTTGTAGCCCCAAGCGTAGCTGGACATCTTCTGTGCAGGGATGCTCAGATAAGTGCTAGTCAAACCGAGGGGCTGGAAAATGGTTTGAGTCATGGCGGTGCTGAAATCTTGCCCCAAACTTTTCGCCGTTATCCACCCTAAAGCACCGATGCTTGGGTTTGCATAAGTACGCATCGTGCCGGTTTTGTACGCAGGCTTCCAGGTGCGGAGGTATTCCAGAAGCTGCTCCCGAGTTTGGACTTCATCAGGCACCTGCAGAGGAATGCCGCCAACGGTGTGCGTTCCAAGATGGAAAAGCTGCAAGTTACCGAAGTCCGTACCAGACAACTCAGGCAAATACTTTGCTGCTGTATCGGTCAGTTTCAGCTTCCCAGTGGCTTCTGCGTGCGTCGCCAGTGTGGCTGTGAAGGTCTTACTGATAGAGCCAATCTCAAAAATCGTCTCGTCAGTTACCGGTGTTTGTTTCTCAACATCTGACACGCCATAGTTTAAGACATAAGTCTTGTCCCCCAATACCAATGCCACAGCCATACCAGGAATCTGGTTCTTTTCCATGGCAGGCAGCACGGCTGCAGAGATGGCTTTCATTGCTTCAGCACTGGAAATTTCAGCAGCATTGACAGCCGAGCCAAGACCAAAGACAGCGGCTGTCAGAAGGACAGTAAACAGACGGTTTTTCAATTTTTACCTTACGGGTGAAGGAGGAAAGCCAACGCTGGCACTTGCGATGCAATTGAGTGCTGTAGCGCTACGAGCTGGGGATTCTAAAAAATTTGATAGCAAATTGGCTCGGCATCGCGGAGCGATGAGTGACTGCTTCTGGCCGCCTGCCGCCGACCGCGGTCTGGCTCGAAAGCAGTCTGTCAACGCGCCGTTTCATTGTTGCCATGATCATCTCTTAATCGCGCACAGGCGGCCACAGGCGGGCCGTATGAACCAGCGTCAGTATCCACACCGTTTCGCCGTCGATCTGGTACACCAGGCGATAGCTTTCGTGCGGGATCAACTCGCGGGTCCCGGGAATCTTTCCCGGCTTGCCCAGCATGGGGTGCTGGATCAACCGGGCGGCCGCGTCGCTGAAAATCTCATCCATCCGGGCCGCCGCGCGCGGATTGTCGGCTGCGATGTAGTCCCACACATCGGCACGGTCTTGCTGCGCTTCGGGCGTCCAAACAACTCTCACGACTGGCTCGCCACACTGGCACGCCGTGCGGAGAATTCGGCCTCAACTTCATCGTTCGATCGCCCCAATCCAGCGCGCATTGAAGCCCGGCCGGCCTCGACCTTGCGGCGCAGGAACTCGTCGTACTCGCGCGACTTGCGCTGGCTCTGAATGAACTCGCGCATCAACTCGCGCAGCACTTGCGACGCCGGGCGATGGGCCGCCTCGGCTTCGGCCATGAACTCGGCGCGCAACTCGGGATCCAGCTTCATCGTGAAAACAGCTTGTTTTGACATGATCGGGGCCTCCTGCCACTTGATACTAACAAAGTATATACGCCGTCATTACTAAGCGCTATTCATAGAACGCTGCAAGGCGGGCGTGCGCTATGCCAAGGCCTGTCGGAAAACATTTGTTTGTCGACAGATCTTCAACAGCCCTCTGCACCAAGCTCCGAGTGGCCGCAAAATTGTGCGGAAAACTCTGTCGCCAGACGCTACCATGCGGAAACCTCTTCTTGATGGTTTTCCGCTTATGCTGGTAGGTTACATGCGTGTGTCGTCGGATTCCGACCGGCAGAGCACGGATTTGCAGCGCGATGCGCTGCTCGCCGCGGGCGTCGATGCGCGGCATCTGTTCGAGGATCATGCTTCCGGCGCGAAGGATGACCGTGCGGGCCTGGCGCGGGCGCTCGAATTCGTTCGCCCCGGCGACGTGTTGGTCGTGTGGAAGCTCGACCGGCTCGGCCGTTCACTGTCGCATCTGCTCGCCCTGGTGACCTCACTCAAGGACAAGCGGGTGGCGTTCCGCTCACTGACGGAGAACCTGGACACCACCACGCCATCGGGCGAGTTTCTGTTCCAGGTGTTCGGCGCGCTCGCTCAGTACGAGCGCGCCTTGATCCAGGAGCGTGTCGTTGCCGGCCTGGCTGCTGCCCGCAAACGTGGCCGGATCGGCGGCCGGCCGCAGGCAATCACCGGCGAGAAGCTGGATGCCATTATCGCCGCGCTCGAAGGTGGCATGTCCAAGGCGGCCGTGTGCCGCAACTTCGGCGTGAAGCGGACCACCTTGATCGAAACTCTGACGCGGGCCGGCTGGCCCGCGTCAGTGCCCCCAGGAGCGTAGCGGTATGGCGGACGGCGGCGGCAGTACGGAAGATCAGTGGGTATTGGCGCCAGCCGAACGCGAACTGGTGATGACCAAAAACCGGGCGAACCGGTTGGGCTTTGCCATCCTGCTGACCTTCTTCCGCGATCGCGGCCGTTTCCCGCGCGACGAAACCGAAGTCGAGGTACAGGGCATAGCCGCGCTCGCCAAACAACTTGACGCACCCGCGCCCCTCGACGGCGAAGCCTTCCTCACGGGCCGCACTGCCGAGCGGCTGCGCGGCGAAATCCGTGTGCGTTTCGGCTTCCGCGAAGCGACGGTGGCCGATGCCGAGATGCTGACGGAGTGGCTGCGTGATCATGTTGCCGGAGAAGTTGGCGGTGACATTGAGCCGATGATCGAGCGGCTGGAAGCGCGCTGCCGCGAACTCGCCATCGAGCCGCCAACGCCCGAGCGGATGGAGCGGCTTGCGCGCAGCGCGTTGCGTGCCCACGAAGACCGTTTCCACAAAAGCGTCTTTGAACGCTTGCCGCCCCCGACCCGCGAGCGTCTGGATGCCTTGCTGCGCCCAGAGAAGACCGACAGCGAGGAAAGCGCTACTGATGCTCAAGGGGAAGCCGCCGGCAGCGCCCCGGCCGTTCTGCTGAAGCTGCGCGGCAGTCCTGGCCGTCCCGGCCTTGCCAGCATGCGGGACGAACTGGAGAAGCTGGAACTGATCCGTGGCATCGAGCTGCCCGCCGATCTCTTCGATCAAGCGTCATCGCGCGACCTGGAACGCTGCCGGCAGCGCGTATCGGTCGAGGTTCCCCGCGACCTGCGCCGACATCCCGATGGAGCGCGCCTCACCTGGCTGGCCGCATTCGTCTACCTGCGCGCCCGCAGCCTGACCGACGACCTGGTGGACTTGCTGATCGAGACCATCCACCAGATCGGCGCGCGTGCCGAACGCAAGGTCGAACGCGAACTGCTGGAGGACCTCAAGCGCGTGTCCGGAAAGCAGAACCTGCTGTTCAATCTGGCCGACGCCACCTTGGCCCAGCCGGACGGCGTGGTGCGCGACGTGGTGTTTCCAGTGGTCGGCGAGCAGACGCTGCGCGATCTGGTCAAGGAGTGGAAGGCCACCGGCCCAACCTACCGCATCACCCTGCGCACTGTGATCCGCAATTCCTACCAGGGCCACTACCGGCGCATGGTACCGACCTTGCTGGCCGCGCTGGAATTCCGCTCCAACAACGACCGCCACCGCCCGGTGATGGACGCGCTCGACCTGGTGAAGCGCTTTGCCGACACCAAGGTGCATACCTTCCCGGCCGACATGGAGGTGCCGCTCGATGGCGTGGTACGTGGCCTGTGGCGAGAAGCCGTCATGGAGAGGGACGCCGCCGGCCGGGATCGGGTCAACCGCGTCACCTATGAAATCGCCGTGCTGGAAGCCCTGCGCGAGCGGCTGCGCTGCAAGGAAATCTGGGTGGTCGGCGCGAACCGCTACCGCAACCCCGACGACGATCTGCCGGCTGACTTCGAGCAAAACCGCGAGGACTACTACCGGGCGCTGAACCTGCCTCTCGATGTGGAGCGCTTCATCGCCGACTTGCAGGCCGAAATGCGCGCGGCGCTGTCCACCTTCGACGCTGGCTTGAAGAAGAACCCATCCGTCCGGCTGAGCAGCAAGGGCGGTGGCTGGATCACGCTGACGCCGCTCGATGCGCAACCCGATCCCCCCAATCTGACCGCGCTAAAGGCCGAACTCAATGTCCTCTGGCCGATGACCAGCCTGCTCGATATGGTCAAGGAAGCCGATCTGCGGTTGAGCTTTACCGATGCCCTGAAAAGCCCGACCTCCTACGAGTCGATGGATCGCTCGGTGTTGCAGCCGCGCCTGCTCCTGTGTCTGCACGGCCTGGGCACCAATGCTGGCTTGCAGCGCATGGCCGGGCTGGATTCCGGCACCACGGCCCGCGACCTGGCCTATGTGCGCCGCCGTTACATCAGCGTGGACGCGATGCGCCGCGCGATTGCCATCGTCGCAGACGGCACGCTGCAAGCCCGCAACCCGGCGATCTGGGGTAGCGGCACCACCGCTTGCGCGTCGGACTCGAAACACTTCGGCGCGTGGGATCAGAACCTCACCACGCAATGGCACGTCCGCTACGGCGGGCGCGGCGTGATGATCTACTGGCATGTCGAGCGCAGCTCGCTGTGCATCCATTCGCAGCTCAAGTCGCCGTCGTCGTCGGAGGTGGCGTCGATGATCGAGGGCGTGATCCACCATTGCACCGAGATGGAGGTGGATCGGCAGTATGTCGATTCGCACGGCCAGAGCACGGTGGCGTTCGCCTTCTGCCGCCTGCTGGGCTTCCAGTTGCTGCCACGGCTGAAGGCCATCCACTCACAGAAGCTGTACCGGCCAGAGACCGGCAAGGCCGACGCCTACGCGAACCTGCAACAGATTCTGACCAAGCCCATCGACTGGGACTCGGTGCGGCAACAGTACGACCAGATGGTCAAGTACGCCACCGCGCTGCGCCTGGGGATAGGGGAAACCGAAGCCATCCTGCGCCGCTTCACCAAGAAGAACGTGCAGCACCCGACCTACAAGGCATTCGCTGAGCTGGGCAAGGCGATCAAGACTATCTTCCTGTGCCGCTACCTGCACGACGAGGCGTTGCGCCGGGAAATCAACGAAGGGCTGAACGTAGTCGAGCAGTGGAACGGCGCGACCGACTTCGTGTTCTTCGCCCGCCGGGGCGAGATGGCGAGCAACCGCCGCGAGGATCACGAGGTCAGCATGCTCGCGCTGCACCTGATCCAGAACTGTATGGTCTACATCAACACGCTGATGATCCAGAAGGTGCTGGCACAGCCGCATTGGCAGGGCAGGTTCACACCACGCGACTATGCCGCCCTGACGCCGCTGATCTGGGAACACGTCAACCCGTATGGTCGGTTCGATCTCGATATGAACACCCGGCTCGACCTGCCGTGATCGAGATGGCGGCTGGTGACACGACTGCTTGGTCTACCCCCGGATGTGCTACCCAGAAGGAAACAATGATCAAAGAAGGTTACCCGCTATCGTATGCTGAGGGATTCGATGATGGTTGCCATAGTGGAAATAAAGCCGGGGGAAGTTTATTTGATCAATTCAAGAAGGATACAAGGCGGTTTGAACAAGATAGCCAGTACGCACAAGGATGGTCCGATGGATTTAGGCAATGCGAGTCACAGCAGGAGGCGACACAGCGGCAAACAAGAATGGCAATAGAACAACAAAAACTGACGGAACAACGTAAACAAAATAAATTGCAAGAGCAATATCACCTAGAACGTGAAGCTTTAAAGGGTGTTGATACAAGTAACTTAAATTATTTCAAGTAGTTACTATGAAGCATAGAGCCCATCTGTGCTAACAATCGCATTCACGCGGATAGTATAAAGCTCTGCTCGTTCCTCGCTCTGCTTTTTGCTGCCAGTGATGCGTGACGTTATCCTTGAAAAAAATTCGCCTAGTCTCGCATCCAGATTTTCTTAAAAACCGCTTATTTCTTATCATTTCTCACACGAAATTTACGATTCGCGCCCGAATCGTGAAATCTTGAATCTCTTGACTCACCCCCTCGGCGTGGGAGGCCTCGGTTTGGAAGAGGGCCACTGCGGCAGGTGTTGCCCGCGCGCCTCAAACTGCACCCGTGCCGCGTGGTTCATCAGTTCCTCACATTCGTCGATCCGCTGCTGTAATGCCGCCGCTTGCTGCTGTCGCTGCTCGGCCTGTCGTTGCACGGCATCGCGGGCCGCTGGTAATAGCTCATGAAACCGCTGCTGGGCTGCTGCGTAGTCGTGTTCCGCCTGGGCTGCGGCATCTTCGGCGTGCTGGATGCGCTGTTCCCATTCCTGCCGTTCCCCGCGCTTTAGCCCGAACCAGCTCGCCGCCGAGTGGTTCCAGCCGTGAAAGGCGTCGGTGACCGCTTCGAGCTGCCGGTGGGCCGTTTGCCGGTGGGCTTGCGCCGGCGTGAGTCCGGCCCAGTGCGTCGCGAGTTGGACGGCATTCGGGGGACGAGCTCGTTGCAGGGCTTCCAATTCCATTTGCCATTGCGCCCGGTCGCGCTCCAGAGCGTGGAGATCCACGGCGAGCAAGCGTTGGCGCTCGGCGTCTTCCGCCGCCGCCCGTTCGCGTTCCGCCTGTTTCTGCGCCTCTCGGGCGGCGACCTGCGCCATGACCGGCTCATAACAGCGTCGGGCCGCCGCGTCCAGCCGTTCGGGGGTGGGAGGAGTCGTGTAGCCGGCTTCCTGGAGTCGTCGGCACAGGGATTCACTGAGAGCTTCAAGCACCCATTGTTTGGCTTGTTGAGCGTTCTCCGCGTCGGCTTTCACAGCTCGGAAGAACGCTAACGCCTCGTCGTCCAGCCGTTGTGGCAGCTCGGCGATGAGGGTCGAGATGACCGTTTCCAGGGCATGGCGTTCGGCGTCCTCGGCTTGTTGTTCGTGCTTGGCGACCTGGGCTTTCAGCGCTGCATAGCACCGCTCCGTGACGACATGGATCGCTTCGGCGGGGTGTGGCTCCGGTGCCAAACGGCTCACGATCTGCCGAAGCAACGGCAGGATGCGTTCCCGATGGGCTGTCCAGGATTCGTCGGCCGTGCGTTGGAAGTGGCTATGGTCTTGATGATCCGAGTGTTGCAGCCACTCCCCGAACGCCATGGGAATGTGGTCGAGTGCTCGCTGCTGGAGAACCGCTTGTCGTTCGGCGGCTTCGGCCCGTCGTTGCCGTTCGGCTTCAAGCTGGACAATCGCCGCGCCGCAATTGGGAAGGGCTTGGTTCAGCCCGGCTTGCGCTGCCGCCCGTTCGGCGCGGGCTTGCCGAAAGGCCAACACCACCGCCCGCGTTTCGGGCTGCCGCCATTCGCTGGGGAGTTGCTTGCGTTCCGGCGGGATCGTTGACCCTCGTTCAAAGTGGCTGCGCATGTCGATCCGCTCCGGCCGACCCGCCCGTTCCAGGGCGGCGTTACAGGCAATCTCCCAGCGTTGCCGCAGTCCTTTGAGGTGGGCGACTCGCTCCGCCGCGCTGAGATAGCCGCTGCTGTAGGGACCGTAGCCTTTTTTTCGCGCCGCCTTTCTCTGGGGCTTTCGGATTGTGACGGCGAAAGTAGCGCTCGGGATCGCGTTCGATGCCATCCACCCGCCGTTCGGAGAACATCAGGTGGACATGCGGTTGTTCGTGTCCGTCGGCGGCTTGAGGATTGTGGATGGCCCATTGGTAGGCGTGGTGAGCGCCGAGTTCTTGTTGAACAAATCCACGCACCAGGGCGAGCCGTTGCGCGGGAGTCAGTTCGCGTGGGAGTGCGATTTCCATTTCCCGGTAGGTGGTGCCGTTGGCGCGCTCGTAAGTGTCGGCGGCTTGCCAGAACCGGTTGGGTTCGGTGTCGGCCCAGGCCGGGAGGTTGCCGGTTTCCTTCGCTTCCAGCCCTTCACCATGATGGAGCCGTCGGGCGTATTGGGCTTCCCGCGCGATGTAGGCGGCATGCGCGGCGGCTTTTCCCGCTTTGCCAAATTTCATCGAGAGTCGGGCCAGGGCCATGTCGATCAACCGCGTTTCGGTTTCTGGGGTACGTCGTAGGGGGCAAAGCCCCCTCGACCGCGCGGTTTCTTGGCGACGACCGACAGGGAGGTGACAAGAAACCATTAAGCGCGCCTTTGCTTAAGCAAAGGATTCTAGCGGCTATCCACCAGTTACGCTAGTTGACACGGTAAGGATGAGTTATCGCCATCGGACAGCGGTGTGCCGATAAGAGCTCGGTGGCAACGGGAGAGTGTTACACTGGCGGCAGTCAATGCGAAGGAGGGAGTTCGGATGTCCGAGAATGCGAATGCGCGGTGGTTGGCGGATCGCGTGGCGTATTTGCGTCAGTTGAAAGCGCCGAGCGAACCGCAGCGGTTGTTGATGATGTTGGCCGAGAAGCCGGATCGCTCGCCCGCCGATGACCGTCATTTGGCGGTGTTGGTCCGCGCCGAGAAGGCCGATGAGCGCTTTGCGAAGTTGCGGGGCTTGGCCGCGAAGGTGGTGTCCGAGGAGAAGGCCGCCGCCCGCAAGGCCCGTAACCATCGTTTGATTCAGCAGGGCTTGCTGTTCGATTTGGTCGGCTTGGAGTCCCGTGATCCCGCCGAGTTGGCCGGCGCCCTGGCGGCACTCGCCGAGCTCGATGATCCCGCCCGTTGGGCGCAGTGGAAGACTAAAGGTCAGGCCGTTCTGGCTCGTAAGACGGAGGCGGCTGCGAAAGCGCAGTGAGCGTTAGGAAGTCGCCAAAAGCTCTGCAATACACGCGACAAAGCGAGTTGCGGTTTCAAGGGCTGCCGCCGACCGTTCGAGCGGAATATTGGAGTCTGGCCCCGTTTCGTAGTCGGCTACAGCTTTCAGGTTATAGGCCTGGCCCAAGAAGGGCGCGAAGGCTTTATCGATGCGCGGCTCGCTTTTTGCCAGCCGGTGAAACTCGCTTTGTACGCCCTGATGGGTTTTGGCAACCTTGCCGGTCTGCTCGAAGATGAGGGCTTGCGCGGCATGGAACACCGTTAGATAAGCGCCGCGCCCGGCATCGTTGCTGAGTCCATAGCCAAGGGCGGCCTTGGCGTTGCTCAGGCATTGGCGCGCTTTTTCGAGATAGCGGTCAGCCTCCGGCGTCACAGATCGCGTCCTTCCCGTCTCAACTCGTGCATGAGCGGCGTGCGCTCCCGATACGAGCCCGCCCGGTACGGCATGGCGTGAATGACTTCGCCCGTTTCATCCAAAACATCCGTGGCGATCATCGCGATTTTGTCGGCTTCCACCCAGCGGTCGGCAAGGTCTTTGAGAAACACGGCCACGTCATAGTCGGAATCAGGGAGCGCGTCGCCTCGTGCCCGTGACCCAAACAGAACCACGCGCTCGATCCGGTCACCGTACAGCGCATCGAGCGCGGCGCGGAATTTGGATAGAACAATGGGATTTGCGGTAGTCATGTGAGATTTTTAGCATAAGCCTCGCACCTGCCACAACGAGAACCCTCTGCTACATACCGCCGCATGTTCAAGATCAATGTGTCAAAAAATTAAGAGCTTTAGCACAACTTCGCATCACTACTAAATCAACAGTTAGACTGAGCGCGTCTTTACCGACAAGGCCACGGGGAGCACATGTCCAACACCCTAAGTTGGCGAACTATCTCAAAATACTCGTTACAAAGTATAATATGCTTGTTATTTGAAAAAATTGCCTGACTGGCCCGTTCGCTGCGAGACTTCATCAACCTTATGGATGAGCTGAAAGCGATAGGCTGTAGCTTAGAAATTAAAGCGTGTAAAGTCTTTATTGCATAAATACGAGTAGAGAACAGCATGGATAAAAAAACGCGCGGCCCCTCGTAAACCCTACGCAAGTCCGACATTGAAGAAGTTGGGTAGCATTATATAGAGTTAAACCGTACTAAGTTAGCTGTAGCGGCGCAAAAAAAACCGCATAATAGCCCGTAATTAATCGGCTCAAAAACCGGTTATTAAACATCTACTTTTTAACCGACTTATTAAGGTAATTCTATCACCTATTCTTGATATTTTGAGGAGAACTCATGAAACAATCGACTGTAATTTCAACTGAGCCTAAGAGCGAAACTTTAGACAAACCCAAGCAGCCCTACTCACCACCTAAGTTCACTTTTGTCCCCCTCAAGCTGGAGGAGAGGTTGCTGTCGTGCTCAAAGATAAAACAAGGCTGTCCAGCTCACACCCGACAGAATAGTTAGTGTCTAAGAGCTCACGTAGAGTGGTTATCTGCTCCAGCTTTTTTGTGCAATGAGATCTGACCGGTTTTGAAAACCGGTCAGATCATTTTGATTTTGAGAAGAAATGAAACGCAAAACAGATTTTATAATGCAAAACGTCGCTGGCGAAAATCTCCTGGTGCCGCTCGGGGCGCGGATGATGGACCTGAACGGCCTCATCACCCTGAACGATACAGCGGCCTGCGTGTGGGAATTGCTGGCGCAAGAGCGCACGCTGGTTGAACTGGCCAGCGCCGTGGCGGAGCGCTTCGACGTGACCCCCGAACTCGCCCGCGACGACGTACAGACCTTCATGGACGAGATCGCCAAGATGGGGCTGTTGGAGTCATGACCGCCGCCCGCGTCGCCTTACCTACCGATTATGGCCCGCTGGTCAGCGAACTGCACCGCCGTGCCGCGACCCGCCGCCAGCCGGTCAACGGTACGTTTGAGTTGACCGAGCGTTGCAACCTGACCTGCCAGATGTGCTATGTCCGCCAGGCGGCTGGGGATCAGGCGGTGCGCACCAAGGAACTCTCGACGCCAGAGTGGTTGGAACTGGCGCGTCAGGCCGTTGACCACGGTATGGTCTTTTTGCTCCTTACTGGCGGCGAAGTCTTTCTGCGTCCCGACTTTTTCGAGATTTACACACCGCTCACCCGCCTGGGCCTCATCCTCACCCTGTTCACCAACGGCACGCTCATCACCGAGGCGCGCGCGGCACGTCTGGCGGAGGCTCCACCCAGCCGCACCGAAATCACGCTCTACGGTGCCACCGCCACCACCTATGAAGCCGTCACCGGCGTGCCCGGCAGTTACGCCCGCTGTTGCGCCGGCATCGAGGCGCTGGTCAAACACCGCGTCCCGCTCGGCCTCAAGACCACCATCACCCGGCACAACGTGGGCGAACTGGACGCCATGCGCCAGATGGCGCACGACTGGGGCCTGCCGTTCTCGGCCGGCTGGCTGCTCTCCCAACGGCGCGACGGCGCCCCGTCGGAGGCTGCCGCCTGCCGCCTGTCCGCTGCCGAGTGTGTCGCTCTTGAAGCGACCGACCGCGCTTCCGCCACCGAATGGACTGAAACCGCCTTGCGCGAGGCTTCTCTCGGCCCGGATCGCAATTTCTATTGTCAGGCCGGCCAAGCTGCTTTTGTCGTCAATCCACGGGGGGAAATGAACGCCTGCATTGACCTGCCGTTGCCTGCCGCCCGCCCGCTTGAAACCGGCTTTCGCGCCGCCTGGGAACAGGTGCAGCGCTTTGTGGATACGGCTCCGCCGCTGGCGCCGTCTTGCCTAGCCTGCGACGCACGCGCTTATTGCCCGCGCTGCCCGGCGTGGTCGGCACTGGAAACCGATACTCTGACCGAACCCGTGCCCTATCTGTGCGAAATTGCTCAGGCGCGCAAGGGACGTTATGGCCAACCTGCATAATATTCCCATCCGCATTGCCAATATTTGGATCGAGTTAACCAGCCCACTCTCTGCCGTCGAACTCGGCATCGAAGGGCGGCTGGGGCCGTTTCGCGCGACGAACTCGCCGGAAAAACCGTTAGCCCGCGTGGCCCTGCGTTGGGAAGAAAGCCCCTCTCCGCCAGTGCCGCGCGGCGATCTGATTTACGACCCCGGTTCGATCTGGAAAATGTACCGTGATGGACCGGATGACTACGCCGTGCTGGCGTACCAGAACGAAGGCCAGGCGGCGCGGGCACAAAGCGTGTTGCGCGCCAATGCAGCGTGGAACGATCTGACGCTGACCGAACAGCGTATCGGCACACCCTGGCAGAGTCTGCTGAACGTCGGTGCCGGCGAATTGGTTCTACGCGCCGCCATTCTCTTCACCGGCGGGCTGGTCTTTCACTCATCCGCCCTGGACGACAATGGCCAAGGCATCGTCTTCATCGGTCATTCCGGCGCCGGCAAGAGCACGCAAGTGGAGTTGTGGTGTCAGGAGCCGGGCGTGATCGCCATGAACGATGATCGCATCGCCGTGCGAATGGAGGCCAACGGCCCGATGTGTTACGGCACGCCCTGGGGCGGCACGGCTGACATCGCCCGCAACCATGCCACGCCGCTGGCGGCCTTGATCGTGTTGGAGCAAGCGCCGGAGAACGCCATTCAACCGCTGGCCCCGGCGGCGACCGCCTCGCTGTTGGCGGCGCGCGCCTTTCTGCCGTATTGGGACCCGGCGCTCATGCAGCGCGCCTTTACCAACCTCGATGCCATCCTGGCGCGAGTACCGGTCTATCGCCTGCGCTGCCGGCCGGAGAGAGCGGTCATTCCTCTGGTGCGGTCGGTATTATGATGATTCTCCCCAGCCGCGAACTGATGCCTATAGTCCGCGCCGCCCTCGAACGCGGTCAGCGGGTGCGCATGACCGTGACCGGCAGCAGCATGTTCCCTTTCCTCCGCGACGGCGATGTGGTGGAACTCGAACCGGCCCTCACGCTTCGTCTGGGGGATATGGTGCTGGTGCAAACGGACTCATCGGACGTAATGGAGCGCTATGTGTTGCACCGTATCGTGCGGTGGGTGGACGGCGCGGCGTTTTTAATCCGTGGCGACGCACAACTGCATTGCGAAGGACCGTTTACCCCAGATGCCGTGTTGGGCCGGGTCACCACTGCTTGGCGCAACAGTCGCCCTCGCAACTTGAATCACGGCTTGTGGTGGGTGGCTGGGCTGATATGGGCGCGAACAAATCCACTGGGACTGTCACTTCTTCAGCTCGCCTTACCGTCATGGCAACTGGGTCGGCGCACGCAACGGTGGCTACAACAGTTCTGGGAAGCAGGCCTAACAAGTCAATCGGAATGGGGAT
>NZ_SPMZ01000099.1 GCF_012939995.1 Candidatus Competibacter phosphatis | reverse complement strand
CAAGACGGCAAGTCGGAGCGGGATTGCCTGATGGATTCCTTCCGCCGCATCGCCGCGACTTGTGTCGAAATCAAGCAAGGCCTGCACACCTACGGCGGCAGCATGTTGGAGTTCTGGCGCGATGAGGAGACTGACATTTACCAACTACAACAAAACCCAAAAATCATGGCCCTGTATCACGCGGGATGGACAGCGATTGACTGGGAGCTGCGCCGCAAGCTGCGCCGCAAGCCTCTGGCGCTATGGCTTCACGGTTGGTTTTCCAGTCACGCTGAGAACTACCCGGCCAAGGTTGAGACCATCCGGCAGTTAAGCGGTAGCCGGAACAAGCAAAAATCAAGTTTTAGACGGCAGCTTGGGTTGGCTCTTGCTGGCCTTCAGGCTGAAAATGTGATTACAGATTGGGCGATAGATCCCAAGACCGATCTTGTAACCATCGAACGAATGCCAAGCGACCCGCAGCAGCGCCACCTTAGCCGCAAGTCCATCAGAACCCGAAAACCGTCTTGCTAGGGGGGTCGATGCACGCTAGGGGATTCGATGCACGCTAGGGGGGGATTCGATGCACGCTAGGGGGGGATTCGATGCACGC
>NZ_SPMZ01000098.1 GCF_012939995.1 Candidatus Competibacter phosphatis | reverse complement strand
ACTGGCGCCGTTGCGTGCTTGGATCAACCGCAGACTGGACTTAAATCCGGGCACCAGATAAGCGGTGATATTCGTCTTGCCCTCGCGACTCGGCGCCCGATAGCTCTCACTCCGGGCCGGGATCGTGTTCGCTTTCGGTTTGGTGACTTTGGGTTGCTTGCTGTCGAGCGCCCGTTGTAAGGCTTGCAGTTTGTTACTCATGCTGTGCTGTTGTCCGAGTGAGTTGTTGGAGGATGAACCGGTAAAGTTGCTCCAGTTCGGCGGCGGCTTTGCCGTCCGGATCGAGTTCTTGCGGAGCCAAACCGTTCATCGGCGCTTCGGCGTAGCTGGCACGCTGGCAAAGATGCACCGGGCAAACGGGCAGACCGCATGAGTCTCGAATCATCGCCTTGGCCTCGTCGGCTTGTTTGCGGGCCTGAGGATGCAAGCCGTTCAAAACCAGATAAGCCGGGGCGCTACCGGCCACCCGCAAGAGATCGCGCATGGCCGGCAGCGTCTCCAAGTCAAAAATCTGCGGCCGCGCCGGAATGAGAACCAAATCGGCGGATCGGGCCGCCTCGACGGCGGCGCTGTCGGATTTCCCCGGCGTGTCGATGACGACAAATTCGGCGCCGTGCTCTCGGGCCGTTTTCAAGGTTTGCCGCAATCGACTGACCTGAGCGGATACGACGGCGGGATTTGGTGCTTTCCGGCGGTCCTTCCAGTTCGCGGCGTTCGCCTGGGGATCAAGGTCAATGATCGCGGCAGCCTGTCCGGCGCGCGCGGCCGCCACCGCCAAGCCCAAGCTGGTCGTCGTTTTTCCGGTTCCGCCTTTCTGTCCGATCAGTGCCGTAATCAACATTTTAATTTATTAATATGTAAACATGTCAAATAGTAATAATGTTTCATGCATGACGTCAAGCTCGAACCGCACCCACTTAGCCACCCTTCACGATAACCAATCACCTAGCGGTTTCGGCGCCGACAAGACGATTGCGGTCGTCCATGACTGTGTCTATTGTTACATTTTTCGGAACACCCGTGTATCAAGGACTTGCGCGGAGCCGTCGGAAAAACCTGGGGCCTTTCGGCACACAAGGTCCATTAAATTCAACGAGCGGTCGCTTGAGAGAAAAAAGCCACCGGCTGCGGAAGAACCAGAAGTACGTGAGGCCTATAATAAAAAAAGGGTCGGTCGCCTTAATGTAATGGTTTCAACAGGGGGAGATGTAATGACAAAACAGTGGATGACCGTGTGTCCTCTCACGGTGAGCTTGATCCTAGCTTGCGGACCCGCCTTGGCCGATCCCGGCCAGGAGCAGGCCTGTGCGGGCCGGGTATCCGAAATGAGGGACATTCCAATGAGCGACGTCCGAGTGACGAGGACCGAAGGTTCGAAGTCGGGCATGACCACGGTGGACTTGATCTTTCCGGGCGGTTCAGCCACCTGTTGGGTGGACCGGGAGTACAACATCCATGACATGCACTTCAGCCGACATCCGGAGCGCCAGCGGCGCTCGTCATCGTCAAACAAGGACGCGACGGGCGATGCAAACGCTCAGGAACAAGCCTGTGCAAGCCGGATGGCCGACGAAGTGAACGAGCGCATGAGTTCGGTTCGCGTGATCCAGTCGAACGCGTACATCATGGGGAGCCGCCAAGTAACCATGTCTACGCCCGGAATGAAGGCGTTGTGTACGGCGGACATCCACAACAACGTTGTCTTCTTCAAGTTCATGCCACCCGATTGAGCCGACTGGCTGCAATTTACTGATTCTACGAGTTATTAACGTACGATTTTTCCGTTTTCGTGAG
>NZ_SPMZ01000097.1 GCF_012939995.1 Candidatus Competibacter phosphatis | reverse complement strand
CTTCGCGATTTTCATTGCGGCGATGGACGGCGGAAGCCCGTCGATTCAAGAAGGCAAATACGTTCTGCAGAACCACGGCCATTTCATTCGGGAAATTACTCAGACCGAGTACGCCGCATTTCGAGCCAATGAGCTGAGAGGCTTCTCAGGACACTGGTTGGTGTTCTACTTCGTGCCTTTTGCTTATTTCATGTTCGCGAAGAAACCTACCCTTCCATCGAGCGGACGGCCTAACGGTCACCGCTCATGTCGAATGTTGGGTTTCTTCGTGTAATTTCACCTTTCTGACAGGGCACGACTTATGGGGAAAAATCGTCTTGAAGCGTTCAGTGATGGTGTCATTGCCATCATCATCACCATTATGGTTCTAGAAATGAAAGTGCCTCATGGGGAAACAGTTGACGCCTTGTTACCACTATTCCCCGTTTTTTCTCAGCTATATTCTTAGCTTTATCTATGTTGGTATCTACTGGAATAATCACCATCATATGCTGCATACCGTAAAGCGGGTTTCTGGTTCTGTTCTTTGGGCAAATTTACACCTGCTTTTCTGGCTCTCACTATTCCCATTTGCCACCGGTTGGCTTGGTGAAAACCACTTTGCTGCATTACCAAGCGCCCTTTACGGTGTGGTTCTACTGATGGCTGCTTGTGCCTATTTCATACTTCAACATGCAATCATTTCTTCTGAGGGAGAGAAATCCTTACTCAAGGCTGCCGTGGGTCAAGATAGGAAAGGTAAAGCCTCATTGGTACTCTACATCATTGCAGTAATTTCAGCTTTTTGGCTTACTTGGATTGCGCACCTAATTTATATCGCCGTGGCAATAATGTGGCTTATTCCAGACCAACGTATCGAAAATACTTTTCAAGAGAGCGAAACCTAACTCATCGTTCCAGCCGACCCATTAAAGTTCAGGACGCCAGCGCAGAAACGATCACAGCGCGGAAGTGCCAGCCAGCGAACACCAGCGCCGCCGCCAACACGGCCAGCAGTATCCACACTTGGACCTTGCCGACTGGTGTGGGCTTGGGCGCCGGTAGCAGCTTGGTTTCCAGATCGCGGCGGGTCTGTTGCTCGGCTTCCAGCATGGCGAGAAGGTGCGCTTTCTCCTGCTGAACCTGCTGTAGCTGGTCCCGTAACACCTCAATCAACATTGTCATGACGTCATCAGGTGCGTCATTTGTCGCGACAGGCTGTGACATTGACGCGGGCGTGTCGCTGGGCGCGTGTCGCAGCGGACC
>NZ_SPMZ01000096.1 GCF_012939995.1 Candidatus Competibacter phosphatis | reverse complement strand
GTGGTGGAACTCGAACCGGCCCTCACGCTTCGTCTGGGGGATATGGTGCTGGTGCAAACGGACTCATCGGACGTAATGGAGCGCTATGTGTTGCACCGTATCGTGCGGTGGGTGGACGGCGCGGCGTTTTTAATCCGTGGCGACGCACAACTGCATTGCGAAGGACCGTTTACCCCAGATGCCGTGTTGGGCCGGGTCACCACTGCTTGGCGCAACAGTCGCCCTCGCAACTTGAATCACGGCTTGTGGTGGGTGGCTGGGCTGATATGGGCGCGAACAAATCCACTGGGACTGTCACTTCTTCAGCTCGCCTTACCGTCATGGCAACTGGGTCGGCGCACGCAACGGTGGCTACAACAGTTCTGGAAGCAGGCCTAACAAGTCAATCGGAATGGGGATATCGGTTGTTGAAGGAAACTCAGTAAAAATCGGCAACCGTCATCCGCACTAACTTAGCGATTTTAAAACAAAAAACGGCCCCTCCGGCGTTTCTCTGGGCATCGACGCCTAGTCTCTCGACCACCCGTTCGATCATGGGGTAATCCCAACAATCTTGTTATCAAGTGCAATAATGGAAATAGTTATTTCATGTCAATTAGTTAAAGAAGTTGCTAGGGGTTTGGCCTACAACCGTCTGGCTCTCACTGCCAAATAGACTATAGCCTATTTGGCAGTGACATATATATTTTTAAGATATTGATTTTTAAGTGACCTTATCAGTCAATATGGTGGATATCCTATTTGTCACTCTGCTTGTTGCTTACCTTTGGGGTGCTTATTGCCCCTGATGGCATGAGTGTTGGGATTAACCCATCATGACCACTCGAAAGACCCTGGATTAGTTCCGATAAAGGGCATTATCAGCCCTGTTCCACGGTTCCCCCCCCGCGCCCCCCCCTCCCTCCCTAAACACCGTTCAGTGACACCCCATCCCTGGAGACCGTGGACAAGCCGTCGTCCCTGACGGAGCCGCCCCCCGTTCGCGCCCTCCCTGGCGCTCACGGTCGCCTTCCCTGGCGGGGCGGCAGCGCCTCCAACCACCCCAAATAAAAAAAGCACCCCGACACCCCCAACCCCAAAAAACCAAGGGCTACGCCACTAGTAATACGCAGGACAGTTGACACCCTACTCTTTGAGCATCTTACGAACCGCCTCGGGACTTACCCCTAAAACTGCCGCAATTTGCCGTAAAGACTCACCTTTTTCTCGCCTTGACTGTGCTTCTACTCGGCGTTGTTTCGCAGTTCTCAGGTAAGTAGCCCGATCTTCAGCCTCGCGATTACGTTCCCGGTGACGTTCCGCCGCTTCCTCCGGCGTGATGATGGTTTTAAGTGCTTTCATTTCATCGTCTTGCACGTCGAATAGGGCGAGCAGGGTGCGATTGCGGGGGGGTGTAGAGCGGCGGATAGGTGCGGCCGTTGAATTCGATCCGTTCACCGGCTTCGTAGGCCTTGGCCTTGCGGTACAGGGTGGAGAGTACGGAGCGGACGTCCTTGTCGAAGTCGGGACAGACTTCCCGAACCAGGGCCTGGGCTTCCAAATAGAGCTGGTTGGCGGGGATGGCCCCGGATAGCAGCAGGAAGTTGAGGCACCAGTGGACGTACTTGGAGCGGTAGCCGTGCGGGATGCCGTGTTCGGTCCAGCCGCGCCGTTGGGCGAGCTTGCGTAGGTCTTCCAGCCGATCCCAAGCCAGTT
>NZ_SPMZ01000095.1 GCF_012939995.1 Candidatus Competibacter phosphatis | reverse complement strand
CTCTGGCCAGATTTGGAGCAGCCAACCTTTCAGCGCCGCCGCCGGCATCCGGCCAGGCCAGGGCGTGATTCAGGCTGTAGCGGGCCGCCGCCAGCCGCCCCTCGTACAATTTGCGGCGGATCCAGTAGGTCTGGCCCTGCGGGGTTTCCCGCAGGGCCTGGGGCAGATCGTCGAGAGGATAGGGATCGACCGCGTTGTCGATGAACCGCCGGGCATCGGTGATCCGCTCGTCGTCGAAGGAGAGCACTTCCGGCAAAAAGGTGCCGGGTTGGGTGGCCTCGGCGTGATCGCCCAAGCCCGATCCGGACAGCAGGGTTTCGGTCTGAAACGGGGCGTCGGGTCGCGAGCTGGCTTGCGTGCAGCCGTGCGAGCCGACATCTTCCGCGTTGCAGTAGGATGCCACCTGGGCCTTGACCATCGCGGCGCTGGCCGCCGCGCCGGTCCGTTCCACGCGCCGGAGGTGGTTGAACGCCCGGTGATAGGACTCGGCGCGATCCCGCGCCGGCCCGGCCGCCGCCCCGGCGGTCGCCGTCTCGCAGCCTCGCGCCGGCAGGCGGTGGCTGATATCCGCTTGCGCCCGCAAGGAATCCTTTTCCACTTGGGCGATGGACTGCCGCACGGTCTTGAGCCCCGACGCGATTTCTTCCTTTAATTGTTTGAACTGCGACATCATTTCAAATTTGTGTTCGCGGATGGCCGCGACCACGCACGCGTCGCAGAGGGCGTGAACCGCCGGCGAGGCGAGACCGAGCGCGAGACTCGCCATCAGCATCCCCATTCGCACGGGATATCTATGAAACCGATGGTGCATGGTGCTTCCTCCTCTGACTTCATATAAAATAATATAACACAATATTATGAATGCCATGGGAGCGCCGCATGCCCACGACCTTCCCCCCGACCCGGCACGCGGTTCCCGCCGCCCCGCCACCGGCCTCCGTCCCGTCTCGCCGCGCGGCGTTGCGCCGTGGGGTGGGGCGCTATGTCCGCGCTCGATGGGGCGATCTGTGGGGCCGATCCCACGCCCCGCCGCGGGACTGGAAGCGGCTGAGGTTGGGGATGGAGGCGGTGATCGGGATGGCGCCGCGCGCGGATTCGAATCCCCCGTCGCCCCTGGGGGACGCGGCGATGGCTCGCCCCTGGGGGTCCGCCGCGCGATGCCGCCAGGAGTACCAAGCCCATGCCGTCCCGGCGCGGGTCTTTCTCGCCGGCGCGATCGGTAGTGGGTTGATGGCGGGGGATCACCTTGTTCATGGGTACTTTTCCAGCGTGCTCACCAGTCTGGGCCTGGCGTTCGTGCTGGCCGGTGTCGCGCTGGGGCCGGCCTACCGCTGCTGGCGCCTTCGCACCCGCGCTCCCGGTCCCGCCCGCGCGTTCCTGCGGCATCCCGCCGCGTGGTGGCCCGGTCCGCCGCCACCCGATGAGCCACCGTAACCATCAAGCAGGTGCCTTATGAATCGCTTCCTGAACTTCCTGAATCGTTTCCTGAATCGTTTCCTGAATCGCTGCTCCACGGCATCGATGGGGCGCCGCAAGGGGCGGCTGCTCGGCTGCGTGGCGCTCGGTCTGCCCTATCTCGCGCTGGCCCAGGATCAACCGTTCGCGCCGGAGCAACTGCGACCGGCCGAGACGGACATCAGCGTCCGGCTGCTGAACGGCCTGCTCGGTAGCGCCATCGACAAGATCCGCTTGGCCGATGCGCTGACGGGTGCCGACAACGGCCCATTCGGCGACTTGTTCCAGTTGCTCAACGGCTTTCTGTTGCTGGTGCTGGGCCTCTTGCTGTTCGTCAAGGCCGTCCTGGCGGTGCTGGACACCGCGCACGAGGGGGAGGCCCTCGGCGCGGAGCGCTCGACGGTGTGGACGCCGTTGCGGATCGTCTCTGCCGTGGTTCTGCTGGTGCCGATGGTCAACGGCATGGCCCTGGCGCAGGTATTGGTGCTGTGGATCACCCTCGGCGGCGTGGGTCTGGCCAATGTGGTGTGGGATCAGGCGGTCGATCAGTTTTCCAAGGCCGCGCTCTACACCGAACCGCCGCCGGCCCAGGCCCGTCAACTGGCCGTGGCGATGCTGGCGTCCAACGTGTGCGAGCTGATCGTGAACGACCTCCCCGCGCGGGGACCGACGCGGTACCGGGTCACCTTCCAGGCCGAAACCACCTCGGTGGGAACGGTCACCGAACGCGCCGCACGCTGGTCGAGCGACGATTTGGGCGAGGCGGTCTGCGGGGGCTTCGCGGTGCGGGAGCCGGCCGAGGGGATCGACTTTCGCCAAAGCGTGGCCGGGATCGATTGGTTGGATCGCTTTACTTTGTGGATACAAGAACTGATCGGCTACGGCCAGGCCACGCGGGACGCCTTTGGCCAGGAGCTGCTGGCCGCCCATGAGATCGCCGCGCTGGCGATGCGCAAGGAACTGCAACCCTTGGCGAAGGCCATCTTCGACAGCCAGGCCGACCTGGGCGAGTGCGTGACCGTCGCCACCGGCCCGCTCGCCGGCGGGCGCTGCCTCAGTCTGTTGGACGTCGCCGCCGAACACTACGCCACGCGGCTGAAAAGCCTGATCAAGGGCGTGATCGACCTCACCGGCCAGCGGGCGTTTACCGAGTTCACCGCGAAGGCCAAGGCCGAGGGCTGGATGACCGCCGGGAGTTGGTTCTACCGGTTCATGGCGTTGACCGATTACATGAACAAGCTGGCGCTCAACGTCCCCCAGCCGTATCCGATCCGGGTGTGGGAGAAGTTGCCCAAGGAGGACGTGGAAACCTATGCCCACTTGTTCAAGCGGCTGGAGGCGGTGGTGCTGGAGGCCGAAACCGAGACCGGCGCGGGGGTGCTCCGTTCCAGCGGCGATCCCGAAAACAGCGTGCTCGACGATGTCTCACACCATCTGTTGCGGTCCACCCTGGAGTGGATCCTCCAGACCCTGGTCGGAAAAACCCATCCGCTGTTCGCCATCGCCTGGCTGGGTCATGCCCTGCTGGCGACGATCCTCGGCGCGCTCGCGGCCGCCGGCGCCATCGGCGCGGCCAAGTACATCGCGACCAAATCCGGCGCGGGCCGCGTGGCGAGCGCCCTGGGGGGTTTGGCCGACACCCTGACCGGCGGTGGTCAAACCGGTGGCGGTTTCACCATGTTGAGCCTGGTCCTGGGGATGATGTTGCTGGCCCTGCTGGGTTTTGCCCTCATGGCGGCGATTTATATCCCCCTGGTGCCTTTCATCATCTGGACGATCACGGGTTTGAAATGGCTCATTCGTGTGTTCGAGGCCCTGATCGCCGCGCCGGTGTGGGCGCTGTGGTTCATCAAGAATGGCCGTGGACTCACCGGCGAGGCCATGCCCGGCTGGATCGCCCTGTTCTCGCTGCTGCTGATGCCGTCGTTGATGGTGATCGGCCTGCTGGCGGCCACCGTGATCAGCTACGCCCTGCTCAGCGTCATGACCGGCACCTTCCTGACCGTCGCGGTCAATGCGATGAGCGGCAACGTGACCGGCCCCATTATCCTGGCCGGCCTGTTGATCGTCTTCTTTGGGTGGGCGACCGATCTCACCCTGCGGTCGTTCTCGCTCATCCACCGGCTGCCGGACGCCGCCTTGCGCTGGGTGGGCGGTCACGCGGAGGAGGGGGTGGAAACCATGCCCTTGCAACACAGTATCGATGCGGCCAACCGCACGGGGGTGAGAACCGCCTTGGAAGCCAGCAAGGAGATCCAGTCTCAAAAACCCCTGGCTAAGGTGAAGCCGATGGATGATGGAACTAAACCATAACAATCAGGGGATCATGCTTTGTAGAGTTGGGAAATAGGCTGCTTGATAGATCGCGGTACGGGTGTCGTAATTGCCAAGGATGGCTTGAATCGTCTGCCAATCGTTGGCGTTATACGCGGCGACCAGCGCGTCGATGATCGCCTTGCGACCCTGATTCGCCGCTGCTTGCTTGGCCAGGGTTTGTTGCAATTCCCGCGTGTCAACCGCCGCGCCCAGGGCGGCGTTCAGCCGACGGTCGAGAATCAAATGGTCGAGGGCGTCCAGTGGCATCGCGATTACTCCTCCAAGAGAGAGTTGAATGATTCAGATCACACCGTTTCCAGATTGTCAAGGCTTTTAGGAAAGATCACCCATGTTCGACCCCAGCGCCCTAGCGGCCCACCGCGCCACCGTCGAGGTCGCCCTGGCCGCCGAGAGCCGCGACGCCGCGCGGATCGCCGACCTGCTGAAAACCGCCACGCCCTGGTCGGACTGGCCGGAGCGGTTCCGGCAGGTGTTGCGGGCGGCCATCACCGAGGAAGGCCACGGCATGGAAGCCCAGAAAGCCCGCTGGCTGCGCGGTCAACGGTTTCGGGACGTCGATCCGGGCTGGCCACCGGTCTGGCCCTCCACCTTGCCGGCCGCCGACCGCCGCCGGGTCGAACGGTTGCGGATGGACCTGTTGGGCCGGACGCCGCTCGGTGGTGGGTGGCGGTTGCTGGCCGACCGCCGGATGGCCTCCCCCGAATCGCCCACGCATCACCGCGATCGCGCCGAAACAAGTCGGAATGCCTAACCGTCCGCCAACACGTTGCGAAACCGCTGGCCGCCCGCCAGCCGGTACACCCCGAAATCGCGTTCGTCCAGCGTCAGTATCTCCAATACCCCGATCTGGTCGGCCAGCCAGACCAGGGAAGCGTCCGCCAAATCCATGGGCAAATCGTGGTACTTCTCGATCCGCGCGGCGAGGTCGGAGACGGCGGCGGTCGGCAGCTCGTGCAACTCCACGCTTGCCTCCACCCAGCGGAGGAAGCGGGGCACGATGTAGCCGGGAATCAGATGACACACCTCGGTCAGCACCGGCCACGTCGTCAGTAACCGACCTCGAAATCCGGCCAAAAAACGCGCCGACGCGGGCGTGATCCCGGTCGCCGCGATCCAACCACGCCACCAGGGGGCCGGTATCAATCAGCAGCCTGGACACGACGGTGTTTCGCCGCCAACCTGGCGCGCAGATGCCGGGCGTGGTTCCGGCCGAGATCGCCCACGCCGCTGTCGAAACAGCCGATCAAGTCCAGCGCGGCGGCGCTTTGGGCGGGCGCGGGTTCCTCGCGCTCGGCGAAAGCCGCGATGGCGGCCTTGATGGCCTCGGTTTGCGATTGCCCGGTCCGGGCACGGATTTGGCGCAGCCGCGCATCGGTGGCCTCGTCCAGTCGAATGGAGACGGTACGCATCGATGATCTCCAGCGTGTATTACAGCAAATAATACACGCAAGGCGACGGCTTCACCAGAACCCCTCAAGCCACCGCCTTCAACCCCCGTTCGCTGGACCAGGTGAAAGGTACCACCACCCCGCCGTTCTCCCGCAGCCGATCCAGGAGGCGGATGTCCAGATAGTCCGGCAGCGCGTCCACCGCGAGGTTGCCGATCAGCACGGTCGGTTTCAGTTCCTCGTAACGACCGTTCAGCACGTCAAACAGCAGCAACCGTTCGGCGTCGCTCCCGAACTGCATCCCGACCTCGTCCAGGATCAGCAGGTCAAGGTGGATCAGGCGGTGGATCATTGCGCTTTCGCGTTCCTCGCGATGACCCCACGTCTCGCGGATTTCCCGCAGCAGGGGCCGGACGCCACTGAAACGGACCTCATGGCCTTCATCCAGCAAGGTCTTGGCCAGGGCCACCGCAAGGTGGGTTTTCCCCGTGCCCGGTCGCCCGCACAACAACAGGCAGGTCCCGCGCTCGGCGAAGGTGGCGAACTGCTGGGCGTAGCGGCGGACGGTCGCCAGCGCTTTGCGCTGCTCCGCCGACCGCGTTCGGTAACTGTCGAAATCCCGCTCCCAAAACCGCAGCGGCAAGCCGGCCTCGCGATAGCGTCGCGCCCGGGCGCGGCGGCGCTCCTCGGCGGCGCGGGCCTCGGCGTCCCGGTGCGCCGCCTCGGCTTGTTCAGCGGCGCAGCGTGGGCAGGTGGTCTTGATTTCCTGATTCAAAAACCGGCGGAGCTCGCCCGGATAATCGCCGTGGGTTGGACAATGCAGGACGCAGGGTTCGACGGTGGGATGCAACAGGTCGGTGAGCCGTTTCGCGTCCATCAGGCGGCCTCCAGTTCGGTGGCGAACCCGGCGGTTTGCCGGTATGCGGCCGGATCGGTGGACGGGGTCGGCCAGGGCCGCCGGGCGCCATGGCGCAGGCTGCCGTCCCGGTCGGATCGGGCCGCCGGCTGGTAGTGCTTATCGGGAAACACGCAACCTTGCCAGCCGTTGACGATGGCCGTTTCCAGAAGTTCGACCGGATCGTGGCCGAAGCTTTTCGCTTTCGCCAGTTGGGCGAACAGAAGGGTTGAGCCATCGGCGGAGAGCGGTTTCTTGAGCGCGCGCCGGTGCGCCCGCCAGCGTTCCCATAACTCCGCCGGCAACCAGTCGGGCGCGGTGGGCATCGTGGGTGGGGCTGCGGTGCGGCGAGCCGGTTTCCGGGGGGCTGCCGTGACCTCGGAGTGTACCGCTCCAGTGGTGGGTTCGCTGCGGGCTTCCGGCGGATTCGTTTGGGGCGACTCGGACGTGATCGGTGTGGTCGGCATGGTCGGTGCCCTGGGCGGGGTCTCGGGCGCGGAGGCCGTCGTTTCCTCGTGGGGCGGGGTCTCGGGCGCGGTGGCCGTCGTTTCCTCGCGGGGCGGGGTCGCCACCCGAGGGCTCGCTTCGAGGGCCGGTTCCCAATCGGGCGCGGTCAAGACGGTCTCCACGCACGCTGGTTCGCGCGTCTCCGGCTCTTTGAGTTCGATTGGAGAAGGAGAAGGAGAAGGAGTTAACGACGCCTCAACGTTCGTTGAACGACCGTTCAACGGCTGTTCAACGGCCGTTGAACGATGGTTCAACGATTCCCCAACGTCCGTCGAACGACTCTTGAGAGGCCAACCGGCTTTCAGCCGCGCGAACTCATCGGCGCTGACTTCTCGAATCCCTTGTTCGCACAGAGACTTATAGAGGTCCGGGTGGGTCTTGGCCATCCGGGAAAAGCGGGCTTTGTCGCCGCGATTCGTCGCGGCGGCCACCCAGGGGTTGTGCTGTTGCCATTCGTGCAAGCAGTAACCGTGGGCGGTTTGATCGAGCCAACCGAGCGCCACGAGCGTTGCGACGAACGCGCCCGGTTCGCCGGGCCACTGGGCGACGATCTCGATGTCTTCCTCGTCCAGGGGGCGTTGAACGGTCGTGGAACGATCGTTCGCACCACCGAGGTTGCCCTCCGGGCGGTTTTGCGCCGCCCAGGTCCAGAGCGACAGCAGGGAGCGGATCCCCTGAAAACCCAGGCGACGCTCCAGCTTGATGGTCTTCGGGTGGTGGGGAAAGCCGACGGACAGGCGGATGTCTTGCGCGTTCATGCCACTACCCCTCTGGGTTCGGTGCGACGGCCGGGCAGTTCCAAACCCGTCGCCAGACCTTCTAGATAAAAACACCACGGATGATCGCTCACCGGGGCGAGTGCGAGATGGCCACGCAGCGCCTCGCCGTCGGTCGGGTCGAGTTCGTCGAGCCGATAGCGCCAGTGCGCCATGAGCGTAACGGTCACCCATTCGGGTTCCGCCTGAATGTGCAGCCGTTCCAGGACGCGAGCGACTAACCGTGGGGTAGGCCGGTGGCCGGTGGTGAGCGTGGCCTCCGCCACGTTCACGATTTGGTTTCTGATAGAATCCGGGATCGCGTCCAGACGGGGATCGGCCGAGGGATCATCGAAATAGAGCGCGGGCGCCCAGTTCAGCGGTTCAATGGCGCACATGATCCACCTCCCCCGGTCGTTGGCCGGCGTCATGCGCGCCGTTTTGCAACGCGCCGAGGGCGATCCGCGCGCGGTTCAGCCGTGCTTGGGTCGTCCCGACGAGCGTGCCGCATTCGGCTTCCAGCGACGCCATGGCGCGCTGGAGTCGCCACAGTTCGGGGATCAGCAGAAAATCCCCGTTTCTCGGGCCAGGCGGCCGTTCAGGGTCGGCGACGCTCCGCGACGGCGCCAGGAGCCCGCGTAGCTGGCGATGGATCGCCACCAATTCGTCGAGTTGCCGTTGAAGGAGTTCGTCCGCCGCAAGAAATAGCGAGGAGTTGGACGAGAGGGGATGGCCGGTGAATCCGGCGGGAACGGAGAGGGATGCCGACGCAACGCGGCAATCCGGCGTGCTAGCCATGGCTGACCTCCATTGTAGGTCTGGTCTGGTCAGGTTCTGGGGG
>NZ_SPMZ01000094.1 GCF_012939995.1 Candidatus Competibacter phosphatis | reverse complement strand
AACCTTGGGCCACCCGGACCACGGGTGGCGCGTCGCGTTCAAATTCAGCGCCTCGGCGGTCATCACGGCTTCGGGTGGTCGCTGGTCCGCCGCCACCGCCTCGGTGATCTCCAGGGATCGAATCAGGCTTTGCAACTGGTCCGGCGTCATCGGCGTGAGGGTGTCCTCGGTCTGCTCAAACGCTCGGTCCCGCGCCCGCTCGCGGCGAGCCTGATGGCCGTGTTCAAGCGCTGGATTCGGCGGCGGTGGCGGTGACGGTGGCGACTCGACGACGGGCGGCGCGGCGTCCGGCGCGGTTTCGGGCTCCGGCACGGTGGGTGGCGACTCGACGATGGGCGGCGCGGCGTCCGGCGCGGTGGGCGGGCGCGAGGTCGGCCCCCCCCAGCGCCCATGCCGGGGTGGAGAGACCGACGAGCCATAGTGCGGTCAACAAACCGTCCAGGCGCAAAGATCGACTCATACGACCGGCCTCCTTATGAAGTCTTCCCCGGTCGCGTCACCAGTTGATGAATCGCGTATCCCCGAGGCAGCTCGTGAGTCGGCATGCGGACGATCAGGATTTCCGCGATATTGTCCTGGGGCAAGCTCACGCTGGAGGCCCCCTGGTAAGTGATCCTGATCGGGACCTCCAATTTCCAGGCATAGCGACCCCCGATCACCCCTTGGTTGGTGACCAGCGGTGGCGCGGTCGGCACGACTTGGGTCACGAGCCGCCGCTCGGCCACGGCGGTCCACAACCCCGAAGTCCCCAACGCTTTCCGATGGCTGTTGAAGCCTTGGGCGGTGAACAAATCCCGCATCCGCGAAAGCTGTTCCTTCTGGTGCACATAATCGAGGGTGTACGCCGTCGTCACGGCTTGCGCCGCCCAGGTCAGCAACACCTCCTGGGGAACATATGGCTCGCTGATCGGAATCAGCGGGATGAGTCGCCCATCGGCGGTGGTGGCGAAATACTCGGGCGTGGGGGGGATGGGTCAGCGTCCACAGATGACCGAACGCGCTGACGGTCAGCGCGGTGGCCAGCACCGCATTCCCCAGCAAGGACCACCGCAACTTCAGATCGAGCGACCCCAACAGGTCGTGAACCGGGGCGGTGCCTCGCAAGCCTGGTTCGGTCGCCGGGTCGCGGCCTTGTGCCAACGTCGTCTCGGTCATCTCGGTCATCACTCTCCCGGTTCCGATGGCGGGTCGCTCATGCACCGAAAAACTCGGCAGGGTTTTCGGCCACCTGCTATGATTATAGCGACGTTATTTTTATAAATAAACATATCAAATATATGAACGACGAATGAACGACGAAGCGGACGTGGTTCCCAGCGCGCTGCGAGCCTTACCCCAAGCGCGCCACCTCGATGCCGAGCGGATGGCCACCTGGTGGCAAGCGGCGCGGGCCCTCGCCGCCACGGACGCTTTCGGAAGCAGTCTCACGCCCACCCAACAGCTCCGGCGGCTGGCCGGCTTCGGCGCCAGCGAGATCGGGATCTTGGTCGGCGAGCAACGGGGCCTGTATTCACCGTTCAGTACCGCGCGCGAGGTGGTGGCCCGCAAGCTGCTGCTGGACCCTCCCACCCCGGCCAATCCCCATCAACGGCGCGGGATTCTGCTGGAGCCGCTGATTCGCGAGACGTTCTTGCGCCAAAGCGGGGCGGTTCGGCAACCAGCGTGGACGCAACGCATCGCGACCCACCGCCCCGCCCGCTGGCCGTGGATGCAAGCGACGCCGGACGATATCGTGGAGGTGGCGGGTCGCCGGGTGCTGGTGGATTACAAGGCGCCCGCCGAACCGCTGACCGAGGTGTCGTTGCCGTATGCCTGCCAATTGCACCAGACCGGCTTGATCGCGGCGGATTTGGGGTATGCCGTCGACGCGCGGGTCCTCGTGGCCTGGAACCACCCGCGAGGGACCCCGGAGGTCCTGGTGTGCGCGCACGACCCGGCCTTGGAGGCCGAGATCGTGGCGGCGGGCACCCATTATTGGAACGCGTACGTCCTACAAGGCGTGCTGCCGCCCTGGCCGACCCGCGCCCCGCTGGCGTTGGAGCTGGCCGACCTGTCCCTGGCGGCCAAAGCCGACATCGAGGCGCTGGCCGAGCGTTGGCTACGGTTGGAGCTGCTGGCGAAGGAAACCCAGCGCCTGCATGAAGACGCCCATGCGCAACTGCTGGCGCGCTGCCGCGCCCACCATCTCGCCGACACCGTGCACAGGGGTCCGGTCCAGATCAAGCCGCGTGCCCAATGGAACGAAGACGCGGTGGACGCCCGGCTGAGCGACGCGGACCGGCAGCGGTTCGCGCGTCCTCGATGGGATACCGATCAGTTGGTGGCGCTGGTGCGCGAACGAGGCGGCGATCCCGACGTGGCCCGGACGGATGACGCGGCCCTCGATCTCGACGCGGCGGCCCGCTGGTTGATCACCGAACGTGGGATTCCAGAAACGACGCTCCAGCGCATCGAGTATCAAACCCGCCTCTCGCGTCGCAAAGCCGATCAACCGTTCGTGGAACCGATCCGGGAGGCCGCGCGCGCGGCCTCCCACACCTTCGGCACGCCGCCACTTCCTACGACCCGTCCTCTACCCGCGCCACGCTAGACCCATCTTAGGAGTTATGTTATGTCAACAGATACAGTAAAGCACTCCTCGTTCGACACGCTACGGACCGCCTCCGAAGTGGCCACGCACGGCGCGACCGCCAAAGCCCCGGTGACCCATCAATCCTGCAACGTGATCGCCCGATTGGACGCCCCGCCGGAGACCCAGGGTGGCGCCCTGATCTTGCGCGCCACGCCGTTGTTCGACGGCCCTCACACCACCACGGGCCGCGCCGAGACTTTTGCCGTCCGTGCCGACCGGATCAAGGAGTGCAAGGACAATCTCAACAAGGGGGCCGGTGGCGGGGTCGGTTCGATCCTGGCGTTCGGCAATGCCTGGCGCGACGCCGACCGCGGCGTGATCAGCGTCGGTTGGATCAACACCTGCGTCTCCGCCCAGAAGGTCCAGGGCGAGATGAACCACCATCAGCACCGGGACGTGGTGCAGGTCTACGCGCAAATGCCGGTGTTGGATTTCACCAACGTCCAGCGGGGCGTCGGGGAACCGGCGCGGATTCGGTGGGCCTTGGGACAGGACACGATGACGACGCGGGTGGCCCATGGCTCACGGTGGACACCGGTCGTCTTCGACCGGCGCTGGCTCCAGGAGAAACTGGCGCAAGCCTGGGAGGCCCGCGCCCAGGACCACGTCTCGATCAATTTGCGCTTGCCGGTGTTGCGGCCCGAACAGGCGCGGCCGGCGCGCGATGCCGCCGAGGCCGCGCGGGCCATCGACACGCTCCTGGCCGCCGACCGCTATCGCTCGATCCTGACCCGGATTTCCAACGGCGGCGAGACGGAAACCCGTTGGCAACCCCTGATGCGGGGTGAACAACCCGGCGAATGGGCCGCTCAATTGCTGGCGCGCGTGCCCGGTTTCGATGCGCAGGGCCATCCGGTGGCCGATCCCGACACCGGCGAACAGGTCGAGGTCGATCGATTCGCCTTGATCGAGGGGATCGACAACCCGGTGTTGTTCGCCGCCGCCACGCGGGGCGAAATACAGCTCGAATTCATCCCCCGCGACGCGCTGTTGGTCGCCAGCAAGCATGCCGTCAGTCTGGCCAACGACATCAAGACGATTCTGCAATCCGAATCCGCCGCTGATTTGCGCGCGGTCGCCTTTACCTTCGGCCATGAGACGGAAGCCGTCTCGCGGGTTGCTCTGGTGTTGCAGCAACAAGCGGAACGGACCTACGTGGTGGCCGGGCCGTTCCGGCTGGACACGGGACCCGCTTACACCCCGGCGACCGTGCCCAGCCCGTACTGGCGGGCACCCGTTCCGCCCGCCGATGAGGGCGATCCCACCGCCGAGGGCGAACCATCGTGGGAATCCGCCACGGTTCAGGACCTTCCAGAACTGGCCGACGAGGCGTTCGAGCTGGGTCAAGCGGCCCTCGACGCGGCGTTCCAGGTCGACTCGGCCGCCACGCCCGCGCCGGCGCCCGCGAAACCGGCCCCCCAGACCCTGGATGCACCCACCACCACGGCGCCGGGACCGGCACCGGCGCCGGTCAGCCCCACGTCCGTCAACGCCGCGCCGCGCCCAGCCGCCGTGCCCCCGCCGACGATGTGAGGATGCCGCCGTCCTGATCGAAAGACCGTCCCGAGGCCGGGGCGGGCCACCACCCCGGGGGAATCCGCATGTCCGAACCCACCGCCACCGTCCGCTGGATCGACCTGTCGCCCCACGGTCTCACGCTACACGCCGTGCGCTTGCCCTCGGGCCGGGCGGTCCTGGTCGCGGCCGGCCACACGGCCGACCACGGGGCCGCGCTTGCGGCCCTGGGTTTTCGCCGCACGCGTCAAGGTCACGTCGTCCATCCCGAACCCACCTTGAAATTCGGGGACGTGCGGCGTCACTTTCCCCAGGCGACCGTGCGCGAGATGCCGCGCGATCGCGTCGTGCGCGTCGTGCCTACGGTCGTGCCGCCCACGCCCTCACTCGCCCCGACCATCGCCCCGACCATCACCCCGACCACCGAGGCGATCCCAGTCGCCGACGCCGCCCGCGCCACGGCGGACCATCGGGTGCATAACGCCACCTGGCTCGGCCTCAATCGGCGCGGCCAGTCCGTCCATGAGGACGGCGCGGAGAACCGCTACCTAGTCGGCGATCCCGAGGGCGATTTCGGGCCGCTGACGGACGTCGATTACCTGCGGCTCACCACCGACGATGACTTACCCGACTTGGTGTCGGGCCTGCTGTGGCGGGCGCTCCAAGAGGAAAAGCTCGGCGCGGAAGACCTCGCGCAACTCGGCCGCGCCCTCGCGGTGCCGGCCGGCCAGGACACGCCGACGCCCCACGCGCTGCAAGAAGCGCTGGAGGCGGCCAGTGTCGCCTACTTTCGGGCGCATCACGCTCGGCTCGACGCCCAAGGCGGTGCATCGGTCCCCACCGCCGCCTTCCACGCGGCGCGGCGGCTGGCGGGCCACCTGCCGCCGGTGGCCACCCGGAGCGGCGACACCCTCGCGTTGGCCCAGTTTTCCACCCCGCTGCCGCTGGCGGTGGCCGCCCGCGCCCTCCTGGGGCCGGTCGGCGCGGGCCGGTCCGTTCTCGAACCGACCGCCGGTCACGGCGCGCTGCTGCTCGGGTTGCCGGCGGAGGCACGAATCACCGCCGTGGAGATCGATCCCGACCGGGCGCGGCGCCTGGAACGCCTGCTGGGCGGGACCGGGTCGGTGATCACCGGCGATATCTTGCGTCAAGCCGCGCCCACGGCACCTTACGATTACGTGCTGGCCAACCCGCCGTTCGGCGGGCTGGGCCGATTCGGGACCGGCGACCGTCCGCAACGGCGGGTCGCGTTCGAGCAGGTGTCGTTTTCGACCCGGCGTTTGGATCATTGGATCCTGCTGGAAACCCTGAAACAGCGCCACCCGCAAGGACGGGCGGTGTATTTGATCGGCGCGGATCACCCCCGCCAGCATGATCTGGAGACGCCGGCGGGCGGTAGCCGTTATCTCTTGAACCTTTTGGCCGATCACTATCACGTCGAGGCGGTCATCGGCCTGCACGGCCACCTCTACGGCACGCAAGGCGCGCACTATCCCCTGCGGCTGATCGTCATCGGCGAGCGGGGCACCGGCTTTCCGGCGGTACCCGAAACCACGCCGGTGGCCCGCGATTGGGATGAACTCTGGACGCTCGTGGACACCTTGGCGCCCCGGATCGGGCCGAGCGTGCTGGAGCGCGCGGCGCCCTTGACGTGGACGACCGACGCAACCACGGGGGCCATGGCGACCGGCGAGACCCCATCGATGCCCGATACCTCCGATGCGATGCCGTCCATCGAGGACGAACTGGACGCCGTGGTGGTGTATCAGGAACGCTATGTCGCCCGCAGCGGCGTGGGCGCGGCCTCGACCATGATTCCGGCGAACATGGCCACGGCGGTGAGCCGTGCCCTGGATCGCGTGGAAGCCCGCCAGGGGTGCGACGTCGATACCTTCGTCGGGCGCGAGCTGGGGATGAGCGCGGCGGAGCGAGCGGCCCATTTCGCGCCCGAACAAATCGATGCCTTGGCGCTGGCCTTCGACGCCCACGACCGGGGACGGGGGTTCATCGAGGCCGACGAGACCGGCATCGGCAAGGGCCGGGTGCTGGCGGGCGTCTGCCTGCGCGCCTGGCGACAAGGCCGTCCGGTGATTTTCTTGACCGAGAAGCCCAACTTGTTCTCGGATTTTTACCGTGATCTGTCCCAGATCGGCGTCCAGCGCGACATCGTGCCGCTGATCGTCAATGCCGACATCCCGATCAAGGACACCGAGCGAGGGACCGTGTGGCGAGCGGCGAGCCGTGCGGCGGACCTGCGGCGAGCGGCGAGCCGTGCGGCGGACCTGCGGCGAGCGATGACCGCGGACACCCTGCCCCCCGGCGTCAACCTGGTGCTGGCGACCTACTCACAGCTTGGTCAGCGCGGATCGCTCAAGGTCGACTGGCTGTGTCGGATCGCCGAAACCCATGGCGCGCAACTCCTCGTCGATGAATCGCACAACGCCAGCGGGGACTCGAACACCGCCGCGAACGTGAAACGGCTGCTGGAAGCGAGTGGACGGCCCCCGATCTTTTCCAGCGCCACTTACGCCAAGCGCCCGGACAACCTGTCCGTGTACGCCTCGGTGTTGCCCGACCTGTTCCGCCAGGACGACCTCGGTTTCCTGCTGCGCCAAGGCGGCGCGCCGTTGCAGGAGGCGTTCTCGCAGATGCTGGCCGAGGACGGCGTGCTGATCCGGCGCGAGCACGATCTGTCTCACATCACCTTCCGCACCGAACCGGACACCGCGCGCGCGAACCGCCATCGGGAACTCGCAAATCGCTTGGCATCGATTCTGGAAAAAATGGCCTGGCTGGGCGGTGACATCGAGGCGTTCATCTCCGAGGAAAACCGGCGGTTGAACGAACGGCTCGACGGCGGCGACGCGAACGGCCAACGCCGGGGCCACCGGGCCGGCTTGCAAACGATGAACTTCGGCTCCCGGCTCTATCAGCTCAATCGACTGTTCCTGCTGGCGCTCAAGGTCGATCACGCCATCGAATTCGGGGCGCGTGAGATCGAGGCGGGCCGCAAACCGGTGTTCGTGGTGGAAAACACCTTGGAAACGCTGTTGAAGGAGATCGTGACCCATCGGTTCGATGATGATCTCACCATGGACGAAGGCACCACGGATGAGAAGGCCGTGGACACCCGCCGGGCGACGGTACCGGCCACCCGTGATCCCTTAGCCGATTTGACGATTCCGGCCATGACCTTTCGCGATGCCTTGTGGCGGGTGCTGGACCGAATGCTGGAGTACACCGAGCGCGACGGTTACGGCAACACCACCCGGCGGCGCATCGACGATCCCGCGTTGCTCGACCTGGTCCAGGGGATCGAGAAGGACATCGCGGCGTTCCCCGACCTGTCGTTGTCGCCGCTGGACGAGGTACGCCTCGCCTTGCAAGCACGCGGCTATCGCATCGGCGAGCTGTCCGGCCGGTCCTTCCAAGTCGAGTGGGTGGAACAGGAAGACGCGCGCGCCTTGCGGGTCCGGCCCCGGCCGGCGGAAAACCGGGTCGATACCGTGTTCCGCTTCAACACCGACGTCCATCAAGGCTTGATCGTCACCCGCTCCGGCTCGACCGGCTTGAGCGCGCACGCCCGTGACGATGTCCCCGGCTGGAGTCCGGCCCCCCGTTCGATGTTCGAGTTGCAAATTCCGCAAAATGTGGCGGAGCGGATTCAGTTCTGGGGCCGGATCAACCGCCGGGGCCAGTGCGCCGCCCCGACCGTGGTGACCCCCTCCACCGGGCTCCCCGGCGAGATGCGGTTGATCGCGATGCAAAACACCAAGCTGCGCCAGCTCTCGGCCAATACCACCAGCAATCAGGACAACGCGGCGTTGGCCAAGCACATACCGGACTGGCTCAATCCCCTGGGCAACCAGATCGCCCGGCGCTGGGTGACGCAAAATCCGTTTCAGGCGGCCCGGTTGTCCGCCGAAATCGGCGAGACCCACGACGCGACGCCGGGGTGGTACATCAACCGGATCACCTCGCGAATCCTGTTGCTCCCGGTCGCCGAGCAGGACAGCGTGTTGGAAGAACTGGCCGGTCTGTACCGCGCGCGGTTCGATGAACTGAAAAACCAAGGCATCCACCCGCTGCGCACCGCCGAATTCGACTGGAAGGCCCGCGAAGTGGCACGCGATCGCTTTGAGCAAACCCCCGCCGGCGCGGGCGAAACCGACAGTCCGTTCCACGCGCCCATCGATTTCATCACCGTGGACTACGAGGAGGCCCGCCGGCCGCTGCGAGCCGCCGCCGTGCGGGACGCCTGCGCCCACCACGCGGCCCACTGGCAACCGGCGCCC
>NZ_SPMZ01000093.1 GCF_012939995.1 Candidatus Competibacter phosphatis | reverse complement strand
GGAAGTCGCCAGCGCTTCGGCGTAATCCAGCCGATCCCGGTTGACGGAGCCGGCTCCGATGCTGGCGCAGGCCGATAGCAATACCAGTATCGGCGGGAGCAGGGCCAATCGTAACGATTTTCCGAAATTGACTTGCAACATGGTTTCCTCACCCTGCCGCCGCACTCAGCGCCGCCGCCCACCGCCACCCCGGCTGAACCCACCATCGCCACAACTGAACCCGCCACCTCCGCTCACCCGCTGGAAATTCTGGGTCCTTTCGGCACCCCGGGCGCGGGCGTTGTAATCCCGGTTAAGAGCGCGCCGCAGCACGGGGTCACGAGCAGGACGGAGAACAGAGGCACCGTGCCGTCCCCCCCGTGATCGACCCAGGCCAGGGTAACGATGGCAATAAAAAAAATGTGGCGGTGAACAAGCCGAACGCATGAAACAGCACCGGGTCGCGACCAAACCAGGCGACCAGGCGCGGGGAATAAGCAATGGCGCTGAATTGCACCATGACGAAGGCCAGCGCGAACACGATGCCGGTCAGCGCCATCATGCCCGAAGCGATGGCGGACAGCGTCGCCTGGGTCGAAGCAACCGAGATGCCGTGGCTGTAGGTGGTGAGGTATTCCTGCTCCAGGCGCGGCCGCACCAATCCGCCGACCACGGTCACGCCCACCTACAACAGCGGAATCAGCCAGGGTGGCCTTGCTCGATGGTGGGCCTGCAAGAGGTTTGAGCACGGGTATCTCGCCTTATCGCCCTGTTTCCTGTTTGAGCGATTCCTTGACCTTCGCCCGTTCCGCCTGTTCCTCGGTAATGAGCGTGTAGGCGAGGTAGTACTTGTAGATGTTCGACACGTAGGTCACGGTCTCCCGACCGATCTTCTCCGCCGCGATTTGTTCGACGTGGTTGATCCAGATATTCGGGTTAAGTCCCGGCTGGGCGGCTGCCTGGCGCAGTTGCGCGATCCGTCTTGGCCCCGCGTTATACGAGGCAAAGGTGAACAGGCCCTTGTTGAGTGGGTCCATCGGTTCCTTCTCGTAATATCGGTCCACCTTGAAACGGATGTATTTCACCCCCGCGTGGATATTCGGCTCCAACTGGCGGATATCGCCGACCTGCAATTCCTTGCCGGTGGCGGGCATCACCTGCATCACGCCGATGGCCCCCACCTTGCTCTTGACGGTCTGGTCGAGCCGCGATTCCTGATAACCCTGCGCCGCCATCAACAGGTAATCCAGTCGATACTGGCGACCGTACTGGCGAAAGAAGGTCGCCATCTGCTCGAATTTGGCCCGTTCTTCCTGGGAAACCGCGTCTTTTACGTAGTTGGCGCTCTTCCAGTACTGTTGCAGAAACAGATTCCGCCGCACCGAACCCTGGGGATAGCGGGCGAGAAAGGCGTTAAGTTCCGCCTTAAGCTGGGGACTGTCCTTGCGGATCATCCAACCGATGTCGCCGCCAGTGCGAATCACCGCCTCTTTGTTGAGTACGACCTTGGGGAAGACTTGTTGCCAGAATCCGGCGACGTAATCGTCGGCGATGGTGGCCCTGACCAGACCGGCGTTGACCATTTCGAGAATATCCTCGGTTTCCAGATCCTCGGGCGCGAGCCGCAATTTCACCGGCGCCTGGCCGGCCTTGACGAACTCGGCGTTGAGCTGCTCCAGGCTTTCGCGGAAGCTCGACGACTGGCGAATGTACACTTCCTGGCCGGATAGCGCTTGTGCGGTTGCAATCGGCGCGGACACCGGACCGGTGACGACGATTTCCGCAACGTTGCGACGGACGGGCTCGGTGAAATCCACCTGCTGGAGGCGTTCCGGGGTGATGGTCAGATTGGCCATCGCGATGTCCCCGCAGCCTTTCAACAGGGACGGGATAATCTGGCTGCGGGCCACGGGCACAAACACGACATGGACGCGGATATGTTTGGTATTTAGTTTCTGGTTGAGATCGTCCTCGAACATCCGGCCGACGTCGCAAGCCAAACCGCGCTGGGTGCCCCGGTCAACGGAATAGAACGTCTTGGAGTAGGGCGTCAGAATCCGGATTTGCCGCCGCTGGATCATGCCGTCCAGGTCGCCGGTCCAGGACCGCGCGGTGACATCGGGTAGCGCATAGGGCGTGGTCGGTGTCTGAGCGTGGACGGTCGCCGCGAGCGCCCAGATCCCCATCAGCAAACAGCCAATCAGCCGACCGATGAGATTCATACTCACCCCCTGCTTTATCCCAGGTGCAGCGTTACGTGGACCACCGTGCCATCGCGCTGCTGCTTCATCGGCAAGCCGCTGTTGGCGAACACTTTGAGCATAGCTTGATTTCCCGAGAGCACATCGGCTGTGAACCGGGACACGTCTTTTTGCCGCCCGATCTGGACGAGATGCCGAAAAATGCGACTGGCAATGCCAAGACCCTGGTAGTCCTCTTCGACGATAAAGGCTACTTCGGCGCTGCGTCCGGCGTGTGCCTCTTCAAAAACAACGTAACGTCCCGTACCGATGATGGTTTCTTCGTCTCCGAGGTTCACGGTAACCACCAAGGCGACCTCTCGGTCGAAATCAATCTCCGTCGCGCGTCTCAGATCCTGATCCGTAAGCTCCCTTACATATTGGAAGAAGCGCGTGTAGATCGATTCGCGGTCGAGGTTCTTGAACGCGCTAACGAGCCTGGTTTTGTCTTCAGGACGGATCGCGCGAATCGTCACCGTCGTTCCGTTCCTGAGGGTGTCGACCACAAAATAGTGGCGTAACTCATTCATGATTTGTTTGTCCTGTTGCCGAACCAAGGGTTGTCAAAATGGAACAGACCAGTAGTCGTAGGTTAGACAAAAGCATAGCGTTGCCCGGCTTTGTTGCATAAATCGAATGAGGGATGAGGTTTGCCCGCTGGGGTTTGGGTTTAGCAAGCCACGACGGTATCGGGCATACCGAGCCGCGTCCTGGTATGCATGGCGGCGGCGGGCATGGGTGGTCTGGGTGTCGAAACGGCGGTTGCGCAAAGGGTCGCCAAAGCGGGTTTTGAGGTGAAGCATGGCCGTTTCGGCCAGACTGCGGCGGTGGTCACCGCTCTCGATTTTCCACGACTTGGCACCCTGTTGCTGGAGGTGTTCGACAAGGGCGGTGCGTGGATGGATTCTCGCCCATCCGCCAGCGGCGACCACGCCACCGCGCCGGCGACAGCGGCAACCAGCTCATCGGCGGGCAGTTACTCCAGCAGCGCCGGCAAGACCTCGGCATCGCCGACGAACGCGGCGCTCAATTCCGCGGCGATGCCTCCCCAAAAAAGTCCGACTCCGCCCACTGATGGAGGGTTCCGTCGCCGCCGTAGTGCGCGGAGGCGGACAGCCCCCGTCGGGGTCGACGGTGTTGAGCGGGCGCGACGGGGATCACCGGCTCGTACCCGGACCGGCGATCCCCCGGTTCGTTCGCTGCCCGGAGGCCGATCCGCTTCAGCTCGCTAGACGCCGAACCCGGACTTCCTTTCGCGCTGGCCCCTTGAGGAGTTTCGAGGCGCCGACCGGCCGTTGCCGGTGACGATCGAAACCCGTGCCTCGGCCCATGACGCCCATTCCGCGCGGGCCAACGGCGGTGAGAATGCACCGTTGCGGCGCGTATTCGCTAAACCGCACCCAAGTCGTCGCCGGCTCGATGAACTCTCCGATCCTTTCGTGTTCGGCACGACTATCCTCGTCGAGAGTCGCCAGCAACGCCGCCGTTCCAATCTTCCTCATACCGCGTGGGGTCCCTTCAGCCCGCCTCGGATGGGCCGCGCCCCTTCAGGCGCAGTTTGGGAAAAGTGGATCCCAACGGGAGTGAAGGCGCGCTAGGCATCGCGGAAACCTTCGCCGCGAGTCCGGTCGGCTCGGGTGCTGTTGATGCCGGGATCGGTGTCGGTGCGGCCTTCCCCTGGGCGGATGCGGCCTCGGGCCGGATCGACTTCCCGAACACCTGCACGCTCGGATGCTGGAGAGCGATCTCCCCGTCCGCGAACCGCGCCAGCGACCCGCTCAGGGCCGCGATCCATTGGGGATAGTCCTTCGCCGCCTGTTCCAGCTTGCGCCAAATCTTGGGTGGCAGGATCGCGGTGACGATCCCCTCCCCAGTCTGAATACCGATTTTCAGGCCACCTTGGACGGGTAGCGGTTGCGGCAGCTCGGAAAACTTGACGGTGAGTTCGAGACGTCCGGGCACGAGGGCTTCCTGGGGCAAGGGGGTATCGTTGGCGGGTAAGGGGGAAGCGGGGCACGAGGGTGCCGGTTGGCCCGCTTTCCGGGCGGTCCAAGCGATCAGGTCGGCCCGGGCGGTTTCGGCTTCGGCCGCCGTGACCACGCCCGCCGGCTGGCCCTGTAAATCGATGCGGATCGCGCCCGCGCACAGCGCTTTCCGGTAGCGCGGTCGGTTGCAGTAGCGCGCCAGCGCTCGTTTGACGGCGGCTTTCTCGAAGCCGGCCGCCATTAGGTCCCGGTGGATACCGAGCTTGAGCGGTCGGGGGTTCTCGCCATCGAAACAGGCTGGGTAGGTTTCGGCCAGCGCCAAGATGTTGGGTGCCGACGCGGGCGCGGGATCGGCACCGGCTAGGCTCGGGTCGGCCATCGTCTCACCTCGATCAATCGAACAAATCTCGCACCGCCCACCGCTTGCGTCGGTTGCGGTAGGCGCTCTGGATATGTTGGCGCCGATCATGCCGTAAGTGACAGCGCGGGTACAACGCGGCCAGATTCGTCGGGTCGTTGTGGGTGGGATTTTGGTCCAGATGGGCGCAGGTCAGGATCGTTTTCACGAGACGCCCTTTCGGCCACTCCGCTTGCGCGTAAAAGCCCAGCGAGCGGCCTTGTTCATCATGACATTCACCGGTCTCCGGGTCCACCAACCCCCGCTGGCAATCACGAGCACCGTGGTGCCGTGTTCGCGGCCACACCACTCGCAGTGACCTCCCGCTCGCTCAAACTTGATCCAATTTGCCAGTTCTCGCCAGTTGGGCGGGTACAAGGGGCGAAGTTCGAGGCTAATCGGCATGATCACTTTTCTTAGTCATCTTAATCATTAACATAATGAATTATAGTGAAAAGTGGCTTTCTGAGAACCGCGCGCCCTCCTCATTGGCTATTTTTTTGTTCGGTCCTGAAGGAAGCGCTAAATTCGTCATCAGACTGTCATCTGTTGATGTTCCTCGATGAGTTAGCCACCGAGATTGTGGACAATTCACGAAGTGTCGATCTGGCTAGCGTGATTTTTTGAAATGCACCCTAACCTGATCTTACACTTACAGGACTTACGCAAAACGCATGTTGATGGAGGGATTTTTGAGTTGCTGGATGAGATAATCGTCGAGTAAGCCGTGTTTGAGTTGGTAGACGGTTTGCCCTGTTTGCCTAGCCAGTTCTTTGAGCCTCACCCAGACCAGGAAAGCGCAACCGATGTGATTACGCTGAATGCGGGCCTTACGACACTGGCAGCGTTCAAGCCCGGTGAGTTGCTTGCTTTCACGGTGCAACTGCTCGATCTTCCAACGAAAGCCACACACCTCTTGGGTCGCCTTCGTGGAATTCTGAGTGGAATCGTTGGTGACGATCCAATCCGTGTGGT
>NZ_SPMZ01000092.1 GCF_012939995.1 Candidatus Competibacter phosphatis | reverse complement strand
CGTGCAGGTAGGTCGATATGGCTATGAAGGCAGCTTGATCGACGAGGTTTACCGGGACAAAGAAACGATGGAGTACGTTTTTCGGCTGAATGCCAAGCTGCGCGCCTTGTTCGAGCCCGACCAGTTCACGCAAATCGATTGGGTGGTGCGCCGCGAACTGGATGGCAAGCCACTAGCCCAGTGGCTCCACGGCTTCTACGCGAGCCACGCCAAGCCTTATCCGGTCAGCGTCGCCAAACTGCACGAGTTATGCGGTAGCGATTTTGATGCGCTGAACGATTTTCGTCCAAAGCTACGAAAAGCCCTCGATGCGGTAGCTGATGCCTGCAAGATTAACAATCAGTCATTCCGCTACGAGGTTCAGAATGACATCGTACATGTCAAGAAAGAACCTAGCTCGGCGCAACTTCGCCATTTGACGAAGAAAGCAGAAAAGCCACGCCTGCGCAAACCCTAGTCCTGAGCGAGCGCACTATACCGTTCTAGCGGGCGCACTATACCGTTCTAGCGGGCGCACTATACCGTTCTAGCGGGCGCACTATACCGTTCTAGCGGGCGCACTAAACTTTAAAAAAACATCGTTTTTTTTATTTGTAAATCAGTAATTTGCTGCTGTGCAGCATTTTCCCTAATCCTTCTTTAATCTTCTCTAATCCGCGCGCGCGAAAATCGCCTGTGGATAACTGGTCGTTTGGATGCCTTTTCTCCCCCCCCAAACCCCCCCCTTTCTTCGGCGTTCGCTTCGCTCACCTCACGTTCATTGGGAGGGGTGCAGTAGCCCCCTCCCAAACCCTCCCCAAAGACCCGCTCTCCGCCCTAGGAACCCGACCGACTTCCCCCCCGACGCCAACCCCTTAAACCCCAAAAGACGGCATCCAGGGAGGAGGGACCCGAAGCGACCGGGACCACGAAGAACGCGTTGGGGGTAATCGCAGCAGGATTTCGCTGACAAGGACGGGGCTGGATCGAAAGACATCATGCCCCAGGGCACCCCTAGCACGATCCCACCCCGATTTCCCTTTCGTTGTTCGTTGGTGGAACAGGGCCGATAAAATGAATTATCGGAACCGCAAACGGGGCCTTTCGAGCGGTCCCGGTCGAACGGGTGGTCGAGAGGCCGGGCGTCGATGCCCCGAGAAGCGCTGGAGAGGCCGTTTTCGGGCGTTTTTAGTCTGGGCCGGTTTCCCTATTGGTTTGTGCCGCCGTGTGCCCTAGAGCCGCTTTTTTACGGCTTTCCAGGATCGTCTCAGAACACGGAAAACAAAGCACACGCTAAGGTGTCTCGCAAACGAAGGTTTGCAAGACACCTTGTCGAGAAGGCGGGACGGCCTTACGCCGGTGTGGGGGTAGACCCAACAGTCGTGTCACCAGCCGCCACTTAGCAACCGGAAAACCTGTACCCGTACAGTTCCCGGCTATTTGTCTCAGCTCACCGGCTACGCATTTCTACACAATGCAAAGGAATAAACCACCTTACGCCTTGACCGAGGTACGGTCCGGTGAAGGGAAATTCGTGCCATTTTGTTCCTGTGGGGCTCATTGTGCGGTTTTTTGAACCGCTACAGCTAACTTAGTTCGGTTTAAGTCTTTGATACTACCAAACTTCTTCAAAGTCGGGCTTGTGTAGAGTTTACGAGGGGCCATGCGTTTGTTATCCATGCTGTTCCCTACTCACGTTTATGCAATAAAGACGTTATGTGCTTGAATTTATAAATTGCAGCCCATCGCCTCAGAGGGGAAGACACGAAACGGAACCCTAAACCGCCATGGCGAAATCC
>NZ_SPMZ01000091.1 GCF_012939995.1 Candidatus Competibacter phosphatis | reverse complement strand
CTTCGTCGCGACGGTCGCGCCGGGCGCGGTCGTAACCTGGCGGGTGGCGGTGCCACGGGCGGATGGGTCCGGCGCGGACGACGACACGGATGACGACGACTGGCAATACCGCGAGGGGCTGGTGGTCCGCATCCTGGCGCCGGGCCGCGACGCCCTGCATCTGGCCGGTCACTACGAAATCGCCATCGCCTGTCCGGGCGAGGAACGGGTGAAGCCCCTCACCCTGCACACCTTGTTGAAGGGGGCGTATACCCTGTTTCACGATTCGGATAACCGCGATCATCTGCTGGCCCAAATCGAGGCCGCCGAGGCCGGGACCCGGACCCATCGACGCCACTTGCTGGTCGGCAATCTCTACGCCGCGCTCCAGATGGCCGCCCGCGACGATTTGGGCCGGCCGGTGATCTATACCACGGCCGACGGCGCCGCGAGCGGGGTATTCTCTTGCACGCCGACGTGACGTGGCAACAGCTCAGCGCGAAACCGGTCCTGCTGCGCACGGTCGACCACCTGCAACGCTTCGTCGAGGACCACCGCGATGCCCCTCGCGTGGTGCTGGTCTCCAGCGACACCGGTGGCCGGCCGGAGCGCTTCAAGCGCGGCATCGACTTCGTCCTGCTGCTGAAGGACGGCGCTGTGCAACTGATCGTGCCCGGCGCGCACGGCCGTAACGGGCCGCTGCTCCACGACCCGCGCTGGCAAGCGCTCGACATTCCCCTGGAAGGCAACCGGACCGCCTTGGAGGGCACGATTCCCGAGAGCGCCCTGCCCGGCGCGCTGGCGGTGCTCGGTCAGCTCAAAGCCTGGTCCGTGGCCAGCGACTACCGGGACTGGTATAACCAACTGGCCGACGAGCCCCTGAATCCCCCGGATCGCCCGGATGCCGAACCGTCCACCGTACCGACGACGGAAACCCCCACGGCGGCGACCGTGGCGGCCCACGAACCGCCGCGCCGGGTCGCGGCCCTGACGCCGGGAGCTTGAACCATGCCCCACGCCGACGATCTGTTGAACCGCCGCCTGAGCTTGGCCCAGGTGTGCCGCGCCCTGGGGATCGATCCCTGCTTGCGGCCCGGTGAATCCGTGACCTGGATGCACCTTGATCCCACCCTGGGCACCGGTATCAATGCCGGTCTGTACTGCCACGATCCGGTTCGGGACGACGAGCCGTTTGTCCTGAGTCTCGGCGCCTATGAGGAAGCCCGGATCGTCGGACCGAACGGCGAGGATTTCGGGACCGACCGCTCGGTGATCGCCAGCCTCGATTTCGTGCTGGACGGGCCGGACGGCGAGACGCCGCGACCCTTGGACGATCCACCGCGCGCGCCCTTGAGGCTGGCCACCGCCGAACTGGGCGCGGGGTGGTCCGGCGAGGATGACCGCTCGCTGTGGGCGGTGCTGGCCGAGGTCGGCCGAATTTTGGCGGGGTGGCCATCCGAGCGAGCAGCGCGGGAGTTGGACGAATCGACGGAGGGCTAAACGATGTATGATTGGTATCCTTGAGTCTTGACGATAATCCATCATGCCCGATCACGCCTACCCCGACCCACACCGCTTGACGCTGGCCGACCTCGACCTCGACAGCCTAACGACGGACCAACTGGTTTCGCTCGTGCAAAATCACCGCAACGGTGAACCTTATCCCACCTCGGAGCAACTGCTTGCCAATCTACCGACGGTGTTGCGGGCGCTCTGTGATTATTTCCTTTCGGGCCAGGCCACACCGTTGAATGCCGCGTACCGACTTGCCTCCGTCATTGACGCGGTGGAGAGCACACAGGCATTACCCGTTCCAGCAATGCATCGGCACTAAACCCACAGCGTGTTCAATAACTCCAGGGATGGACCTCACCCGCTTGAGGCGAGGCGTGGCGTGGGCGGCCCGACTGCCTGTCAAGTCGGACAAGGCTGGACGATTACGTCTTATCCAACTCCACGGGATGAATTTCACGCACATCCAGGTAAAACGCGGAATCCGGCGCGGCCAGCTCCTCCAATCGGTCCACCGCCACGCGGGGTAACGTCGTTCGTGGACGAGGACGCGCCACGGGCAGCGAATCGGGCGTCGCCCCGGTCGCCGGCACGGTCGAGGATTCCCTGGAGGTGGACGGTACGGTCGTCACCAGGGGTTCGCCCGGCGGCATGAGAAAGCCTCCCTCGCTGAAATCGCTCTCCGCCGCTTCGAGTGGCGGGATCTCCACGCCGGCCGGCGTGTCCTGTCGGACGCTTTCGGCGATAACCGCCTCCACGGTCACCCGGATCGCTTCGTCGGACGGAACGGGCGGGTGGGCCGTATCGGCGGCGGTGGGTGGATCGACGGTGGATGCCGTCTCCTCCCTCACCGATTCCTCCCTCACCGATTCCTCCCTCACCGCTTCTTGCTCCGGGTACCCCCGCAAATAGTCGTCGATCAGGCGGTGGGCGAAGGATTCCGTCACGGCGGTACCCACCGATGGCGTCGTGGCGATCCGATCCCGCTCAGCCAACGCGGCGGGCATGGCCGGCCCTGGCACCCTGTCCGAGAACGTGGCCACGCCGTCGGCGACTGCTGGCGTCAACGCCGCCGATGGGGTTGAGGTATCGGCGGCGCCCAGGGCGATAAAGCGGTTGAGGCGATACGCGGCTAACCGGAACGACCCCGCAAAGAACAGCTTCGCGCGGACGATGGTGGTCCCGCGCAGGACGTGCGCCTCGCCGGTGTGTTGGGCGCGCAGATCGAGGGGATCGATGCGGGGGCGGCGCTCGTAGACGGCATTCGGCGCGGCGCGGTAGAACCCGGCCAACAGAGCGTGGTCACTTTGGGTCAACCCGCTGCCTTGCACGGCCAGCGCCTGGCCGCCCAGCTTCTCGAACAGTTCCATCGTCTCTTGGGGGTCCTCGACGAACATCCCGACCTTGGTGAGGGTATTGGCGACGATGGCGGCGGCTTCTTCCCGCGATGCCTTGCCGAAGCTTTGCAGGTCCTGTCCACCGAA
>NZ_SPMZ01000090.1 GCF_012939995.1 Candidatus Competibacter phosphatis | reverse complement strand
CTGGAGCTTGCCAAGGAAGGCGATGGAATCGCATCGTCATAAGTGTTGGCCGGCAGCCAGCCTGCTTCGTGCGTGTCGAGCAGCCAAGTTCCCGAGTCGTCGCTTTCCACCAAAAACTCGCCGTCAGGAGTCAGGATACGCCCGAACGAATGCCCCTGTTGGGTGGTGACCAGCACCCGATAGATATCGTCGTGGTCCTTGAGATGCCCCACCCAGGTCGTGCCGCCGCTGGCGTGCAGTATCTGGTTATCCTGGACGACTTCATAGCGAACACCGTTGGGCGCGGATAGCAAGACGGTGGCTGGCGGCAGGCCGGTTTCGCTCAACCGGGCGTTAATCCGCACTGGGTAGCGACCCGCCGGCGTTGCCGCCGCTTTGCTCCGGCTTTGTTGGGTCGGACCCTCATCCGGCACGAACAACTCCGGTATGTCCGGCGTGGTAACGATCGCCGCTGCAGCGGTCAGGTAGCCGTCCGCCGCGGGGCTGGATGGCAGCGGCAAAATGGCTAATAGACAAGAGACGAGCAAGACCAAGAAAGGGCGGTTTTGCATGGCGTACCCTCCATGCAGAAGTGTATATAAAATAATACTACCGTTTTTTTATCTAGACGGTAAAGGGCATTCCATAGCCGCCGTCCGCCCTGACTCAAACCCACGAACAAGCCTTGTGGCAGAAAAATCATCACCACCATCAACAGCGCGCCGTGGATCAGCATCTCGTAATCCTCGAACACCACCAGCCCTTCGTTCAGCAAAGTCAGGGCGATGGCGCCACAGGCCGCGCCAAAGGTGGAGGCCATGCCGCCGAGCACCACCATGATGACCAATTCAACCGAAACGAGCAGATTGAAGGAATCCGGACTGACGAACGCCTGCTGGTGGGCAAACAGACTACCGGCGAAAGCGGCGAACAGGGCGGAAACCACGAACACCTGAGTCTTGGCGCGGGTGGTATCGATCCCCATCATCCGCGCGGCGAATTCGGAACCACGCACCGCCCGCAAGGCGCGGCCGACCCGCGAGTCGACGATGTTGAGCGACAGCCAGATCGCCAGCAGCGCGGCGGCAGCGACCACGCCGTACCAGCGCCGGTCATCGTCAACCTCCCAGCCCAACAGATTCAGCGGTGGAATACCGGCCATGCCGTCCGGACCGCCGGTCCAGTCGGTGGCTTGCACCATGACGACATGGACGATGATGCCGAAGCCCAGCGTCGCCATGGCCAGATAGTGACCGCGCAGACGCAGGATCGGCCGCGCCAGCAGCCAAGCGGTTAAGCCAGCAACCAGCAATCCCACCGCCATGGCCAACAGCGATGGCCAAGCGTAGCGGGTGGTCAGAATGGCGGAGGCGTAGGCACCCATGCCGAAAAAGGCGGCGTGGCCGAGAGAAATTTGCCCGGCGTAGCCCATCAGCAGGTTGAGACCCACCGCGAGAATGACATGCAGACCGGCGGACACGCCGACCACGGTGACGAAGTAGTTGTTCGGAAACAGCAAGGGCAGCAGCGCAACCCCCACTGCGAAGGCACTGAAGCCGACCAATCGCATCGGTTCAGACCCGTTCCGCGGTCTTGTGACCGAATAATCCGGTCGGCTCGAAGAACAGCACCATCAATACGAACAGGAAGGCGATGGCATCCTTGTAGCCGGAGGAGATAAAACCCGCGCCGAGGCTTTCCAGCACCCCCAGCAGCAGACCGCCGGCCACCGCGCCCATCGGGTTGCCGATGCCGCCGACGATGGCGGCGGAAAAGCCCTTGAGCCCGAGCATGACGCCGGCCTCGTAGGAAGTGAAGGTGATCGGTGCGATCAGAATGCCGGCCAACGCCCCCAAGGCGGCGGATAGAGCGTAAGCCAGGCGCAGCATGACCCGCACGTCGATGCCGACCAACTGGGCGGCGTCGCGGTTAAACGAGCAGGCCAGCAACGCCTTGCCCAACAGGGTGCGGTTGAAAAA
>NZ_SPMZ01000009.1 GCF_012939995.1 Candidatus Competibacter phosphatis | reverse complement strand
GGTTTCGGCCACCGCGAAATTGACCCCGCTGACCCCGACTTCACCCGCGAAAAACTTTTCACGCAAGATCTTGCGGGCGATGGCGTTGAGTTCCTCGACTACTTCGGTATACGGCGTATTGGGAATCTTGTCGTGAAACAGTCGCGCGATCTGATCGCGGTTCTTGTGAATGGCCGGCACGATGATGTGCGAGGGCGTTTCATGATCCAGTTGGATGATGTACTCGCCGAGATCGGTTTCCAGCGCCTCGATGCCGCGTTCGTCCAGGAAGCGATTGAGGTGCATTTCCTCCGACACCATCGATTTGCCCTTGATGACGCGGGTGGCGTTGTGGCGCCGAATGATTTCCAGACAAATCTGGTTGGCTTCGGCAGGCGTCTCGGCCCAATGCACCTGAATACCGTTTTCGGTGCAGTTCCGCTCCAGTTTCTCCAGCAACTCCGGCAGGTTACGCAGCGCGCGCTGACGGATGGCGTCGCCGCGCATTCGCAGTTGCTCGAAGGCTTCCCGGTCGGAAAACAGATTCCGACGCCGTTGCCCCAAGGTGTCCATGGCGGCGCGGAGGTTGCGGCGCAGTTGGCCGTCGTTCAGGGCCTTTTTGAAATTCCGAGGAAAATCGACCACGGTCTCGGTCATTGAGTGCGCTCCAGCAGGAATTCGGCGATGTGTTTGGCGGGAATCGGACTGTTGCGATGCTTCAGCGCTCCACCGATGTTCATCAAGCAACCGCAGTCGCCGGAAAGAAGCAGGGCAGCGCCGGTTTGCTCGATATCCGCGACCTTGTCGGCCACCATCGCCGAGGAGATATCGGCCTGCTTGACTGAGAAAGAACCGCCGAATCCGCAGCATTCGCGTTCCCGTTGCAGCTCGATCATTTCGACGTTTTTCAACTGATGAAGCAGCGATTTGGCGTATGCGATCACCTGCATCTCGCGCAGCGCGCTACAGGAGGAATGCCAGGTAATTTTGATCGGTTGTCCCCGATCATCCAGCTTGATGTTGAGCACCTTGACCAAGAATTCGGTCAGTTCGAAAACACGGTCGGAGAAGCGCTGCGCTTCGGCGGCTTCGGGCGTGTCGGCGAACAGTTTGGGGTAATGGTGTTTCAGCATTCCGCCGCAGGAGCCGGATGGAACGATGATCGGGTAATCCTTGGGAAACGCCCTGAGTTGCTGGCGGGCGACCTTGCGGGTTTCTTCGCGGAAGCCGGAATTGTAAGCGGGTTGGCCGCAGCAGGATTGTTGCTGGGGATAAACGACCTGAATGCCTTCACGGCGCAGCAGTTCGATGCCGGCCATTCCGGCTTGGGGATAACACAGGTCGATCAGGCAGGTACCGAAGTAATACACCTTCTCGGGACGGGCGGGCATGGTTGTATCTTCTCCGACTTTGGTGGGTTGTGCCGCCTACATGCCGCCGCCCGGTCTGGGTCAGTGGTGTGGTGGCTTCTCGTTTTATTTACCAACTGGGCCAGCCGCGAGCTGGCATTATTGGTAATGTGGTCTGACCAATTTATAGCAGCTCATTTTTGGGATTGCAAGTATTTGGTCATATGGTCTGACCAAAGTTTTGCTAAGCTAATAACGAGACCGCAAACGATGCGTTGGTCGTGGGGTTTTGTAAGTAAGGCTGGGTAGGACAACGAGAGCCACATGGCACAATGGCCATGATATCGAGTTCAACGTTTGGGCAAGATCATGCAATTCGAAACGATTAACCCTCCGAAAGTCTCGGATGCCATCGTCAGCCAGATCGAACAGTTGATTCTGGAAGGCGTTCTCAAGCCGGGCAAACGACTACCTCCAGAGCGGGAGCTGGCTCAGGAGCTCAGCGTATCCCGTCCGTCACTGCGGGAAGCGATCACCACGCTGAAATCCCGAGGTCTCTTGCAGAGCCGGCGGGGTGGGGGGAATTTTGTGGTCGATGTCGTTGCGCCCGTCCTCACCGATCCCTTGATCGAACTGCTGAAAAAGCATCCCAAGGCCATGTTCGACGTGCTGGAGTTGCGCCATGCCCTGGAAGAAGTGGCGGCTTATTTCGCCGCGCTTCGCGCCACCGATGCCGACCGGGAAATTCTGCGTTGTCGTTTCGCCGAGTTGGAGGAGATCCAGCGCGGCGTTCGTGAGCCCCAACACGACGCGGTGGTGGACGCCAACTTTCATCTCGCCATCGCCGATGCTTCTCATAATGTCGCGCTGATTCATGTGATGCGCGGCTTGTTCGATTTGTTGTTGGGGAATATCAGTCGTTCGTTGGAGCGGTTGTACACGCGCGAAAGCAGCTACGCGGTCATCCATGCGCAACATCAAGCGATCCTGAAGGGGGGTCTTGGATCGCGATCCAGATGCCGCTCGGCAGGCCGCCCATGTCCATCTCTCCTTCGTCGAATCCACGCTGCGCGAGCTCGGCGAAGAAGACGTTCGACAGGAGCGCTCGCAACGGCGCTTGCATAGTCTGCTGGATTTGGAAGCCAACACTTGATCGTGGCCTCGCTTGGGCCTGGTCGAACGGCGAGGCTGGGGTTGGCCGAGTTGCTTGAACGGCCTTGGCGAAAAGGGCCTGACGAGTCGATGTTGGATGTTGAAAGTATTCCACGCCTTTGGGAGCGATGATGACCACTCATGTTGAAGACACCGGCGAGCTTTTGAACGCCACCGCCGAATTGACCATCGCTGGCAGGAAGATCAGCTTGGAAATGCCGGTGCCGGCCGGGCCGACGCGGTTGAGCAACCTGCTCCCTTTCCTGCGTTATTTGACCGATCGATTCGTCGATTTCTCGGTGGAAAACGCGCAAGCGGAGGGGCTGGCGGTATCGTGCAAAAAAGGCTGCGGTGCTTGCTGTCGGCAACTGGTTCCCATTTCGGCGATCGAAGCGCGGCGGCTACGGGAAGTGGTGGACCAAATGTCGGAACCCCGGAAATCCACCATTCTGGCTCGTTTCGAGGAGGCGAGACCACGGTTGCAAGCAGCCGGCTTGCTGGAGAAGCTGCGCGAACCGAACCGTATTGGCGACGATGAGGTCGATCCGATCGGACTGGCCTATTTTCAGCAGGGAATCGCCTGCCCATTTCTGGAGGACGAATCGTGTTCGATCTACGAGGAGCGTCCCCTGGCTTGCCGCGAGTATCTGGTCGTCAGTCCGGCTGAAAACTGCGCTCGGCCGACCGTGGATTCGATCAAGCCCGTGCCCATCGTTGTGCGGGTTGCCAAGACGCTCAGGGCGCTGAATGTCGAAAAAAACCCTTCCACACCCCGTTGGGTGGCGCTGATCCTGGCGTTGGAGCAGGCGGAAGCGGACGCTGGTCTGGATGAAGTGCCGCCGCAACCCGGTCCCGCGCTGGTGCGGGAAATATTCAGTCGCCTCAGCGGGCGGGACGCGGGGAACGGCTGAATGCGTTCAGGGATTATCCACCAGTTGCGAGCGTAATTCGGCTGACCGGGCGTGCGCCGTCAAGCCTTCGCCGCGCGCCAATACCGAAGCGGTGCGGCCCAGCGCCGCCGCCCCGGTTGGCGAGCAATGAATGATGCTGGTCCGCTTCTGGAAGTCGTACACCCCCAGCGGCGAGGAAAAGCGCGCGGTGCGTGAGGTCGGCAGCACATGGTTGGGGCCGGCGCAGTAATCGCCTAGCGCTTCGGCGGTGTAGCGGCCCATGAAGATCGCGCCGGCGTGGCGGATCAGCGGCAACAGTTCTTCCGGCTTCTCCACCGATAGTTCCAGGTGCTCCGGGGCGATGAAATTGGCCACCCGCGCTGCTTCGGCCAGATCGCGTACCTGAATTAGCGCCGCTCTCCGGCACAATGAAGCCTCGATGATGTCTCGCCGTGCCATCTCCGGCAGCAGGCGCTCGATGCTGGCGGCAACTCGCTCCAGGAACGCCGGGTCCGGGCTGATCAGGATCGGCTGGGCGTCCTCGTCGTGCTCGGCCTGTGAAAACAGGTCCATGGCGATCCAGTCGGGATCGGTCAGCCCGTCGCAGACCACCAGGATTTCCGACGGTCCGGCGATCATGTCGATGCCCACCGCGCCGAACACCTGCCGTTTGGCGGCGGCGACATAGATGTTGCCCGGACCGACGATCTTGTCCACCCGAGGTACGGTGGCGGTGCCATAGGCCAGCGCGGCGATGGCCTGCGCCCCGCCGAGGGTGAACACCCGATCCACCCCCGCCACGGCGGCGGCGGCCAGCACTAGATCGTTGAGCGCGCCGCCCGGTGTCGGCGCCACCATCACCACTTCCGGCACGCCGGCCACCTTGGCGGGAATGGCGTTCATCAGCACCGAGGACGGATAGGCGGCCTTGCCGCCGGGCACGTACAGCCCGACTCGATCCAGCGGCGTCACCTGCTGGCCGAGCACACTGCCGTCAGCTTCGGTGAAGGTCCAGGAGGCCAGTTTTTGCCGTTCGGCATAGGCGCGGATACGGTCGGCGGCGGTTTCCAACGCCGCGCGCCGCTCGGTGGGAATGGTGGCCAACGCCTGCCGCAGGCGCTCGGCGGGGATTTCCAGGTCGGCGGCGCAAGCGGCGTCCAGTCGGTCGAAGCGATGGGTGTAATCGAGCAGCGCGGCGTCGCCCTCCGTCCGCACCCGCGCCAGAATGTCGCGCACCACGGCGGTCACGGCTTCGTCGGCGACCCCTTCCCAGGCGGTCAGGGTTTCCAGGCGTGGCCAGAAATCGGCATCGGCGGTGTTCAGGCGTTGGATATTCGGCATGAGCGGCATTCCGGTATGGATACTCCCCTCGTCCGCTAGTGGGAGAGGGGATATTGTTCAGACGCCAACGGCGGCGGCCATGCGGGCCATGATCGCCTTGATCCGGGCGTGTTTCATCTTCATGGCGGCCTTGTTGATGATCAGCCGCGAGCTGATGTCGGCGATATGTTCCAGCGGCGCCAGCCCATTCGCTTGCAAGGTCTTGCCGGTATCCACCACGTCGACGATGTAATCGGCCAGCCCGACCAGCGGCGCCAGTTCCATCGAACCGTATAGCTTGATGACCTCCACCTGCCGACCCTGGTCGGCAAACCAACGCCGGGTGGTGTTGATGTATTTGGTGGCGATGCGAGTGCGGTTCAAGCGTGGCCGGTGCTCGGGATCGCCGGCCACCATCAACCGGCAGCGGGCGATCTTCAGATCCAGCGGTTCGTATAGCCCTTCGCCGCCGTGTTCCAGCAGCACGTCCTTGCCGGCCACGCCCAGATCGGCGGCGCCGTACTGCACATAGGTCGGTACGTCGGTGGCGCGGATGATCACCAGTTTCACGTCGGGCTGGTTGGTGTCGAGGATCAGCTTGCGGCTGGTTTCCGGATCGTCGGTCGGCACGATGGCCGCCGCCGCCAGCAGCGGCAGGGTTTCCTTGAAGATGCGGCCCTTGGATAGGGCGATGGTCAGCGTTGGGGTCATTGGCGTTCAGCCCGGTGTCCGGCGGATGCGCGCGCCCAGATGCGATAGCTTTTCCTCGATGCAATCGTAGCCGCGGTCGATGTGATAAATGCGGTCGAGGACGGTATCGCCGTCGGCGACCAGCGCCGCCAGGATCAGGCTGGCCGAGGCGCGCAGGTCGGTGGCCATGACCGGCGCTCCGGTCAGTCGGGGTACCCCGATACTGACGGCGGTGTTGCCTTCCAGCTCGATTTGCGCGCCCATCCGTTGTAGTTCGTTGACGTGCATGAAGCGGTTTTCGAACACCGTTTCGGTGATCACGCCGGTTCCCTCGGCGACGGCGTTGAGCGCGACGAACTGGGCTTGCATGTCGGTGGGAAAGGCTGGATAGGGCGCGGTGCGGATGCGTACGGCCTTGGGTCGGCGGCCGAGCATGTCCACTTCGATCCAGTCGGGACCGGTGTTGACTTGGGCGCCGGCCTCTTCCAGTTTGAGCAGCACCGCTTCCAAGATTTCCGGGCGAGTGTCCTTCATTTTGACCCGGCCGCCGGTGATCGCCCCCGCCAGCAGGTAGGTGGCGGTTTCGATCCGGTCCGGCAGCACCTGATAGTGGGCGCCACCGAGACGCTCGACCCCTTCGATCACCAGGGTATCGGTGCCGGCCCCGTCGATCCGCGCGCCCATCGCTGTCAGGCAGTCGGCCAAATCCACCACTTCGGGTTCCCGGGCGGCGTTCTCGATCACCGTGGTGCCCTGAGCCAGCGTGGCGGCCATCAGCAGGTTTTCGGTGCCGGTCACCGTGACCAGATCCAGTACGATGTGCGCACCTTGCAAGCGGCCGGAGCGGGCGCGAATATAGCCGTTCTCGACCTTGATGTCGGCGCCCATCGCTTCCAGTCCCTTGATGTGCAAATTGACCGGCCGCGAGCCGATGGCGCAGCCGCCCGGCAGCGACACTTCGGCCTGACCGAAGCGAGCCAGCAGCGGTCCCAGTACCAGGATCGAGGCGCGCATGGTGCGTACCAATTCGTAGGGTGCCTGGAAACTCTGGATCGTGCGCGGGTCCACCTGGATGTTCATCCGCTCGTCGACCACCAGGTCCACGCCCATGCGGCCCAACAGCTCCATGGTGGTGGTGACATCCTGCAAGTGCGGGACGTTGCGAATGATGACCGGCTCGTCGGCCAGCAGGGTGGAGGCCAGAATCGGCAGCACCGCGTTCTTGGCGCCGGAAGCGCGCAGTTCGCCGAACAGCGGTACGCCGCCATTGATGATGAGTTTGCTCATGAAGGCATGGTCCGCCGGGTCAGGATGGTAGTTTTTGCCAAGCGTCCGGCGTATAGGTCTTGAGGGACAGGGCGTGGATTTCCTCGCGCTCCATGCGCCCGCCCAGCGCCGCGTACACCAGCCGGTGCTGCTGCAACAGCGACTTGCCGGCGAAGGCTGTGCTGATGACCACCGCCTCGAAATGGACGCCGTCATCGCCGCGGACCGTGGCCCGTGCGTCCGGCAGTTGTTCTTCGATCAGACGTTCGATGTCTTGTGCTTGCATCGCGGTCAATCCTGGCTCGATGAGAAAGGGTGATTGGGGGAGCGGTTGGGGTCGGAACGTGAGAAGCGGAGCGCAGGGCAGTTCGCCGTCAGGCGGTGGGCAGCAACGTTTCCAGATCGACGACTCGGATGATGGCGCGCATCTGTGCCGGGATGTCGACGAAGAGCAGTTCCCGCTGGCGGCGGCGCGCTTGGCGTAGCCATTGCACCAGCAGAGCCACTCCCGCGCTGTTGGAGCGGCTGATCCCGCTGAGATCGATGCGGAGCAGCGGAGTGTCCGCGAACAGCGCTTCGGTGGTTTCCCACAGCTCCGCGACGGAATCGAAATTCAGCTCGCCCTGGACGCGCAGGATGTCGCCGTCACGGCTGACCCGCGCCGAGGTCATCAGCGCGGTCCTTGGGCGGTGTTGCGCTGCTGGAGATCGGCGATGACCGAGTCCATGCCGTTGGCGCGGATCTGGCTGGCGAAGGTGCTGCGGTAGTTGGTGACCAGACTGACCCCGTCCACCTTCACATCGTAGACTTTCCAGCCATCGTTGTTGAGATGCATGCTGTAGTTGATCTGGATCGGTCGCCCAGCTTTCAGTTGCACTTCGGTCTTGACCGTCACCTCGCTGCCGTCCCCCACGGTCGGTTGCGGCAGCAGCCGAATGTCTTCGCCGGAATACTCCAGCAACGCCTTGGCGTAGGTGCGGACCAGCAAGGTGCGGAATTCCTCGGTGAAGCGACGGCGCTGATCGGGGCTGGCCTGTTGCCAGGCCCGGCCCAACACCCAGCGCGACATCAGTTCGAAATCGAAATTGGGCAACACGATCTGATCGACCAGTCCGTAAATCTGCCCTGGGTCCCGGTCGAGCTTCGCGCGGTTTTGCCGCAAGGCATCGATCATTCGCGTCGAGGTGTCCTGGATCACATCCTGCGGGGGTTTGACGGCGGCTTCGATGGCGCCGCCGCCCAACGCCAGCAGCAGTAGGCCGAGAGCGATCACTCGTTTCATCGGATTGGCTCACTCTTTAATCTAGGAAACAGGGGGCGGCGTTCGCGGGGATGCCGCTGGCCGCATCGTCAATGACGGGAATTTGTCTCATGTTCACGCCGGCGAGCCCGGATCGGAAAGGGCGCGGTCGGTCAGGGCGTCTTGGGTGGCGCGGATTCGCCCGACGCCATGTTGGTAAACACCCGCCCGATCAGTTTTTCCAGCACCAGTGCCGATTGGGTCAGCTTGAGCGTCCCGCCCTCCTTGAGATAGCTATCCATGCCGCCGGGTTCCAACCCGACGTATTGTTCGCCCAGCAATCCCGAGGTCAGAATGCTGGCGCTGGAGTCCGTCGGCAAGCGGTCGTACTTGGGATCGATGGACATCGTGACCACGGCTTCGTAGCTTTGCGGGTCCAGGCCGATGCCGACGACCCGGCCGACACGCACGCCGCCCAGCGTGACCGGGGCGCGGGCCTTGAGGCCGCCGATGTTTTCGAAATGGGCGGTGACGCGGTAGCCTTCATCGTTTCCCAAGCTGCTGAGGTCGCTCACCTTGATCGCCAGCATGAAAAACGCCGCCAGTCCCAGCGCGACGAACAGGCCGACCGCCAGCTCCAGATTCTTTTGTTTCATGATTACCACTCTCCGAACATCAGGGCGGTCAGCAGGAAATCTAGGCCCAGCACCGCCAGCGAGGTGTCCACCACGGTGCGGGTGGTGGCGAGACTGACGCCTTCCGAAGTCGGCTGCGCCTGATAGCCTTCGAACAAGGCGATCCAGTTGGCTACCAGCCCGAACACGGTGCTCTTGATGAGGACGCCGTTGCCGACGTCGGCGAGCAACTGCACTTTCGCTTGCATCTGTGCCCAGAACGAGCCGCCGTCCACGCCCAGTTGCACCACCGCGACCAGGTAGCCGCCCAGGATGCCGACCGCAGTGAAAATGCCGGTCAGCAGGGGTACCGCGATGCAGCCGGCCAGGAAGCGCGGGGCCAGCACCCGGGGAAACGGGTCGACCGCCATCATCTGCATGCTGGCCAGTTGTTCGGTGGCCCGCATCAGCCCGATCTCGGCGGTCAGCGCCGAGCCGGCCCGGCCGGCGTACAGCAGCGCGGTCAGCACCGGCCCCAACTCCCGGATCAGGGACAGCGCCACCACCGTGCCCAGCGAGGAGGTCGCGCCGAAATCCACCAGGTTGGCGTATCCTTGCAGGCCCAGCACCATGCCGACGAACAAGCCGGAGACCAGGATGATGGGCAGCGACAGCACGCCGACCGCGTGCAGTTGCTTGACCAGCAGACCGGGGCGGCGGAACAGAAACGACAGCGCGCGCAGCAGTTGCAGCAGGAACAGATTGGCCCGGCCCAGCCGAGCCAACCGATCCAGTGCGAAGCGCCCCAATTCCGCCAGCGACGCCATCATGACGGAGTGCCCGTCAGCAAATCGGTTTCGTAAGGCGGCGCCGGATAGTGAAAGGACATCGGACCGTCGGGCAGGGCATGCATGAATTGATCCACCCAAGGCGAAGCGGAGTGGCTCAAATCCTGTGGCGTGCCGTGCTCCACCACCTGACCGTCGGAGATCAGATAAAGATAATCGGCGATGGCGGCGGTTTCCTTGACATCGTGCGAGACGATGATGCTGGTCAGATCGAGCGCGTCGTTGAGGGTGCGGATCAATTTCACCAGCACGCCCATCGAGATCGGATCCTGACCGGCGAACGGTTCGTCGTACAGGATCATCGTCGGGTCGAGCGCGATGGCGCGGGCCAGCGCCACCCGACGAGCCATGCCGCCCGACAGTTGCGACGGCATCAAGGCGTGGGCACCGCGCAGGCCGACCGCTTCCAGTTTCATCAGCACCAGGGTGCGGATCAGGGATTCCGGCAGGCGGGTGTGCTCGCGCAGCGGGAAGGCGACGTTGTCGAACACGCTCAGGTCGGTGAACAGCGCGCCGCTCTGAAACAGCACGCCCATGCGCTTGCGCAGTTGGTACAGTTCCTTGCGGCCGAGTTCGTGGACACAGATGCCATCGACCTCGATGCGACCGGCATCGGGGCGGATCTGGCCGCCGATCAACCGTAGCAGCGTGGTCTTGCCGGTGCCGCTCGGCCCCATGATAGCGGTGACCTTGCCGCGCGGGATGGTCAGATCCAACTCTCGGAAGATACGGTGTTCGCCGCGACTGAACGATAGGCGGCGCATGGTTACCAGAGGGTCGTCGTGGGGCGGAGCGAAGTCCGAACGGGCGCTGATTGCGAGCATCTTTTTGTTAAACTTGAGAATAACGGCTGGAGCGGATGCATAAAAGGATTGCTATCTTCCGGCCAAGTCGTCGGCAAGTCAAATGACCGCTATCGGCTCCTAGCCGCCGCCGCCCCAGATGTTCTTGGCAATTTCCGAGGTATATGGCTATCTTTGGGAGCGATACGGGTCGATTGGTCGGCCGGCGAACATATTCCCTGACTGGCTATACCTTATTTCCGCGCGCGTAACCCCGGTGGCAGAAACCAGCCCGGCGGATCGTTCAAGACGGCGCCGGATAGTCTATGCTGTTGCGAAGTCGGATGGGTCCGACACTCCCTCAACCACTTGTGAAGGTAGGATCATGGCGAAGAAGTACATTTACAAATACACCGAAGGCGATGGCAAAAATAAGATGTTGCTGGGCGGCAAGGGCGCCAACCTTTGCGAGATGACCCAGATCGGCCTGCGGGTGCCGCCGGGCTTCGTGATTTCCACCGAAGCCTGCTTGGACTACATCAACGCCAACAATCGCCTGCCCGATGGGATCATGAGCGACTTGCGCGAACACATGGCTTGGCTGGAGCAGGAAACCGGCAAGCAATTCGGCGGCGCCGGCAATCCCCTCCTGGTTTCGGTGCGCTCCGGTTCCGCCATGTCCATGCCGGGCATGATGGACACCATTCTCAATCTCGGGTTGAACGAAAAGACACTTGCCGGCTTGATCAAGCTGACCGGCAACGAGCGCTTTGGTTATGATGCCTACCGCCGCTTTATCCAGTTGTTCGGCAAGATTGCGCTAGGCGTGGATGACCATTACTTCGACGAGCACTTCGAGGCGATCAAGCGCCGCGCCGGGGTGAAGGTGGATGTGGCCCTGAGCGCCGAAGATCTGCGCGATATCGGCCAGTTGTTCCTGCAAGTCGTCCAGGAGCAGACCGGGCGGCCGTTCCCGCAAGATCCCTATGAGCAGTTGGAGCTGGCGGTCAAGGCGGTGTTCAACTCGTGGATGGGTCAGCGCGCCGTGGACTACCGCCGCGAGTTCAAGATCACCCCGGAGCAGGCCAACGGCACCGCCGTCAATATCGTGACCATGGTGTTCGGCAACATGGGTAACGATTGCTCGACTGGCGTGGGTTTCACCCGCGACCCCGGCACCGGCGAAAACGTCATGTACGGCGAGTATCTGGTCAACGCCCAGGGCGAGGACGTGGTCGCCGGTATCCGCACCCCGAAGCCGGTCGCGGAGATGAAGGACGAAATGCCGTCACTGTATGCGCAACTCGTCGAACTACGTAACAAGCTGGAAGGTCATTACCACGAAGTGCAGGACTACGAGTACACCATCGAGAAGGGTGTGCTGTACTGCCTGCAAACCCGCAATGGCAAGATGAATGCCCAGGCCATGGTGCGTAGCTCGGTGGAAATGGCCAAGGAAGGTTTGATCACCCGCGAAAAGGCGTTGTTGCGGATCGATCCCGAGTCGCTCGAACAGATGATGTTCCCGCAGCTTGATCCCAAGCAAAAAGTGGCGCCGGCGGCGCTGGGAATGGGTGCATCTCCCGGTGCTTCGTCGGGCAAGATCGTGTTCGATGCCGACACCGCGGTGAAACGCGGGCGCGGCGCCAACGAGAAAATCATTCTGGTGCGCGAGGAAACCAAGCCGGAAGACATCCATGGCTTCTTCGCCGCCGTGGGTATTCTGACCAGTCGCGGCGGCAAGACCTCCCACGCGGCGGTCGTGGCGCGCGGCATGGGCAAGCCCTGCGTGGTCGGCGCGGAAGACATCCTGGTCAACGTGCATCAGCGCCAAGCCATCATCGGCGACAAGGTGCTGCATGAGGGCGACGTGGTCACCATCGACGGCGGCACCGGCCAAGTCTATCTGGGCGCCGTTCCCACCGTCGAGCCAGAGTTCACCCCGGAATTGCGTACCTTGCTGAGCTGGGCCGATGAGATCGCCACTCTCAAGGTGATGGCGAACGCGGACACCCCGGAAGCGGCGCAGCGCGCTTCCAACTACGGCGCGATGGGTATCGGCCTGTGCCGCACCGAGCGCATGTTCAATGCCAAGGAGCGGTTGCCGCTGGTCCTGGAGATGATCCTGGCCGAGACCACCGAGGACCGCGAAGCGGCGCTGGCCAAGCTGCTGCCGATGCAGCGCAGCGATTTCAAGGAAATCTTCCGGGTGATGGCGCCGCGTCCGGTCACGGTGCGCCTGCTCGATCCGCCGATTCACGAGTTCCTGCCTTCCGAGCAGACCCTGATCGACGACATCGAGCATCTGCGCCATCTGCGCCATACCGCCCAGGGCTTGGAAGCGATCAGCCAGATTCTCAGCCAGGTCAACCCGAAGGCCGTCGAGCAGCTCGGTATTCTCAACGACAGCCACCTGGTTGCCGACGTGCTGGCCAAGAAGGAAGAAATCCTGCAGAAGGCGCGCGCCCTGCACGAAATCAACCCGATGCTGGGTCATCGCGGCGTCCGCCTGGGTCTGACCTATCCCGAGATTTACAAGATGCAGATCCGCGCCATTCTGGAAGCGGCGGCGGAATGTATCCAAGAGAAGGTGAACGTCCATCCCGAAATCATGGTGCCGCAGGTGTGCACCGTGGAAGAGTTGAAGCGGGTGAAGGCGTTGGTCGACGAAGTGCTGCCCCAGGTCGAGGCCAAGTACGCGGTCAAGGTGCATTTCGAGTTCGGCACCATGATGGAAGTGGTGCGGGCCTGTCTGCGCGCCGGTGAAATTGCCGGTGTCGCCGAATTCTTCTCGTTCGGCACCAATGACTTGACCCAGGCCACGTTCTCTTTCTCGCGCGAGGATGCCGAGAACAAGTTCCTGCCGTTCTACAACTCCGCCAAGATCCTCAAGGACAATCCGTTCGAAGCGCTGGATACGGCGGGCGTCGGTCAGTTGATGCAGTTCGCGGTCGAAAATGGCCGGAAGACTCGCGGTGGTCTCAAGGTCGGCATTTGCGGCGAACAGGGCGGTCATCCGGCTTCGATGCGCTTCTGCCACTATGCTAACCTGACCTACGTGTCCTGCTCGTCGCCTCGGGTGCCGATTGCCCGGTTGGCGGCGGCGCACGCCAAATTGCTGGAAGAGGAGTTCAAGCCGGCCACAACCGGCTGAGAACGGGCGGCACCGCTTCGGGCGGTGCCGCTATCGGAAATGCCAAGGGCGGCGCTGGCCGCCCTTTTTTTCGTGTGAAAGCCACTGTCGAATCCAGCAGGCTTGTTTGGGTTTGACGATCAGCCGAAGCCGGGTCTTTTAATGGGCTAATGAATCCATGGCGATGATCGAAGGCGATGAACAGTGGTTCGTCGCTGGTTGCTTGGAAATACCCGTAGTGCACGGGATCGCGCCAAGGAAAAAGCGCGAGCAAACCTGATTGCGGCGATCTTGCCGATTCCGCGGGATCGGCGCGAAGATGAAAGGAGCATTTTGGAATTACCATGCACCCCGATAAGTTGAGACAACTGGCCAGCCAGGTTTTGACGATTGAAGCCCAAGCGGTGGAACAACTCAAAAGCCGCATTGATGGCGACTTCGTCAATGCCTGCGATCTCATGTTGCACTGCCAGGGCCGCATCGTGGTGCTCGGTATTGGCAAATCCGGGCACATCGGCGGCAAGATCGCGGCGACGCTGGCCAGCACCGGCAGCCCGGCCTTTTTTGTTCACCCGGCCGAAGCCAGCCACGGCGACATGGGCATGATCACCGCTCGGGATGTGGTGCTGGCGTTGTCCAATTCTGGGGAAACCGACGAGATTCTGACCCTGCTGCCGTTGCTCAAGCGGCTGGGCGTGCCGCTGATCGCCCTGACCGGCAATCCTGCTTCGACACTGGCGAACAATGCGGATGTGCATATCGACGTCAGCGTTTCCCAGGAAGCCTGTCCGCTCGGGCTGGCGCCGACTTCCAGCACCACCGCCACGCTGGCCATGGGCGACGCCCTGGCGGTCGCGCTGCTGGAAGCGCGCGGCTTCACCGCCGAGGATTTCGCCCGTTCCCACCCCGGTGGCCGATTGGGCCGCCGCCTGCTGCTGCTCACCGACGATGTGATGCACATCGGCGCGCAAATACCGCGCAACGTGCCCGACGATCTGCTAAAAGATGCCTTGCTGGAAATGAGCCGAAAAGGTCTGGGCACAACCGTGGTGGTGGATGGCGAAGAGCGGGTGCTGGGGGTGTTTACCGACGGCGACCTGCGCCGGGCACTGGACCGGCAGGTGGACGTGCATGCCGCTCGGGTCGCCGAAGTGATGATCCGCGACTGCAAGACCATCGCGTCCGGCACCTTGGCCGCCGAGGCGCTGCGGATGATGCAACAGTACAAGATCAACGCCCTGCCGGTGGTAAACTCCGTTGGGAAGCTGGCCGGCATCCTCAACATGCACGATCTGTTGCGCGCCGGCGTGTTGTAATCTCCATCCGGCGGAAGATCGATCATGCGCGATATCCTGAGCAAGGCTACCCAGATTCAGTTGGTCATCTTCGACGTGGACGGCGTGTTGACCGATGGCCACCTCTACCTGGGTAACGATGGCGACGAATACAAGGTCTTCCATATTCGGGACGGCCATGGCATCAAGATGCTGCTTGAGGCCGGCGTGGAGGTGGCCATCATCTCCGGTCGTCACGCCGCCTCGGTGGAGCGGCGCATGGCCGATTTGGGCATCCGCCATGCCTATTTGGGTGTGCAGGATAAATTGGCGGTGTTCAACAGCCTGCGGGCGCGGCTGGGTGTGGATGCGGAACAGGTGGCTTACGTGGGCGACGATCTGATCGATCTGCCGGTGATGACCCGGGTCGGTTTGGCCATCGCGGTGCAGGACGCCGACCCGTTCGTCAAACAGCACGCCCACTGGCAGACGCCCAGTTGCGGTGGGCGCGGCGCGGCGCGCGATGTCTGCGAGCTGCTGCTGGAAGCGCGCGGCCAATTGGCGGCCCTGCGCGGCCGGTATCTGTAGGGCGGCGGCCGGGTGAAAGAGGGCGGTGGCACGGTGCGCGGCAGCCTGTATCTGACCGGTCTGGCGTTGTTGGCCGGGTTGAGCTACAGCCTGTTGCGCTGGGTGGAATCCTCGTTGCGCGAACCGGTTCCAGTCGAGAGTCAGGAACCGGTGCTGGTGATCCAGCGGTTTCGGGCGGTGCGCATGACGGTTGCCGGCTTGCCGGAGTATGTGCTTGAGGCCCCTTTGTTGAAGCAATTGCCGGGTCAGCTCGGTACTCAGGTCGAGCAGCCGCAAATGGACTGGTATCAGCCGGATGGCCGGACCCGCGAATGGCGGCTGCGGTCCGAACAAGGTTGGATCGCCCCCAACCAGGAGCAGGTTCGACTGGAAGGCAAGGTAGTGATGATCCGTACCGCCGAGAGCGGCCAGCCACCGGTCACCATGACTACCCGCGACGTGCTGGTGCGGCCCGACAGCCGTTACGCCGAAACCGCCGCGCCGGCGCGGGCGGTGACGCCGGGCGGCGAGTTGCGTGCGGTCGGCGTGCGCGCCTATCTGGATCAGGAGCGCTTGGAACTGCTTTCCGAAGTGCGAGGTGTCTATGAATCCCCCAAGCCGTAAATTCGGACTGGCGCTGACGCTGACGCTGGTGGCGTCCCCGGCCGCCGCCCTGCCGGAGGATCGCGAGCAGCCGATTCATCTGGAAGCCAGCCGTGGCCAGTTGGACCAGAAGACCGGCGTGAGCGTTTACGAAGGCAACGTGGTGATCAGCCAGGGTTCGATGCGACTGACCGCCGACACCGCCACCATCCACGTCAAGGACAGCAGCTTCGAACGGATGGAAGCGGTGGGAAAGCCCGTCAACCTGCGCTACAAGCCGGCGGCCGACAAGCCGGAAATCCTGGGCACCAGCCAGCGGGTCGAATACAACGTCGGCAGCGCCAAAGTGGTCATGAGCGGCGATGCCCGGTTGGTGCAGGGACAGGATGTGTTTACCGGCGATCAGGTGGAATACGATCTCAAGGGCGATGTGGTGCGGGCGCGCGGCGCCGGCGCGAACGGTCGCATCCAGTTCACCATCCAGCCGCGCGGGCAAAGCGTGCTCCCCGCCACCAAGAAGCCCTGATATGGCCCAGTTGATTGCCAAGGAGGTCGTCAAGCGCTACCGCAAGCGGGTGGTGGTGGACGCCGCCTCGCTGACGGTCGCCAGCGGCGAAGTGGTCGGTCTGCTGGGGCCGAACGGCGCCGGCAAGACCACCACCTTTTACATGATGGTCGGTCTGATTCATTGCGACGAAGGGCGGGTGTTGTTGGACGACCGTGACCTGACCCATCTGCCGATGCACGCGCGGGCGCGGTTGGGGGTCGGCTACCTGCCTCAGGAACCGTCGATATTCCGGCGGCTGACGGTGTTGGACAATGTGATGGCGATTCTGGAAACCCGGCCGGATCTCACCAAAGCCGAGCGTCGACCGCTGGCCGAGGAACTGTTGCACGAGCTGCATGTCGGTCACTTGCACGACAGTTCCGGCATCAGCTTGTCGGGTGGGGAGCGCCGACGGGTGGAGATTGCCCGGGCCTTGGCGGCGCGGCCGGCGTTCATGTTGTTGGACGAGCCGTTTGCCGGAGTCGACCCGTTGTCGGTGCTGGATATCCAGCGCATCATCGGCCACCTGTGCGAGCGCCAGATCGGCGTGTTGATCACCGATCACAATGTCCGGGAGACCCTGGGGATTTGCGACCGCGCCTATATTCTCAACGAGGGCCGGGTGATCGCCGAAGGCGATCCCGGCGCGATTCTCGCCGATCAGCAAGTCCGTCGGGTCTATCTGGGTGAATCGTTCCAGCTTTGACCCAACGGGAATCGGTCGGCTGGCAAATGTCCGCCACGTTAGCCACTCTAGCCGAAAACCCGCTAGGATTATAGCTAGGTTAAGTGAAGCGGCTTGATGCAGGCTTGAATGGTTATGAGACAGTCATTACAGCTACGCCTGGGTCAGCAACTGACCATGACTCCCCAATTGCAGCAGGCGATTCGCCTGCTGCAATTGTCCAGCCTGGACTTGCAGGTGGAGGTGCAGGCGGTTCTCGACTCCAACCTGATGCTGGAGCAGGCCGACGAGCTGCAGGATCTGCCGGTGCGGCCGGAAACCTCCGCCGCTCAGACGGCGGACGGCTCCGAGACCGAAATCGACGCGGCGGCCAGTACCCTGCCGGACGAACTGCCGGTGGACAGCGCCTGGGAGGATGTCTACGAATCGTATGACGGCGCGACCAACTATTCCCGCGGCGAGGACGAGGAATGGGATCCCTACGAGCGCTATGCCGGCGCCGGGGAATCGTTGCGCGACCATTTGTACTGGCAGATGCGGCTGACGCCGTTCGACGAGCGGGAACTGGCGGTCGCCACCGCCATCATCGACGCGATCGGCGAATCCGGTTATTTGACCTTGTCGCTGGAGGAGATTTGCCAGGGTTTGCCCGATGAAATTGCGATGACGCCGGCCGAAGCCGAGAAAGTCTTGGGGCGGATTCAACGATTCGATCCGCAGGGCGTCGGCGCCCGCGGCCCGGCCGAATGCCTGTTGCTGCAACTGGAGACACTGCCGGCCGATACCCCGTGGCTGGCCGAGGCGCGCCGTCTGGTCGAGCATCATCTGGAACTGCTGGCCGAGCGCGATTTCACCGGCTTGATGCGCCGGCTCAAGGTGACGCGCGAGGCGCTACAGGGTATCGTGAGCCTGATTCAGTCGCTGGACCCGCATCCGGGTGCCCGCCTGTCCAACGCCGCGCCGCAGTACGTCGTGCCGGACGTGTTGGTCTACCGCCAGCGCCATACCTGGCGGGTCGAGCTGAACCCCGATAACATGCCCAAGCTGCGCATCAACGCCCGATACGCGGCCCTGGCGCGGCAAAGCGGCTCGAACGGCGATGCGGCCTATCTGAAAAACCATTTGCAGGAGGCGCGCTGGTTTCTCAAGAGCCTGCAAAATCGCAACGAGACCCTGCTCAAGGTGGCCACCTGCATCGTCGAACGTCAGCGGGAATTTCTGGAGCAGGGCGACGAGTACATGAAGCCGCTGATTCTGCGGGATGTCGCCGAGACACTGGGCATGCACGAATCGACCATCTCGCGGGTGACCACTCAGAAATACATGCATACGCCGCGAGGGATCTACGAGCTGAAATATTTCTTTTCCAGCCATGTCGGCACCAGCGACGGCGGCGAGTGTTCGTCCACCGCCATCCGTGCCATGATCCGCAAGCTGATCCAGGCGGAAAACCCCGGCAAGCCGCTCAGCGACGATAAGATCGCCAAACTGCTGGAGGCCGATGGAATTCAGGTGGCCCGGCGCACGGTGGCAAAATATCGGGAAGCCATGTCCGTGCCCTCTTCTTCGGATCGTAAACGCCTCGTCTGACCGGACGGGGAATACCCGCCCCGCAAGGGGCATTGCAACGGGAGCCCGGGGCATGCCGGACGGTTCGAATCCGCAACGGTCGAGCGACCGCCATGGATCGCGCGCCGCTCGACGGTTCCGACGCCCGACCCAAACAAGACCTGCCAGTCAGGAGCCCATGTCATGCAAATCAAACTGAGCGGACACCATGTGGAAATCACCCAGGCGCTGCACGACTACGTGCACGACAAGCTGGAGCGCATCGAGCGGCATTTCGACAACGTGACCAGCGCCCAGGTGATTCTCAGCGTCGATAAACTGAGCCAGAAGGCCGAAGCGACGATCCATGTGGCCGGTAACGAAATCTTCGCCGATGCCATCGACGAGGATATGTATGCCGCGCTTGATGCCCTGATCGATAAGGTCGACCGTCAGATCAAGAAACACAAGGAAAAACTGACGGACAAGCATCGTGGCGAAAAGGCGCGCAGCTATCCCCAGCCTTGAGTGAGTCTTATGGATATTACAGACCTGATTACCTCCGACCGGATCGTTTGCGACAGCGAAGTAGCCAGTAAGAAAAGGGTCATCGAGATCATGAGCGAGCTGCTCGCCACCGGTCAGCCCGATTTGGCGGTCCGGCCGATCTTCGATAGCCTGATCGGCCGGGAGCGTTTGGGGAGTACGGGTCTGGGCCATGGGGTCGCCCTGCCCCATGGTCGCTTCGAGCACAGCCAGCAGGCCATTGGCGCGTTCGTCAAGTTGAGGAAGGGTGTGGATTTCGACGCCATCGACCGGCAGCCCGTGGACTTGGTGTTCGGTCTGCTGGTGCCGGATCATTACACCGACGAACATCTCAAGATTCTTTCCTATCTGGCGGAAATGTTCAGCGACCAGGCGTTTTGCCAGCAATTGCGGGAAACCGATTCCGACCAGATGTTGTTTACCCGGTTCCAGACTTGGAAGCCGGCCGTCACGATCTTGCCATGAACCAGCCGGCGCGGGTGAAGGAGGTATTCCAGGCGCTGGAAACCGTGCTGAACCTGAGCTGGGCCGGCGGCGCGGCGGGGGCGGAACACATCTTGTGGCCGCCGGCCGAAGCCGGCGTACCCCTGTACGGCCGACTGAACTGGGTCCATGCGCCCCGGTTGCAAATCTGCGGTCCGGAGGAAAGTGATTTTTTCGGTCGACTCGAATCGACGGTGCGGGAGGCATTGATTCGCGATCTGCTGGCATTTCCCACCGGCGCGGTGCTGGTGTGCGGCGGCGTGGAGCCGGTCGAGGCGCTGCGGGTCGGCGCCGAGAAGGCCGGCATTCCGCTCTGGTCCAGTTCGGCCACGCCCGAAGTAGTGTTGGAGCAACTCGATCATTACCGGCATGGTCTGGATGCTTCCACCGTGGTGCACGGCGAGCTGCTTGAAGTGTTCGGCCTGGGAGTGCTGATCACCGGCGGTAGCGGCATCGGCAAGAGCGAGCTAGCCCTGGAACTGATCAGTCGCGGTCATCGTCTGATCGCCGACGATACCCCAACCCTGACCCGGGTGGCGTCGACGGTCCTGGAAGGGACCTGTCCGCCCGCGCTGAGCGATCTGCTGGAAGTGCGCGGGCTCGGCATTCTCAACATCCGCCGTATGTTTGGAGACAGTGCCATCAAGCGCAACAAGCGCGTCCGATTGATTCTCCACCTGGTCAAGATGGAGGAGATCTCGCCGCCGGCCGATGCCCGATTGCAGGGAATGCGGGAAAACCGGGCGATTCTGGGCGTCGGGGTACCGGCGATCACCCTGCCGATCGCGCCCGGCCGCAATCTGGCGGTGCTGGTGGAATGCGCGGTGCGTGATCACATCCTGCGGTTGGGCGGATATCGCGCCGAACAGGATCTGATGGCGCGCATGGAAAAAACCATGGCGAGGGCCATGCCATGCGAATAATCATCGTCAGCGGTTTGTCCGGCTCCGGCAAGACCATCGCGCTGCAAACCCTGGAAGACTTGGACTACTACTGCGTCGACAATCTGCCCTTCAAGCTGATTCTACCCTTGGCGCGGGAAATCACCGCCGCCAGCGACCTGTTGCCGCCGACCGTGGCGGTGGGGGTGGACGCACGCAATTTCATCGATGAATTGCACCGGTTTCCCACTGCGTTGACCGAACTGCGCGCCAGCGACCTGCGGGTGGATGTGTTGTTTTTGCAAGCCGACGACGAGACGCTGCTCAAGCGCTACAGCGAAACCCGGCGTCGGCATCCCCTGGCGTTGGGCGACATTCCGCTGCGGGAAGCGATCCAGCAGGAACGACGCTTGCTGGAGCCGATCATCGCCTGCGCCGATCTGATCGTCGATACCAGCGACACCAATCTCTACCAATTGCGCGAGTTGATTCGCGCCCGCGTGCACGAGACGCCCGGCGAAGCGATGTCGCTGCTGTTCGAATCGTTTGGGTTCAAGAATGGCGTACCCGCCGACGCCGATTTCGTGTTCGATGTGCGTTGTCTGCCCAACCCGCACTGGGAGCCGCAGTTGCGTCCGCTGACCGGATTGGACGCGGCCGTGATCGATTTTCTCGGCCGCCAGTCGGACGTCGGCGCGATGATCGCCGACATCGGCCATTTTCTGGAGGGATGGTTGCCGCGATTCGAGCGCAGCGAGCGGAGTTATCTGAGCGTCGCCATCGGGTGTACCGGCGGCCAGCATCGCTCGGTGTTCGTCGCCGAGGCCCTGGCCCGCCATTTCGGCGGACTGCGTGACTATGTCATGGTCCGTCATCGAGAACTAAAATTGACGGTGTAGCCCAATGAGCGATTGGATCGGCTGGGGAATAGAGGGAGCGTCAAGGTGTTGAAGCGGGAAATTGTCATCATCAACCGACTGGGGTTGCACGCCCGAGCCGCCGCCAAGTTCGTGACTCTGGCGGCCGGATTCGACGCCGAAATCCGGCTGCTGCGCGACGGGCGCGAAGTCAACGGTAAAAGCATCATGGGTGTCATGATGCTGGCGGCTGCGCGTGGCGCCCAATTGGAGTTGTGCGCCAGCGGTCCCGAGGCCGAGCAGGCGCTCGAACATCTCGAAGATCTGGTGCGCCGCCGTTTCGACGAGAGCGAATGAGAGGGCTTCCGCATGCCGTTTTCGCTGCATGGCATCGGGGTTTCCCGGGGGTATGCGATCGGCAGAACCTACCTGCTGCAGCGCAACCAGCCGGAAATCACCGAGTACACCATCCCCGACGCCATCATCGAGGATGAAGTCCAGCGTTTTCTGAATAGTCTGGAGATAGCCAGGCGGCAATTGCGCGATGTGCGGGTCCAGGTTCCTCCGACGGCGCCGACGGAGGTTGCCGCCTTTATCGACACCCATTTGCTGATGCTGGAAGACGCGACTTTCACCGAGGCGCCGATCAAGCTGATTCGCACACGCAAGTGCAATGCCGAATGGGCGTTGAAGATCCAGCGGGATCTGCTGGTCCAGGTATTCGAGGACATGGACGACCCGTATCTGCGCACCCGCAAGGACGATGTGGAGCATGTGGTGCGGCGGGTGCAGCGTGTGCTGGTGACCGAGGACCCGTCTTATCTGAACGACCCCGACTACACCGAACTGGCGTCCAGTCGTTTGGAGGGACGCATCGTCGTCGCCGACGATCTGACTCCGGCCGACACCATCCTGATGCAACATCAGGGGGTGCTGGCTTTTGTGACCGAGTACGGTGGCCCGTTGTCCCACACCGCCATTCTGGCGCGCAGCCTGGGCATCCCGGCGGTGGTCGGCGCGCGTAACGCCCGCGCTTACCTGGGCCATGACGAACCGGTGATCGTCGATGGTCGCCAAGGTGTGATTCTGCTCGGTTTGGACGAGCGGATCTTGCGCTATTACCGCCACAAGCAGAAGGAGGAGCGCCAGCAGCAACGTGAGTTGAACAAGCTCAAGGGCAAGCCGGCGATCACTCGCGACGGGCTGACGATCGCGTTGTACGCCAACATCGAATTGCCGGAGGATGCCGCGGCGGTGCGGGACGTGGTGGCCGACGGGGTCGGTCTGTACCGCACCGAGTTCCTGTTCATGAATCGTCCGGACGTGCCGGACGAGGAAGAGCATCTGGCTTCCTATCTGCACGTAATCAAGACGCTGGAAGGCAGCCCCATCACCATTCGCACCGCCGACCTTGGCGCCGACAAGCAGGTGGACGGCGGCCGTGGCGGCGGCCCGGTCTGCACCAACCCGGCGCTCGGCTTGCGAGCGATTCGGATGTGTCTCAAGGATCTGGCGATGTTCCGCCCGCAGTTGCGCGCCATCTTGCGGGCTTCGGCGCACGGGCCAGTGCGGATGATGATTCCGATGCTGTCCGCCATTCAGGAGGTTTTCCAGGTGCTGCGGCTGGTGGCGGAGACCAAGCAGGAATTGCGCGATCGGGGTCTGGCTTTCGACGAGAAGATGCCGGTCGGCGGCATGATCGAAGTGCCGGCGGCGGCGGTGTGCGCGCCCCAATTCGCCCGCTATCTGGATTTTCTGTCGATCGGCACCAACGATCTGATCCAGTACACCCTGGCCATCGACCGGGTGGACGACGAGATCAACTATCTCTACGATCCGTTGCATCCGGCGGTGCTGATGCTGATCCACAACACCATCCTCGCCGGTCACAAAGCCGGCATTCCGGTCAGCCTGTGCGGGGAGATGGCCGGCGATCCCCGCTACACCCGGTTGTTGCTGGGGCTCGGTCTGACTCAGTTCAGCATGCACCCCACCGCCTTGCTGGAGATCAAGCGGGTCATTCAGAGTAGCGAGGTCGCTGAGTTGGTGTCGGTGGTCCGCCGCCTGCTGCGCACCACCGACGCCGAGAAATACACCGAAGCGCTCAAGAGCGTCGCCCAGAATTGATCCTTACTTTCAGGGCTTTCAGGGCTTTCAGGGCCGCCGCCGGCCGGATGGCGAGCGTTGGTGGCCGCTCCTGTTGTCTAGACGGCGGATCGACGGCTTGCCAGCCAGTCGCGGACGGCGGGACCGGTGCCGATGGTCCACGGCTTCAGCCGTTCGATCGGCACGCGTTTGATGTCGGCCAGTTCCTCGCCGAGGGTGATGGGTCCGTGCGCCGGCACATGGAAAGCCAGCAACAACTGGTTCATCTCGAAAAACGGGTAATAGCCGATGAAGCGGGCGGTGGCGACGTCCAGGCCCAGTTCTTCGCGCACCTCGCGCAGAACGGCGGCGTCCGGGGTTTCGCCCCGCTCCAGAAAACCGGTGATCAGCCCATACATTTTCTCCGGCCAGCCCCGGTTGCGGGCCAGAATGACCGCGCCGTCCAATTCGACGATGGCGGCGACCACCGGCACCGGGTTGTCCCAATGCACATAGCCGCAGTTGGCGGCGTTGCAGTGCTGTCGGGAGCGGCCGTCGATGGCGGCGCTTTGCAAGGAGTTGCCGCATTGCGGGCAAAAATTGACTGACATCGCGAATCGTCCGGTAGCGTGGAGGAGGGCAGCGTCCATCCGCCAAAAAATCGACTTCTGACTTATAATATTTTTTCACGGCGGCTCACCAGTGCCGCCGTTTTTGATTTTGGAAAGCGGATTGCGGAATTTCCGCACCGGGCCGGAGCGAATGTTCCCCAAGCCGCTGTGCGACCACCAGAACGGATTGCCGGCAATCCGTATTTTTCAGCGATCCCTATTCATGAAACCACGCCATTTTCTCAGCCTGTTCGATCTGGCGCCCGCGGAGTTGCGGCACGTACTGCGGCGCGCCGGCGAGTTGAAGACGCAATACCGTCGGGGGGGAGCGCTATGTGCCGTTTCCCCAGAAGGTGTTGGGCATGATTTTCGAAAAAGCCTCGACTCGCACCCGGATTTCCTTCGAGGCCGGCATCGTGCAATTGGGAGGCGGCGCCATCTTCCTGTCGCCGCGCGATACGCAACTGGGTCGAGGCGAACCGATCGAGGATACCGCGCGGGTGTTGTCGAGCATGGTGGATCTGGTGATGATCCGTGCTTACGAGCATGCCAAGGTAGAGCATTTCGCCGCGTATTCCAGCGTGCCGGTCATCAACGGGCTGACCGACTACAACCATCCCTGCCAATTGCTGGCCGACATTCAGACCTTCATCGAGCATCGCGGCGACATTCGCGGGCGGACCGTGACCTGGATCGGTGACGGCAACAATATGTGCAACAGCTATCTTAGCGCCGCCTGCCAGTTCGATTTCCAGTTGCGGATCGCCGTGCCGGTCGGCTATGAGCCGGACGCGGATTTACTCGAACAGGCGGCCGGCCGGGTGGTGTTGCTGCGCGATCCGCTGGTCGCGGCCCGAGGAGCCGATCTGATCGCCACCGACGTATGGTCGAGCATGGGCAAGGAAGAGGAGCAGCAACGACGGCTACAGGATTTCAAGGGCTATCAGGTCAACGCCGAGGTCATGGCCCAGGCCAAGCCCGAGGCGATTTTCCTGCATTGCCTGCCGGCGCATCGAGGCGAGGAGGTCAGTGCCGAGGTCATCGACGGACCGCAAAGCCAGGTGTGGGAGGAGGCCGAAAATCGCCTGCACGCTCAGAAGGCGCTGATGGAATTTCTGTTGTCGGATGCGCCGGTTTCCGCTTGAAATGGCTGGAACGGGCCAGTCGCGGTTTCCGCGTCTGGCCGGCGACCGCGCAAGTGGAACGACGGCCTACATAGCCGGATGCTATAAGCTTGCGCCGAAGCCGTCTGGCGGAAGCGCGGGCGAATCTGATAGATTAACCGACGCGAATCGTCGTTGTTTCGCGCCCTCTTGCATGCCTACGCTGTTCCCGTCGCCACCGCCTGTCGGGGTCGCATTCGCAACCGCGAGCGTTTCTTACGAGCTCTTCTCCAGATTCGCGGGCTATTTTCCACGGCCCGGAATATTACTGTCCGGACATCGCGCGCCATGAAAGAATATGCGCTGATTCTGATCGGGACGATCCTGGTCAACAATTTCGTTTTGGTGAAATTTCTGGGCTTGTGCCCCTTCATGGGGGTTTCCCGCAAGCTGGAAACCGCCATGGGCATGGGGTTGGCCACCACCTTCGTGCTGACGCTGTCGTCGATTTGCGCTTATCTGGCCGACGAGTATCTGCTGGCGCCGCTGGGGCTGGAGTATCTGCGCACCATCGCCTTCATTCTGGTGATCGCAGTGGTGGTGCAATTCACCGAGATGGTGGTGCACAAGACCAGTCCCTTGCTGTATCAGGTGCTGGGGATCTATCTGCCGCTGATCACCACCAACTGCGCGGTGCTGGGGGGTGGCGCTGCTCAACGTGCAGACTCGACACGGCTTCGTCGAGTCGGGTTTGTACGGCTTCGGGGCGGCGATCGGTTTCTCGCTGGTGATGGTGCTGTTCGCGGCCATGCGCGAGCGCATCGCGGTGGCGGATGTGCCGGTGCCGTTTCGCGGGGCGGCGATCGCCTTGGTGACCGCCGGGCTGATGTCGCTGGCGTTCATGGGTTTTTCCGGTTTGGCCAGAGGTTGAGACAATGATTGCGGCAATTGTGGTGCTGAGCGCCCTGGCGGGGATTTCGGGCCTGCTGCTGGGGTTTGCCGCCGTGCGCTTCAAGGTCGAAGGCGATCCCATCGTGGACAAGATCGACGCCATCCTGCCGCAGACCCAGTGCGGTCAATGCGGTTATGCCGGATGCCGGCCGTATGCCGAAGCCATCGCCGCTGGCGAGGCGGACATCAACCAGTGTCCGCCGGGCGGCGAAAACGGCATCGTCGCCTTGGCCGAACTGCTAGGCTGCGATCCCAAGCCGCTCAATCCGGACAATGGGATCGAAAAACCGAAGATGGTCGCGGTCATCGACGAGCAGAACTGTATCGGTTGCACCTTGTGCATCCAGGCTTGTCCGGTGGACGCCATTCTCGGCGCGGCCAAACATATGCATACGGTCATCGACCGGGAGTGCACCGGTTGCGAGCTGTGTTTGGCGCCGTGTCCGGTGGATTGCATCGACATGGTGCCGGTCGTGCAAACCATTGCGAACTGGAAGTGGGCCTATCCGAATCCGACCCCCGAGATCCACCGGCCAACGGATCGAGCCGCCGCATGAGCGCCTTGTTTCCGTTTCACGGCGGGCTCAAGACCGTCCGTCACAAGATCGAATCCAACCAAGGATCGATCCTGGCCGGTCCCTTGCCCCGGCAGTTGACGGTGCCGCTGCGTCAGCATATCGGCGCCATCGCCAAGCCTCTGGTGCAGGCCGGCGACCGGGTGCTGAAAGGTCAGATGATCGGCCAGGCCGACGGCTATATCAGCGCCGCCGTGCACGCGCCGAGCTCGGGCATGGTGACGGCGGTGGAATCGCGGCCGGTGCCGCACCCCTCCGGCCTGCCGGATGCGTGCGTGATCATCGACACCGACGGCGAGGAACGCTGGATCGAGCGGCAAGCGGTGGATTACCGTCGGCTGCATTCGAGCGAGGTGCGCGGCGCGTTGCGCAATGCCGGCGTGGTCGGACTGGGCGGCGCGGTGTTTCCCAGCGCGGTCAAGCTGAATCCGGGTGGCCATGACAAGTCGCTGGACACCTTGATCTTGAACGGCGCCGAGTGCGAGCCCTGGATCACTTGCGACGACCGACTGATGCGCGAGCGCGCGGCTGGGATCGTCGCCGGTCTGCACGTCATGGTGCATCTGCTGGAACCGCGCGAGGTGTTGATCGGCATCGAGGACGACAAACCGGATGCCGCCGCCGCCATGACCGCGGCTTGCGCCGGCACCGGTTATCAGGTCCGAGTGGTGCCGACCCGCTATCCCAGCGGCAGCGTGAAACAACTGGTCCATCTACTGACCGGGAAGGAAATCCCGTTCGACGGCCTGCCGGCCGATATTGGCGTCCAGTGTTTCAATGTCGCCACCGCCCATGCCGTTCACCGCGCCATCGATTTTGGCGAGCCGGTGCTGTCCCGCGTCGTCACCGTGACCGGCCAAGTCGCCCAGCCGGGCAACGTCGAGGTCCTGCTCGGTACGCCGTTCGCGGCGCTGGTCGAGTTGTGCGGTGGCTATTGGGATGGAGTCGAGCGGCTGATCATGGGCGGGCCGATGATGGGATTTGCCCTGCACGACGACGGGGTCCCGGTGACCAAGGCCACCAACTGCATCCTCGCCGCCGGCGCCGAGGCGTTGCCGCCCGAACAGCCGCCGATGCCCTGCATCCGTTGCGGGGCTTGCGTCGAAGTATGCCCGGCCAACCTCCTGCCGCAGCAGTTGTACTGGCATGCCCGCGCCAAGGAGTTCGACAAGGCGCAGGATTATCACTTGTTCAGTTGCATCGAATGCGGCTGTTGCAGCACTGTTTGCCCCAGCCACATCCCGTTGGTGCAGTTCTACCGCTACGCCAAGAACGAAATCTGGGCGCAGGAAAAGGAGAAGCAAAAAGCTGAGCTGGCCCGGCAGCGGCATCAGGCCCGGCTGGAGCGGCTGGAACGCGAGCAAAAGGAACGGGAGGCCAAACTGCGCCAGAAAACGCCACCTCGGCCCGTGCCGGCGGCCAAGGCGCTCGAAGTGGATCAGTTGCCCATCGAGGCGGCGGTCGCCCGCGCCCGGCCGGAGCGAGGCGCGGCGCCAGTGGACGAGCCACAACCATCGGTTGCGGTCACCGCCGATGGTGCCGAGCGGGACGGCTGAGCGGCGATGCGTTTCAAGACCGCGACTTCTCCGCATATCCTACGCGAAACCGGCGTCGGTCAAGTGATGCGCCGGGTGTTGTATGCGATGGCGCCCGGCATCGCGGCGCTGGCCTGGTTTTTCGGTTGGGGCGTGCTGGTCAATCTGACGCTGGCCACCGTGGTGGCGCTGGTGGCGGAAACGCTGATGCTGGCGGCGCGCGGCAAGCCGCTGGCCTTGCATCTGGGCGACTGTAGCGCCGTGGTCACCGCCTGGCTGCTGGCGGCGGCGCTGCCGTCGCTGGCGCCGTGGTGGTTGACCGCCCTGGGCGTCGCCTTCGCCATCGTGGTCGCCAAGCATCTCTACGGCGGCTTGGGCTATAACCCCTTCAATCCGGCCATGGTCGGCTACGTGGTGCTGCTGATCTCGTTTCCACGCGAGATGAGCACTTGGCCGATTCCCCACGGGGTTGGGCAGGCGCACGTACTGGGTTTGCCGGAAACGCTGGAGATCGTGTTCGGCGGCGCGGGACGCCTGGTTGTGGACGGACTGACCGGCGCGACGCCGCTCGATGTGTTGCGCACCCAATTGGGTCTGGGATTGACGGTGACCGAGATCCGCAACAGCCCGGTGTTCGGGATCGTGTCCGGCAGCGGCTGGGAATGGGCGGCACTGGGTTTTCTGGCTGGTGGGCTGTGGTTGGTTTACATCCGTGCCGCCGACTGGCGGATTCCGGCCGGGATGCTGGGCGGATTGGCGGCGATCGCCACCGTGTTCTACTTGGTGGACCCGCAACGCTACGCACCGCCCTGGTTTCACGTCTGGAGCGGCGCGGCGATCTTCGGCGCTTTCTTCATCGCCACCGACCCGGTCACGGCCAGCACCACGCCGCGCGGCCGACTGATTTACGGAGCCGGAATCGGCGTGCTGGTCTACGTCATCCGGGCGTTTGGCGGTTATCCCGACGGGGTAGCGTTTGCCGTGCTGCTGATGAACATCGCCGCGCCCACCATCGATCTGTATACCCAACCTCGGGTGTTTGGAGCACGGGGTCGATGAAAACCATTGTGCGTAGCATGGGGATCGCCGCCCTGATCCTGACCAGCTTCGCCGTGGTTGGCACCGGACTGGTCGCTGTGACCCATAGCGGCACCAAGGACATCATCGCCGCAGCCAACCGAGCGGCGCTAGAAGCGAGCCTGAATCGGTTGGTGCCGGCCGAACGCTACGATAACCATGTGATCGATGACCGTATCGAGGTGGTGGCGCCGGAGTGGTTGGGCACCGATCAGCCGGTGGCCGTTTACCGAGCCCGTCGCGACGGCCAGCCGGTGGCGCTGTTCGCCACGCCCACCGCGCCGGACGGGTACAGTGGGCCGATCCAGTTGCTGGTCGGGGTGTATGCTGACGGAACCCTGGCCGGAGTGCGAGTGCTGGCGCACAAGGAAACGCCGGGTCTGGGTGACGCCATCGACGAGAAACGTTCATCGTGGATCCTGGCGTTTGCGGGCCGCTCGCTGACCGATCCGACGCCGGAAAAATGGAAAGTCAAAAAGGATGGTGGCGTGTTCGACCAGTTCACCGGCGCGACCATTACCCCGCGCGCGGTGGTCAAGGCTACCCATAAGTTTCTGGAGTATGTCCAGACCCACCACGAACAATTGTTTGCCCCGGCGGTTGGTGCGAAGACGGCCGGCCAGTCTTCCCGCCCCTGAAAAGAATCCGAGGGCGCGAGGGCGATCTGTGCGAGAGGAGCGATCATGAGCGAAACGAGTTATGGGAAGATTCTCAAGGACGGCATGTGGACCCAGAACACGGGCTTCGTGGCGCTGCTGGGTTTATGCCCACTGCTGGCGGTGTCGAGTTCGGTGGTCAACGGTCTGGGACTCGGTCTGGCGACCACCTTGGTGCTGCTGACCTCCAACATGGCGGTGTCGCTGATCCGCAATCTGGTGCGGCCGGAGGTGCGAATTCCGGTGTTCGTCATGGTGATTGCCTGTGTGGTGACTGCCGTGGAACTGGCGATGCATGCCTTTTTGCCGGGGCTCTACACCGTACTGGGTATTTTTATCCCGCTGATCGTTACCAACTGCTGCGTGATCGGCCGCGCCGAGGCGTTCGCGTTCAAGAACGGCGTGGCGAAGGCGGCGGTGGATGGGATCGCCACTGGCTTGGGGTTTCTGCTGGCGCTGGTACTGTTGGGTGCGCTGCGGGAGGCGGTGGGGCAGGGGACGCTGTTCGCACAGGCCGATTTGCTGTTCGGAGAATTTGGCAAAGGTTTGACCCTGCATCTGATCGATGATTATCGCGGCTTTCTGTTGGCGATTCTGCCACCGGGGGCGTTCATCGGTCTGGGTTGCCTGATCGCCGTCAAGAATGTGCTCGACGCCCGCGCCAAGCGCCGGGCTGAAGCCAGGCCGGTGGGCGTGTTGCACGAAGCGGGTGTCTGAAGGAACGTTGCCATCAGCGGAGCCGCGTTTTGTGCGGCTTCGGCCTGATGGCTTGATTATGAATTTTTACGTATCGATGGCGGCAGGTGTTTCATTACCCTGCTTTCCAACAATCTTACCAGGATTGGATCCATTCGATCATACTCATCGGGAATATCCAAACAAACCAATTTCTTTCCTTTGAGTAGATCCTTGAACTTTTTTTGAGACCTTGTTGCGGTGGCTACGCTCCATAACAAAGATAATATCCGCCCACTCAATGAGATCACCGCTGACGGGCGTTTTCGAATCCGCGTTTGTTCCGCAGCCAATTGCGGAGATACTTTCGTAATTGGAAAATACCTCTTCGCCGGTTGGGCTGCGCAATCTGTTTTCACTGCATACAAATAATAAATTCATTTGGATCCAAAGTAGTGCTGCGGAAAGTTGATATATATGGCAAGAAAATCAACAGCTCCGCCCGTTTCCTGGTTTGCAGCGGCTCATCTAATCATCCGTAATTCAGCATAAGATTATTCTGGCTTACGCTTCAACCACCCCCCGATCTTATGGAACTCGTTGACAGCCCCACCGACACCGAGAATCAGCATTTGCACACCGATTACGGCGAGAATCAGGCCCATTAGTCGTGTAACGACCTTTATGCCATTGTGTCCGATGTAATTGACGAAGCGTTCACCAGAAACAAAAAAACACATAACTGATGACGCAGAGCACGAAGAAAGCCCCGACCGTTACGATAAATTCCGATACCCCGCCGGCCGATGCGAAGTTCATGGCGGTGGCAATCGTGCCGGGTCCTGCTAGGATCGGCATGGCGAGTGGTGTGATGGCGATCTCCAATTTGTCGTCCAAGCATTTTTGCTTGTCCTCCTGACTGGGATGTTGAATCGGGGAGTGTTCGCCTCCTTGAAGCATGTGGTAGCCGACCAGGGCGACCAGGATTCCACCCATGATACGAAAGGACGACAGGGTAATTCCGAATAGATCGAATATCAACTTGCCTGCGGCTGAGAAAATGATAATGATAACGAGGCTTAAGAATAGTGCCTTGGCGGCAATCTTACGCCTGACGTTGGGGTCATCTTCAGCAGTGAGCCCTAGAAATACCGGCGTGTTGGCAATGGGATTCATGATGGCGAAAAATCCCATAAATACCGTGAAAGCATGATTGATGAAGGAATCCACGATTTTTATCACCTCTTTTTTTCTTTACTCGAACTCTGAGCGACTAAGCCCGGACTGGCGAATTATCGACAACAATGTTCCTATCCGAATTTCTTTGTGATCGGGAACCAGAACTGTGATAGTATTTCCTGGAACCTGCTTTTGCATTACTATGTAGCTTCCACGTTGGCGCGTTTTATTGAATCCGTGGTTTTCAAGGATCACATAGACTTCTTTTCCGGGTAAGGCCTTCAGCTTAACTAACTGCCACCTCTAATTGCGTTATATAGACTTCTTTGCGTAATCGCGCGCTGATTTCCTGTGCTGAAGCAGTTTCGAAAAAGAGTTCTAGGGCTTCTCTCAAATTATCTTTCGCCTCAAGAATAGAGTCTCCTTGGCTTGCTATATCTACTTCGGGGCACAGTGCAACATAACCATCATCCTCCTTTTCTATAATTATAGTTAGCCGTCTGTTCATCTTTTTTGCTTCTCTAAGGTTCATTCTTTGTCTGCCTAACGGGCGCGAGTTGAGGGTCATCCCGCACGGAGCGAAGCCACCGCCTCGCCGAGAAACACTGGAGTTTCTCCGGCGGTGATGAGCGGCGCTCACCCGAGCCGAGCGCGCTAGGGCGAAGCGTTTGATGGGGCGGCTGGTTAGACGGTGATGTGATCATAAAAACGACCTTCCGTGAAATCCCATGTAGAGTGCGGTGGCACCGATCACAATCGGGATAAGTGAGTAAGCAACAAAATGAACAACGTAGCCGGCCGTGTTGCCATATTGCTGCTGCATGTGGCCGAGTTTGCTCACCAGATGTGGGGCGAAGTGGCGAGCGTAGGCGGCGAACAGACCGAACCCAATTGCAGCCGCGCCAATTGCGATAGATGTCCAGTTCACATTCAGTCCTCTGTATGCTAAAAGCAGATGGTTAGCAGGTTGTGAGGCGCCGCTTAACTGGGCGTCCCAGCGAGCATAGCGAGCGCCTTGAACGCCTTGTTATGTGTTTTCATAGCGTTTGAGTATTTTCAACTCTCTGACTTTTGATGGCCACAAGATAACCTTATAGAAATCATCCGCCTCTTCCCATTCAGTTTCGATTGAATCGAGACCTTTCGCTAACGACAATGCAGCATAAGAGCCTTTCGGTAATTCGATACGCTTTGCATCTGACAGGTAATCAGTACACCCGAAAACTGCGCATCTTCCTGTTGGGAGATCGATATAGCCTATAGACGCGTGATCCCAGCCTTCGAGATCGATACTAGGCTCCTTTTCGAGAACCTCCACTTCGACATTTACATCGACATTTCGAAAAGTACCTACGGCAAGTGTGTTTGAAGAGACGGCTAGCTTTGCCTCCAAAGCCGAATCTGACCAAATCTCGGAGGTGTCGTCGTTTGCACTGTCATCCATCAAGTACAGCTGAAAATAATCAGCGAAGAGTTCGAATTGATGGATGGTCATGTGACTTCCTTTTTACACATAACGGGCGCGAGTTGAGCGTCATCCCGCACTGAGCGGAGCCACCGCCTCGCCGAAAAAACGCTGGAGTTTTTCCGGGCGGTGATGGGCGGCGGGGACGTGAGTACGGGACGACGAAGTCGCCCCGAAGGGGTGACGCTCCAATGAGGGTTCGACGGCGCTGCGCGCCGAGAACCCGCTATTGGGAACAACTCGCGGCCGTTCATCGGCGCGTAGCGCCGATGAACAAGAAGTAGACCTCATAAATGACGCCTTATTTTACGTCAAATTCGACGTATAGTTATGATAAATCAACGCCAACTCATTGTTAAATCTAATAAGTTGCATTCTAGCAATAACTATAATCGGTTTATCGAAAGCGTCATTTCTGAAACATGACGGTATCCGCATTGAGCAAGCCGGTTGGGCAGGATCAAGCGCTACGTGTCAGGCTCCGGAAAATGGTGTAACATCGAAGCCACGCTTTCAATCTGTTCTTCGTCGTATTACCAGAGGTTCCAACGGTACGGCCACTTTCAGTCCTTCCGTCTGGAGGCGTGTCATCACCGCCCGATTCACGGCGGTCTTCACCACCTCCGGCGAAACGATCTCGGGATGATGGTACACCTGAATCTTGTAGCGAACCCCATAACTTTCCAGCGTATCGACCACGGCGCGAATCGGCTGTTCTCCCAGCACCGCCCCGGTCATCACGGCTTGGCGGGCGCTTTCCTCCAATACTTGCTGGGCACGTTCGACCGGCACGGAAAACTCCAGCACCACCGGAATTTCCATCCGGCTGGGATAGGTGGGGCGGGAATAATTGGTGATTGCCGCATTGCTGATGATGCTATTGGGGATGACCACCAGGTTATTGTCCCGGGTCCAGAGGCGGGTGGTGCGCCAGTTCAGTTCCTCGACCCGGCCGAACTGGCGACCATGCCAGCGGGTGGCGATACCGATCCATTGCGACAAAGCGAAGGGTTGCTCCAGATTCAACACCAAACCGCTGAATGCATCGAGAATCAGATTCTGCAGGGCGATACCCAGAATCAACGTCAATAACCCGGAAGCCGCCAAGATCGTGGTCAGTGGTCGTTCGAACACGAACGCCAGAATGCACACGCCGGCAACACCGAACACCACCAGATTGACGAAGGTTCGAGCGACGTTCGGCACCGGATAGCGGGTTCGCCGCTCGATGGGACGCCAGACCAGTGGGGGCAACAGGGCCACCACGAACAGCGCCGGCAGCAGCCACCACAGACTCTTGAAGAACAGCAGCATCAATTCGAGTTGGTAGAGTTCCAGGCGTTCGGCATACAGCGCGTTGAACAGGTTTTCCAGCAGATACAGCAGGCAGGCGCTGGCCACTAGGCGCACCAAGGCCATCGGCACCGGATAGCGGTGTTGCAGCCAGGGTGTCCAGGTAATCAGGAACAGCGCGCCGAAAAAGAGGAACCATGGCCAACTGAAGCGATCCGGTAAGAATCGGGCAAGCTGGCGCTGCAGGGAAACTTCGCCATGGTGCCCCTGAATGTTGGCGTAAAAATAGGAATACGGCAGCGCGATCATCGGAAACAAAGGATCGCCGAGGGTACTGCGATTATGGATTTCCTGATACACGGTCGCGTCCCTGATCACCCAGCCCGAATCCGCCGCCAACACCTGTTCCGCCCGCAGGATTCGGCCCCAACCGCTGCGGCCCTCGCTCAAGCCCATGTTCCGACTGTCGGTCACGAACACCAGCCGGCTGTGGTCGAGGTGGGCATGGCGGAACTGGATCATGAAATCTTCGTTGCCGTCGATCAGATTGCGGTGCGTGGTGGTGTAACGGAAGGTGCCCTGTACCCGGAACGCGCGATACTGTTCCCCCAGCAGCTCCCGAGCGACAAGGGGCTTTGCCAGCCGAAGGAGGGTGACGGCATTGGGAAACACGATGTTCTCGGTATCCAATTCGCCGCTAAAGCGGAACCACAAATCGAAATCGGCTTGAAAGGTGCGTGCTTTTTCGTCGATGGCGTGCAGCTTGTTCAAATGGATGCCGGTGTAGACCACCTGCACGATCTGCAACAAGCTGTTGCCTAGATCGATGATGTTCTCGCCCTGTGCCCGCAGGGTGCTGATCAATTCCGGGTCTTTGACCAGTCGCAACTGCCGGGTGGCGGGGGTGATGTGCCCGTCTTTGGCGCGAGCGATGTAGATGGGCCGAATCGCGTCGCCCTCCGCATCGAAATACAGCGGCCCCATCAGACTCGACACGGCACGCGCCGGAGTATTCATGACCGCGAGCTGCTCGCGCACGGCGTTGCGTAGGCCGGGCACATCGTCCAAGTCGACGCTGGGCAAGCGTCGCAGGGCTTCGGCGATGGCCAGCGCGCTGTCGTAGGCGTAAATGGCGCTCCAGATCGGATCTTCCCGGTAGATCGCCGCGTAATCGTCGAGAAACTGCCGGGCCGCCGCCGTCGCCGTATCCGGGATGAACGGCGCGGCGATGTACATGCCGTCGGTGAAATGCGGGGGAGGGTCCAGGTCGGCCATCGGCGCTTCATCCTGCTCGGCGGCAAAGCCGGCCAGCGCCAGCGAATCGGTGCCGAGCAACTGGGCTTTGACGCCGCGCTTGCGCAGCGCCTGCACCAGGGGCTTGGCTTGCGGCGGACGCAGGATCAGCAGGATGGCCTGGGTCTTACCGTCCGCCGCCAGCAGCGTCGCCGCCGTCTCGATGTCTTCCGGGCTGGGTTGGCTGGGCAGCGCGATCTGGTGGCGGATGCGCAATCCGATGGCATCCGCCGTCAGTGTGAAAGTCCGGTTCAAGGTGGTGGCGTAGAGATCCTCCAGATGCACCACGGCTATGGAGGAATCATTCAGCACCGATCTGATGTAGTGGGCGAGAATGTTTGCTTGCAGGTCATCGTTGAAAATGACCCGGAAATACCAAGGGTTGAACAGGGTCACGTTGGGGTTGGTCGAGGTCGGCGTGACGGCGGGTACCTTGTACAGTCGGTATAGATTGCCGGCGGCGCGGGAAGCGGTGCTGGAACCGTGGCCGATCACGGCGACGATATCCTTGCTGGTGCCGATCTGTTCGGCGACTTTCTCGGCTTGTTCGGCGTTACGCCGATCGTCGAACGGTTGAAGAACGAGTGGATGGCCGTGGATACCGCCTTCGGCGTTGATTTTGTCGGCCAGCAGTTGAGCGCCGCGCAGCATGGCGATGCCGGAAGGCGCATTGGGTCCGCTGAAGGCATTGGCGACGGCGATCCTGATCGGTTCCGCTTCCAGGGATACTTGACGCGAAGACAGGCCGGCCAGCGAAGCGCTGAACCGCCACAACAGTAGCGCCACGACCAGCACGAACATCGCCGCAAACACGGCGACGAACAGCGTCTTGCGCGGCAATGACCGGAAGGAAACCCAGGGGATTGGTTCGATCTGAATGCGTTCCTATTTCTGCTTGGACGAACGTCGTCGCGACTTTGTTGGGGCCGGGCTGGCTTGCACGGGGGGATTGGCACTGTTGGCGGTGGCGGTCGTCGCGCTTGCGCCCGCCGACTCCAGGGTCTTTTCTTCCGCCGCCAGCCAGAAATCGAGCGCCGAACCGTACTGGCGTCCCGCCGCCTCCCAAAGCTGGTAGGCCGTCTTGCGGATTTGCTCCAGGTAATCCGCCGGCGAAAATGCCTCGAAGGTCTTGGCCAGGGCTTCCTCCTTGCCGATGCTGGCGCCGGCGGCGCGCAGCGTGGAATGCATGAGGAGTCGCAGGTGTTTTTCGGCGGCAAGCCAGTAATCCAGCGAACGCTCTTGCCGCTCGTTGCTGGCCAGCCACATTTGGCGAGCGAGATCGCGGATACGGTAGAAATAAAGGCTGCGCAAGGCCGAGGGCCAATTAGTCGTTGCTTCCCAGGCCGAGGTCGCGGTGGTATTCGCCAGCCGGGCCGAGTCGGCCGCCAGCTCAATGACCATCCGTTCCGCCATCAACCAGAAATCGAGAGCACGGCCGACCTCGTTGCCAGCCGATTGCCAGATATGATAAGCAAGGTTGTGAATTTCTTGTTCTAGATCGTTTTCCATGAGCCTGATACGCCTGTTCGTTGTCGGTCTACATGGGATCAATCGGCCTCGCCAACAGGTCAACGAGGCGGTTGAGGCCCGAGCGGTTACCCTCACAACTTTAGCTGATGGCAACGGCACCCTCTATTGGGAAGTAATATTTGACGGGTAAATCCCGTATAAAAATTGCCGGCGGATCGGGCGAGTTTGCTATCTTCCGATGGAACGGTGCTTGAACCGAGCGGAGGGTTCGAGCGGAACGCAATCTGGGCGAACATGCGAGGAAATACCGATGAGAAATCGAGTGGCGATGGTTTTCATGCTGGTGTTTTTCCCTTGGTTGGCGCTGTCTGTGGCGTGTTCGAGCGCGCCCGATCACGGGACGATGGACGACACTCGGCCGGCGGATTCCACGGCGGGCGATGGTCTGGCCGGTACCTCGTGGCGTCTGGTCAGGATTCTGATGATGGACGATCGGGTCTATACGCCGGACGAGCGCTCGAAATACACCATGCTTCTGCGGCGGACGGGCGGGTCGAGCTGCGGGCGGATTGCAATCGCGGTCAGGGTAGCTGGTCCGAGCCAGCGCCGGGCCAACTGCGCTTCGGTCGGCTGGTAACCACGCGGGTGATGTGCCCGTCGAAGTCCTTGTCCGATCGCTTCATCCGTGGCTTGGGCGACGTGCGCTCCTATCTGTTCCGGGGCGGGCGGCTCTATCTGTCGCTGATGGCGGACGGCGGCGTCTATGAGTTCGAGCCGATGCCGAGGTGAAGGGGTGGAGGCCGCGCAAGTTCATCTACTCTTCAGCCGCCTGCAAGCCGCCTGCCCAAAGCCGACCACCGAACTGCGTTATCTCAGCCCGTTCGAATTGCTGGTGGCGGTGATCCTGTCGGCGCAATCCACCGATAAAAAAAGTCAACGAGGCCACCGCCCGGCTGTTTCCGCTCGCCAATACTCCACGAGCGTTGCTGGATTTGGGTGAGGCGGCATTGAAGGCGCACATCAAGACCATCGGCCTGTACAACGGCAAAGCCGCCAACATTCTCAAAACCTGCGCGTTGTTGCTGGAACGGTACGATGGCGAGGTGCCGCGCGACCGGGCGGCGCTGGAGGCGTTGCCGGGTGTCGGCCGCAAGACCGCCAACGTCATCCTCAACACCGCCTTCGGCGAACCGACCATCGCGGTCGATACGCATATCTTCCGGGTCGCCAACCGCACCGGACTGGCGCCGGGCAAAACCGTGCGGGCCGTGGAAGAAGGCTTGCTGGCCGCGACGCCGGAGGAGTTCAGGCACGACGCCCATCACTGGCTGATCCTGCATGGCCGCTATGTCTGCACCGCCCGCAAGCCGCGGTGTTGGGCCTGCCCGATCCGCGATCTCTGTGCCTATCCCGACAAGAGCGAGGTGAATTGATGTTCGGCAGCGACCGCGACGGCCTGCGTCGCTACTACCGCACGGTGTGGGAAAAAGCCGGCTCCGATCAGCCGCTGGAACCGCTGGAACGCCTCATCGCCGAGGTGATCCGCGAGCATCCCGAATATCAGCCGGTATTGGCCGGCGGCGAGAGCGCCCTGTCGCGCGACTACACCCCGGAGATGGGGCAAACCAACCCCTTCCTGCACATGGGCATGCACATCGCGATTCGGGAGCAACTGGGTGGCGACCGCCCGGCCGGCATTCTCGCGGTTCACCAGCGGCTTTGTCGGCGGCTGGACAGCCACGCCGCCGAACATCTGATGATGGAATGTCTGGGCGAAACCTTGTGGGAGGCGCAGCGTGGCGGCGGCGAACCGGACGAACGGGTTTACCTGGAACGATTGCGGCGACTGGCACGGAAAACCTGATGGTCGCGCATGAAAAAACGCCAGCATCGGCTGGCGTTTTTCATGGTTGCGAAGGGTTACAGCGGTTGTTGTTCGAGATCGTTATCCTCGACCAGATCCTTGTAGGCGTGCCAACTGGCGTGACCGATCAGCGGCAGGGTGACGGCCAGACCGAGATAGAAGGTGACCAGTCCGATGCCGGTGAAGATCACGATCAGCCCCGCCCACAAGGCCATGGGCGCCGGATTGGCTTTCACGGCGGTAATGCTGGTCAACACGGCGGTGATGAAATCGACTTTCCGATCCAGCATCATCGGAATCGACACCACGCTGATCGTGAACACGGCGGCGGCGATGACCGCGCCCACCAAGGTGAAGACGATCAGAAAGGTCAGGCCGCTGCCCGAGAAAAACAGTTGCGCGGTCGAGGTGTCGAGGGTCGTGCTTTGGCCCGCGATGATCAAGGCGAACAGCAGCGTCGATAGCCGAGCCCAAATGATCATGAGGATGCCGATCAGGATGCCGAACAGCGCGATCGGCAGCACGTTGCGCCGCCAAGCCGTCAGTGCGCGGCCCAAGGTCGCCGGTTGGCCGGCTTCCAGGCGGCGGCTGATATCGTACAAACCCATGGCCAGGAACGGACCCGCCAGCAGGAAGCCGGTGGTCAGCGCCAGCGCGTACTGGAAGCTCGACTCGACCAGGTAGACCAGGACATAGCCCATGACCACGAACAGCAAGCCGTAAGGGATACTGGCGACGGGTGCCCGCCACAGGTCCTTCCAGCCGGCGGCGAGCCACTCCCAAGGCTGGTCGAACGAGACGAGGCGTACCCGGGGTGTGGTCAGGGAACTTTCGACAACGGGAATGGAAGTCACCATCAAATCCTCCTCAATGATGTTGCAATGCAAAACAATGAGTTGTTATTAGGTTCAAGCGTGGATGGCGCCACATATCGCGGCTGTGGTTCCATACAGCAAAGACTATATGAAGGCAAAAGAGTTGCAACAATGGAACAGGGGCTCGGTGGAGCCCCTGGGACTGGGAAGGTCGGGAAACCGCGTGGAACCGCCGGCTCGGGCTAGCTCCGCTGCGGGCGCAGCCGGCGGTAAAGATCGTAAGTCTGCTGGGCGATGCTGCGCCAGCTATAGTGCCGTTCGACCCGCTCGCGGCCCGCCTGACCCATGCGTTGCAGTAGCTCCGGGTCGTTGGCGAGACGGTTGATGGCGTCAGCCAGCCCGCGTTCGAACTTGGCGGGAGCGACGGGATCGTGCGGCGGCGCGGGCGACAGGTGCGGGTCCACCAGCAAGCCGGTTTCGCCCTCGACCACCACCTCGCAGATCCCGCCGGTCGCGCTGCCCACCACCGGCGTGCCGCAGGCCATGGCTTCCAGATTGATGATGCCGAATGGCTCGTAGATCGAGGGGCAGCAGAAGATGGTGGCATGCGAGTACAGCGCGATGGTGGCCGAACGCGGCAGCATTTTGGGAATCCAGACGATGCCGGAGCGCTGGGCTTGCAATTCCTGCACGATTTCCTCGATCTCGCGCTGCATGCTCAGGGTATCGGCATCGCCGGCGCATAACACCACTTGCAGTTTCGGATCGAGTCGCGGGATGGCTTGCAGCAGGTAGTACAGCCCCTTTTGCCGGGTGATTCGACCGACGAACAGCACGAAGGGGCGATCGGGGTCGATGCCGAGCTGAGCGAGAGTTTCGGGTTCGTGAACCGGATGGTATTCCTCGGTGTCGATGCCGTTAGGGATCACCACCACCCGGGTCGGTTCGACGTCGAATAGACGCAGGATATCGTCGCGGGTGCTGCGCGAAACGGCGATGATGGCATCGGCCATTTCCAGCGCGGTTTTCTCGATCCAGCATGAGAGATCGTAACCGTGGCCGAGTTGGTCGCGTTTCCAGGGGCGCAACGGTTCCAGCGAATGGACGGTGATCACCATCGGGATGTTGTAGAGGATCTTGGCAAGGATACCGCTGAAGTGGGCGTACCAGGTGTGGCAGTGGATGATCTCGGCGCAGCCGTCCAGATCGTCGCCGAGCCCCTGACCTACAAAGGCCAGACAGGTGCTCAGGGCCTTGAGCGGCGAGACGAAGGATTGCGGACAACCGGCGAAGTGGGTGGTATCCATCTTGATGCCACGTACATGCAACTGACCTTCGTCGACCGTTTGGTCGTGAAAACTCCGCACCTCGACTGGGGTCAGCTTGGCCAGCTCGCGCGACAGATATTCGACGTGAACGCCGGCGCGCCGGTAAACGTGGGGGGGGGTATTCGTTGGTGGTCAGCAGGACACGCATTGTTGTTGTGCTCCCTTGGTCGGGCGGGCGGCGGAAATTGGAGGGATTCCGACGGTGCGTTTGGTCGGAACGAGTTTGACGGTGAATTATGCCAAGCCCAGCACGGTTTTTGAAAGGGCGGTGTCGTGATCGGCGGCGGTTGCGGGCGGGATTCGGAACGCCAACAGCTTGCTCGCAAGGCGTAAACTTCAGGCTAACGATAAACCCGCAAGGTCGGATCGAATGCGCGTTCCCCGATTTTATCTGCCCATGTCGCTAGTGACCAGTGCGACCGTGCCGCTAAACGAGCATGCGTTCAACCACGCCGTGCGCGTCTTGCGACTCAAGCCCGGCGCGCCGCTGGTGTTGTTCGACGGCGAAGGCGAGGCGTTCGCGGCGACGCTGGGCGAGGTCGGCAAACGGGAGGCATGGGCGCGGGTGGCGGAAGCGCTGCCCGAGGAGGCGGAGCCTCCGCTGCGGATCGTGTTGGCGCAAGGCGTCTCGCGCGGTGAGAAGATGGATCACACGGTGCAAAAGGCGGTGGAATTGGGCGTCGCCGCGATCCAGCCGTTGTTTGCGGAACGCGGCGGAGTCGGTCTGTCCGGCGAGCGCTTGTCGCGCAAGATCCAGCATTGGCGAGGCATCGTGATCGGCGCCTGCGAGCAATGTGGTCGCAACCGATTACCGGAATTGCGGGAGCCCTTGGCGCTGGCCGCCTGGTTGACGTCGCCGATGGCGCCGGGTCCATACTTGTTGCTCGATCCCTTGGCGGAACAAGGCTTGCGTGATCTGGATCCGCCCACAGGGGCGATCACGTTGCTGATCGGTCCCGAGGGCGGCTTGAGTCCGGCGGAAATCGCCCAGGCGCGGACGGCGGGATTCAGCGGCGTCCGTCTGGGACCGCGCGTCTTGCGGACCGAAACCGCCGGCGTGGCGGCGCTGGCGGCGGTGCAAGCGCTGTGGGGTGATTGGGATTAGGCAAAGTCGTTTTCGAGCACGATCCGATAACGGGCCTTGCCGGCTTCCAGATGCGCCAGCGCCTCGTTGACCTGGCTCATCGGGAAGTGTTCGGTCACGGGCGCAATTTGATGCCGGGCGCAGAAATCCAGCATTTTGCGGACGGTGGCTGGCGAACCGAGTGGAGAACCCGAGAGGCTCTTTTGCCCACCGATGAGGGAAAAAGCGGCGACCGGGATCGGAGACAGGACCGCTCCGACCGTATGCAGTCGTCCTTTCGGCCTGAGAACGTTCAGAAAGGCCGGCCAGTTCAGATCGACGTTGACGGTTGAGAGGACGAAATCCAGCGAACCGGCGATCTTGTCAAGTTGTCCGTCGTCGCGGGAATTGACGACCTGATGCGCGCCCATGCCCAAGGCTTCGTTCCGCTTGGAATCGCTGGAGGTGAAGGCCGTTACTTCGCAACCCCATTTATTCAGGAACTGAATGGCCAAGTGACCCAGCCCGCCGATGCCGACCACGCCGACCCGGTCGGTGGGTTTTACGTCAAATTGGACGATGGGATTGAACACGGTGATGCCGCCGCAGAACAAGGGCCCTGCCTTCTTTATATCCAGGCCAGGCGGTAACAGGGTGGCCCACTCGGCGTTGCAACGCACCTTGTTGGCAAACCCGCCGTGGCGGCCGACGATGGTTTGCTCGCCGCTGGGGCACAGGTTGTGGTCGCCGCCCATGCACTGGTCGCAGGTCATGCAACTGCCGCTGAACCAGCCCAGGCCGACCGTGTCACCGACCTTGAGGTGGGTGACGTGGTTGCCGATTTGGGCGATGGTGCCGACGACTTCATGACCCGGCACCAGTGGATAGCTGCTGTTATGCCAATCGTTGTGCAGCATGGAGAGATCGGAATGGCAGACGCCGCAGGCGATGACGTCGATCTCGACCTGATCCGGCTTCAGTTCGCCCGGATCGTACTCGAAGGGAGTGAGTTTGCCCTTGGCTTCATGGGCGGCATAGGCTCGAATCATGGGAGGTCCTCCGAAAGTGTGAACGACGTTTCGAATGGAGAGGGCAATGGTGATCGCTTTCAAAGATGCTTAGACGACGACGGCAGGTCCAGTTCCGTTTGAGTGTCAGTCCGCGGCAGCATTTTCAGGACCACGGGTGTGGTACGTACCATCGGCACGAACCGGCCTTGCTCGATCAGCGGAATCGGCACGGCCCAGATCAAGCGCAGCAACCCAAACAGGCCCAATAGACCGAGTACGGTCGCGGAGTAGGCGGGGAGGGTGCCGGGTCCAAACCCGTCCATCAGCGGGCCGCCGATCGCCGGACCGGCAATCGAACCCATGCCGAAGATCAGCAACAAGCCGCGAGTGGCGTCCAGCACATCACCGGGGGCGCTCAAACGGTCGTTCATATGCGCCACGCTCAGGCTGTAGATCGAAAACATCAGGCCGCCGTACAAGAAAGCGCAGGCGGTCAGCGCCACCAGCGACGCATACATGACCCGCAGCACCAGCAACGCGACCAGGGCGGCGGCGAAGCTGACCAGAGTCAGCATGAAGCGCCGGCTGTAATGATCGGACAATCGACCGATCGGCCATTGCAGCAGTGCGCCGCCGATAATGGTGGCGCTCATGAACAAGGCAATGCTTTCCTCCGACAATCCCACCCGTTGCGCGAATACGGCGCCCAGGCTCCAGAAAGCGCCGCTGACGATGCCGGCGATGAACGCGCCGCCGGCGGCCAGCGGCGCCAGCCAGAACAGACGAGTCAGGCGCACCGGCGGGGTCGCCAGTGGTTGCGGAGCATGGATGCGGGTGGCGGCGATGGGCACCAGTCCCAAGGTGAACAGCATGGATGCAACGGCGAAAAGTGTCAGAGCGCCAGTGTCGCCGGTCAGGATCAGGTATTGTCCAGCGGCCAGGCTAGCCAGCGTCACCATCATGTAGATGGCGAAGATGCGGCCGCGCGTATGGGGTGAGGACTGTTCGTTGAGCCAGCTTTCCACCACCGTGTAGACGCCGACGACCGCAATGCCGGTGATCACGCGCAGCGCCGCCCAGACCAACGGATGGACTATCAATCCATAGCACAGCACGGATGCCGAGCCGATCGCCGCCAGAGCCGCAAAGCTGCGAATATGACCCACCCGGCGAATGAACGCCGGCACCAGAAAGGTGCCCATGACATAGCCCAGGAAATAGGCCGCCATCAATGCGCCGATGGCGGTGTTGGTAAAACCTTCCAGCCGTGCCCGGATGCCCAGTAGAGTCCCCAGCAGGCCGTTTCCCACCAGCAAGGTGCCCAGGCCCAATAACAGCATGGCGATGGTGCCGGACATGCAAGTTCAACTTTTGGCGGTGGAATTAAGGCCCCTCTCCCGGCTGAGGGAGAGGGGCATGGGTAAGGGAAGCATCCCTCAATGAGTCGGTAGGTCGATGCGCACCGTATCGCGCAACACGCCATCCAGGCCGCCGAACACGGTCAGCCGTTCGACCTTATCGACCACCTTCTCCAGCGCCTCCAGTTCCTTCAGGCGCAACAGAATCGGGTTCTCTTCCATCAGCTTCGCCGTGTTGAGCAGCGAGCGGGTGGCGGCGACTTCCTCGCGCCGGCGGATGACGTTGGCCTGTGCCGCCTTTTCGGCGGTCACCACCTGGTTGAGAATATCCTTCATCTCACCGGGCAGGATCACGTCCTTGATGCCGACGGTTTCCAGCGCCAGCCCGTGCGGTTCGACCCGTTCCGCCACGTAGTTCCGCACGACCCGATCCAGTTGGTCCTTGTCGCCGAGCAGGCCATCCAGTGGCTGGGTGCCGATCGCCTGCCGCAAACCGAACTGCAAGGTCCGATACAGGTACTCGGCGATGTTGCCCAGGTCGCCGCGCGCCTTGACCGGGTCGGCGATGCGGTAGACCGCCGACAGGTTGACCCGCAGGCTGACCTTATCCTTGGTCAGGATTTCCTGGCCGGAGACTTCCACGGTCTGTAAACGCAGATCCACGGTTTCCACCTTGACCGACCGGTTGAAGCGCCAGAAGGCGTGCAGACCGGGTGGCAGGGTGCGGACCAGTTCGCCATCCACCAGCAGCAGACCGATGTGCTGGTCTTCGACCTCGGCGGCCAGAGTGAAGCCGTTCAGGGTCTTGGCCAGCGTGGCCGAGGGTCGCGCCAGCAGTGCGGCGTGTGCCCGCGACAGGGCGTAATCGCTACCGATGTCCAGCAGCTCCACCTTGACCTCGACCGGACCGCGCCAGTACGCCTGCCGGGTCGCCGGCGGCAACACGCCTGCCAGGCGGCCGTTCTTGTAAATCAGGCCGACCTGATGTTCGCCGGTTTCCACGACCTGGAAGTGTCGTGCCACCAAAGCCGGTTCGGTCCGTAGTAGTACATCCAGCCACGGGTGATCGAACTCGGCCACGCTCAGGTCGTAACGCTGTACCTCGTGGCGGCGCAGCGGATCGAACCAGCGGTAGACTCCCGGTTCCAGAATGGCCGCCAGCCGGCGGTCGTACAGGTGAAGCCCACGCTCGTTTTGGGCAATGACGATTCGTTGGAATCCCAACATGTTGATTCTCCTTGTGGGTATATTCTCAGTCTTCCTGTTCCGCCGCATCCGGCGGGTGAGCGTGGCGTGTTGCTATCGGCACCGAATCCGGTCCGCCACCGCCGAAGTTCAAAAGGTCATCGTGTCGAGGCTCCTGCCGGTTGCATGAAATTCAGGTTGAAGAAAGTGGGAGCGCCCCACGCCCGCATGACGGGCCATGGGGCGGACCGAGCGGATCATCGGCGGACCAGCGGCGAGACGCATCATCCTGATTTGTCATCGCAACCGGCTGGCCGATGATCGGCGTCGGTCCGTAGCCCATTGCGCAAGATCACGCGGTCGTTGCGGGTCGATCACCGTTCCCTTGCCGAAGCGTCGGAGCGGCGACCGCCCGCCGGGGCGGTCCCTGGGTACTGCGAGGATGGGCGGATTCGAACCGCAAGCCGTGACAGGGCTTTATCCAGTGAAAAGGAGGGAGTCGAACCCTCGACCGGCTGATGATGAGTCAGCTGCTCTACCCACTGAGCTACATTTCCTCGCTTCGAAGTCCCACCACTGCCCGATACACGCCGTGCGATGGTTAGCCTGAGCGCGCCGGACCGGCATTCGGAACCGGTACCGCTGTGCGGCGGTGGGGCTGCTTCGAACTGGTTACGAAAAAAACGAAACCCCGGAAGGCGCACCGCCGACCGGGGTTCTTTATGTTCCCGCTCGAAGGGTTGCCTGGCGCGAACCCTTCGAGCTGAATCTCGTGGGGTCTACGTCGGGTCCACCGCTGGCGCGCAACCGCGCGGGGCCGGCAAACGCCGGTCGGCGATGGATGAGAAATGGGGATTACGAAGTTTCTGGTTCATAGGGTGGCGGATTATAGCCGGAAAAAAACTCCGGTCAAGCATTGCGTTGACAAGTTTCAAAGGCCCGCCGCGCCTCGGTGACCGCCGCCAGCCGTTCCCGCCGCAGCGCCTCGGCTAGCGCCAGTCCGCTCAAACCCTGTTGCACCAGCGGTCGCGCCTGTACGGCGGCGGCGGCCTGGTGAACCTGGCGCAGCAGGTCGGCCTGCGGATAGTCTCGGTTTTCCAGTCCCAGCCGGCCGCGTGCATCGGCTTCGCAGGCCAGGAGGAACTGTTCGAAGCGTTGCGGTTTGCGCAGGGCGTCCAAACCCAGCAAGGTCTTGAGCAGGGTTTGCGGACGCAACTCCAGCGCGCGATGGCAATGCGTATGGTAGCGAGCGGTCGCCACAGCTAGTTCGCGATACAGATGCGGAATCCGCAAGCGCTGGCAGAACGACTGGACCAGATCGGCGCTGCGCTGTTCATGACCATGATGATGAGGCCATTCCTCGGGCGGGGTGGTGCCCTTGCCGAGATCGTGGACTAGCACGGCGAAGCGGGTGACCATGTCCGCCCCCAACCGTGCAGCTTGGGCCAGCGCCATCAAGGTATGAATACCGGTGTCGATCTCGGGGTGATGGACGGGAGGTTGGGGAACGCCGAACAGCCGGTCCAGTTCAGGAAAGATTCGCGCCAGTGCGCCGCAGTCGCGCAGGGTTTCGAAAAAGCGCTCCGACCGCGATTCGCTCAGGGCGCGCGCTGTTTCCGTCCAGACCCGCTCCGGCACCAGATGATCGACTTCGCCATTGGCGACCATGGCCCGCATCAGGTCCAGGGTTTCCGGCGCGACCCGAAAGCCCAGCGGCGCGTAGCGGGCGCTGAAACGGGCGACGCGGAGAATCCGCACCGGGTCCTCGGCGAAAGCCGGCGAGACGTGGCGCAACCAGCGGGCTTCGAGATCGCGGGCGCGTGGTAAGGGTCGATCAGGTGGCCGTCAGCGTCGCGAGCCATGGCGTTAATGGTCAGATCGCGACGCCGGAGATCGTCCTCCAGCGTGACCTCCGGCGCGGCATGAACGCTGAAACCGTGATAACCGGGCGCGGTCTTGCGCTCGGTGCGGGCCAGTGCATACTCCTCGTGGGTGTCCGGGTGCAGGAACACCGGAAAATCCTTGCCGACCGGCCGGAAGCCGCGCGCCAGCAATGCGTCCGGCGTGGCGCCGATCACCACCCAGTCGCGTTCCCGGACCGGCAGCTTTAACAACTCGTCGCGCACCGCGCCGCCGACCAGATAAATTTCCACGTTGTTCATGCGCATCGCTTGTTCGATCATGTTGGACAGTTGTCATGATACCTGATGGGCCGTCATGCGGGTTTTGTGGTCCGCTGGCCCGGCGAATTTTCGGAAATGCAATGCGGCCGCGAACGATACGATCGATACTCTGGACACTGGCGGTGAGAACCGGGTTCGCGCTGGGGTTGCCCGGTTGCGCCGAACTGGCTTATTACCGGCAGGCGGCGGTGGGGCAGTGGACCTTGTTCCAAGCCAGCCAGCCGGTGGCGGCGGTGCTGGCCGATCCGACGCTCTCCGTGGAACTGCGCCAGCGCTTGGAAACCGCCCGTGACTTGCGCGCGTTCGCCAGCACCGATCTGGCCCTTCCCGACAACGGCAGCTATCGGAGCTACGCCGATCTCGGGCGACCCTGGGTGGTCAAGAACGTTTTCGCCGCGCCTGAATTAAGTCTGGAGCCACGCCGCTGGTGTTTCCCGGTGGCTGGTTGCCTGAGCTATCGCGGTTATTTCGAGGCCGGGGCCGCGCAAGGCTTGGCCGAGGAGCTGCGGGCCGGTGGCGACGATGTATACGTCGCCGATATTTCCGCCTATTCGACGCTGGGCTGGTTCGACGATCCGCTGCTGAACACCTTCATCGGCTGGCCGGTCGGGCGGCTGGCGGAGCTGATGTTTCACGAACTGGCTCACCAGCGTTTGTACGTGGCCGACGATACCGCCTTCAACGAAGCATTCGCGACCGCGATGGGCCGCTTGGGCGCGGAACGCTGGCTGGAACGGCACGGCACGCCGCGTGAGCGGGAGGAATATGCCACCGATATCCGCCGCCGCGAGCAGTTTCTGCGACTGACGGCGGACGCCCGCGAACGATTGGCGGCAGTCTATGCTTCGTCTGGCGACGAAGCGGCGAAACGGACCGATAAACAACGTATCTTGACGCAACTGCGCGAGCAGTATCGGGAACTCAAGCAAGGTTGGGGCGGCTACACGGGCTATGATCGTTGGTTCGAACAGGATCTGAACAACGCCAAGTTGGCCGGGGTCAGTACCTACTATCGACAAGTGCCGGCGTTTCTGACCCTGTTCGAGCGGGAAGGACGGGATTTCGCGGCGTTTTATCGGGTGGCGGAAGCCATCGGACAGTTGCCGCCGCCGGAACGGGAAGCGCGGTTGCGGATGTTGTCGGCGCCGTTCCGGCTCGCGGGAAAACCGGTCCCGCTGGTTTCATCGGACTGATAACGGCCCATTCATAAAGCCCACTGGATCGAACATGCAGGCAAGCGACGTGGTACCCCTTCTCGAAGTTCGCGATCTGGCCGTCGCTTTCGGCGCGACCACGGCGGTCAAGCAGGTGTCGTTCACCTTGGAGCGTGGCCAAACCTTGGCGCTGGTCGGGGAGAGCGGTTCCGGTAAGTCGGTGTCGGCGCTTTCCATCCTGCAATTGCTGCCATATCCGCACGCTCGCCATCCCGGCGGGAGCATCCGCCTGCGTGGCGAGGAATTGCTGGGTGCGGCGCCGGCACGCCTGCGCGAGGTGCGCGGCAATCAGATCGCCATGGTGTTTCAGGAACCGATGACCTCGCTCAACCCCCTGCATTCCATCGAAAAGCAGATCGGGGAAACGCTGTGGTTGCATAAGGGATTGAGCGGCGACAAGCTCAAGGGGCGGATCGTCGAGCTGCTGAACCTGGTCGGTTTGCCCGACGCCGCGCAGCGCTTGAACGCCTTGCCGCATGAATTGTCCGGTGGCCAGCGTCAACGGGTGATGATCGCCATGGCCCTGGCCAACGATCCCGATATCCTGATCGCCGACGAGCCGACCACGGCGTTGGATGTCACCATCCAGGCGCAAATCCTGAAGCTGCTCAAGGAATTGCAGGGGCGGCTCGGCATGGCCATTCTATTTATCACCCACGATCTGAGCGTCGTGCGCAAGATGGCCGACCGGGTGTGCGTGATGCAGGCCGGCGAGGTGGTGGAAACCGGCGCGGTCGCCGAGTTGTTCGCCAACCCGCGACATCCCTACACCCGGCAATTGCTGGCCGCCGAACCCAGGGGCGAGCCACCACCGGAAAGCGACGATGCGCCGGAAGTCATGGCCGGCGACGATCTCAAGGTTTGGTTTCCACTCAAGCGCGGATGGCTGGGGCGAGTGGCCGATCATGTCAAGGCGGTCGATGGGGTCAATGTCCGGGTGAGGGAAGGACAAACCTTGGGCGTGGTGGGGGAGAGCGGTTCCGGCAAGACCACCTTGGGATTGGCGCTGCTGCGGTTGTTGTCCAGTAAGGGCGCGATTTGTTTCCGAGGTCAGCGCATCGATGAGCTGTCCGGCAAGACGCTGCGGCCGTTGCGCAAGTCCATGCAGATCGTGTTTCAGGACCCGTTCGGTTCGCTCAGTCCTCGGTTGTCGGTGGGCGAAATCGTTGAGGAAGGCTTGTTGGTGCATGGCTTGGCCGGGGACCGCACCGCCCGCCGTGCCCGGATCGCTCGGGCGCTGGAGGAAGTGGGGCTGGACCCGGACACCCAGGACCGTTATCCGCACGAATTTTCCGGTGGCCAGCGCCAGCGCATCGCCATCGCCCGCGCCCTGGCTTTGCAGCCCCGACTGTTGGTGCTCGACGAGCCGACCAGCGCCTTGGATGTGTCGGTGCAGGCCCAGATCGTCGATTTGTTGCGCGAGTTGCAGCGTCGTTATCGGCTGGCTTACATCTTCATCAGCCACGATTTGCGGGTGGTGCGGGCGCTGGCCAATCATCTGCTGGTGATGAAGAACGGCCGGGTGGTGGAAGCGGGTCCGGCGCGGCGGGTGTTTGCAAATCCAGAACATCCCTACACCCAGGCGCTGTTGGCGGCGGCCTTGAATCTGGAAGCGATGGGTAATGGGGTGGTGGCGGTCTGATGACGAACGGAACCAGGAATACCGAGCCGGAATGGGTGGAACTATTCACCGACGGCGCTTGCTCCGGCAATCCCGGCCCTGGCGGTTGGGGTGCCTTACTCCGCTACCAGGGGCATGAAAAGGAACTGTCTGGCGGCGAAGCGGACACCACCAACAACCGCATGGAGTTGCTGGCGGTCATCCATGGCCTGGAGGCCCTGAAACGCCCGGTCCAGGTGCGGATCTGCACCGATAGCCAGTACGTCATGCGCGGCATCACCGAATGGCTGGCGTCCTGGAAGCGGCGCGGCTGGAAAACCGCCGACCGTCAGCCAGTCAAGAATGTCGATCTCTGGCAACGGCTGGAATCGGCCCTGACCCCGCATCAAGTGGAGTGGGAATGGGTGCGCGGCCACAGTGGCCATCCTGAAAACGAACGAGTGGATCAACTGGCGCGGGAAGCGATTACCCGCCTCAAGTCAAGCAAGGTTTGAACGGAGCGAAGGGCATGCGCGAACGTCAAGTGGTACTCGACACCGAAACCACCGGTCTCGATCCCGGCCAAGGGCACCGGGTCATCGAAATCGGCTGCATCGAACTGCGGAACCGGCGGCTGACCGAGCGTCAATTCCACGTCTACCTGCGACCGGAGCGCGCCATCGACGAAGGGGCCATCAGAGTCCACGGTCTCACCAACGAATTCCTCGCCGATCAGCCGCGCTTTGCCGAGATCGCCGAGCAATTTCTGGAATTCGTCCGGGGCGCCGAACTGATCATCCACAACGCGCCTTTCGATCTGGGCTTTCTCAACCGCGAGCTGCAACGCTGCGGGCGCGGCCACAGCGCGCTGGAGCAGCTTTGCACGGTCGAGGATACTTTGCTATTGGCCCGCCAGCGTCATCCCGGTCAGCGCAACAACCTGGACGCGCTGTGCAAGCGCTACGGCATCGACAACTCCCAGCGTACCCTGCATGGCGCCCTACTCGACGCGGAGATTCTGGCCGACGTCTATCTGGCGATGACCCGCCAGCAGGATTCGCTGTTCGTTCAGGAGAGCGCGGCCACGGTGCGGGGCAAGCAGGAGAGCCGACGGGCGGCGGTGCCTCGAAGCCGGCCGCCGCTGCCGGTGCTCCGCGCCAGCGCCGAGGAGCGTGCCGCTCACGACCAGTATCTCGACATGCTGGATAAGAAAAGCGGCGGTGCCTGCGTGTGGCGGCGATTGGATGAGGCGGCCGGCTCAGCCTAGACCCGATAATAGTCCCGATACCAGGCCACGAAGCGGGCCACGCCTTCCTCGACCGGCGTGGACGGCCGGTAACCAACGTCTTCGACCAGGTCATCGACATCGGCATAAGTATCCGGCACGTCACCGGCTTGCATCGGCAGCATGTTCTTGATCGCCACCTGCCCCAGGCATTGTTCCAGCACTTCGATATAGCGCAGCAGTTCCACCGGCCGGTTGCTGCCGATGTTGTAGAGGCGATAAGGTGCGGTGCTGGTGGCCGGGTCCGGCGCGTCGCTCGACCAATTCGGATTCGGCGTCGCCACCCGATCCAACACCCGGATCACCCCCTCGACGATGTCGTCGACGTAGGTGAAGTCACGGCGGTGATGGCCATGATTGAATACATCGATCGGTTCGCCGGCCAGGATGGCGCGGGTGAACAGGAACAGCGCCATGTCCGGCCGGCCCCAGGGACCGTACACGGTGAAGAAGCGCAAGCCAGTGGTCGGTAGCCGGTACAGATGGCTGTAGGTGTGCGCCATCAGTTCGTTGGCTTTCTTGGTGGCGGCGTACAGGCTGAGCGGATGATCGACGTTATCGTGCACCGAGAACGGCATCCGAGTATTGGCGCCGTACACCGAACTGGTCGAGGCATAGACCAGGTGTTCGACCTCATGGTGGCGGCAGGCTTCCAGCAGGTTGACGAAGCCGACCAGATTGGAATCGACATAGGCATGCGGGTTCTGGATCGAATAGCGCACTCCCGCTTGGGCGGCCAGATTCACCACCCGCCGCGGCCGATGTCGAACGAAAGTCTCGGTAAGCGCTGGTCGATCCTCCAAGTTGGCGCACATCTCGGTAAATCCGGGATACCGTTGCAGACGGGCCAAGCGCGCCCGTTTCAGGTTCACGTCGTAGTAATCGTTCAGATTGTCGAAACCGATGACTTCGTCACCGCGCTCCAGCAGCCGTTGAGACAGCGTCGAGCCGATGAAGCCGGCGCTGCCCGTGACCAGAATTTTCATGGCGGACTCCGCATCGGTCCTTACAAGCGACCGTCCACGCTGCCGGCGGGCAGCAGATATTTGACATCGAACAACACCGCGTTGGGTTTGCCGGCGGCGCGGATGCCCTTCGCCCCCATTTCGCGAAACTGGCGATGTCCCACCGCCAGGATGATGGCATCGTAATGTCCCGACTTCAGTTCCGCGACCGGGTCGATGCCGTATTCATGCCGGGCCTCCTGAGGGTCCACCCACGGATCATATACATCGACACAGGCGTGGTAGTCGCCAAATTCCCGAACGATGTCCACCACTCGGGTGTTGCGCAGATCCGGGCAATTCTCCTTGAAGGTCAGACCCAGCACCAGTATCTTGGCGTCCATCACCGCGATCCGGCGCTGATTCATCAGTTTCACCACCCGTTGCACCACGTAGGTGCCCATGCCGTCGTTGATGCGTCGCCCGGCCAGGATCATTTCCGGGTGATGACCGATCTGTTGGGCCTTGTGGGTCAGATAATAAGGATCGACGCCGATGCAATGGCCGCCCACCAGGCCCGGCCGAAACGGCAGGAAATTCCACTTGGTGCCGGCGGCGAGCAGCACTTCTTCGGTATCGATTCCCAAGCGCTCGAACAAAAGCGCCAGTTCGTTGACCAAGGCGATATTGACGTCGCGTTGGGTGTTTTCGATCACCTTGGCGGCTTCCGCCACGCGGATGCTGGAGGCGCGGTGAGTTCCGGCGGTAATGATGCGCCTGTACAGTGCGTCCACGAACGCCGCCGCTTCCGGTGTGGAGCCTGAAGTGACCTTGAGAATGCTGGTAACCCGGTGATCCTTGTCACCGGGGTTGATGCGTTCCGGGCTATAGCCGGCGAAAAAATCCGCGTTGAAACGCAAGCCGGATTCCCGTTCCAAGATCGGCACGCAGATTTCCTCGGTGGCGCCGGGGTAGACCGTGGATTCGTAAATCACCACGTCGCCCGGTTTCAATAGCCGGCCCACCGTGGTGCTGGCGCCGATCAGTGGGCTAAAATCAGGACGCTTGTAGCCGTCCACCGGAGTTGGCACCGTAACGATGTAGACGTTGCAGGCTGCCAGATCCTCGGCGCGATCGGTATAACGCAGATGGTTGGCTTGCCGTAGTTCCTCGGCCGCGACTTCCAGCGTGCTGTCGTGACCGACCTGGAGTTCGCGGATGCGGGCGGCGTTGATATCCAGACCGATCGTCGGGAACTGCTTGCCGAATTCGACCGCCAAAGGTAAGCCCACATAACCGAGGCCGACGATGCCGATGCGAGTATTGGCGAGATCAAACATGGATGGGTGCTCCGTTCGCGGGGAAAAGCTGCAAATGCTGGCAAGTATAGAGGAGGAACCGGAACTGGTGAGCGTACTTTTATCGCGGCGCAAGCTCTACTGTCGTTACGTTTCGGGCAATATGGACTTAGAGATTGAATTCGGCCTTCCATGCCTTATGGAAAAAGCAAAGACACATCCGGTTATGGATATCCCCCCATTATGATGCGCCTGCTCAGACACTATATTTCTCAGGCGTTGCTGACCTTGTTGGGGGTGGAAGCGCTCAGCTTGTTTGGGTCGATCTATCTCGGTCGCGCGCTGCATTTTATGCTGATCCAGGGCAAAGTTGGGTTGCGCGTGGATGAGATGATTCCGAGCGCGTCGGCATTTATGTTCGTCATGTTGACGATCATGATCTCGCTGGGCTTGTACGAGCGCAATTTCTGGAGCGGCAAGGGCGAGATGTTGCTGCGGGTCGGCGTCAGCTTCCTGTTCGGGCTATTCGCGATGACCTTGCTGTACTACCTGGTTCCCGATCTTGCTCTCGGTCGCGGTGAGTTCAGCCTCGCGATTGGGATCGCCTTTCTAAGCGTGCTGTCGTTGCGCTTCATCTTCTTCAAGATCACCAGGCACGATCAGCTCAAGCAGCGGGTGCTGGTATTGGGCGTGGGCGAACATGCGGCCGAGATCGAAGCGTTGCAGCAGCAGGGAACCATGGGTTTCCTGGTCCCCGGTTATATTCAGGTCCACGAGCACGAAACGCCGAGAGTGCCGGCTGGCCGCATGTTGCAGGTGACCAGCAACCTGGCCAATCTGGCGGATGAGTTGCGTGTCGATGAGATCGTGGTGGCCATGGACGACCGACGCAAGGGGTTTCCCATCGACGAGATTCTGAGTTGCAAAATCAATGGAGTTGCGATCAGTCATTTTCTGGGTTTTTTCGAACGGCAGACCGGCAAGGTTCAACTGGAGGCGTTAAGGCCGAGCAGCATCATCTTTGCCGAAGGTTTTCAGGGAATGGGGCTCAGAAGTACCGTAAAGCGGATGTTCGATGTCACCGTGAGCCTGTTGTTGCTGGCATTGACCTGGCCGCTGATGTTGGTGGCGGTCTTGGCCATTTGGCTGGAGTCGGGTGGTCACGGACCGATTTTGTACCGGCAGAGCCGGGTTGGGTTCAAGGATCGCTTGTTCGAGGTCATCAAATTTCGCAGCATGGTGGTCGGCGCCGAGAAAGGAGGGAAGGCAGTCTGGGCGCAAAAAAATGATTCGCGGATCACGCGAGTCGGCGCGGTGCTGCGCGAAACCCGCATCGATGAACTGCCCCAGTTATTCAACGTGCTGCGCGGCGATATGAGCTTCGTCGGCCCGCGGCCGGAACGGCCGCAGTTTGTGGCCGATCTGCGCCGGGGAATCCCCTGCTATTCCATGCGGCATATGGTCAAGCCGGGCATCACCGGTTGGGCGCAGATTTGCTATCCCTACGGTGCGTCCGAGAAGGATGCGCGCGAGAAATTGCAGTACGATCTGTACTACATCAAGAACTACAGCTTTTTCTTCGACGTCGTCATCCTGCTGCAGACCGTGCACACCATCCTGTGGGGTCGGGGGGCGCGCTGATCATTTGACCCGCATGCCCGGCTCCGCGCCGGTGTCCGGGCCGAGCAGGTAGATACCGTCCCCACCGCCAGCCGCCAGCACCATGCCCTCTGAAACACCGAAGCGCATCTTGCGCGGGGCAAGGTTGGCGACCAACACGGTTAGCCGACCTTGCAGCGCTTCCGGCGGGTAGGCGGATTTGATACCGGCGAAAACTTGGCGGGTTTCGCCGCCGAGGTCCAGTTCCAGCCGCAGCAGCTTATCGGCCCCCGCCACCGCTTCGGCCTTGATGATCCGCGCCACCCGCAAGTCCACCTTGGCGAAATCCTCGATGGTGATGACGGGACCGATCGGGTCGTCGATCAGCGGCCCACTCGGCGCGGGCGTCTCTTCGCCGCTTGGAGCGCCTTCCTTGGATTCCTCGATGATCGCCGCGATTTGCGCCATCTCCACGCGTTGCATCAGTGGCTTGAACTCGGCGATGGCATGGCCGAGCAGCGGGTGGTCGACATCGCTCCAGCGCAGCGGCGGGATTTGCAGGAACTGTTCGACCTGTGCCGCCAGGCCGGGCAGCACCGGCTTGAGATACAGCGTCAGCACCCGGAACAGGTTCAATCCTAGGCTGCAAACGGCCTGTACTTCGGCCTCGGCGCCGGGCTGTTTGGCCAGCGTCCAGGGTTTCTTCTCGTCAATGTACTGGTTGGCGCGGTCGGCCAGCGCCATGATCTCGCGCATGGCCCGGCCGAATTCCCGCCGTTCGTACGCTTGGGCAATGGAGTCGGCGGCAGCGACGAATTCGGCATGTAACGCCGGTTCGGCCAGATGGTCGGCCAGTCGGCCACCGAAACGGCGGGTGATGAAGCCGGCGCTGCGGCTGGCGATATTGACCAGCTTGCCGACCAGGTCGCTGTTGACCCGCTGCAGAAAGTCCTCGAAGTTGAGATCGAGGTCGTCGACGCCGTCGCTCAGCTTGGTGGCGAAGTAGTAGCGCAGATATTCCGGCCGCAGATGATTGAGATAGGTGCGGGCCTTGATGAAGGTGCCGCGCGACTTCGACATTTTCTGGCCGTCCACGGTCAGAAAACCGTGGCAATGCACAGCGGTCGGTTTGCGGAAGCCGGCGCCGGTCAACTCGGCCGGCCAGAACAGGATGTGGAAATAGGCGATGTCCTTGCCGATGAAATGATGGACCTCGGCGTCGCTGTTCGGCCCCCAGAAATCGTCGAAACGCAGACCGGCGCGGTCGCAGAAGTTTTGGAAGCTGGCCATGTAGCCGATCGGCGCATCCAGCCAGACGTAGAAATACTTGCCGGGCGCGTCGGGGATTTCGAAGCCCCAGTACGGCGCGTCGCGGGAGATGTCCCACTCCTGCAAGCCGGCGGTGAACCACTCGTTGAGCTTGTTGATCATCTGCGGCTGGATCGGCCCGCTGGCGATCCAGTCCTTCAGCATGGTCTCGAAATCGACCAGCTTGAAAAAGAAATGCAGCGATTCCTTGGTGATCGGCGTCGCGCCGGACAGGACCGAGCGCGGGTTTTTCAGGTCGGTGGGGGAATAGGTGGCGCCGCAGTTCTCGCAACTGTCGCCGTACTGGTCCGGCGTGCCGCAGCGCGGACATTCGCCTTTGATGAAACGGTCCGGCAGGAACATCTGCTTTTCCGGGTCGAAGGCCTGGGTGATGACCCGGCGGCTGATGTGCCCGGCTTCGTTCAGCCGCTGATAGATCAGTTCGGCGTAATGACGGCATTCCGGTGAATGCGTGGAGTAATAGTTGTCGAACTCGATCAGGAAATCGGTGAAATCGGCGTGATGCTCGCGCCAGATCCGCTCGATCAGTTGTTCCGGGGTCACACCATCCTGTTCGGCGCGCAACATGATCGGCGTACCGTGAGCGTCGTCGGCGCAAAGGTAGTAGCATTCATGGCCGCGCAGTTTCTGGAAGCGGACCCAGATGTCGGTCTGAATGTATTCGACCAGGTGGCCGATATGGATCGGGCCGTTGGCGTAGGGCAGGGCGCTGGTGACGAGGATGCGGCGGATTTGGTCGCTCATGGTCGGGATCGTTGCGGTCGCTCGGAAAGGCCGCTACGTTAGCAGTATTGCCGCATGGCTGTCATCCGCCGAGCGGAGTGTCCGCCATGCGAGTTTGGGTGGAAACGAGGAGGTATTTATGCGAATCAACCTGGCTTTCAGCGGGATCGTGGCGGTTGCGGGACTGATGGCCGCAGGTCCAGCCCACTCCCAGGGGGCGCTGGCGGAGGAAATTTGGAGCGCGAATTTTTGCCAGCAAGCGGTATCCCTGGCCCAACAGCATGGTGAATCGCCGCAAGCCTTGAATCAGGTCAATTGCCAGGGAATGGCGGATAATTACCAGCCCTCGTACTGGCAATGCGTGCTCGCGGCCCTGAAGGCGGATGCCCGCCTCAAGTTGGAAGTGGCCCGACAGAAGTGCTTGGTCGGCTATTGAACGCGGTGCCGGGCACGAACCGAAGCGCCCGATTTTCCGATACTGAATCGAACTTAATCTTGCAGGAGAAACCTCGCTTATGACCGCTGTATCACGCGCCGATGTGGAAACCGCCCTCAAAGGCTATGTGGACCCCTATCTCGAACAGGATCTGGTGACCGCCAAATGCATCAAGAACATCCAAATCGGAGCTGATCGCATTGAGATCGATGTGGAACTGGGATTCCCGGCGGCGGGCTATCGGGATGCGTTGGTCGTGGCCCTGGGCGAGCGGCTCGCGGCGCTGGGCGCCGGTGAGGCGGTGGTTCGGGTGGAGTGCAAGGTGATCGCCCACGAAGTGCAAAAGGGGCTGAAACCGATGCCGGGCGTGCGCAACATCATCGCCGTGGCCTCCGGCAAGGGTGGGGTCGGCAAATCCACCACGGCGGTCAACCTGGCGCTGGCGCTCAGCGTCGAAGGGGCGCGGGTCGGCTTGCTGGACGCCGACATCTACGGTCCCAGTCAGCCGCGCATGCTGGGCGCGCGCCAACAGCCGGAATCACCGGACGGCAAGACGCTGAATCCGATCGTCAGCTACAACGTGCAGTCCATGTCGATCGGCTATCTGATCGAGGAAGACACGCCGATGGTTTGGCGCGGACCGATGGTGACCCAGACCCTCGAACAATTGCTACGCGATACTCGCTGGCACGATCTCGATTATCTGATCATCGACCTGCCGCCGGGCACCGGCGACACTCAGTTGACCCTGTCGCAGAAAGTGCCGGTCAGCGGCGCGATCATCGTCACCACGCCGCAGGACATCGCCTTGTTGGACGCTCGCAAGGGACTGAAGATGTTCGAGAAAGTGGAGGTACCGGTATTGGGTGTCGTCGAGAACATGAGTATTCACATCTGTTCGCAATGCGGTCACGAGGAACACATCTTCGGCGCGGGCGGCGGCCAGCGGATGGCGGAAGAATACGAGGTGCCCTTCCTGGGGTCCTTGCCGTTGGATATTCGTATCCGCGAGGAAACCGATGGCGGCCGGCCCACGGTGGCGGCGGAGCCGGACAGCCGCATCGCCAGTCTGTATCGGGAGATCGCCCGCCGCGCCGCCGCCCGACTGTCGTTGCAAGCCCGAAACTACAGTCACAAGTTCCCCAACATCGTGATTCAAAACACCTGAGGTTTCGTCCCATGCGGCTGTGCGACCGCGATATCGAACGTTGTCTGGACGAGGGAAAGATCCGTATCGAGCCGCGCCCCTCGTCCGGCCGGATCAACGGAGTCAGCGTGGATCTGCATCTGGGTAACCGGTTCCGGGTGTTCAACGATCACGCCGCGTCGCATATCGACCTCAGCGGGCCGAGGGAGGAAGTCGATCACGCCATCAACCAGATCATGGGCAAGGAGATCCGCATCGGCGCGGATGGTGCGTTTTTCATCCATCCCGGCGAGTTGGCGCTGGCGGCCACCGTCGAGACCATTACCGTGCCGGACGATTTGGTCGGTTGGCTGGATGGTCGCTCCAGTCTGGCCCGGTTGGGATTGATGGTGCATGTTACCGCCCATCGCATTGATCCCGGCTGGAGCGGCGCCATCGTGCTGGAATGCTTCAACAGCGGCAAGCTGCCGCTGGCGTTGCGTCCCGGCATGGCGATCTGCGCCATTAGCTTCGAGACCCTGACCGGTCCCGCCATTCGCCCCTACCACAAGCGGCAGGATGCCAAGTACAAGCGGCAGAGTGGCCCGACTCCGAGCCGGATCGGCGATGACGAGCCGCTCGACAAGGGGTCGTGAACGAATCGTCGATTGAGGAGAAAGTGATGTCCGCGTCTGCGTCGTTGTCGCCAACAAGTCAGCCCACCGCCAGGACCAGTCCCGTTCGGCGTCTTTGGAGCGTGGCCGATTTTCATCGGATGGGAGAGACCGGTTTCCTCGATCCCGAGGCGCGACTGGAATTGATCGAGGGGGAGTTGTTCGAGATGGCGCCGATCGGCAGTTTTCACGCGGGTATTGTCCGTATCCTGGCGGAGAAGCTGAGGCTTGGAGCAGGTAACGCGGCACTGGTGGATTCGCAAAATCCCGTTGTGCTGGACGACCATTCCGAACCTCAGCCCGATCTGGTCCTGCTGCGTCCGCGCGCGGATTATTACCTGAACGAACATCCTCGTGCCCAAGATGTGCTGCTGCTCATCGAAGTTTCCGACAGCACGGCGCAATTCGACCGCAAGACCAAGGTGCCGCTCTACGCCCGGCACGGTATCCCCGAAGTTTGGCTGGTGATGGGGCCGCGCCGCCGTCATGTCGAGATCTACCGCGATCCACAGCCGGAGTGCGGCACTTATCGAAGCCGTTCGCAGCTACGAGAAGGTGTGCTGGTGCCTACTTTGTTGCCAACGGTGGAAATCCACCTGGATGAGTTGTTCATCGGCTGAGTGGTGTTTCCTCCAGCCTCAACGGCTCCGTCAGCGGCATGCCATCGAAGAATACTCGCTTTCCCTCCAGCCGTACCCGCTCTGTCGCGAACCAACGAATCGCCAAGGGGTACAACCGGTGTTCCTGCTCCAGAACCCGCGCCGCCAGCACGTCGGGGTCGTCGCCTGGCAGCACCGGGACTCGCGCCTGCACGATGACCGGCCCGCCATCCAGTTCGGCGGTGACGAAGTGGATGCTGGCCCCATGTTCGGTTTCGCTGGCCGCGATGGCCCGTTCATGGGTGTGCAGGCCGCGAAACTTGGGTAGTAGCGAGGGATGGATGTTGAGCAGCCGTCCTCGATAGTGTTCGGTGAAACCGGCGGTCAGTACCCGCATGAAGCCCGCTAGCACCACCAAATCCGGTTGCTGACGGTCGATCACTTCGATCAGGGCCACCTCGAACTCCGGCCGGTCGGCGAAACGCTTATGATCCAGTACCAGGGCGGGAACGCCGGCTTGCCGTGCCCGCTCCAGGCCGTGAACGCCGGGCCGGTTACTGATGACGGCCGCCACCTCGACCGGTAATTCTCCGCTGACAGCTTGATCCAGGATCGCTTGTAAATTGCTGCCGCGCCCCGAGATCAACACCACCAGCCGGATTTTTTGAATGGCGCTCACGCTTGAAACTCCACGAATGGTTCATCTTGCACGCCACCAGCGATCCGGCCCAGCGTCCAGACCGTTTCGCCGGCATCGCGCAGGATCGCTTGTGCCCGCTCCACGTCTTCCACCGCGACGCCGATCACCATGCCCACTCCACAATTGAAGGTACGCCACATTTCCGTTTCGGCCACGCCACCCTGTTGTTGCAACCACTGAAAAATGGCTGGTCGTGGCCAACTGGCGGTGTCGATGATCGCCTTGGTGCGAGGCGGGAGAACACGCGGCAGATTTTCGGTCAGGCCGCCGCCGGTGATGTGGGCGATAGCGTGAACTTCGACTTGCGTCAGCAGTTGCAGCACCGGCTTGACGTAGATCCGGGTCGGGGCCAGCAAGGTTTCGCCTAGCGTGCGATCCTCGAATGGCTGATCCAGCTTCGCGCCGCCGACCGCCAGGATCTTGCGGATCAGCGAATAGCCGTTGGAATGCGGCCCGGAGGAGGCCAGTCCCAGTAACACATCGCCCGGCGCGACTCGCGATCCGTCGATGATCCGACTCTTTTCCACCACGCCAACGCAGAAGCCGGCCAAGTCGTAATCGCCCTCGCCGTACATTCCCGGCATCTCGGCGGTTTCGCCGCCCACCAGCGCCGCGCCGGCTTGTTCGCAACCGTCGGCGATGCCCTGGATCACGGCGGCGGCTACCTCCACATCCAGATGGCCGGTGGCGTAATAGTCGAGGAAGAACAACGGTTCGGCCCCGACCACCAGCACGTCGTTGACGCACATCGCCACCAGGTCGATGCCGATGGTGTCGTGGCGGCGCAGCTCCAGCGCCAGTTTGAGCTTGGTGCCGACCCCGTCGGTGCCGGACACCAGCACCGGTTGGCGATAGCGGTCCAGCGGCAGTTCGAACAACGCGCCGAAGCCACCCAGTCCGCCCAGTACGCCGGGCCGGTGGGTACGCTTGGCATGCGGCTTGATGCGGTCCACCAGCCGGTTACCGGCTTCGATGTCCACGCCGGCGTCGCGGTAGCTGAGGGTGGGGGAGTGCGGATGGGAGTCGTTCACGGATTGATTGACCTCAATGGCGCGGTCCGGTCCAGACCATGCGGGCGGCTGAAAAGTTATGCTATCTTACCGCACTTCGTTTTAAAGCCAGGTAACAGCCGTGATCGCCGAGTCGTACAACCCGCAAGCCATTGAAGCGGAAGCGCAAAGCTATTGGGACGAGCAGCGGACCTTCGCCGTGCGCGAAGAGCCGGGCCGCGAAAAGTTCTATTGTCTGTCGATGTTCCCCTATCCCAGCGGGCGGTTGCACATGGGCCATGTGCGCAACTACACCATCGGCGACGTGATCGCCCGCTACCAGCGCATGTTGGGCAAGAACGTGTTGCAACCGATGGGCTGGGACGCTTTCGGCCTGCCGGCGGAGAACGCGGCCATGGCTTCCGGGGTCGCCCCGGCGCAGTGGACTTTCGACAATATCGCCTACATGAAAAAACAGTTGCGGCTGCTGGGTTTCGCGGTGGACTGGGAACGCGAGGTAGCCACCTGCCAGCCGGAGTATTACCGCTGGAACCAATGGTTGTTCCTGCGGATGTTGGAAAAGGGCATCGCCTACCTGAAGACCGGCGTGGTCAACTGGGACCCGATGGACCAGACCGTGCTCGCCAACGAGCAAGTGATCGATGGTCGTGGTTGGCGCACCGGCGCGCTGGTCGAGAAGCGCGAAATCCCGATGTATTACCTGGCGATCACCCAGTACGCCGAGGAACTGCTGGCGGCGTTGGATCAACTGCCCGATTGGCCCGAACAGGTCAAGCTGATGCAGAAGAACTGGATCGGCAAGAGCCACGGGGTACGGATCGGCTTTCCGCATATGGTGGGCGAGGGAGGCACTCTTTGGGTGTTCACCACCCGCGCCGACACGCTCATGGGCGCCACTTACGTCGCCGTGGCCGCCGAACATCCCCTGGCCCTGCACGCCGCGCAAACCAATCCGCATCTGGCTGCGTTCATCGAAGAATGCCGGCACGGCGGTGTCACCGAAGCGGAGTTGGCCACCCAAGAAAAGAAGGGTATGCCAACCGGTTTGACCGTCACCCATCCCCTGACCGGCGAGCTGCTACCGCTGTGGGTCGCCAACTACGTGCTGATGGGCTACGGCGAGGGCGCGGTGATGGCGGTGCCAGCCCACGACGAGCGCGATTTCGAGTTCGCGCACAAATTCGAGTTGCCAATCAAGCCGGTGATTCGCACCCGCGCTGGCGACGAAACACTCGCGCCGTGGCAGGACGCCTACGCCGATTACGGCGTGTGCATCAATTCCGGCCAATACGACGGCTTGGGCTTCGAGCAGGCGGTGGATGCCATTGCCGCCGATCTGAGCGCCAAGGACTTGGGCGAAAAGAAGGTAATCTGGCGGCTGCGCGACTGGGGTGTCTCCCGGCAGCGCTACTGGGGTACGCCGATCCCGATCATCCATTGCCAAGATTGCGGCGCGGTGCCAGTGCCGGACGCGGATCTGCCGGTGGTGTTGCCGGGCGACTTGATTCCAGACGGTTCCGGCAACCCGCTCAACAAATACGCCGAATTCTTGGACTGTGCCTGCCCGCGCTGCGGCAAGCCGGCCCGGCGCGAAACCGACACCATGGACACCTTCGTCGATTCGTCCTGGTACTTTTTCCGCTACTGCACACCGGGTGCGACGACGATGACCGACGCCCGCGCCGATTACTGGATGCCAGTCGATCAGTACGTCGGTGGCATTGAGCACGCCATCCTGCACCTGCTTTATTCGCGGTTCTGGACCAAGGTAATGCGCGACCTGGGCCTAACCCCGGTGGCGGAACCGTTCGCCAAGTTGCTCACCCAAGGCATGGTGGTGGCGCCCACCTTCTACCGGGAGACCTCGGACGGCCGCAAGCAATGGATCAATCCGGCCGACGTCAAGGTACAGACCGACGACAAGGGCCGACCGCTGGCCGCGACGCTGAGCGCCGACGGCCAGCCGGTGGCGATCGGCGGCATCGAGAAAATGGCCAAGTCCAAGAACAACGGTGTCGATCCGCAGTCACTGATCGAACAGTACGGCGCCGATACTGCCCGCCTGTTCATGATGTTTGCCGCGCCGCCCGATCAGGCGCTGGAATGGTCCGATGCCGGCGTGGCCGGCGCCTATCGCTTTCTGCGCCGGTTGTGGTTCCATGCCGCCGAGCATCAGGAGGCGATCCGCGTCGCCGGTGACCCGGACGCCGCCGCGCTGTCCGGGCCGTTGCGCGAGCTGCGCCGCGAGGTGCATGAAGCGCTGCGGCAGGCGCTGTACGACTTCGGTCGCCACCAGTTCAACACCGTGGTTTCCGGCGGCATGAAGATTCTGAATGCGCTGAGTAGGATCGAGTCCGATGGCGATCCGTGCGCCGCCGCCGTGCGCCGCGAGGGCTTGAGCATCCTGCTACGGCTGCTGTCGCCGGTGGTGCCGCACGTCACTCACGCGCTTTGGCGGGAACTGGGTTATGGCGACGACGTGCTGGACGCCGCTTGGCCGGCGCCCGACGAAACGGCGCTGGCCCGTGACCTGATGACGCTGGTGGTGCAGGTCAACGGCAAGTTGCGTGGCCAGATCGAGGTGCCGGTGAGCGCCGACCGCGAGTTTATCGAACAGGCGGCGCGGGCCGAGCCGAACGTGTGGCGCTTCGTCGAGGGCAAGCCACCGCGCAAGATCGTGATCGTGCCCGGCAAACTGGTCAACCTGGTGTGCTGAGCGAGGCGAACATGCGCCGGATCGTACTGAGCGGCTTGGGGTTATGGGTGTTGTTGTTGGGTGGCTGCGGCTTCCAGTTGCGCGGGCAAGCCCAACTGCCGCCAGAACTGTCGGTGGTGTACTTGCAAAGCCAGACCGCGATTGGAACACCGCCCGGCGCCCTGAGCCGCAAGCTGCGGTTGCTGCTGGCGAACAACGGCGTGACCGTCACCCGCGATCCGGCCCAGGCCAAGGCGACCATTACCATCTTGCGCGAGGGCAGTGGTCGCCGCGTGGTCGCCGTCGACCGTATCAACGTCAAGCGACAGTATTTCCTGGCTTACGATGCCGCTTACCAGGTGACGCTGGCCAACGGCAAGACCCTGATTCCATTGGAAGGACTCAGCGCCAACCGCACCCTGTTGTTCGACGAGAACGCAGTGCTCGGTTTCGAGGCCGCGCAGGAAATCCTGGTGGACAGCATGGCCGAGGATCTGGCTTGGCAGATTGTCCGCCGCTTGCAAACCATCGGTTCTTGAGGACGTCGCTTGCGAGTGCGTCCTGAACAGCTTGCCGCGCATTTGCGCAAGACTCTGGCGCCGCTCTATCTGGTCTTTGGCGAAGAAACCTTGCTGGCGCAGGAATCCGCCGACACACTCCGCGCCGCCGCCCGCGAACGCGGCCATGCCGAGCGGGAATGCCTGACGGTCGATGCCGGCTTCGACTGGAACGCGCTGCGCCAACTGGCGGCCAGCCCTTCGCTGTTCGCCAACCGGCGGCTGCTGGAACTGCGCCTGGGCAACGCCAAACCGGGCGACGCCGGCGCCAAGGCGCTGAGCGAGTATGCGGCCCGTCCCGCCGACGACGCGGTGTTGTTGGTCACCGCCGGCAAGCTCGACTGGAATACCCAGAAAAGCCGCTGGTTCGCCGCCCTGGATGCGACTGGGGTGGTGGTGCCAGCGGCGCCGGTGGAGTCGGGACAATTGCCGGTCTGGATCGAACGCCGGCTACGGGAACGTGGTCTGAAACCTACCCCTGAAGCGGTGCTGCTGCTGGGCGAGCGGGTGGAGGGCAATCTGTTGGCCGCCGCCCAGGAAATCGAGAAGCTGGCGTTGTTGGCCGGCGACCAGCCGCTAACCGTCGACAGGGTATTGGCGGCGGTCGGCGACAGCTCCCGATACAGCATCTATGATTTCGTGGATGCCGCCCTGCGCGGCCAGCCGGAGCGCGTCGCGCGGATTCTGAACGGGTTGCGCGGCGAAGGCGTGGAGCCGGTGTTGGCGAACTGGGCCTTGCACCGGGAACTGCGGGTACTGAACGCACTGGCTTTCGCCCGCGACCAGCGCCAACCGCCCGAAACCGTGTTTGCCGCGTTCGCCGCCCGCAAGGAAATCGTCTGGGACAAACGTAAGCCGTCCCTGCTTCAGGCGCTGCAACGGCTGACGCTGGCCGATTGCCGGTCGCTGCTGGACGCGTGCGCCCGCACCGACCGCGCGATCAAGGGCATCGAGCCCGGCTCGCCGTGGGATGCGCTGCTGATGGCAGGTTTGCGGCTGGCCGGTCGGCGATTGTTGCCCGACGAATTGTAATGTCATAGCCCGGCGCTTGAGGCGGCGTCGGTCATGAGGACGCTTTGCCGATGAACGATACCCACATGGAAACCGCCAACGCCATCGAGCGCTACATGCTGGATGTGGGCCGCCGTGCCCGTGCCGCGTCCCGCGTCGTCGGTCGCGCCGAGACCCGGACCAAGAACGGCGCCCTGCTCGCCATCGCCGCCGCCCTGGAGGTGGACGAGGAACGGTTGCTGGCGGCCAATCGCCTGGACATGGACGCCGGCCGCGCCAACGGGTTGGACGCTGCCCTGCTGGACCGCTTGGAGCTGACGCCCAAGGGTATTCGGGCGATGGCCCAGGGTCTGCGGGAAATCGCAGCCCAGCCCGATCCCGTGGGTGAAATCACCGGCCTCAAATACCGCCCATCGGGAATCCAGGTGGGACAAATGCGGGTGCCGCTGGGGGTGATCGGCATCATCTACGAGTCGCGGCCGAACGTAACCGCCGACGCCGCCGCGCTTTGTTTGAAGGCCGGCAATGCCGCCATTCTGCGCGGTGGTTCCGAGGCACTGCATTCCAACCGCGCCATTGCTGCCTGCATCCAGCGAGGGTTGGCCGCTGCTGGCTTGCCGGCCGACGCGGTACAGGTGGTCGATACCGCCGATCGCGCCGCCGTCGGTGTGCTGATCGGCATGGCCGAATACGTGGACGTGATCGTGCCGCGCGGTGGCAAGAGCCTAATTGAGCGGATCAGCCGCGAGGCGCGGGTGCCGGTGATCAAACATCTGGACGGGGTTTGCCACGTCTACATCGACGACCGTGCCGATCCCGATAAGGCGGTGTCGATCGCCTACAACGCCAAGACCCAACGCTACGGCACCTGCAATACCATGGAAACCCTGCTGGTGGCGACGGGTATCGCCGGCCGGGTATTGCCCGAACTGGGTCGATGCTACCGGGAGGCCGGCGTGGAATTGCGCGGTTGTCCGCAGACCCGCGACCTGCTGCCGGAGATCGGGGTGGCCACCGAGGAAGACTGGTATGCGGAATATCTGGCGCCGATTCTGGCGGTTCGGATCGTCGACGATATCGACCAGGCCATGGACCATATCGCCGTCTACGGTTCCGCCCACACCGACGCCATCGTGACTGAGGATTACAGTCGGGCACGGCGTTTTCTGCGCGAGGTGGATTCCAGCTCGGTGATGGTGAACGCCTCCACCCGCTTCGCCGACGGTGGCGAGTATGGCTTGGGCGCGGAAATCGGCATCAGCACCGATAAGCTGCATGCCCGTGGCCCGGTCGGCGCGGAGGGCTTGACCACCCTGAAGTTCGTGGTGCTGGGTGATGGGCATGTTCGAGAATAAGGGGTGAAATTTGCGAGCACCGGGCGAACGGTCATGGCTGACCACGATGTCATCATGACCCGATCATCCATCGAATTTTTTGCGGGTACGGCGCGCGAAATACCAGGCGAGCGAGATAAACCGTGAATTCAATGCCGGTGGCCCCCCGTTTTCCGCCGTGTCCACATCCCATCGGCGTTCTGGGCGGTACCTTCGACCCGATCCATTACGGTCACCTGCGACCGGCGTTGGAGTTGCTGGAGGCGCTGGATCTGGCGGAAATCCGCTTCGTGCCCTGCCGGATTCCGGCGCATCGCGGTGCGCCGCAAATCACCGCCGAGCAGCGGCTGGCGCTGGTGCGTTTGGCCACGGCCGGGCAAACGGGCTTCGTGGTCGACGATCGGGAACTGCGTCGGGAGGGACCTTCCTATATGGTGGATACCCTGGCCTCGTTGCGCGAGGACTTCGAGGATATCCCCCTGTGTCTGATCGTCGGCGTCGATGCCTTCCGCGAACTGCACACCTGGCATCGCTGGCGGGAATTGAGCCAGTTCGCCCACATCGTGGTGATGCAACGGCCTGGGCCGTCGAAGTCGTTCGTGCCGGTACTGGAGGAATTCATCGCCCCACGCATGGCGGACTCCGCCGCCCTACGCCAGCGGCTTGCCGGCGGTATCTTGTTCCAGCCAGTGACCCAGTTGGACATCTCCGCGACGTACATTCGCGCTTTGCTGGCGCGTGGCCAGTCGCCTCGTTTTCTGTTGCCGGAGACGGCACTGGCCCATATCCACGAGCGGGCGCTGTACCGGTCGTTGCCTACCCTGACCTCCGTGACTTCATGAGGATCAATGAAATTCATGCAACTTGAGGCTTTACGAGACATTGTTGTGGCTGCCCTGGAAGAGGTGAAAGCTCAGGACATCAAAATTCTGGATGTGCGCGAGATCGCCAGTTTCACTGACTTGATGGTTATCGCTAGCGGTTCCTCCAACCGCCAGGTCAAGGCGCTGGCTGATAAGGTGATCGAAAAATGCGCGGCGGTCGGCGTACGGCCCTTGGGCGTCGAAGGCCAGCGGGAGGCGGAATGGGTGCTGGTGGATTTGAACGACATCGTGCTGCACGTCATGTTGCCGCAGACCCGCGATTTCTACAATCTGGAGAAGTTGTGGTCGGTGGATGCCGTCAGGGCGTTGGAACATTGAGCAATCGATTCTGGCGCGGTGCCCATGAAGATCCATCTGCTCGCCGTGGGAACCCGCATGCCGAGCTGGGTCAAGGCCGGTTATGAGGAATATGCCGGGCGGTTGCCGCGGGAGTGCGCGCTGAACCTGGTCGAAATTCCACCCGGCAAGCGTGGCGCGAACAGCGATTTGGCGCGTCTGGTCCGCGCCGAGGGCGAACGCTTGCTGGCGGCGATACCGGCGGGGTCCCAGGTGATCGCCCTGGACGAACGGGGGCAGGAATGGAGCACCGTGCAACTGGCTGAACAATTGGCCGGTTGGCTGCGAGAGGGCCACGATCTCAGTCTGCTGGTCGGTGGTCCTGACGGGTTGGACCCGGCCTGTCATGCCCGCGCCGGGCGATTATGGGCGCTGTCGCGGCTGACCTTGCCGCATCCGCTGGTGCGGGTGGTGCTGGCCGAACAGCTTTATCGGGCCTGGAGCCTGCTGCATCATCATCCCTACCACCGTGCCTGACATGGCCACCTTCCAAATCTATCTGGCTTCCGCTTCCCCTCGCCGTCGCGAACTGCTGCGTCAGATCGGCGTTGCCTACCGTTTGTTGCCGGTTGCGGTGGACGAGACGCCGCTGCCGAATGAGACACCCCACGCCTACGTGGCTCGACTGGCGCGGGCCAAGGCGGAAGCGGGCGTGTGCGCATTGGGCCGACGCAGACCCGCGCCGGTGCTGGGCGCGGACACAGCGGTGGTGGTGGACGACGCGATTCTCGGTAAACCCGACGACCGGGACGAGGGCTTGGCGATGCTGGCGCGCTTGTCCGGGCGGGAGCATCGGGTCTTGAGCGCGGTGGCCTTGGCCACCGAGGCGCGCGACGCGTTCAAGATCCAGGAAAGCCGGGTTCGCTTCCGGGATCTGTCGCCGGCGGAATGCGAGACTTACTGGGACAGCGGCGAACCGAGGGACAAGGCCGGCGGCTACGGCATTCAAGGGCGAGCGGCGGCCTTCGTCGTGGAGTTGCGCGGCAGCTACTCCGGGGTGATGGGACTACCGCTGTTCGAAACCGCCGAACTGCTGCGAGAGTTCGGCATCCTCCCTCTCTAACATTACTTTCATCTCCTGACGGGAACGACCATTCATGGCCACACGCGCCGAAGGCGGCACGGGCGACGAAATTCTGATCAACGTGACGCCCCGCGAAACCCGAGTCGCCGTGGTCGAGAACGGCGTCCTGCAGGAAATCCTGCTCGAACGAGTCGGCCGGCGCGGGTTGGTCGGTAACATCTACAAGGGGCGAGTCTGTCGGGTATTGCCCGGCATGGAGGCGGCGTTCGTGGACGTCGGCCTGGAGCGAGCCGCGTTCCTGCACGTTTCCGATATCCGTCCAGAAACCATGGTCGAAGGGGGAGCGGTCGCCGGCGAACGCTGGCCGGTCATTACCGAACTGGTGCGCGAGAATCAGGAATTGGTGGTGCAGGTGATCAAGGACCCGATCGGCACCAAGGGCGCGCGGTTGACTACGCATATCACTCTGCCGTCCCGCTTCCTGGTGTTCCTGGCCGATTCGGACATGGCGGGGGTGTCGGTCAAGATCGACGGCGAGCGCGAGCGGCAGCGGCTCAAGGAAATGATCAATGTTTTCCGGGCCGAGTTCGGCGGTGGCTACATCGTGCGCACCGCCGCAGAAGGCGCGGAGCCCTGGGCGCTGCGGGCAGATATGCAGTTTCTGCAACGCTTGTGGGGTTCGATCCGGGAGCGGATCAAGGAGACCAGCGGCATTGCGACCCTGTACGAGGATCTGCCCCTGATCCTGCGGGTGTTGCGCGATTTCGTCGGCGACAGTGTCGAGAGAATGCGCGTCGATTCGCGCGAAACCTGCCAGCGGATGCTGGAGTTCGCCGACAAGTTCGTGCCGGAGATGGTGCCGCGCCTGGAGCACTATCCCGGCGAACGGCCGATTTTCGAACTGTACGGCATCGAGGACGAGATCCAGCGGGCGCTAAGCAAGAAGGTGCCGCTCAAGTCCGGCGGCTACCTCATCGTCGATCAGACCGAGGCGATGACCACCATCGACGTCAACACTGGCGCCTACGTGGGACATCGCAATCTTGAGGAAACCATCTTTAAGACCAATCTGGAGGCCGCCTCCGCCATCGCCCGGCAATTGCGGCTGCGCAATCTGGGCGGGATCATCATCCTCGACTTCATCGACATGGCCAGCGAGGAACACCGTCAGGCGGTGTTCAAGGCGTTGGAGAAACATCTGGAAAAAGATCGCGCCAAGAGCCACATCTCGCAGGTATCGCCGCTCGGTCTGGTGGAAATGACCCGCAAGCGCACCCGGGAGAGCCTGGAACAGGTGTTGTGCGAGCCGTGCCCCTTGTGCAACGGTCGGGGCTCGATCAAGACCGCCGAGACGGTATGCTACGACATCTTCCGCGAACTGTTGCGCGAAGCCCGCCAATATTCGCCGCGTCAGTTCATGGTGCTGGCCGCGCCGGATGTGGTGGACGCCATGCTGGACCAGGAATCCACCAGCGTGGCGCAACTGGAGGCCTTTATCGGTATTCCCATCAAATTCCAGGCGGAAGCCCTCTACACCCGCGAGCAGTATGACGTGGTGTTGATGTGAGCCAAGGGTTTTGGCATGCGGCCGGCACGACGCGGCGGACCCTGCGGTGGGCGCGTCGGCTGATTCTGGCGCTGTTGTTGCCGTTGCTACTATTGCTGGCGTTCGGGCAATGGTGGCTGCTGCCGCGTTTGAACGACTACCGTGAGCCACTGGCGGATGCTTTGGGAGAAGCGCTGCGGACACCGGTACGGATCGGGTCGGTGGATGCGGTTCGGGATGGTTGGCGGCTTCGGTTGCGATTGCGGGACGTCGGCCTGCGCGATCCCGACAGCAGCGCTGCCTGGGCCAGTTTCGCCCAGGCGACGGTGAGCCTGAACCTGTGGCGTTCGCTGCGGGAATGGCGGCCGGCGTTCGGCCAAGTCCGGCTGGAGGGTTTGAACCTGACCTTGGAGCAGGGGCCGGATGGAGCCTTGCGACTGCGGGCGAATGCCGATTCCGAAAATGCCACGTCACCCTTGGAGAAAGCCGCCCGCTGGCTGTTCGCCGTGCATCGGCTGGACATCATCGGCGAGCGGTTGACCGTGCGCCGCCTGGATGGCGGGGCGATCAACATTCTGCGTCCCTATTTTCAGGTGCGGGACACCGCCGAAGGTCAGCGACTGACTTTCACCGCCGAGTTGCCGTCCGGCTTGGGCGACCGCTTGCAATTGAATGTGGAGCGGCAACGCGTCGACGATGCCGATCCCGAGGCTGGGCGAGGGACCTTTCGGTTCGAGGCCGGTCGTTTGAGTCTGGCGGGCTGGCCGTTACCCTTACCGTTCAGCGCCGGCCAAGTCGGATTGGTGGTCAGCGGCGACTGGCGGGACTGGCGTCCCGTCCGCTTACAAGGTCAGTTGCGCGTGCGACAAGCGCGTTTGAAGCCCGAGCCGCGTACCGCTTTGTTGGCGTCCTGGTTGGCGGCGACGCCGGACAGTGAACTGGATTTCGAGTGGAATACACAGGATGCCGGTTGGCGCTTGCGGGGCCAGACCCGGTTTGGCGATGGTCATTCCCAGGGCGAGGCGCAACCCTGTTTCGAGCTGAGCCGCGCCGGTGAGCGCTGGCGCGGGGAAGGCCGCGACTGGCGTGTTCAGGACGTGCTGGCCTGGGTGACGCCGTGGCTGGACGAGTCGGCCCGAAACTGGCTGGCGTCGCTTGATCCGCGTGGCGACTTGCCGGAAATCGCGTTGGAAGCCGAGTCCGGTTTCGATACCTATGCGGCGACCGCGCGCTTGCACGGAGTGGCCGGACGATCGACCCATGGCTTGCCGGGATTCGACAACCTGACCGGCCTGTTGACCTTTTCCCCGGCGCGAGGCCAGCTTGAGCTGGACAGCCAGCGGGTCCGGATCGATACCGCCGGTTTGCTACGGCTCCCGCTTGACCTCGACCGCTTGCACGGGACGATCGTCTGGCAACGCGATATGGACGGATTGCGGCTCGACAGCGCCAGTCTGGAGATGGCCAACCCCGATTTCAACGGGCGGTTTTGGGGTAGCGTCACCTTGCCCGATCGGGGCGAGCCGGTGCTGGATTTGCGTGGGCATTATCGGGATGTCCGCATCGGGCGCGACCAGGCGCGGCGCTACCTGCCGGTGACGGTGATTCCGCCCGCGGGGATCGCCTGGCTGGATCAGGCGCTGGTCGGCGGTCGGGTGGTGGCCGGCGATCTGCTTTTGCGCGGCCCGCCGGCCCATTTCCCTTTCGACCGCGACGAAGGTTTGTTCGAGACCCACTTTCGGATCGAGGATGCGGTGGTGAACTACGCGCCCGGTTGGCCCCGGTTGGAAGGATTGCGGGGGAGCGTGACGTTTCGCAATCGCGGCATGCGGATCGAGATGGAGCCCGGCGCCGGTCGCCTGCTCAATGCCAAGATCGAAAATCTCGCGGTCTGGATCGACGATCTTGAGAAGGTGGTTGCCCAGGCCAAGGGGCGGATCGATGGACCCGGCGCCAGTTTGTGGCGCGGGCTCAGAGAGAGTCCGATCGGCCAGGAGCTGGGCGACGATCTGCCGGATTTGCGGATCGCCGGCCGCAATACCGTGGAGTTCGAACTCGCCGTTCCAGCCGACTCGCGGCCCAGCCACGCGCGCGGGCGGATCGATTTGTCGGACAATAGCGTGGCCTTGCCATCCCGGACGCTCGAATTCAGTCGGCTGAAGGGCGAAGTGGCGTTTACGGAAACCGACCTGAAAGCCGAGGACGTGCGGGCGCTGCTGCGCGGAGAGCCGGTTCGGATCGACCTGGATTTGATCGACGATGTGGGTCACCGCGAATTGCGTGGCCAATTGCAAGGCTGCTTGGAACCGCAAACCTTCACCGGAAAGCCTGTGGGAGTGGAGTCGTTTATCGACGGCAAGAGCCTCTGGAAAGCCGTGCTGACGGTTCCAACCGGTCAGGACAAGCAGAACAATCTGAAATCCGCTTTTACTTTGAGCCTTAGTTCGGATTTGCGTGGCACCGCTATCCGGTTGCCGGAACCCTTTGGCAAGGATGCCGACCAGGCTCGCCCCTTCGCCCTGACCGTGCGTCCGCGCGAGCGTGATACCCTGGAATTGGACCTGAAATACGACGCGAACGTGCGGGCGGTGTTGGCCTTGGACGGTTATCCGCAACAACTTCGACTGGATCGGGGTGAGCTCCGCATCAATGCTGGCGCGGCTCAATTGCCGGAGGCGTCGGGCTTGTTCATTGTCGCCGATCTGCCGCGTTGGCGACTGGATTGGCCCAACGCCACTCCCGATTCGACCAATTCCACCGCCGGTGATGAACGAAAACCTGCGACATGGTGGGGCTTGTTACAGGGTATCGATGCTCAAATCGGTGAGTTGACGATCGGCGATCATTCGGTGACCCGGCTGAAAATGGGAGCGACCCGCCGGAATGGCGGCCTACAAGTCGAACTGGAGAGCAATGAGCTGGCTGGGCGTCTTACCTTGCCAGATCAGCCGACTCCAACGCAGCCGATCAACGCGGCGTTGCAGCGCTTATCGTGGCGGCGAGAGCTGGAGAAGGACGCCGTTGCCCGCCCGTCCGTTGCCTCCGATCCGCGTCACTTGCCGCCGCTGGTGCTGACCGCCAGTGAGTTTCGATTGGACGACAAAGCTCTGGGCCGGTTACGGGTGGTCGTCATGCCGATGGAGAGCGGTGTTCGCCTGTCCGAGATGGACCTGAATTCCGAATGGCAGCATTTCACCGCCAGTGGCGAATGGCACTGGACCCTCGGCGGTCAGCTTGCCCAGTTGCGAGCGACCTTGTGGAGCCAGACGTTGGGAGAAACCCTGGCGGCATTCGGCTATCGGGATACCGGTATCACCGGCGGTGAGACCGAAGCGGAACTACGCGCCGAGTGGGCGGGGGAGTTGCCCGCCTTCACTCTGGAGCGCATGGATGGCAGTCTGAAATTTCACATCGACTCAGGACAGTTGCTCAACATCGATCCGGGTTTGGGTCGGGTGGTCGGGTTATTTAGTTTGCAGAACATCATGCGGCGCCTAAGTCTCGATTTCAGCGATCTGTTCCAGCCAGGGACCAGTTTCGATCAGATCACCGGCGAATTCGTTTTCAAGCATGGGCAAGCCTTCACCGACGATCTCACGGTCGAAGCGCCGGCCGCGCGGATCGATATCCGGGGCCGGACCGGATTGCGGGACCGTGATTACGACCAGCAGATCACGGTGACGCCGAATTTGGGTGGCGCTTTGCCGGTCGCGGGTGCGTTGGCTGGTGGCCCGGCGATCGGCGCGGCGGTGCTGGTCGCTGAACGCTTGCTGCAAAAAGGCATCGAACAAGCAACCCGCTACCGTTATACGCTGACCGGCTCCTGGGAAGATCCGGTGTTGGAACCGCTGCGGGAACCATCGCCCGCCACCTCGCCCAAAAAGCTCGTGGGCGACCAATGAACGAGGTGCCCGACATGCCGCGCATGGCCGCCATCCAAATGGTTTCCGGACCCGATGTCGCCGAAAATCTGGCTACCGCCGCCGAACTGCTGGCCCGAGCCGCCGACCAAGGCGCTCGACTAGCGGTGCTGCCAGAGAATTTTGCCCTGATGGGCCGTCGCGAAGAGGAAAAAGTGGCGGCGCGGGAAACGGAAGGCGATGGGCTGATTCAATCTTTTCTGGCCGAACAGGCCGCTCGTCACCGGCTGTGGCTGATTGGAGGCACGATCCCGCTGCGGACCGCCGGCGACGCGCGGCGAGTGCGCGCGGCCTGCCTGCTGTTCGACGATCGCGGCCAGCGGGTGGCCCGCTACGACAAGGTGCATCTGTTCGACGTGCAGGTGGTGGGCAGCCGGGAGCGTTACGCCGAGTCGGCCACCATCGAACCGGGCGACCGCTACGTTTTTGCCGAGACGCCATTGGGTCGGCTGGGGTTGGCGGTGTGCTACGACCTGCGCTTTCCCGAGCAGTTTCGCGCCCTGATGGAGCGCGGCATGGAAATTCTGGCCCTGCCGGCGGCATTCACCGCCGCCACCGGATTGGCGCACTGGGAAACGCTGTTGCGGGCACGCGCCATCGAAAATCAATGCTACGTGATCGCCTCCGCCCAGGGTGGCCGGCACGCCAACGGCCGCGAGACCCATGGCGACAGTCTGATCATCGACCCGTGGGGTGCGATCCTCGACCGCTTGCCACACGGGCCGGGCGTGGTGCTGGCCGAATTCGACCGGGAGCGGCTGGAGAACGTTCGACGGCAATTCCCGGTCCTAGAACATCGTGTGCACTGCGAAACTTGAGGAAATGATGACGACCGATACGCTGGCCCTCGCCCGCCAACAACTGCTCGCACCCGCCGGTCTCGGCGAGGACGCCTTGCATCGAACCCTGTCCTGTCTGTTGGGCCACGCCATCGACGGCGGCGACCTGTATTTTCAGCAGCGCCGCGCCGAATCCTGGGGACTGGAGGACGGACAGGTCAAGAACGCCAGCCACGCCATCCAGCAGGGTGTCGGTGTCCGGGCGACAAGCGGCGAGAAAACCGGCTTTGCCTATTCCGACGAGATCGTGTTGCCGGCGTTGCTGGAAGCGGCCACCGCCGCCCGCGCCATCGCTCGGGATGGCGGCGGTACTCGCTTGCAGGTCTGGCGTTCCACCCAACGGCCGGCGCTTTACGAACCGCTCGATCCGCTGGAAACGCTGTCGGCCGACGCCAAGGTCTGCTTGCTGGAAGCGGTGGACGCCGAGGCGCGTCGTCAGGACCCGCGCGTGACCCAGGTCATGGTTAGCCTGGCCGCCGTGCGGGACACGATCCTGATCGCCGGCAGCGACGGCACGCTGGCCGGCGACGTGCGACCGCTGGTGCGGCTGAACGTGAGCGTGATCGTCGAACACGACGGCCGTCGCGAGCAGGGCGGTTCCGGTGGCGGTGGCCGAGTCGGCTACGGCTGGTTCCTCGATCAGGATCGCGCCTTGGGGCACGCGCGGGAAGCGGTGCGGCAGGCGCTGATCAACCTGGAGGCCGTTCCCGCTCCGGCCGGAACCATGACCGTGGTGCTGGGACCGGGCTGGCCGGGTGTCTTGCTGCACGAGGCCATCGGTCACGGGCTGGAGGGCGATTTCAATCGCAAGGGTACCTCGGCCTTCAGCGGGCGGATCGGCGAGCGGGTCGCCACCTCGCTGTGCACAGTGGTGGACGACGGCACCCTGGCCAGCCGGCGCGGCTCCTTGAACATCGACGACGAGGGCACCCCGACTCAGTGCACCACGCTGATCGAGCGCGGGGTGCTCAAGGGCTATTTGCAGGACAAGCTCAATGCCCGATTGATGAAGGCTACGCCGACCGGCAACGGTCGCCGCGAGTCCTACGCCCACCTGCCGCTGCCACGGATGACCAACACCTACATGCTGCCGGGCGAGCACGACCCGGCGGAGATCGTCGCCTCAGTGGAGCGAGGGCTGTACGCCGTCAACTTCGGTGGCGGCCAAGTGGACATCACCTCCGGCAAGTTCGTGTTCTCGGCCAGCGAGGCTTATCTGATCGAAAACGGTCGCGTCACCCGCCCGGTCAAGGGCGCCACCCTGATCGGCAACGGTCCGGACGTGCTGACCAAGGTTTCGATGGTCGGTAACGATCTGAAGCTCGATGCCGGGGTCGGCACCTGCGGCAAGGACGGGCAGAGCGTGCCGGTGGGGGTCGGTCAGCCGACCCTGAAGATCGAATCGTTGACCGTGGGCGGTACGCAAGCCTGAGCTCGAATCCCGAATCATGAACCCCGAATTCCAATCCATGCCCGAAGCCATTGCCCCCACCATTGCGCCAATGCCGGCGCGCGAACGACTGGAAACCCTGATCGCCGACATTCTGGCCGAGGCGCAGGTCCAGGGCGTCACCGCCACCGAAGCGGCGGTCAGTTTCGCCAGTGCCCTGTCGGTGACCGTCCGGCTGGGCGAGGTCGAGACCCTGGAACATCATCGCCAGCGCGGCTTGGCGGTCACGGTCTACTTCGGTCAGAGTCGCGGCTCGGCCAGTACCGCCGACTGGCGACCGGAGGCGATTCGCGACACCGTGCAAAGCGCCTGCGCCATCGCTCGTCATACCGCCGCCGATCCGTACGCGGGATTGGCCGATCCCGAACGGCTGGTGCGGGAGATTCCCGATCTCGACCTATACCATCCCTGGGCGCTGTCCGCCGAGGAAGCGATCGACTTGGCCCGTGAGTGCGAAGCGGCGGCGCTGGCGTTGGACCCACGTATCCGCAACTCCGAAGGTGGCAGCGTCGCCACCCGTGCCGGGCTGGTCATGTACGGCAACTCGCACGGGTTTTGTGGCGGCTATCCGACCACCCGCCATTCGCTGAGTTGTTCGGTGATCGCTCAGGATGCGGAGGGTATGCAGCGCAATCATTGGCATACCGTGGCGCGCGACCGCACTGAACTGGAAACGCCGGTCGCGGTTGGGCAAAAGGCCGGTCGGCGGGCGCTGCGCCGGCTAGGCAGCCGCCGACTAGGTACCCGGCAGGTGCCGGTTTTATTCGCGCCAGAACTGGCGCGCGGCTTGATCGGGCACTTTATCGCCGCCATTCGGGGTGGGGCGCTGTATCGCAAGTCCTCGTTCCTGCTGGATCGACTCGGCACGCCCGTGTTCCCGGATTTCGTGACCCTGCGCGAACGGCCGCGCTTGCCCAAGGCCTTGGGCAGCGCCCCGTTCGACAGCGAAGGCGTGGCCACCGCCGACCGGGATGTGGTCAGCGATGGGGTATTGCGGGGTTACGTGCTGGATAGCTATTCGGCACGCCGTTTGGGGATGCAAACTACCGGCAACGCCGGCGGTACCCACAATCTGATCGTCGAGCCCGGTTCGTTGGGGCAGGAGGAGCTGCTGCGGCAACTGGATACCGGCTTGTGGGTGACCGAATTGCTCGGCCATGGGGTCAATCTGGTGACCGGCGACTATTCGCGCGGGGCGTCCGGGTTTTGGGTGGAGCAGGGCCAGGTTCGCTATCCGGTCCACGAAATCACCATCGCCGGCAATCTGAATGATCTGTTCCGAGGTGTGGTGGCGGTCGGTGCTGACGTGGATATGCGCGGCGGTATCCGCTGCGGTTCGCTGCTGCTAGAGCGGATGACAGTGGCCGGGGAGTAGAAGCGAACACCGGCGACTGGCTCCAGCCGACCGGGCTTCAATCCTCCCGCTTGCGCAATAGAAAGTAGAATTGTCCAAGCTCTTCCCGCGCTTCCAGCAAGACGTGGCCCATCTGTTGGCTGAAGGTCTCGAAATCCCGGACCGATTCCGGGTCGGAGGCGATCACGCGCAGCACCTGACCGCCGCGTAGGCCAGCCAGGGCCTTTTTGGCTTTGAGAATCGGTAGCGGGCAGCTCAATCCGGACGTATCGAGTTCGGCATCGATCGTGGTCATGGCGATTATCCAGTGGTTCAAGATGCTCTTAGCTTACCGGATCGAATCATGTTTTCGTTTGGATCCACGGCGCGCCGTCTACAGATTCTCGGTTGAACGTTTCTTTGATAAGACAATATTCTCTAATAATAGGCACTTTGGTGTCTTTGGGGTTATCGCGTGTTGAGTGTAACATTAACGATTTTTTTTGGTAGTCTAAAGAGACAATTTTTGTTAATGGTGTTTCCATCACAAAATCAAATCGAGCACAATTCGGCCTATTTTTTGGCAAGGATGGCGATTGGTTGAAGAATATGACAAAAAAACCAACGAGCACGAGCCGGGCACCATTTCCACCATTGAATGGAAGCGGGCGCGTTTTGCTTGCTGGCAGCGTTTACCTTGCTTTGTGGGCGGCAACTTTTGCCGGTTCTTCCCTGCTCGATTCGTTTGGGTCCGATGTGGCCAACCTGTGGTTTCCCCCGGCAGGGTTGCGTTTCTTTCTGCTGCTGGCGTTTGGTTGGGCCGGCGTGCTGTTGGAATTGCTTGCCCTCGTGGCGTATGGCGTGTTGTCGTGGTTGTTGGATGCGGGTGATGAGCCGTTCCGGTTCTGGGATTGGCAACAGATACTTGCGCTCCTTGCTTGTGCCGCCGTCATTCTGCCACTGCGGCGATGGGTTCCCGAGATCCGAAATTTCGCCATGCCCAGCCATTTTGCCCTGTTTTTTTTCCGCCTCCTTGATCGTCAGCGCGCTGATGGCTTTTGGTGCCGTCCCGACTCTGCTCGACCAAACCCAAGCCCAGGCCATTTTTCTGTCCTGGCTGATCGGCAATTTCATCGCCATCATTACCCTTGCGCCGTTGTTGCTGGTGTGGGTGTTGCCTGGGCTCGATCGGTATCTACGCCAAGGCCACTGGCGCGAGCGACGCGCTCCTTATGTTGTATTGGCGCGACCATGTTCCGCGTGTCTGATCGATAGCCTACTGTTGAGCGCGGCACTGTTGGGCGCCGCGCTGCTGGGGTGGGTGGGGATGTTATGGGGTTTCGATCTGGAGCAGTATTTTCCGTTCGCCCCGTTGTTTCTCCTGTTGCCGCTGGCTGGTGTGGCGCTGCGCGGCGGCCTGCGTGGCGCGGTATTGGGGACGGTGGTGCTGGAGGGCGGACTGGTGCTGTTGGTCGCGCTGTACGGCAACCCCAACGCAGTACTGCAATACCAGATGGGCATGATCGCCATCGCCCTGACCGGGTTGTTACTGGGTGGCGCAATGGAGGCCCGCAACCAAGCGCTCGGACGTTTGCGTAGTTACAACGAAGCTTTACAACGCGAACTGGTGACCACGGAGCAACACCTGCAAGTATTACTGAGGGCAGCGCCGGTCGGGATCCTGGAGTTCGATGCCAGCGAGCGCTGTCGCTACATCAGCGCCATTGGCTGCACCCTGTGCGGTTGTACGCTAGAGCAAGCCATGGGACGGAATGTGCTGGAGTTCGTGCATCCCAACGACCGCGACTACTTTGGGTTTGTTTGGCAGATCAATCGCCATAGCGAGGAAACGCACTGGCTGGAATTCCGTCTCAACGACACCGATCTGTGGTGCGCGGCTCACTGGATCAATCGTTGCGGCGCGATCGATCGGCGGAGGGTGCGATTTTGGTGTTGGCCAACGCCACCGAGCGTCGGGAAAAGGACGAGCGGTTGTGGTTGCTGGCGCATTGCGACGCGCTCACTGGGCTGCCTAACCGCGCATTGTATTGGGATCGGCTCGAACAGGAGTTGCTCCGCGCCAAGCGCACGGCTCGGAGCGTGGCCGTATTGTGGGTCGATCTGGACGGCTTCAAGGCCGTGAACGACCGACTGGGCCATGCCGCCGGCGATGCGCTGCTGCGCGCGGTGGCCCGACGGTTATGCCACCGCATGCGCGACAGCGATACCGTGGCGCGAGTAGGCGGCGATGAATTTGCCCTGATCCTGCCGGATGTCACCGATTCCGAGGCGGTGGTCGGGGTGGCGACCGAACTGGTGGCCAGTTTGTCCGAGCCTTTCGATCTGCCGCAAGGCCCGGCGCGGATTTCGGCCAGCATCGGCATGGCCTGGTATCCTCAGCACGCCGTTGAAGCCGAAACCTTGGTCCAGTACGCCGATATCGCCATGTACGCGGCTAAACGGGCCGGTAGGAATCGGGTGTGCGTGTGGCCGGTGGAGACCATGCCTGGGTCAGAAATCGTGGCGGTGGATCGGACCGAAGCGCCATATTCGCCACCAGCGGTGGTATGGAGGAAACAGATCGCGGGAGAAAAAATGCTGTTCGAGCAGCCGCTGGAAGATGCGTTGCAGGACGATGGCTGAAAACGCAAGAGCCGATGGGAGCGATGGGCACAAGGACTGGCTTCGTTCGATTTGGCGCCGCTATCGCGATTTACGGAGAACCCTGTTTCCCTTCGAACCGCCAAGCCGAAACGCTCGTTGATGATGTCGACAAGCCGGAACAGCGTTACGTACTCTTCGCATGCCTCCCCGGGTCCCTCTTACAAGTGTAGGTTTTTTCATGGTTCTCCTACGGACATAGCCAACGGTGGGCCATGAGGGACGGTGGAGCAGGTGGGCCATGGTTCAGGGCGGCCATGGCCGGTGGGCAGAGCTTGATGCTTGAAGAGTGCCGCCATAATGAGCGACCAACCATGCCGGAAGACGCTCACCAGCCGCCAGCGTCGACCTTGCTGTCGAGGCGAACCGGGCACGGGCGGAAACGTTGCGCTCGGGAGGGCCGCTTCGGCCTCACCGCCGATGGAGAGCAACCACCACGTCGCGATGGCGATCGCCAACCACAGGCGTTTCGCCCGGTTCGGGTCGGTCATCCGCGTATACTGCCATTGCCACCCGCCGCCCTTGATCTTTTTGAAGCCTTGCTCAATCCATGCGCGCAACCCGTACCAACACGCCTCGGCCGCTTGTGGCGGAATGTTGGTTAAGATCAGCCATGGGGCGTCGTGACCGGCCTCCCAGCAGCCTAACAGCGTACAGTTCAAGCGTGTCTTGGGGTGGGTAAAGGCGGTCCCGGAGCCTTGCCAGCGATCACCGACCGCCAGGACTAACTGGCGAAACGGCACCCAGTGATACCACCCTTCGGGGCGAAACGAACCGCCGACATTGACCCGAAGCATCGGATGCCATCCCATCTGAAAGAGGGTCTCGAACAACCACTTCGCATGCAACCCCCGGTCGGCGAGGACGATGACCGTCCAAGTCGGTGAAACCCGCCCGCGCAAAGCCTGTAACAACGCCAGCCACTCCGGCTTCCACGGGTGTTTGCCGCCCGCCGGCAAAACCTTCCAGATGAGCGGCACGGCACACCCCCGATAAACCACACTGATGACCAAGAGCACAAAGCGTTGGCCCAGGGTGGTCGCATCCAAAGCCACGGCCAGTTGGGTGCCGGACCACCCGCCCAAGACCCAAGTGCACCACGGCGCCCAACAGGCACTCAGGTCGAGCTCGGCCCGATGCCCCCCCGGCTTTCGCCTCCGCTTCGCGATAGGTATCGCGTAAGCGTTCCCGCACGGTGTGGGAGGGCTGACCGAGTCGGCACGACCACCAGTCGGTGATCGCCGTCAAACTACAGGAGCGCACAAGGATCATGCCCAAACTCCACAGAGCCAATCCCATCACCATTGGCTGGCTGAGATGGGGAAAGTGTTTGGCAATTTCGGTGCGCCATTGCTCCAGTTCGGGGGCGCGAGGCATGACGGTTCCTCCGGTAATCAGGCGATTTCCCTATCAGCTATTTTATCGCAACTTTATGTCTCGCTTGCTCTTTCTGGAAAAACCTACACTTGTAAGCCCGGGTCCCTCCCCACCGTGCCCGCACGCTCCATTGGTTCCGGTAGCAATGCATCATTCAGTATTTGCCATCCTGATTAGCAAGATGCTTCAGCTTGGCGAAGCCAACGGGGCAGGGCGCGGGCCGATGGCGGCGGCGAGCAAAAAGAGCGGTTCTTGCTCGTAAGCCCTGAATGGTTCGGCGGTTCGCTCGAGCCAGCGCGTAAAAACGCACGATCCGCAATTGACGCCACGCCGCTGAACCGTTGACAATCCTTCGATGGTTCACGGTAGTTCGATGCATGGGCTTTCATGATTTTGGCGGAACAGCGTGGCAATATGTCCGATCCGCTGGATCAGTGCCGCGTCGGTCGCCGCGCAAATCTCCGCGATCATCGCTTCCCGCGCTTGGCGATCTTCGGCATTAACTCGGATTTTGATCAGTTCGTGATGGTCGAGAGCCAGCAGGATTTCATGGATGACCGCCGGTGTGATGCCGTTGTCGCCGATGATCACAACCGGCTTGCGGTGATGGGCCAAGGCTTTGAGATGACGCTTTTGCGGGTTGGTCAGGATGGGCACGGGATAATCGGACATGGCGAAAGATTTCGACAGTGTAACTGGCGGCAAGGGTTTGACGGTAGCCCCGAGCCCTTTGAACGAGGTGAAGCTGGATCTAGGGATTATCCTGGCGATCGGTGTGTTGCTGCTGCTGGTGCAGGGGCGGGCGCTTGAAAGCCTGTCCCTGCAATTGTTGCTGCTGCTGAGCTATGGGTTGTTGGGCATGCTTTGGATCGTCATCCGGGTCCACCGGATCATGGCCCAATTCAACCACGAAAGGGAACGAAATCAGGATGGCCCGCAGTAAGAGCAGCACCCGCTGGCTAAGGGAGCATTTCACCGATGAATACGTGCGCCGTGCCCAAGCGGAAGGTTACCGTTCCCGTGCGGTCTACAAGCTGCTGGAAATACAGGAAAAAGACCGGTTTTTGCGGCCTGGCGCCACAGTCGTGGATCTGGGCGCGGCACCCGGAGGCTGGTCGCAGCTAGCGGCGCGGCTGGTTGGTCCTCGGGGCGTGGTGATCGCGTTGGATGTACTGCCGATCGAGCCGCTGGCTGGCGTGGAATGCATCCAGGGCGATTTCCGCGAGACAGCGGTGCTGGAAGGATTGTTGAATGTGCTGAACGGCCGGCCCGTGGACCTTGTAATATCCGATATGGCCCCCAATACCACAGGCATCAAGGCGGTGGATCAGCCGCGCGGCATGTACTTGGCTGAGCTGGCGCTGGATTTTGCCCGACAATGTTTGCGGCCTGGCGGAGATTTCCTGGTCAAGGCGTTTCAGGGCGAAGGTATCGATCCGTTTCTTGGGGAACTGCGTGCCGCGTTTGCCGCTGTTTTGCCCCGCAAGCCCAAAGCGTCACGCGCCCGCAGTGCCGAACGGTACTGGCTGGCTAGGAACTATCGTGGGTGAGCGAGTCTAAAATCTGGTATTTTTTTAACCCGTTAAGCTCTTAAGCTCGGGAGAAGCGAGCAATCTCTCTTTCCAGTATCAAGATTACAAGCGCTTTTGCAGCGTTGAGGTGCGCACCTTGAATGACATGGTAAAAAACATCCTTCTGTGGGTGGTCATCGCGGTGGTGCTGATGTCCGTCTTCAATAGTTTTGGTCCGAAGGTGGCGCCATCCGCCCAAATGTCTTACTCGCAGTTCCTGCAGGAAGCCAAGGAAGGGCGAATTGCGCAGGTGATGATCGACGGGCGCGCCATTCAGGGTCGGACTGGTGGTGGCGAGCGCTTCACCACATATAGCCCGGAAACTGATAACAGCGCCATGATCGGCGAGCTGCTCAAGCACGGTGTCGATATCGAGGGGCAACCACCGGAGAAACAGGGGCTGTTGATGCAGATCTTCATCTCCTGGTTCCCGATGTTGTTATTGATCGGGATCTGGGTGTTCTTCCTGCGGCAGATGCAGGGGGGTGGTGCTGGCCGAGGGGCGATGTCGTTCGGTAAGTCGCGTGCCCGGATGATGAGCGAGGATCAGATCAAGGTCACGTTCTCGGATGTCGCTGGCGTGGACGAGGCCAAGGAAGAAGTCGCCGAATTGGTGGAATTCCTGCGTGATCCTGGCAAATTCCAGAAACTTGGCGGCAAGATTCCGCGCGGGGTGCTGATGGTCGGTTCGCCCGGCACCGGCAAGACGCTGCTGGCCAAGGCCATCGCTGGCGAGGCCAAGGTACCGTTCTTCTCCATCTCCGGTTCGGACTTCGTGGAAATGTTCGTCGGCGTCGGCGCATCCAGGGTGCGCGATATGTTCGAACAAGCCAAGAAGCACGCGCCCTGCATTATCTTCATCGACGAAATCGACGCCGTGGGCCGGCATCGCGGCGCCGGTCTGGGTGGCGGTCACGACGAGCGCGAGCAAACCCTGAACCAGTTGCTGGTGGAAATGGATGGCTTCGAGGGTAACGAAGGCATCATCGTCATCGCCGCCACCAATCGTCCCGATGTGCTCGATCCGGCACTGCTGCGTCCTGGCCGATTTGATCGGCAGGTGGTGGTCCCGTTGCCCGACGTGCGGGGCCGCGAGCAGATTCTTAAGGTCCACATGCGCAAGGTGCCGCTGTCCGACAATGTCAAACCGGTGGTTATCGCTCGTGGCACTCCCGGTTTTTCCGGAGCGGACTTGGCCAATCTGGTGAATGAGGCGGCGCTGTTCGCCGCTCGCGCCAACAAGCGCGATGTGGACATGGAGGATTTCGAGAAGGCCAAGGACAAGATCATGATGGGCGCTGAGCGCAAGTCGATGGTGATGAGCGAGGAGGAAAAGAAGCTCACGGCCTATCACGAGGCCGGCCATGCCATCGTTGGACGACTGGTGCCGGCGCATGACCCGGTATACAAGGTCAGCATCATCCCGCGCGGCCGGGCGTTGGGCGTGACCATGTTTTTGCCGGAGGGCGACCGTTACAGCTTCAGCAAGCAGCGGCTGGAAAGCCAGATTTCCAGCCTGTTCGGTGGGCGGATCGCCGAGGCCATCGTTTTCGGAGCGGATTTCGTCACCACCGGCGCGCAGAACGACATCGAACGCTCCACCGACATCGCCCGCAATATGGTGACCAAGTGGGGATTGTCTGAACGGCTGGGACCGCTGACCTACAGCGAAGACGATGGCGAGGTGTTTCTGGGACGGTCGGTGACCCGGCATAAGAACGTATCTGATGAAACCGCCCATGTCATCGACGAGGAAATTCGCTCGATCATCGACTGCAATTACCGGCGTGCCGAACAGTTGTTACGCGATAATCTCGACAAGCTGCACACCATGGCCGAGGCGTTGATCAAGTTCGAGACCATCGATTCCGAGCAGATCGACGACATCATGGCTGGTCGGCCGCCGCGCGAGCCGACGGATTCGAATGCCGATTCGGACCCGCCCAGCACCGGTTCGTCGGTGAGTCTGGACAAGGATCGGCGAGGCGAAAAGCCGATTGGCGGACCTGCCCAGCAGCATTGAGTTTTCCGCTGGTTCTTTTTGCCCTTCTCCCCAACGGGAGCAGGGCTCTTTGTGGAGAAAACCCTCTTTCGCTAACGGAAGAGGGTTTTTTTTGTGGGAGTGTGTCAACCATGCTAATAAATTGCGCGGGAAAGACGCTTGATCTGAGCCAGCCGGCCGTGATGGGGGTGCTCAACGTCACCCCCGATTCGTTTTCCGACGGCGGGCACTATTTGCAGCTGGATGCAGCGTTGCGTCGCGCGGAAATCATGGTGGCGCAGGGCGCGGCGCTGGTCGATGTCGGCGGGGAGTCCACCCGGCCGGGCGCGGCGCCGGTATCGGTACAGGAAGAGCTGGATCGGGTGCTGCCGGTGGTGGAACGGCTGGCGCGCGAGTTGCCCGTGCCGATTTCGGTGGACACCAGCAAACCTGAACTTATGCGCGAGCTGGCGCGAGCCGGCGCTGGCTTGATCAACGACGTGCGAGCACTACAGATGCCTGGAGCGCTGGCGGCGGCAGTGGCCAGTGGCCTGCCGGTCTGTCTGATGCACCTGCGGGGTGAACCCATCACCATGCAACGAGGGCCTGTTTACGCTGATGTGGTCGCCGAGGTCCGCGATTATTTAGCAGCACGGGTTGGTGCCTGCGAAGCGGCCGGCATTGCCCGCGAGCGGATTTTGGTCGATCCCGGTTTCGGTTTCGGCAAGACTTTGGCGCACAACCTACAACTGCTTCGCCACCTTGATCGGTTTACCGACCTGGCGGCCAGCGTGCTGGTCGGCATCTCGCGTAAGAGCATGATCGGCGCGTTGCTGGATGTGCCTGTGGGCGAGCGGCTGGTTGGCAGTCTGGCGGCAGCGACGATCGCCGTTTGGCGGGGAGCTCGTGTCGTTCGTGCTCACGATGTTCGGGAGACGGTCCAAGCCTTGCGCATCTGTGCCGCCGTGCTGGCGGTCGACTAGAGGGCGAAGCGGTTTCCGCCGACCGCCCAGCGATGTGCGCCTTGCCCATGCTCATCGCTACAATAGTTTAATGTTGCTGATTTTAGAGGAAATCGCATGGAGAAGAGTTACTTTGGTACGGACGGTATTCGGGGACGGGTCGGCGAATATCCGATTACGGCGGAGTTCGTGTTGAAGCTGGGCTGGGCGGTCGGGCGAGTGCTCCAGACCAAAGGTTTCAACAAGGTCGTCGTCGGCAAGGATACGCGTATTTCCGGGTACATGTTCGAATCGGCGCTGGAGGCGGGGCTGTCGGCGGCTGGGGTCAATATCGCTCTGCTGGGTCCGATGCCCACGCCAGGTATCGCCTATCTGACCCGCACCCTGCACGCCTGCGCGGGCATCGTGGTCAGTGCCTCACACAACCCCTACTATGACAATGGCATCAAGTTTTTCTCCCGCGACGGACAAAAATTGCCCGATGCGGTCGAGGAGCGGATTGAGGAGTTGCTGGCGCAACCGCTGGAAACCGCCGAACCCGATGCCCTGGGCAAGGCCGAACGCATCGTCGATGCCGCCGGCCGCTACATCGAGTTCTGCAAGAGCACGATTCCCGCCTATACCAGTCTGGCGGGTATCAGGCTGGTGGTGGATTGCGCGCACGGCGCGACCTACCATATCGCTCCGAGCGTCTTTGAGGAAATGGGCGCGACCGTGATTCCCCTGGGTGTCGCTCCCGACGGGCTCAACATCAATCTGGACTGCGGCTCCACCAAGCCGGCGGCGCTCTGCGCGACGGTGAAGGAGCAGGGCGCCGATCTGGGCATCGCCTTTGACGGAGATGGCGACCGTGTGATCATGGTGGATCATCGCGGTGAAATTTTGGATGGCGACGAACTGCTGTTCATCATCGCTCGCGACCGTTTACGCATCGGTGCCCGATTCAACGCCGTGGTCGGCACATTGATGACCAATTTGGGTCTTGAGGTGGCGCTGCGGGCTCTGGGGCTCGAACTGCGCCGCGCCCGGGTTGGAGATCGTTATGTGATGGAATGCCTGCTGGCTGAGAATTTGATTTTGGGAGGCGAAAGCTCCGGCCACATCATCTGTCTGGATCGGACCACGACCGGCGATGGCATCATCTCCGCGCTGCAAGTTTTGTCGGCGATGCTGCGTTCCGGCAAGAGTCTGCACGATCTCAAGGCCGGCATGAGCAAGTGCCCGCAAACGCTGATCAATGTGTCGGTTGCCGGGCGCGTGGATTTGCAGCGAGCATCGATCCAGGAAGCGGTCCGGGCCGTCGAGAATCAGTTGGGTGACAACGGCCGAGTACTGCTGCGGTCCTCCGGAACCGAGCCGGTGGTTCGGGTGATGGTTGAGGGCATGGATGCTGGAATCGTCGAACGCCACGCCCGCGAATTGGCCGACGTGGTGCGGGACGCATTGTCGGTGTGATTGATTTTCGAGGGCAAAAAACGTAAACTCTTTAGGATTTTCAAAGTGGGAGAGATAGCGATATGCGCCGTAAGTTCGTGGCTGGAAACTGGAAAATGAATGGCTCGGCCAACAGCATTCGCGAGTTGCTGCAAGGCATTCGTGAAGGCGCCGCCGAGGTTGCGGCCGTCGAACTGGCGGTGTTTCCGTCATTCGTGTATTTGGGGCTGGTCGAGCAGCAGTTGTCTGACTCCTCGGTCGGCTGGGGCGCGCAGAATCTGTCCGAGCATGCTTCGGGGGCGCACACCGGAGAGGTGGCGGGTTCGATGTTGCAGGATTTTCATTGCGACTACGTCATCGTCGGTCACTCGGAGCGGCGCACCCTGTACGGCGAAACCGACGAGATCGTCGCGCGGAAGTTTGCCACCGCCCGCAAGATTGGACTCAAGCCCATCCTCTGCGTCGGAGAGACTCTGCAGGAACGCGAGCAGGGGGTGACCGAGGCGGTGGTCGAACGGCAAATCAAGGCGGTGTTGGATCTGGAAGGCATCAGTGGTTTTGCCGATGCGGTGATTGCCTACGAGCCGGTATGGGCGATCGGTACCGGTCGGACCGCCACCGCCGGACAGGCTCAGGAGGTCCATGCCTTCATTCGCGCCAAGTTGGCGCAACTGGATTCGGCGCTGGCGAGCCAGGTCTGCATTCTGTACGGCGGCAGCATGAAAGCCGCCAATGCTGCGGAGCTGCTGGCCATGCCGGACATCGACGGAGGTTTGATCGGCGGCGCTTCGCTCGAAGCCAAGGAGTTTCTGGCGATTGCCAAGGCAGGCTGTTAAACTGCCGCCATGCTGCACACTCTGATTCTCGTCGCGCACATCATCGCCGCCGTCGCCTTGGTCGCCTTGGTGCTGCTACAACAGGGCAAGGGCGCCGATGCCGGCGCGGCGTTCGGTAGTGGGTCGTCCGCGACGATGTTTGGGGCGCGCGGTGCCGCGTCCTTTCTGAGTCGGACGACCTCCGTGTTGGCGACCGTGTTCTTTCTGACCAGCCTGACACTGGCTTACTTTGCCACGCAGACCAGTGTCCCCAAGAGCGTCGTCGAACGGTTGCAGGTTGAGGAAGCCAAGGCCCCACAGCCACGGTCCGATGTGGGCGGCGGTCCTGCGGATGTGCCTCAGTTGCCGCGAAAATAACGACTTGCTCGTGCCGATGTGGTGGAACTGGTAGACACGCTATCTTGAGGGGGTAGTGGCGCAAGCCGTGCCGGTTCGAGTCCGGCCATCGGTACCAAAATTACAGGGCGAAAGTATCTTAGGACCGCAGCCAAGATACTTTCGATATTTCTGGACACCTTGATGTTGTTTATTGGCTCACGCTAGGGAATGAAGTGCGGCCATCACCATGAGGTTTATGAGTCATGCGGCGTTTTAACTACAATAAGCGACACGCCTCGACTGTCTTGCGTATAGCGCCCACGAAATATTCCGGAACCGTACCGCTGAGCTTGTCGGAACCTTCGTCGCCGATCCAAAACCCTAACTAGCTGCCGCAGCGCTTTCTTCCGGCCCGCCATGTCGAAGGTGCGATCCTGATGTTGTCCAATTATCTCCCAGTCCTGATTTTCGTCGTCATCGCCATTGCAATCGCCACGATTGCCATCAGCCTCGGTTTTTTTCCTCGGACCACGTCGCCCCGATAGCGAAAAATCGTCTGCCTACGAGTGTGGTTTTGAATCGTTCGAAGATAGCCGGATGAAATTCGATGTCCGCTATTATCTGGTGGCAATTCTTTTCATTATCTTCGATCTGGAAATTGCGTTTCTGTTTCCTTGGGCGGTCGTGCTCGACAAAATCGGCTTGTTCGGTTTTGCGGCGATGACAGTTTTTCTCGGCATCCTGGTGATCGGTTTCATTTATGAGTGGAAAAAAGGAGCCTTGGAATGGGAATAGAAGGTATTCTTGAAAAAGGCGTGGTGACCACCACGGCCGACAAACTGATCAACTGGGCACGCACGGGTTCGATGTGGCCGATGACCTTCGGTTTGGCTTGCTGCGCGGTGGAGATGATGCACGCTGGCGCGTCTCGCTACGATCTGGACCGATTCGGCATTGTGTTCCGGCCCAGTCCTCGCCAATCCGATGTGATGATCGTCGCCGGTACCCTGTGCAACAAAATGGGGCCGGCCTTGCGTAAGGTTTACGATCAGATGGCCGAGCCTCGCTGGGTGATCTCCATGGGATCTTGCGCCAATGGAGGTGGCTATTATCACTATTCCTATTCCGTGGTGCGCGGTTGTGATCGTATCGTGCCGGTGGACGTTTACGTGCCTGGCTGTCCGCCGACGGCGGAGGCGTTGTTGTACGGAATCCTGCAATTACACGATAAAATACGACGCACCAATACCATAGCCCGTTGAGATAATGCCCCATGGCCGACGCTCTCCAAAATCTCGTGGAAAAACTCCAAGCCCGGTTTGGCGACATTCTGTTGGAATGTAAACTGGATAATGGGGAAGTGACCATCGAAGTTCCGCCAGAAAGGCTGATCGAAGTGTTTACCGCGCTACGCGACGAACCGGATTTTGTGTTCGAGCAGGTCATGGATATTTGCGGTGTCGACTATCAGGCTTACGGTGCCGTGGAATGGGCGACCGGCGAATCCTCCAATAAAGGTTTTAGCCGTGGGGTGGTCGAACGGGCGACCGGGCGTGCCGCCGCAGCCATCCAGCACGTCGTTGCCGATCGCCGGTTCTCCGGCAAGGGGCGCTTTGCCGCCGTCTACCAACTGCTGTCGGTGTCGCGCAACCAGCGGCTACGCGCACGCGTATTCGCGCCGGATGACGAACTGCCAGTGGTACCCTCGGTGGTGGCGTTGTGGGCGTCGGCCAACTGGTACGAGCGCGAGGCGTTCGATCTGTACGGCATCGTGTTCGAAGGTCACCCGGACCTGCGGCGCATTCTGACCGATTACGGGTTTATCGGTCATCCGTTCCGCAAGGATTTCCCATTGATCGGTCACGTCGAAATGCGCTACGACCCCGAACGCGGTCGCGTGGTGTACGAACCGGTCAGCATCGAACCGCGCGTGTTGGTGCCCCGCGTCATTCGCAATGACAGCCGTTATCTGTCCGAGTCTCACTGAGGAAAACCGCTGATGCCTGAGATTCGCAATTACACTTTGAACTTTGGGCCGCAGCATCCGGCCGCCCATGGCGTGCTGCGCCTAGTGCTGGAGATGGATGGCGAAGTAGTGCAGCGCGCCGATCCGCATATCGGCCTGTTGCATCGCGGGACCGAAAAGCTGGCGGAGAGCAAGCCGTTCAACCAGAGCATTGGTTACATGGATCGGCTCGACTACATGTCGGCGATGAGCAACGAGCATGGTTACGTACTGGCCGTCGAAAAGCTGTTGGGTATCCAGCCACCGCCGCGAGCCCAATATATTCGGGTCATGTACGCGGAAATAACGCGAATTCTCAATCACTTGTTGTGGATCGGCGCGCATGGTCTGGATATCGGTGCCATGACCATGTTCATTTACGCTTTCCGCGAGCGGGAAGATTTGCTGGATTGCTACGAAGCGGTATCCGGGGCGCGGTTTCACGCAACCTATTTCCGGCCCGGTGGTGTTTATCGCGATCTGCCGAATGCGATACCCAAGTACGAGTACGAGCATTCCAAGTGCCACAGCAAGAAAGATGTGGATGCGCGGAACGCCACACGCCAAGGATCATTACTGGATTTCATCGAAGCCTTTACCGAGCGTTTTCCCGGTCGTGTGGACGAGTATGAAACCCTGCTGACCGACAACCGCATCTGGAAGCAGCGGACGGTCGGTATCGGCGTGGTGACTCCCGAACGTGCCTTGCAACTGGGTTTTTCCGGTCCCATGCTTCGGGGGTCCGGCATCGCTTGGGATTTGCGTAAGAAGCAGCCTTACGACGTCTACGATCAGATGGATTTCGACATTCCGGTTGGCGTCAACGGCGACTGCTATGATCGCTATCTGGTGCGGGTCGAGGAGATGCGCCAATCCAATCGCATCATCAAACAGTGCATGCAATGGCTGAAGGAAAACCCCGGTCCGGTGATATTGGATGACCACAAGGTCGCGCCACCACCACGGGAGAAGATGAAAGAGGATATGGAGGCGCTGATTCATCATTTCAAACTCTTCACCGAAGGCTACTGCGTGCCCGAGGGCGAGGTTTACGTGGCGACCGAGCATCCCAAGGGCGAGTATGGGGTCTACCTGATTTCCGACGGCGCCAACAAGCCTTACCGGCTCAAGGTTCGGGCGGCGGGTTTCGCCCATTTGTCCTCCATGGATGAGATGACTCGCGGCCACATGCTGGCCGACGTCGTCGCCGTCATTGGTACCCAGGATATCGTGTTTGGGGAGGTCGACCGCTGATGAGCGCACCTAAGAGTGATTTGTTGTCCGCTCATGCCCGCGCGGAAATCGATGAATGGGTTACCCGCTATCCCGCCGATCGGAAACAGTCCGCCGTATTGGCGGCTCTGCGCGAGGTCCAGCACGAGAATGGCGGCTATCTCACCACTGAATTGATGGATGCGGTGGCCGAATATCTGGAGATGCCGCCGATCGCCGTCTATGAGGTGGCGACCTTTTATTCGATGTTCGAATTGAAACCAGTTGGTCGACACAGCATTTCGGTTTGCACCAATATTTCCTGTATGTTGCGTGGGGGCGATGCCATCCTGGCGCATATCGAGAAGAAACTAGGTATTCGACTGGGCGAAAGCACGACGGATGGCAAGTTTTTTTCTGAAGCGGGAAGAAGAATGTCTGGCGGCATGCTGTGGGGCGCCGATGATGCAGGTCGATCACGTTTATTACGAGCACCTGACCCCCGAGAAAGTGGATCAGGTACTTGATAGCCTGGAGTGAACCGCGATGGCCAATGAGGTTTGTTACCGGACGCTCGGTTTGGACCGGCCGTGGTCGATCGAGACTTACACTGGCTTGGGTGGTTATGAGGCTTGGAAGAAGATTCTTGCCGGACAACTGACATTCGAGCAGGTGATCGACGAGGTCAAGAAATCCGGTCTGCGTGGTCGCGGCGGCGCGGGGTTCCCGACCGGCCTGAAATGGACCTTCATGCCGCGCAACGCACCCGTCCAAAAGTATGTGGTTTGCAATTCCGATGAGTCCGAACCGGGCACCTGCAAGGATCGCGATATCCTACGATTCAACCCTCATGCCCTGGTCGAAGGTATGGCGATCGCCGGTTTCGCCACCGGTTCCACGGTCGGCTATAACTATATGCGCGGTGAATTCCTGGACGAACCCTACCAGCGTTTCGAAAACGCGGTCAAGGAAGCCTACGCCGCCGGATTGCTAGGTAAAAACATCCAGGGCAGCGGCATCGATTTCGATCTGTACCCAACTCTGGGCGCCGGTGCGTATATCTGTGGCGAGGAAACCGCCCTGCTGGAATCGCTGGAGGGCAAAAAGGGCCAACCGCGCTTCAAGCCGCCGTTTCCGGCTAACTACGGCCTCTACGGCCGGCCGACCACCATCAACAACACCGAATCGTTTTCCTCGGTGCCGTCGATCATCCGCAACGGCGGTGAGTGGTTTGCCGGGCTTGGTACCGCCAATGCCGGAGGTACCAAGATCTTCTCGGTCTCTGGCCACGTCGACAAACCGGGCAACTTCGAAATCGCCCTGGGAACGCCCTTTGCCGATCTGCTGGCCATGGCCGGCGGAATCTGGAAGGGGCGTCGGCTCAAGGCGGTGATTCCAGGCGGCTCCTCGGTGCCGGTGGTGCCGGGCGAGGTCATGATGAAGGCCAACATGGATTACGATTCCGTGGTCAAGGCGGGCTCGATGCTGGGTTCGGGCGCGGTGATCGTGATGGACGAAACCACGGATATGGTGCGGGTGCTGCAGCGTGTTTCCCGATTCTACTACTCCGAGTCCTGTGGCCAATGTACTCCATGCCGCGAAGGCACCGGCTGGCTGTACCGGATGGTGACCCGCATCGTCGAAGGCAAGGGTCGCCCCGAGGATCTGGAGTTGCTGGACAGCGTGGCCAGCCGAATCGAAGGACGCACCATCTGCGCTCTGGGCGATGCCGCGGCCATGCCGGTGCGCAGCTTCGTCAAACACTACCGCCACGAATTTGCCTACTACATCGAGCACAAGCGCAGCATGATCGCCGGCGCGACGGCGTTGGCCGCCTGAGCCACAAAATCCATAACACGGTTGCAGTGGATAAGAGATGAGCGAGGAACAGGTCAACATCGAAGTCAACGGCATCCCGCTGAAGGCGCGTAAAGGCGCGATGCTCATCGAAATCACCGATGCGGCGGGTATTGCCATCCCCCGTTTTTGCTATCACAAGAAGCTGTCCGTTGCCGCGAATTGTCGGATGTGCCTCGTCGAGGTGGAGAAGGCGCCCAAGCCCTTGCCCGCGTGCGCCACGCCGGTGATGGAAGGCATGAAAGTCTATACCGAGTCGCCCAAAGCGCTCGCCGCGCAAAAGGGCACCATGGAGTTCTTGCTGATCAACCATCCGCTGGATTGCCCGATTTGCGACCAGGGTGGCGAATGCGAATTGCAAGACATGGCGCTGGGCTACGGTGCCGATGTATCGCGGTTCGCCGAACGCAAACGGGTGGTCAGGGACAAGAACATCGGGCCATTGATCGCCACCGACATGACACGCTGCATTCACTGCACTCGCTGTGTGCGTTTTGGCGAGGAAGTCGCCGGCCTGCGCGAATTGGGCGCCACCGGGCGAGGCGAATCCGTGGAAATCGGTACCTACGTGGCTCATAGCGTCGGTTCGGAACTGTCCGGCAACGTCATCGATCTATGTCCGGTGGGCGCGCTGACCGCCAAGCCGTCCCGCTACCGGGGGCGTTCCTGGGAATATGTGCAGCATCCCGCCATCGCGCCGCACGATTCCGTCGGGTCCAATATCTTCATTCACACCTTGCGTGGTCAAGTCATGCGGGTGGTGCCGCGCGAGAACGAGGCAATCAACGAAACCTGGATTTCCGATCGCGACCGATTCAGCTATGAAGGCATTTACAGCGATGATCGCTTGGTCCGTCCTTGGGTAAAAGGCGGGGAAGCCGATTGGGAAGTGGCCTTGGAAACGGCGAGCAAGGGTTTGCGGGAGGTGATCGCCCAGCATGGTGCCGAAGCGGTTGGATTCCTGTTGTCGCCGACCGCCACCGTGGAGGAATTGTATCTGGCGCAGAAGCTGGCGCGTGGCTTGGGTGTGGCGAATATCGACCACCGGCTGCGGCAGGCCGATTTCAGCGATCAGGACGCGGCGCCGGTATTCCCTTGGCTGGGGCAGGAGCTGGCGGACTTGGAGAAGGTCGGAGCGGCGTTGCTGATTGGCTCCAACGTACGGATGGAACAACCGCTGGCTGGCCATCGCTTGCGCAAGGCGGCGTTGGCGGGTGGTCGAATCCTGTTGATCAATCCCCGTGACTTTGAGTTTCTTTTCCCAGTCGCCGCCAAAGTGATCGCCGATCCCGCCGGCATGGTGGCGGCGTTGGTTGGCGTGGCGCTGGCGGTCGCGGAATTGAAAGGCCAGGACCTGCCGACGGAACTCGCTGCCCTAGCCGGCGGCGTGTCCGCCGGGGAAACCGAGCGCGCCATTGCCGAGCATCTGGTCAATCAGGCGCCCGCCACCGTGCTACTGGGCAATCTGGCCGTCGCCCATCCAGCCTTCGCGCAACTGCGGGCGTTGGCCAGCTTCGTGGCTGCTTGCAGTGGTGCGCGCCTGGGGTATCTGCCCGAAGCCGCCAACTCGGCAGGTGGGTGGCTGGCCGGCGCGCTGCCGCATCGCTTGCCAGGGGGGGCGTCGGCACCAACGGTGGGTCTGGATACGCGGTCGATGTTGGAGGCACCCCGCAAAGCTTATGTGCTGCTGGGAGTGGAGCCGGAATTGGATTGCTGGGATGGCGCCGCGGCGCTGAAGGCCCTGCAAGCGGCTGAATGGGTGGTGTCGCTCAGTCCGTTCGCCAGTGCCGCCAGTAAGACTTATGCTCATGTCGTTTTGCCGGTGGCTACTTTCGCTGAAACTTCCGGTAGTTATGTCAATGCCGAAGGTCTCTGGCAGAGTTTTTCGGGAGCCAGCAAACCGTTTGGCGAGGCAAGACCCGCCTGGAAAGTGCTGCGGGTTTTGGGCAATCTGGCTGGCGTGGCCGGTTTCGATTACGTCAGTTCCGAAGAAATACGAGCCGAAGCTGAGAATGCCTGTACTCGGGTTCAGCCTGACAATACGTTGGATTCCGGTAAATCCTTGGTCCCCTTCAAGTCCGAAGGGTTATATCGGGTAGCGGAAGTGCCGATTTATGCCGCTGATTCGTTGGTCCGGCGTGCGCGATCTCTGCAACTAAGCCCGCTGGTGCGGCCGGTCGAGGTGCGGCTGCATCCAGATGTGGCGCGGGATCTGGGCGTGGCCGAGCGCGAACAAGTCCAGGTACGCCAGAACGGCGCGGCGGTCGACCTACCGCTGGTATTGGATGAAAGCGTGCCCAAGGGTTGTGCCTGGATTCCGGCGGGATTGTACGCCAGCGTGGCACTCGGTCCGGCGGTTGGCCCGGTGGCTATCCAATAACAACAAGGAATCCTGGATCGTGGAAACGCTGCTGACGCTCGTTATTATCCTGCTGAAAATCGTCGCCCTGCTGGCACCTCTGTTGCTAGGGGTGGCGTATCTAACTTTCGCCGAGCGCAAGGTCATTGGCTACATGCAAGTTCGGATCGGTCCGAACCGGGTTGGTCCCAAGGGGTGGTTGCAGCCCATCGCCGATGCCATGAAGCTGATGTTCAAGGAGATCATTATCCCCACCCGCGCCGATCGATTCCTGTTCCTGCTGGCGCCGGTGACTGCGTTCGGGCCGGCGCTGGCGGCTTGGGCGGTGATCCCCTTCGGCGATGGCATGCAGATTTCCCATTTGGACGCCGGCTTGCTTTACCTGCTTTCCTTGACGTCACTCGGTGTGTACGGTGTGATCATCGCCGGTTGGTCCTCGAATTCCAAATACGCTTTCCTGGGCGCGATGCGCTCGGCGGCCCAGATCGTCTCCTATGAAATCGCCATGGGTTTCGCCTTGGTCGGCGTGCTGATGGCCGCCGGCAGCCTCAATCTCAATCAGATTGTGCTGGCCCAGCAGGGCAGTCTGTTGCACTGGTATTGGTTGCCGCTGTTGCCCTTGTTCCTTGTGTACTTCATCTCCGGCGTGGCCGAGACCAACCGCGCTCCCTTCGATGTGGCCGAGGGCGAATCGGAGATCGTGGCCGGGTTCCATGTGGATTATTCCGGCATGGCCTTCGCGGTTTTCTTTCTGGCGGAATACGCCAACATGATCCTGGTGTCGGCGTTGGCATCCACCCTGTTTCTGGGTGGATGGCTGTCGCCGTTCGAGGGTATCCCGGTGCTCGGCGAATTGTTCTCTTTCGTGCCCGGCGCGCTTTGGCTGGTGATCAAGATTTCGGTCCTGCTGCTGTTTTTCCTGTGGTTCCGCGCCACCTTCCCGCGCTATCGCTACGATCAGATCATGCGCTTGGGTTGGAAGGTCTTTATCCCGGTGACGCTGGTTTGGTTGCTGGTGATTGGATTGGGTGTGTTGGCGCAGGTTGGCCCGTGGTTCGATTGAGCGGAGAAAGCGATGAATACCCTCAACACCCTTCGGCACTATTTCAAGAGTTTTGTGCTGTGGGAGCTATTGCTCGGCTTGGGAGTCACCGGCCGTTATCTGTTTGCCAAAAAGATCACGGTGCAGTATCCCGAGGAGCGTACCCCGCTGTCGCCGCGCTTCCGCGGCCTGCATGCGCTTCGCCGTTATCCCAACGGTGAAGAACGCTGTATTGCCTGCAAGTTGTGCGAGGCGGTCTGCCCGGCGTTGGCGATTACCATCGAGTCCGAGCAACGAGAGGACGGCACCCGCCGCACCACCCGTTACGATATCGATCTATTCAAGTGTATTTTTTGCGGGTTTTGCGAAGAGGCCTGCCCAGTGGACTCGATCGTGGAGACCCGGGTATTCGATTACCATTTTGAGAAGCGTGGCGAGCACATCATGACCAAGGAGAAGTTGCTTGCTCACGGCGACCGCTGGGAAGCGCAAATCGCCGCCGATCGGGCCGCCGACGCGGCCTATCGCTAGCCGACTCCCACTTGCCTAAGCAAAGAAGAAGACAGGTTCGCTCATGGGATTTGAAAAGTTTCTGTTCTACGTCTTCGCGCTGATCCTGGTATTCGCGGCGGTGCGGGTGATCACGGTCCGGAACCCGGTACATGCCGCGTTGTTCCTGGTGCTGGCCTTTTTTACCAGCGCTGCCCTGTGGTTGCTGATTGAGGCCGAGTTCCTGGCCATCACTTTGGTGCTGGTCTATGTGGGCGCGGTCATGGTGCTGTTCCTGTTCGTGGTCATGATGCTGGATCTCAATGTCGACCCAGTGCGAGAGGGTTTCATCAAGTACTTGCCGGTCGGCGCGACGGTGGCGTTGTTGATCGTGATCGAAATGGGGTTGGTGGTCGGATCCGGCTACTTTACCACCGAGCAGTACCATCTGATTTCGCACACGGCCGATTACAGCAATACCAAGGAACTGGGCAGTGTCTTATACACTTTCTACGTCTATCCGTTCGAAATCGCATCCGTGATTTTGCTGGTCGCGATCATTGCCGCCATCTCGCTGACGATGCGTCGTCGCGAGGGAACCAAGTCCCAAGATCCTGGCCAGCAGGTTCGGGTATCGTCGCGCGACAACCGGGTGAGGTTGGTGCGCATGGCGCCGGAGAAGAAGTAGTAGTGTGGTTTTTTGGCGGGGAGATCCGGTGTCGCCCGTGTACCCGCTCAGTTGTCTGACCTATTTTCACCCATTTCAAAAATACAAGGCGGGGGATAGATGATCGCGCTGACTGATTATCTCGTGCTGGGGGCGATCCTCTTTTGTCTCAGCGTGGCCGGCATTTTTCTGAACCGGAAGAACGTCATTATCCTGCTGATGTCGATCGAGTTGATGCTGCTGGCGGTGAATTTTAATTTCATCGCTTTTTCAAGGTTTCTCGGCGATACCACCGGCCAGGTCTTCGTCTTTTTCATTTTGACGGTGGCGGCGGCTGAGTCGGCTATCGGCTTGGCCATCCTGGTGGTGCTGTTCCGCAACCGCCGTACCATCAACGTCGCCGACCTTGATACGCTGAAGGGTTAGCCGCATGCAAAACGTCTATCTCGGGATTGTGCTTGCCCCACTGTTTGGCGCCATCGTCGCCGGTCTGTTCGGCCGGAAAATCGGCCGAGCCGGCGCCCACTGGGTGACCATCATCGGCGTGGCGGTTTCCTTTCTGCTGTCGCTGGTGGTGCTCCGCCATCATGTCTTGAACGGCGCCGAGCCCTACAACGAATCGCTCTACACCTGGATGGTGGTCGAAGGCATTCGCATGGAAGTCGGCTTTCTGGTGGATAACCTGACAGCGGTGATGATTTCCACCGTAACCTTCGTGTCGTTGATGGTCCATATCTACACCATCGGTTACATGCACGACGACGACGGTTATCAACGCTTCTTCAGCTATATCGCCTTGTTCACCTTCGCCATGCTGATGCTGGTGATGTCCAACAATTTCCTGCAACTATTCTTCGGCTGGGAGGGGGTGGGCTTGGTGTCCTACCTGCTGATCGGCTTCTGGTACAAACGCGAGAGCGCCATTTTCGCCAGTCTCAAGGCTTTTCTGGTTAATCGAGTTGGCGATTTTGGATTTATGCTGGGCATCGCCGCGGTGCTGATGGCTTTCAACAGCATCGACTACGCCGACGTGTTCGCCGCCGCGCCGCTGATGGCCGATATGACCGTGCAGGTGATTCCTGGCGTCGATTGGTCGCTGATGACCCTGATCTGCATCCTGCTGTTCATCGGCGCGATGGGTAAATCGGCGCAGGTACCGCTGCATGTTTGGCTGCCGGATTCGATGGAAGGCCCGACCCCGATCTCGGCGCTGATCCACGCCGCCACCATGGTGACCGCCGGTATCTTCATGGTGGCTCGCATGTCGCCATTGTTCGAGTTGTCGGAAACGGCGCTGAGCGTGGTGCTGGTCATCGGTTCGATCACCGCCTTGTTCATGGGGTTCCTTGGTATCGTCCAGAACGACATCAAGCGGGTGGTGGCTTACTCGACGCTGTCGCAGCTAGGCTATATGACTGTGGCGCTGGGTGTGTCCGCCTATTCCGCCGCTATTTTCCACTTGATGACTCACGCCTTCTTCAAGGCGTTGCTGTTCCTGGGTGCCGGCTCGGTGATCATCGCCATGCACCATGAGCAGGATATCCGTAAGATGGGTGGATTGTGGAAGTACATGCCCATTACCTGGTTCACCTTTCTGTTGGGTACCTTGGCGCTGATCGGCACGCCGGGATTCGCCGGTTTCTACTCCAAGGACAGTATCCTTGAAGCGGTGCATTACTCGCATATCGCTGGTGCCGGCTTTGCCTACTTCGCGGTGATGCTGGGCGTGTTCGTGACCTCGTTCTACTCATTCCGGTTGTACTTCCTCGTGTTCCACGGCAAGGAGCGCATGGACCATCACACCCAGGAACATTTGCACGAGACGCCGGCGGTGGTGACCGTGCCGCTGATCCTGCTGGCGATTCCCTCGGTGGTGATCGGTGCCATGGCGATCGGACCGTTGTTGTTTGGAACGGTGTTCGACGGACCCATCGTGGTATCCCCTGCACATAACGTGCTGGAGCATCTCAGGGAACACTTTCATGAAGTCGGTGGAGCATTCAATTTCGCTTTGCATGGCGTGATTGGTCTGCCCTTCATCTTGGTTCTCATCGGGCTTGGTTCGGCGTTCTATCTGTACATGATACGGCCGGATCTGCCGGATCTGATCCAACGGAAGTTCGCCACGCTGTACGACATCATGGTGCGTAAGTATCTGTTCGACGAGATTTACCAGGCGGTGTTCATGCGCGGTAGTCGGAGCTTGGGTACCGCGCTGTGGAAGTACGCTGACGCAGGCTTGATCGATGGTCTGATGGTGAACGGTACGGCACGGCTGGTGGGCTGGTTCGGCGCCATCACTCGGCAGGTGCAGACCGGTTATCTATATACCTATGCGTTTGCCATGATCGTCGGCCTGCTGGTCCTGTTGACCTGGTTCGTCACCCGCTAACCTGGAAGAAGAAAAACCATGCTGTCGGAACTGCCTCTGCTGAGTCTTGTCATCTGGTTCCCGATTCTGGGCGGCGTCGCGGTGTTGTTCGTGGGCGATGAAAACCCCGGGCGCGCCAAGGCGCTGGCGCTGACGGTGGCAATCCTGAGCTTGCTGATCAGTATCCCCTTGTACTCGTCGTTCGACCCCGCGACAGCGGCGATGCAGTTTCAGGAATTCATACCCTGGATTCCGGCCCTCAATGCCAATTATCACTTGGGCGTGGATGGGTTCTCCATGCCGCTGATCCTGCTCACCGCGTTCATGACCCTGCTGGTGGTGATCGCCGGCTGGGAGGTGGTGCAGTATCGGATTGCCCAATACATGGCTGCCTTCCTGATCATGGAAGGCCTGATGATCGGTGTATTCGCCGCGCTGGACGCCATTCTGTTCTACGTCTCTTCGAATCGATGTTGATCCCGATGTTCCTGATCATCGGGATCTGGGGAGGGCCGCGCCGGGTCTACGCCACCCTCAAGTTCTTCCTGTACACATTTCTGGGGTCGGTGTTCATGTTGATCGCTCTGATCTACATGTACAACCAGGCCGGTAGTTTCGAAATTCTCGATTTCCACAAATTGCCGCTCAGCTTGACCGAGCAGGTGCTGATTTTCTTCGCCTTCATGCTCGGCTTCGCGGTCAAGGTACCGATGTGGCCGGTGCATACCTGGCTGCCGGACGCCCATGTCGAAGCGCCCACCGGTGGTTCGGTGATTCTGGCGGCAATTACCTTGAAGATCGGCGGTTATGGCTTCCTGCGCTTCGCCCTGCCGATCACCCCGGACGCGGCGAGCATGCTGGACTGGTTGGTGATTACCATGTCGCTGGTGGCGGTGGTGTACATTGGCTTGGTGGCGCTGATTCAGCAGGATATGAAAAAGCTGATCGCCTATTCCTCAATTGCCCACATGGGTTTCGTCACCTTGGGTTTCTTCATCGTGTTCGGCATCTACCGCCACACCGGCAGCCTGAGCGGCGCGGCCATGGGTGTTGAGGGCGGCATGGTGCAGATGGTGTCGCACGGGTTTATCTCCGGCGCGTTGTTCCTCTGCGTGGGCGTGTTGTACGACCGGATGCATTCCCGCCAGATCAAGGACTACGGCGGGGTAGTCAACACCATGCCGGTGTTCGCCGCGTTCATGGTGCTGTTCGGCATGGCTAACGCGGGCTTGCCGGGCACCTCGGGTTTCATCGGCGAGTTTCTGGTGATCTTGAGCAGTTTCAAGGCCAGTTTCTGGATTGCTTTCCTGGCGGCGACCACCTTGATTCTCGGCGCGGCTTACACGCTGTGGCTGATCAAGCGGGTGATCTTCGGCGACATCGGCAACAGTCACGTCGCCGAGCTGAAGGATGTCAATAGCCGGGAAATTATCATACTGAGCCTGCTGGCGGCGGCGGTATTGTTGCTCGGCGTCTGGCCCGACCCACTGACATCCGTGATGCATGCCTCGGTGGAGAACCTACTGCAGCATGTCACTGCCTCCAAGCTGTAAGGCCTCCTGTCGCAGAGAAGAATCGGAGAATAGGGAAACCCCATGAACTTCGTCGCCCCTGATTTCGTGCCGGTGTTGCCGGAACTGTTCGTGCTGGCCATGGCGTGTTTGGTGCTGGTCGTCGATGTGTTCCTGGAACAGCGGCAACGCCACATTAGCTATGGATTGGCGCAATTGACCTTGCTGGGCGCGGCCCTGCTGACGTTGCTGACCTACGCGCAGGCGCCGGTGACCACAATGTTCGGTCACTATGTCAAGGATGCGATGGGCGATCTGCTCAAGCTGTTCATCTACCTGACCACCGCCGCTGGTTTTCTCTACTCGCGCGACTATCTGCGCCAGCGTGATCTGTTCAAGGGCGAATACTATGTACTGGGTCTGTTTGGTGTGCTCGGTATGATGGTCATGGTATCCGCCTACAGCCTGCTCAGTGTGTATCTGGGGTTGGAGTTGCTGTCGTTATCGCTTTACGCTTTGGTGGCGACCGATCGGGATTCTCCGGTTTCCTCCGAGGCCGCCATGAAGTATTTCGTCCTGGGTTCGCTGGCGTCCGGCATGTTGCTGTACGGTATCTCGATGATCTACGGCGCGACCGGCAGCGTGGATCTCCAGGTAGTAGCCGACGCCGTTGCCAGGCAAGGCGCGGACAACCTGGTCCTGGTGTTCGGACTGGTGTTTCTGGTGGTCGGATTGTCGTTCAAGCTGGGCGCGGTGCCTTTCCATATGTGGTTGCCGGATGTCTACCAAGGTGCGCCCACTTCGGTGACCCTGTACATCGGCTCGGCGCCCAAGTTGGCGGCTTTCGCCTTGATCATGCGGGTTCTGGTGGATGGCTTGGGTTCGTTGCAGGGCGATTGGCAGCAGATGCTGATCATCCTGGCGGCACTATCCATGGCGCTGGGCAACTTGGTTGCGATCGTCCAGACCAATATCAAACGGATGTTGGCCTATTCGACTATTTCCCATGTTGGATTTCTGCTGTTGGGCATTCTGGCCGGTACTCCGGAGGGCTACGCCGCAGCCATGTTTTACGCCATCGTTTACGTGTTGATGGCGGTTGGTGCCTTCGGTCTGATCATCATACTAAGTCGGACTGGCTTCGAAGCCGAAAATATCGATGACTTCAAGGGGCTGAACGACCGCAATCCATGGCTGGCTTTCCTGATGATGGTGGTCATGATGTCCATGGCCGGTATCCCGTTCATGGCCGGTTTCTACGCCAAGTGGGTCGTGTTGCAGGCGGTGGTTGATGTGGGGCTGGTGTGGTTGGCGATCCTCGGCGTGGTGTTCTCGGTGATCGGTGCATTCTATTATCTGCGGGTGGTCAAGTGCCTCTACTTCGATAAACCTGAACAGAGCGCGCCGATCGAGCTCAGTCGCGACACTGAAATTGTCATCAGTGCCAATGGGTTGCTGTTGGTGGTGCTGGGGTTGTATCCGACCGCGCTGATGAGTTGGTGTGCCACGGCATTGCTGAACTAGGCATCGTTCGGGCGTGTCGCAAGGCTTGCTGGTTGGGTTTTGGCTGGGGTTGGCGGTGGTGGCCGCCAACCTGCCTTGGCTGAGTGAGCGCTGGCTGTTCGCGATTCCGTGTCAGCGGACTAAGCCCTTTTGGTTGAGGCTGGTCGAGTGGGGATTGCTCTACGGCTTGGTCGTTGGTATAGGCTTCGGTTTCGAATACAAGACGACCGGTGTCCTGCATACGCAGGGGTGGGAGTTCTATGTAGTAACTTTGTGCCTGTTTGCGGTGAGCGCCATGCCCGGCTTTATCTATCGTCACCAACTGCGGCGCTTATTACGGCAGAATGGGCAATGAGACCAAAGCATTTGGATCAGGCATTTCGCTGCCGGACGATGCTTGGCAAACCCGCCTGACGCCTGACTTCTCTCCGATATTCTTGGTTTTCCCCGATTTTTGCTATTGTCGTTCGTCAAACCGACGATTTCGCTAATTTGGAACAGATCAGCCCCTGAGCGAGTGCCTCCGCATTGATTTGCCGCACCGCGATATAGGCGGGGCTGTCTTCGGTGCCTTTCAGTCACTGTCAGGGCGGTCATGTCAAAACAGCATCCGATTATCGCCATTACCGGTTCGTCTGGCGCCGGCACTTCGACGGTTCGGGTCGCGATGGAGCATATTTTTCGCCGGGATGGGATCAATGCCGTCATCGTCGAAGGCGACAGCTTCCATCGCCATGATCGGCTGGAAATGCAACGGCAATGCGAACAAGCTTACCAGGAGGGCCGCAATCTTAGCCACTTCGGCCCCGAGGGAAATCTGTTCGACCGCTTGGAAGCGCTGTTCATGGAGTATGGCGAGCGTGGCAGCGGACTGCGGCGCTATTACCTGCACAGCCGGGAAGAAGCTGGACGTTATGGCCAGGAGCCGGGAACGTTTTCGCCTTGGGTGCAATTACCGCCCAGGACCGACCTGCTATTCTACGAAGGCTTGCACGGCGGGGTGGTGACCGACAAGGTCAATGTCGCCCGCTATGTGGATCTGTTGATCGGGGTGGTGCCGATCGTCAATCTGGAATGGATCCAGAAAATTCACCGCGATACCGCTGAGCGGGGCTACAGCGCCGAAGCGGTAACCGACGCCATTCTGCGGCGGATGTACGATTACACTCACTATATCGTGCCGCAGTTTTCATGCACCGACATTAATTTTCAGCGGGTGCCGACGGTGGATACTTCCAACCCCTTCACCGCGCGCGATATCCCCACGCTGGATGAAAGCTTTGTGGTGATTCGTTTCAAGGACGCCCGTAAAACCCAGCCGAATTTTCCTCATCTGATTCACATGATTCACGACTCATTCATGTCGCGCCGCAACACCATCGTGGTGCCGGGTGGCAAGATGGGTTTCGCCATGGAAATCATCCTGCAACCGTTGATCGAACGGTTGGTTCGCCGGGAACTATGAAGGAAGGCCCACTCAGGCGGTACGCACGCCCTTGCGGTTCGGTAGGGATATGGTGATGCCGGCGATACCGGCCAAGGTCATCGCGCCGCCCAAAGCCAGCTTCCAGGTCAGGATATCGCCCCACAACAGCACGCCGAAGGCGACCGCCAGCACGGGGTTCAGCAGCAGTAGTGGCGTGGTGACCCCGACCGGATAACGGCCGAGCAGGTAATAGACGATGCCGTGACCGATCAGGGATGCGCCCACGGCGGAATAGACCGGCGCGGCCAGTTCCAGGGTGCTCGCCGTGCGCAGGGCGCTCCACTGTCCCTGTTCGAACAGCAGCGAGAGCAGTGCCAGTGCCGGCGTGGCGCACAGCGCGATCCAGGCTTGCAGCGCGAACACGCCGACCCCGCGCAACCGCCGCATCTGGATGGTGGCGAGTGCCATCGCCGCCGCGCCGGCGGTGACCAGTAGCAGGGCATCGAGATGGCGGAATACCACCGGATCGAAGCCGATCACCAGCACGCCGCCGAATGCCAGGGCAATACCGACCACCCGCCGAGCATCCAGGGTTTCGCCCAACAGGAATAGGGCCAGCACGGTCGAAAACGGTACGTAGAGCTGGCTGGCGATGGCGACCGAGGCGATGTCGCCACTAGCTTCCAGACCGGCGAAGATCAGGCTGAAGTGCAGAACGCCCTGCACCAGGGCAATGCCCAGTACACCACCCATCTGACCCGGAATTCGGCGCAGAAACGGCAGCAATAGCAGCAACAGGACGGCAAAACGCAGGCTGGTGAATAGGAAGGGCTGGAAGTGGGTGACTCCCGCCTTGCCGGCAATGAAGTTGAACGCCCAAGCGGTGTTCGCGAGCAGCGCCAGCAGCAGATCTCCAGGCTGCATGCCGTAACGAGCTGGAGCGTCGTCGCCGGACGACGGGTTCAGGCTTCTTCCTCCCGCTGCCACCAGACCCTTGCGGCGTGCAGGAATCGGCTATCCAGTTCCGCCGCCGCTTCAGCCGGCAGCGCGCCGGTGAGCCACCACTGTTCCTGCAATTGACGAGGGTCGTAGATTGTTTCGGTTTTGACGGCGCCGCCGGCCAGCGAGGCCGACAGGCGAGCGACCTGATACTCCATCCGCAGTGACGCGAACTCGGGCGGTGAGTCCACGCCGGCCACGATTTCCATGCAGACACACCAGGTTTGCTTGCGCTCCAGGTTGTGCGACAGGTGCGCGCGCGCGGCCTGCATTTGCTCGGGAGTACCCTCCAGTGCCTGACAGACGGCGTCGAAGCGCTGTTGCAGCGCCGCCGCCAGCGTCGTTGGCGGATCCGGCAAGGTCGCCCACTCCTGGCGGGCCAATGGAAGCAGGGTATCGTCCCGCTGAGCTTCCAACGCGGCCTCCAGCCGGGCGCATAGTTGGCCGCGTTGTTGCAAGTGCTGGAAGCTTTCCTGGACATCGGCCTGGCGCAGGAGTTTCTCTCGTTGGCCGAACCGCCGAACGGCTGCTTCGAAGCGCTGGTCGAGCGCGCGTTGTTCGGCTCTGGGAATCGGTCCGATGATCTGCCATTCGTGTTGCGCTTCCTGCAGTCGGGTGTTTGCCTGTGCCAGTTGTTCGCGGTCGATCAGGGCGAGCGACTCGATCTCTTCGCACAAGCCTAACTTGTGTGTCAAATTGGCTTGACGTTCGGCGTCGGCGGCTTGCTGTTCGGTGTGACGGCGGGCAAATATCGCATCGCAGGCGGTGCGGAAAGCTTTCCACAACGCTTGTTCTTGCCGGTAAGAGCCTTGCACGGTGGGCTGCCATTGGGCTTGTGCGAGCTTGGCGGTTTCGACGGCGACGCGCAGATCGGGGTTGTCCGCTAGGTCCTGAACCTGTTGGATCAATTGCTGGCGCCGTGCCAGCTCCCGTTGACGTTCGACGTCAAGGTGCGCGTCCAAGCGCCGCAGGAGCTGTTGGAAACGACGGTCGATGGTCTTGCGGTCGGCGCGGTTGACCGGTCCGAGTTGGTGCCATTGTTCGCGGGCACGACGGCACAGTCGATCGGCCTCGCGCCAGTCCACTTGCCGCCAGTCGGTTGCCGCCTCGAACTGTTCCAGTTGCTCGCAAAGCGCCACTTTCTGGTCGAAATTGTGCTGGCGCTCGCGGGTCTGGGCCTCGAAATAGGCTTGGCACGGGGCGTAGGCACGCTCGCAGGCGTTGTTGAAACGGTTCCACAGCCCCTTGGGCGCACCGCCTTCGTGATGATCCAGTTCTTTCCAGGCCGTACGGATTTGTTGAATGCGCTGGGCAATGTCGGCCGGATCGATGTCGAGGTCGATCAGGTTTTCGGCGGCAACGCAAAGCTGCTCCCGAGCCTGACTGGCACCCCAGCGCCGCCAGCCGCGCAGTTCGCCGATGCGCGCGGCGCAGGATTGCAACCGTTCCTCGATCGCCGCCATTTGCCCCCGACTCAGGCCGATGTTGTGTTTGATCTGGTGGCGCACTTGTTCCTGCAATTGGGTGGCCTGCTGCAATTCACCATCCTCGACCGCCGTTTCGAGCTGGCTCACTCGGTCCTGGATGTCTTGCCATTCCTGATCGCGATGCTGAACCTGTCGTTGCTGGCGGGCGCGCAGTTTGTCGAGTAGGCCGTCGAAACGGCTTTGCAGATCGTTGGCGAGGGCCGGCGACTCCGGTCGTTCCAGTCCTTCCCAGCGCTGACGCAGTTGCTTCAAATCGGTATCGCGCACTTCGCTGGGTTGCTGGAGCAAGGTTTCGCCTTGCGCCAGCATTTCGCGTAAGCGTTCGGTGCGAACATGGTTGCGCTGCAGGAGGCGTTCTTGTTCTTCGATGTCTTGAACCAGTTGTTGGAACCGCGTTGTTTGCCGTCGGCTTTCGCTGTCTTGGGCAGGGCCGTGACGGGGTCCAGGTGGTGGGGGCCTCGGTGGTGGCGTATTGGATCTCCGCGTCCAATTCTGAGTTGGATTCGCTGTGTTGGCGCAGCCGTTCCAGCAAGGATTCCAGCGTGGCGAGCAGTTCCAGCCGTTGAGTTCGGCGGTTGGCGCTGGCTTGGCGTTCGGCCAGAAACCGGCCGCGAGCTTGCGTGTAGCGTGCCTGAAGTTCGGGCGAAGCGTCGATTTCCTGCTCACGCCATTCCTGTTCCAGTTTGGGAAATCGGCCCGCGTTGAGGCCACTTTCGCCATCCCAATTTAGACATTCCATTTCGACGCACAGTCGCTCCAGGCTCAAGGTGCGCGCCTGTTCGGTGTGCAGGGCATCCAAGCGTTCCCGTGCCCGGCGGTGCAGGCGCTTGTCGCGGTTACGGCTCTGGCGGGCGATCCGATCGAGCAGTTCAGGAGCATGCACGCGTTCCAGCGCCGCCAGCCGTAAGTCTGGATAGGAATTCTGCGTGGCGATGTCGGCCAGTGTGGGTTCCAGGTCAATCCGCTCCAGCGCCGCCAACCGCAATTCGGGCTCGACCGCCTGTTGCAGTAAGAATTCCACCAGGTTGACATCCGGGTCGCCCCGCAGCCGTTCCAAGCGGCTGGCCAGTGTCGGGCCACCGGCGACTTTGCCCGCTAACAACGCATGGTAGCGCGCCTGGGCAGCATCCCGAAGGTCCACGTCGGTATCCTCGTCGGCGATGCGGCGCAATAGCTCAAGATCGCCGAGTCGCTCCAGCGCGGCGCGGCGGACGGCCGGATCAGGGTCCTGTCGAGCCAGATCGAGCAGTTTCGGATCATTGCTGTCCAGATTCCGCAGGGATTGCTTACGGCTTTCAGGGTTGGCTTGTTGCCACTTGGGTTTGAGGAAACGGCTCAGGATCATGAGGAGATCGATATGGCTCGGGGGTGGGGTGAAGCCCTGCCGGTTCGGGTGGGTTCGATCGATATCCGGCAGCTAATTTTGCCACCTACTTTAGCATACCGGCTCGGATTTGGTGCTGCGGTGCGATAGGTATTGCCGTATCGCAACCCTCTTAAGGTCGGCGTGGCGCCGGATGTTGGCTTTAGGATGTTTGCACTACTTGCGTTTGCTATACAGTGAAATCCACGGAAAGCGCAAAGTGAAATGATATTAAGGTGATAGCCGATTGAGGAGCATGTCATGAGCGAGCAGACCCACGAGAATGAGTCCGACTCCATGACCAGTCCGGTCAGGGCGGCGGTGGACCAGGCACAGCGGGAAACCGGCCATTTGGTGGATTCGCTGGTCAGGGAAGGCGAGAAGCTTCGGGGTCAGGCGTTGAAGATGACCGAAGAGAAGACTGGCAAGATCAAGAGATGGGTTGGTGAGGCCCGTGGCCGGCTCGGAGATGCCAAGGATAAGACGAGCAGTACGCTGGATAGCCTGGAGCAATTGTTCGAGGAGCGGGTGGCGCGGGCGCTGACGCGGTTAGGCGTGCCGACCCGCGATGAGTTGCAGGTTATCGCCAAGCGTTTGGAGGGTATTAATAAGCGTATTCAGGCCATCGCCAATCAGCGGAAAGTGGCCGTGATGACCACCCGTACGGAGGAGGAGAAAGATGATCTTAAGATGATCAACGGCATCGGCCCGGCGCTGGAAGGCAAGTTGAACGCTGCTGGCTTTTGCGCTTATCGGCAGATCGCCAATCTGACCGATGCCGACGTCAATCGCTTGGAAGCCGAGGTGATCCATCTCAGTGGCCGGATTCACCGCGATGACTGGATCGGCCAGGCTAAGGCGTTACACGTTCGAAAATACGGGGACGAAGCACTGTAGGGCCTGGTCCGATCGGAGCGCCGATCTTGGATGAAACAATCCGGTCCGCGTAAGTCGGCCCGAATGGCGGGGACCAGAACTGCCCCGCCATTGGGCTGGGGCAGCCGCATTTGACGGAATGAGATCAGGCGTTGAGGTCGGGAATAAGCCTGCTTTCCAGATGTGCGATCATGTCCTTGAGCATTAGCTTGCGCTTTTTCAATCGCTTCAATTCAAGCTCGTCGACCAGCGGATCTTTGGCCAGGCGGGCGATCACATCGTCCAGATCGCGATGCTCTGTCCGCAGTTCGACGAGCCGGTGTTTGTAGTGTTCGATGTCACTGCTCTCCATTGTGGTGTTCTCCGAAGCAGGGCGGTTTTTTTTTGTCAGGCGCGGCAAAGCGGGACCGGGCAGGCTCCCGACGCGCGGCGCTGATCGTGATCACAACCGGGGGAGTCTAGTCCTACGCCGAACGACCGGCAAGATGTCCGACTTGGCGCAACCGTGTCGATTTCAGGTAAAGTCAGCGCGCTGAACATGGTTTCCGAGGTGATGGGGCGATGACGGTTGCGATCAAGAAACAGCAGGTCAATTTCAACAAGCTTCAGAAGCGGTTGCGGCGGAGCGTCGGTCAGGCAATTCAGGATTTCAACATGATCGAGGATGGCGACCGAGTGATGGTCTGCCTGTCCGGCGGCAAGGATTCCTTTGTCATGCTCGACATTCTGCGCAAGCTACAGGCGCGGGCGCCGGTGCGCTTCGAACTGGTCGCGGTCAATCTCGATCAGAAGCAGCCCGGCTTTCCCGAGCATGTGCTGCCGGAATATCTCCAAGGCATCGGTGTGCCGTTCCATATCATCGAGCAGGATACCTACAGCGTGGTCAAGCGGGTGGTCCCGGAGGGCAAAACCACTTGCGGCTTGTGTTCGCGGTTGCGGCGCGGGACCCTGTATACCTTCGCCAAGGAGCACGGCATGACGCGGATCGCGTTGGGTCATCACCGCGACGATATTCTGGAAACCCTGTTCTTGAACCTGTTTCACGGCGGCAAACTCAAGGCCATGCCCCCCAAACTGCTGAGCGACGACGGTCGACATGTGGTGATCCGGCCGTTGGCCTATTGCCGGGAGCGTGATCTGGCCGCCTACGCCGAGGCCCGGCAATTTCCGATCATTCCCTGCAACCTATGCGGTTCGCAACCCAATCTACAGCGCCAAGCGATCAAAGCCATGCTGCGGCAGTGGGAAAAGCAGTTTCCGGGACGGATCGAGAACCTGTTCGCCGCGCTGCGGAACGTGGTGCCTTCGCATCTGGCCGATACCGGCTTGTTCGATTTCGCCGGGTTGGGCGCGCGCAACGGCGGCCGGGTACCGGAGTGGTTGCCCGGCGGAGGCGATGGCGCCGCGGAAGAATGGAATGAGGAGGAAAATGAGGCATTGTTGGTCGATGGGAGCGCTAAATCGCATGTCAAGGAAGTGCGATTGCCCTTGCCGACCCTGCGGCGAGTTTGACGCTGTTTGAAATTCGCTGCTATGTTTCACCGATTATGACACGCCGGCTTGGCCTGATCGCATCCTTCCCGCCCCGTTAGCCGGTTCCACACAAGGAGATCACCCTCTATGAAGCAGCAATTGTTGGCGTTGGTCGCGGCGCTCGGTCTGGCCGTGGGTGGCGTAACCGCACAGGCGGCCGATACCGTCAAGATCGGCCTGATGGCGCCGTTGACCGGATCCTGGGCTAGCGAAGGCCAGGGCATGAAGAAGATCGTCGAACTGCTGGCCGAACAGCAGAACGCCAAGGGTGGTGTGTTGGGCAAGCAGATCGAGGTGGTGACCGAAGACGATGGCGGCGACCCGCGCACCGCCTCGCTGGCCGCGCAACGCCTGACCACTCGGGGCGTGGTGGGGGTGATCGGTACCTACGGTTCTTCGGTGACTGAAGCCAGCCAGGCGATCTACGATGAAGTCAAGTTACCCCAGATCGCCAATGGTTCCACCGCTATCCGCCTGACCGAAAAAGGCTTCAAGCATTTCTTCCGCACCGCGCCGCGCGACGACGAACAGGGTCGCATGGCGGCGCGGACCATCGACAAGCTGGGTTTCAAGAAGGTCGCCATTCTGCACGACAATACCTCCTACGCCAAGGGTTTGGCGGATGAAGCCAATGCCTTGCTGAAGGATCAAGGCGCGGAGGTGGTGTTTTTCGATGCGCTGACTCCCGGCGAACGCGATTACACCGCTATTTTGACCAAGCTGAAGGGCGCCAATCCCGACGTGGTGCTGTTCACCGGCTACTATCCCGAAGCCGGTCTGCTGCTGCGCCAGAAGAAGGACATGAACTGGCAGGTGCCGTTTCTGGGTGGTGATGCCACCAATAATGTCGATCTGGTCAAGATTGCCGGCAAGGAGGCCGCCGAAGGTTTCTACTTCCTCAGCCCGCCGCAACCGCGGGATCTGGATACGCCGGATGCGGCGGCATTTCTGGCCGATTACCAGAAAAAATATAACGAGTTGCCTCCCTCGATCTGGGCGATGCTGGCCGGAGACGGTTTCCGGGTGATGGTGGCCGGCATCGCCGGTGCCAAGTCCACCGATAGCGACAAGATCGCCGCATACCTGCATAAGGATCTCAAGGATTATCCAGGCTTGAGTGGGCCGATCTCCTTCGACGCCAAGGGCGACCGCGAGGGTGAGGTGTATCGGGTCTACAAGGTGGATGCCGAAGGCAATTTCGTGTTGCAGAAGCTGTAAGTCGTTGTCGCGGTTCCTTCCTCCTGGCTTGGAGGGAACCGCCACGACCGCGCGAATAGTTGTCGTCATCGCGACGTTCCCTGTTCTCCAACCTGAATCCCAGCGAACTCGTGGAAGAATTTTTCCAGCAACTCACCAATGGCCTTGCCGTGGGCGGCATCTATGCCCTGATCGCTTTGGGCTACACCATGGTTTATGGTGTGCTCAAACTGATCAACTTTGCCCATGGTGACCTGTTCACCTATGGGGCCTACCTGGGGTTGACTCTGCTGACTTCGCTGGCGCTCACCGACCGCTTGGGTTTCGCCCTGGGTGTACTGGTGCTGGCACTGATGGTGATGGGGTTGGTGGCGGTTCTCGGCGCGATTCTGGAGCGAGCCGCGTATCGTCCCTTACGGGAATCGCCCCGCTTGTCGGCGGTGGTGTCGGCGCTGGGCGCGTCGATCTTTCTGCAAAATGCGTTGATGCTGCTTTATGGCGCACGTTTCCAGGTCTATCCCGACGACATCCTGCCCACCGCCACGCTGAATGTATTCGGCTTGTACCTGCCGTTGATGCGGGTGCTGATCGTATTGGCCTCGGTGCTGATGATGGTTGCGTTGTATCTGTTCATTCAGAAGACCCGGATCGGGGCCGCCATCCGCGCGGCGGCGATCGATCAGGGCGCGGCGCGGCTGATGGGTATCGACGTGAACCGGGTGATCCTGCTGGTGTTCCTGATGGGGCCGGCGCTGGGTGGCGCCGCCGGGTTGATGGTGGGGCTGTACTACGGCCAGATCAATTTCACCATGGGTTGGGTCTACGGTATGAAGGCCTTCACCGCCGCGATCCTGGGCGGTATCGGCAATATCCCCGGCGCGATGGTGGGCGGGCTGTTGCTGGGTGTGATCGAAGCACTTGGCGCGGCCTATATTTCCATCGCCTGGAAGGATGCCATTGCTTTTCTGGTATTGATCCTGATCCTGATCGTTCGACCCACCGGTTTGCTGGGCGAACGGGTGGCGGACAAGATATGAAGGGGGCAGGGGAACAGGCCATGGCGGATAAAACCGATGAAGCACGGTAAACCATTCGTCGTGGTGGTGCTTGCCGCGCTATTGGCCGCCGCGCCGCTGTTTCTCAACGCCTACCAGGTGGACGTACTCAACAGCATCGGTCTATACGGGCTGCTGGCACTGGGTCTCAACCTCATTCTGGGTGAGGCTGGCTTGTTCAATATGGGCCATGCCGCCTTTTACGCGGTGGGCGCCTATACCGCCGCCATTCTGAACACTCGCTATCAGATTCCGATCTTGTGGACCTTGCCGCTGAGCGGTTTGGCCGCCGGTCTGTTTGCGCTGGCGGTGGCGCGGCCGGTGGTGCATCTGCGTGGCGATTATCTGCTGATCGTCACCATCGGCGTCGGCGAAATCGTGCGCATCGCCCTGGTGAATGACATCTTCGGCATGACCGGTGGCGCCAACGGTATTTTTGGCATCAGCCGCCCCCAGTTGTTCGGTATCGTCATCCGTCGGCCACAGGAGTTTTTCTACCTGATTTGGGGTTGTGTGGCGCTGACCATTGTTCTGTTTCTGCGGCTGAAGCAGTCGCGGTTCGGACGGGCGCTCAACTACCTGCGTGAGGACGAGGTGGCGGCGGAGGGCAGTGGCATCAACACCGCGTACTACAAGCTGGCCGCATTTGGCCTAGGCGCGGCTTGGGCGGGCATGGCTGGTACCCTGTTCGCGGCCAAAATGACCATCATTTCCCCAGAGTCGTTCAATTTCTGGGAATCGGTGGTGCTGTTTATGATCGTGATTCTTGGCGGAGCAGGCAATATCGTCGGCGTCCTGCTGGCGGCTTTCTTGGTTATCGGCTTGCCGGAATTATTCCGCGAGTTTGCCAGCGCCCGCATGTTGGTGTTCGGTCTGGTGATGGTCGTGATGATGGTGTTCCGACCGCAGGGTTTGTTGCCGGCGAGGGGAGGGCGATTTTCACCGATAACCCTGGCTAGGGGGCGTGGATGATGGGGGCGCCCTCTGTTGTATCCGGTCGGCCGGCCGCTACTGTAACGCCGTTACTGACGCTCCAGGGGTTGACCAAAACTTTTGGTGGTCTGACGGCTGTCGATGCGGTGTCCTTCGTCGTCGAGGAAGGCTCGGTGGTGGGTCTGATCGGCCCCAACGGCGCCGGCAAGACCACGGTATTCAATCTGATTACTGGCAACTATCGACCCGACCGGGGGCGAATCGAATTCGCCGGCACCTCGCTGGCCGGGTTGCGCACCCATCGCATCATCGCCCTTGGTATTGCCCGCACCTTCCAGAACATTCGGTTATTCCAGCGCTTGACCGTGCTGGAGAACGTGCTGGCCGGTTGCCATTACCAGATGCGGGGTGGAATCCTCGCCGCCATGTTGCGGTTGCCAACCCAGCGACGCGAGGAAAACGACGCCATGGGCCGGGCCTTGAAGGAGCTGGAATTTGTCGGCCTGCGCCAGCAGGCGCTGACCTTGGCGAAAAATCTAGCCTACGGCGATCAGCGGCGGTTGGAAATTGCTCGGGCGTTGGCGACCCGACCGCGATTGCTGGTGCTGGACGAACCGGCCGGCGGCATGAACGAACAGGAAACCGAGGCGTTGATTGGCTTGATCGCCCGCATTCGAGAGCGCGGAATTACCATTTTATTGATCGAACACGACATGCGCTTGGTGATGCGCGCCTGCGAAAAATTGGTGGTGCTGGAAAACGGCGGCAAAATCGCCGAAGGCGCACCGGAGCAGGTGCGCCGCGATCCCAAGGTGATCGAGGCTTATCTGGGCACCGAGGACGAGGTGTAACGCGAACCCGTGAAGGAGCCCTGACCATGACCGCAACCGCCCTCAAATTCGCGACTTACGAAGACCTGTTCGATCTGCCTGAGAATCTGGTGGGCGAGATCATTCACGGGCAATTGATCACGCAACCGCGCCCCGCGCCGAGACATGCCTTGGCCAGTTCTTCCATGGGCGACGAGTTGATCAGTCCCTTCCACAAAGGGCGCGGAGGTCCCGGTGGCTGGTGGATCCTGTTCGAGCCGGAGTTGCACTTGGGACCGCATATCCTGGTGCCCGATCTGGCCGGCTGGCGGCGGGAGCGGATGCCGGAGTTGCCTGACATGGCCTACTTTACTTTGCCCCCCGACTGGGTGTGCGAAGTGCTCTCGCCGGGCACGGCCCGAATCGACCGGGCGGATAAAATGCCTATTTATGCTGTGCAGGGCATCTCGTTTCTATGGTTGGTCGATCCGACCCCATGTACCCTGGAGATATTTGTACTGCGCGACGGGTACTGGTTGCTGGAGCATGTTTATCAGCAGGATGATGAAGTGCGCGCCCCACCTTTTGAAGCGATCTCGTTTTTCGTTGGGGGTGTTGTGGACGTGACCGTTTTACTCCCTTTCTTGATGGTTCACCTGATAGTCTCTTGGCTTTGCTGGGTGCCACTGAACTGAGGCAGATCATGGTTGGCGAATCTCCAAATCTCTTCAACGCTCTTTTTAAATATCATCCTCGGGATGGATATGCTCCTCGGGAGAATTTTCTCACGGAAGCGATAGCTTACATTCTGAAGACGGAACCATTCGCAGCGGAGGCGTGGTTTTCGCTAATGCTTGACCGTACCGTAAAAGTAGTCGAAGTTGATGTTTTAACTCAGAACTCCGAACGTACCGAAGATGGAGAGCCGGCGGTTATTCCTGATCTTAGAGGCTGTTTGGAAATGTCCGCCTCAAGCCAGGCGCTTCAACATGATGCGGGTCATGGCGATGCAGATCCAAGCCTCGTCCGTCCGAGTGAGTCGCTCGTAGCTCTTGCTCAGGCGGCGGGAGTGGTTCAGCCAGCCGAAGGTGCGTTCCACCACCCAGCGCCGGGGCAGCAGCACGAACTTCCGGCTCTCCTTGGGGCGCGGCACCACCGCCAAGCGGAATTTGAACCGCGCCGCGACCCAGTCCACCAACGCTCCCGCGTCAGCCTCCATCCACCCAGACCTTCCTCAGCTTCTTGCAGCCGCCCGGCAGATGGCGCAGCAGCAGACGGGCGCCGTCGCGGTCTTGCACGCGGGCGGCGGTCACCACGACCGCCAGCAACAGCCCCAGCGTGTCCACCAGGAGGTGGCGCTTGCGCCCGTTGACCTTCTTCCCGGCGTCGTAGCCCCTCGGCCCCGGCACCGTCGTGCATTTGACGCTCTGGCTGTCCAAGCAGCCCGCCGTCGGGTGCTTGTGCCGACCGCCCTTCCGCCGCAGCCGCGAACGCAGGGCGTGGTTGAGACGCTCCCAGGTCCCGTCGCGCAACCAGCGATGGAAGTAGTAGTAGACCGCATTCCACGCCGGGAGCTCGCGGGGCATCTGCCGCCATTGGCAGCCGGTCTTCAGTACGTAGAGGATCGCGTTCACTACTTGGCGCAAGCTCACCTCCCTGGGCCTACCGACCGAGAAAGCCGGCAACAGGGGCTTCAGGCAGCGCCACGCCCCCCTCGGTTGCTCGGATAGCGCTTCTTGCGTTTTTTTTGGCTCATGTCCGTCAAAATGCCGCTACGCTAACTTACACGAGCGAATTTCCAAACAGCTTCTTAGAAGCTGTACAAAAAATTAACAAATTGATATTATTATAGTATTTTTGATAAAATAAGCCAAAATCCGGCGATTATTTTAATTTCAGAGATTCTATTCGAGGTGCTGCATGGCTTGGCCAAAAGAAATTCCTGGTAAGAGGTATCCCAGTGATTTGACAGATGAAGAATGGGAAATCTTGGAGCCGATTTTAAAAAAAGCCGATCCTTATACGACAGGTCGGCCCCGTAAAGTCGATCTCCGCGAAGTGATAAATGCCATTTTTTTACCTGAACAAGACGGGTTGTCAATGGCGGCATTTGCCTAAAGATTTTCCCCACTATACCTTAATTAGTTACTATTATCACAAATGGGTTGACAATCATACTATCGAGCAAATCAACACA
>NZ_SPMZ01000089.1 GCF_012939995.1 Candidatus Competibacter phosphatis | reverse complement strand
CGGTACTCGCGATTTTGCGCGGGTTGCTGGATCACTTTAACGAGGATGTAACATTGACCTTAGCCAGTTACAATGCCGGTGAGGGTAAGGTGGTTCGATACGGCGGAATTCCGCCATATCGGAAGACGCAACAGGATGAAGGTACAGGACATCCATCCCCTCTTAAAGGACAGAGTTGCCGGAAGAGATCAGGGTAAAACTCGTACCAGTTTGACTTCTTTCCAAGGTAATTCGATGACAGGCCCCTGAACCGATTGTCCATCGGAAGATGGCTTGAACAGAAACAGGCGATCTTGATTTTCCAGCAGCAATCGATAAACACCTTTAGGTAATTCCTCGTATAGCTCCCGCAAGGTTTCATCCACGGGTGGTTTGCTCAGCCAGACGCCCACTCGTGGTAAATCCGAAAAACGATTAGCTTTCTGTCCTTGAAAATAACGCCCGGCACTGATTCCGGTAGCCCACCAAGCCAATAAAAAAGGCCGATAAGGTGAGTATGACCTGCACATGCGTGAGCAACAGCGGACGATTTTTCTTTGATTCGAGCCCACCAAAATGCTAGTCGGGGTTCAAAAAAACACCAGCATTACAACTAAACAGACATAAGGAAGAAATAGCCACCACCACGCTTGAAAAACCCAAAAACTAAAACCGGGATAGGTCGCAATGGGTAGATTTAGCGCCAATAGCCCCACTTTAAAGTGCGCAAAGTAGTGATAAGCATAGGCCCAACCGGTGAAGAAGACAAAGGCGACCACCATGCTTGAAAGGGTCATGAGATAAAATAATAGAGACACGGAAGAACGCGCTCCAATGATTTGCTGCTTGTGGTGATCATCAATCGATTCCAAATGATTCTCCATTCCAGCGATCATCATAATGATGAATTATGGGTAGATCATGATGTATAGATATATGAAAGTATGCTGCTGTTTAATTACCCCTATCTCAGTCTGCATGGCGCAGGATAATATTTTTGGCCCATATCCCACCGAGCGCGAAGTCGTTGCTGACAATGTCTCTATCGCATCGGGCTATAGTCAATCGATCCAAAGCGCACCAGCGGTTACGTCCGTTATTACGGCGGAGCAAATCAAGAATATGGGCGCGCGAGATTTATATGACGTGTTGCAAACAGTCCCTGGTTTTTTTCTGGCCCAGAATATAGCTGGTATTGAGCCGATTATTGTTGTTCGTGGGTTTTGGTCCAGTTTTAATCAAACTGTCCTGATCTTGCTGGACGGCATTCCGCAAACCAATGACCTATCCGGGGATCGATTGGCCGTGCTTGGTCTATTACCGCTGGATATGATTGATCGAATCGAGATCATACGCGGCCCAGGTTCCGCCTTATACGGCGCCGACGCTTTTTCCGCAGTAATCAATATTATTACCCGCCAAACCCCGCCTGACAAAACGCAGATAACGCTGGGTGGTGGCTCGCTGCAAACGTATGATGCGCGCTGGATGAGCGGGGGGGCGGGTCGGCAACTTCGACATTGTCGGCGCTTTTGAATATAAAGCGAGCGACGGTGATGCCCCTTTTATCGTTGCCGATTTGCAAACAAGTATTGATCACCTATTCGGCACTCGCGCATCCCTAGCGCCAGGTCTGTCTAACACGAACCAACGCCTGTTCGGCGCGCTTGTGAATGTGACTGGCGACCATACCTCGCTGATGCTGCGAACCTCGCTGGGTCGTGATATTGGGATGGGTATCGGTCTTGCCGCTGCTCTTGATCCCTACGGTACTATCGATACCAACACGTTCGAGGGTCGGTTTGAATGGCGGACTAATGGGGATCAATGGAAAGCAAAGGTTATATTCGATGAATTATTTTATCAAACCCTCATCAATAATGCTCATCTATTTCCACCGGGCGCATTTAATCTTTTCCCCAATGGAGTCATCTCAAATAGTAACATACAACTCCAGAAAACTCGACTACAAAGCAGAGTGGAGTATACGGGCTGGCCTTCTCATCATTTCAGCCTGGGTTTTGGAGCTGAAACCAATCGGATAAAGCAGAATTCCGAAAGTCGAAACTACACATTGATCAATGGCCTGACGATCCCTCTTGGAACTGTCCAAGCTATTGAAGATCCTAATCTATTAACCTTTGGCGGACGCACGTTTTCCAATGATCTACAATTTATTTACTTGCAAGATGAGTGGCATCTCTATCAGGATTGGGCGCTGACTTGGGGGGGTTCGCTACGATCACTATTCAGATTATGGCCATCAATTTAGCCCTCGAATCGCCTTGGTTTGGGATGCTTCCCCTTATTTATCTGCTAAACTACTTTATGGACGAGGATTTCGAGGTCCATCGCTCGTCGATACTCGAAGTCGCCAATCTCCTCTTGTTATTGGCAATCCTGACTTGAAACCCGAACAACTTGAAAGTGTTGAGCTTGCATTTGATTATCGAATCCATCCTGATTTATTAGCCCGCTTGGCTCTATTTTATCAAGAAACAAGCGATCAAATTCGGCTTCTTAATAATGAAGGTTTCACGTTGACACCGACGAACGTTGCCCATCAAATCGGCCATGGAATGGAATTGGAAACACTGTGGGATATTGACCAGCAGACCCAGTTTTATGGATCTTATAGTTATCAAGACAATCAAGATCAAACCACGAATACAGATATTGGTTATGCTCCCCATCACCTTTTACTGGCTCGTTTGCAACGGCAACAAAAAACCCTGGTTTTTTTTCGATTCAGGCGCGCTACGTCGGTTTGAGAGATCGAGGGTTCACGGACCCTCGGCCTCGCACGGAACCCTATACGATAATCGATGGATTAGTACGCTACGAAATTGCGTCAGATTTTGAGGTCAGTTTCGATATACGAAACTTGTTTGACGCGGATGCCGTGGATGATAGTCCTGGAGTGCTTTTACCGAGTGACATCCCTTTGTCCGGTCGCACGTTTTTACTTTACCTTGCTGCATCGTTTTTAACGGGTTAAAGCAACGCCAATTCATCATCAATCGCATGACACAGATCACGGTCCGATTGCGCGATGAAAAAGACAATTTTTCGTTGCGTGATCTTCATGTTATTTTGTTTATCTTATCCGATTCCACAAACGTTTGCGGCACCTTGGTTGGCGATATACCCGGACGCTCCCGTACCCTACCGGGAAGCGTTCGAGCAGATGTTGGACGGCATCGCCCACACCAACGGCGCACCCGTCTTACAAAAAGAAGATCACGGCCGCCACCTCGCAAGAAGAATTTCAAAGCTGGCTGATCGAAGGTCGCGACAAGACGGTGGTGCTCCTTGGACTCCAGGCGCTGGATTTCTACGAGCAAAGCGGGCAACACCGAAGCAATGTGTTTTTAACCGGCGTCAACGCGCTACCGGGCCAGGTTCCACTTCCCGGCATCAGTTTGACCGTCGATCCGACGCTTTACCTCCGCACGCTGCGCGAGCTGCTGCCCGACATCCGGCGCGTGGTGACCTACTACAATGCCCAGGAAGCACCTTGGCTGATACCGGTCAGGAAGGCGGCGCGGGACGCGCGTCTCGACATCGAAACCATCGGCGTGACCGACGCCTTCGACTTGGCGCGACAACTCGCGAGGACGTTCAAAACCCTCGATCCCCACACCACGGCGCTGTGGTTCGGTGGCAACACCATTCAACTGAACGACGAGCTGATCTATTCCTACGTGCTCGAACAAACCTGGGACCGGGGTATCGCCGTCTTTTCGGACACGATCGTCCACGTTAAACGCGGTTTTTTATTCGCGCTCTATCCCGACTACGCCGCGATCGGCAGCGAGCTGGGCACCTTGATCCAACAACACGCTCGAATGACGGGGTTGCGGTTTTCGCGAGCCGGCCGACTCGCTTTTAACCTGCGAACCGCACGTCACTTGGGCCTCACCGTGAGCGATGCGCTGATCCAACGTGCCCATCCCCTGTATTCAAATCCTTGAGGCTTGCTCGGAGGGTTGCTGATGGTCGCTTTTCGACCGCCTTTCACCCTGCATCAATTATTCGTGAGTGGCTTTCTCATCGGTATGCTCGCGTTAAGCTTCAGCGTCATCCTCTTTCTGCAACAACGATTGAGTGCCTATTTCTATGGCGATTTAATCGAAAATGGGCGAACGCTGTCTCTACGGATCGCTGAAGAAAGTCGCTTGCCGATCATCCAAGCAGCGGTCGAACACATCGAATCGCGTTTGGAGACGCTGGCCGCTTATCCAAACGTTACCGGACTCATGATCTTCGATTCCAGAGGCAAGACGCTATCCGCGTTCGGATCGAACCCCGTCCCTCCGAGGATGAATACGCTCGTCGGCGCCTCGACGACACGAACCCACGTCATCGAACGGCCGGATTCCGTCACGATCATGACCCCGGTTCACGAACGAAAAATCACCTCGCCAGACCGCGACCCCCATGCATTCGGAGGCAGGGTCCGTCAACCGACCACTCCATCCACCTCGCGCGACGCGCCCAACATCATCGGATTCGTGGTCCTGACCTTGACCAAGACCCCACTGCAAGCCGACCTGAATCAAATCAACCGACATATCCTGATCGTGATGTGGACCGGCATTCTGTCCTTTACGGCGGTGATGCTGTTCGCGTTGAGTCAATTGACCCGCCCGATCCAACGGTTGGCGCGGGTGATGTCCGACCCCGAAACCGTCGCGCGTTTCCGTCGGGTCGAGGTCCGCGGGGTACGGGAAGCCCAGCTTTTCGCGATCACCTTCAATGCCCTGATGACCCGCATCGCCGATTCGCAAGCCGATCTCGCCCGGCAGGTCGAGGAAGCCGTGCGGGAAATGAAACAGCAAAACGCCGAGTTAGTCGTTGCCCGCAAGCAAGCCGAAGCGGCCAGCCATGCGAAATCACAGTTCATCGCGAACGTGAGTCACGAAATCCGCACGCCCCTGCACGGCCTACTCGGTGCGCTTTCCTTGCTGGAAAAGACGCCGCTTTCGGACAAACAGAACAGCTATCTCGTGATGATACGGGAAGATGCGGATCGATTATTGAGAGAAATGAATAGCATCTTGGATTTCTCCCAACTGGAAGCGCGCGGACTCCCTCTACGGGAACAACCGTGTCCGCTCAAAAAAACTGCTGGAGCGCGTCGTCAAGCCGTTTGAGGTACGCGCGTGGGCCAAAAAGCTGCGCCTCACCTTGAGCCTTGATCCCGACTTGCCGGAATGGGTCCGAACCGACGGCGAGCAATTTGAAAAAAGTCATACACAATCTGATCGATAACGCCATTAAATTCACCGCGCAAGGCCAGGTTCGGATTCGCGCCTGGAACCAGCAAACCGGCGAGGATACATGCGACCTCCACTTGAGCGTCCAGGATACTGGGTTCGGTATTTCTCCCGAGCTGCAAGTGAAAATCTTCGAGCCGTTCACGCAAGTCGATTCATCCACCACGCGAAGGCATGGCGGGAACGGGTTGGGACTGGCGATCTGTCGCCAGCTCGTCGAACTCATGAATGGACGCATTACGTTAAAAAAGCCAGCCCGGAAAAGGCTCGACGTTCTACGTCGAGTTGCCGTTCACCCTGTCGCCACCGGCACCTGAATGCGACAACGAACCGTATGCTATTCAGGATGACGCGCACTCGCGGCTCATCGCTCCCCAAGACGAAGCTGTGTCCGAACGGCGACTCGGCAAATCCTTCCGGCCCGGTGGCCGCCGGGTGTTGGTGGTGGACGACGAACGGCAGAGTCGTTTGTACGCACAGTTCGTCCTCTTGGAATTGAATGCGGAAGTCATCACCGCCGCCAATGGTACGGAGGCGCTGACGGCGTGCGCGCGGCAGCGTTTCGATCTAATCCTGATGGACGTTCGGATGCCGGATATGGATGGATTGGAAACGACGTGCCGAGTGCGCCACCAACGGGCCGGCCTCAATACTCGTACACCGATCATTGGCCTGACCGCCGACGTATTAAACCTCGATCAACAGGACTGGAAGGCGGCCGGGATGAATGCCTGCCACCACAAACCGCTCGAATCCGATGTGCTCGCCGAGATTTTTACCCAATGGGGCATTGAGCGATCCATCCAAAAATTCTCTCTTTCGGCTTTCTTGGGAACGTATTATGAACACTGAATCGCCACGGGATTCCGCCGTCAATCGCGATCACCTCAATCGCTTTAGAACGAAACCCGCCGGTTTGCGGGAACTGATTTGGAGCTTTCTGAGCACCACCCCGGACCTCATGCAAGAGTTGGAACAGTGTTGCCAGCGACGGGACCAAGAAAATGCCAAGAATCTATTACACACGCTGACCGGCGCGGCGCTCAGCACCGGCGCCACCTCACTCGCGGAACGCTGTCGGCATTTGGCGCGCGATTGGGAACGGTCCAGTTCTCCAACCGCTCTCTCGCTCCAAACGCTCCAAGCAGAGGTTGAAAATACCCAGAATGCCCTACGGCATTTCATGGACGAATTAGCCGAGGATGAAACGTCACTCGTGCCCGCCGCGCGTCCGATCACTCTCCTGCTGGTCGAAGACAATGCCAGCGCGCGTGCGTTGGTCCGGCTCGTTCTGGAGAACGATCGCTTCGCGATCCTGGAAGCCACAAACGGCCGCGAAGCACTGGCCCTGGCGGAGCGCGAGTCGCCCGACCTCGCCATCGTGGATTTGAATCTCGGCCCGCCCGGACCAGAATCGCCTTCGGGTTTCAATCTCCTGCAACGGCTGAGAGAGCGGATGCCCGCCATCGTACTGACAGTCGATCAACGCCCCGAATCCATCCGGCGCGCGGCGGTGGCCGGCGCGTGGGGCTATCTGCTGAAATCGTCGGATCTGCACAACTTGTCCGCCACCGTCGAAATCGTGCTGGCCCGCTCCCGCGATCTTCGCGGGAAGAAACCGGCGACCGAAGCGCTCGACCTCGCCACCGGTTGGCTCATGGCGACCTACCGCTTGGATCAACCGGCGGCCCGCCGAGCGCTCGCCCACTTGGCGAACGAAAAGCGCTGCACCACATCCGAGATAGCCCAGGAAATTTTGGAATCACACCAGCTCCACAGCGCTCTCGGGCGTTTCATCGCCGAGCGCGTTCATGCCTCGGCGCGTGAGGAAGGTTGACAGCTTTTCGATGAGGCGCTAGCTTGAAAATAGTGGCCTTGGGAGCAGGTGGGAGGCCGCCGCCCTTGAAACGTTCCGTTTCGATGACGCCCGCGACTACAGATGTCCCGCCACCGGCGCGAGCCGGACCGGCATTGCGTCACCCACGCTGTTTGAAGCAGAGGGGAAACAGCCCGCGCGACTGCCCAGCCCGAATCGGGTGGCCAGTTGCCTGCCCCAGAGGCCAACAGCCCGTTCGCCACCGTTTCCACGGACCAGCGGGTGAGGCCGGTCGTCCCGGAAAGCGGCACGGCTGATTTACCTGGAAAAAGACGTTTTTTTCGAGTCCGCGCCAAGTCTGGCCTCAACTTTCGAGGCCGCTTGGGGCAACGGGTAAGTTATCGCTGCTTTCGGGTGAAATCATGCTTTCGATTGCATTCCGTTTTTTCTTCGCGCCCGCCGAACGGCGACCCTTCGCGTTCCTTCCCTCATTCACGCGCGCCCTCGTGCTTCGCGCCGTGGCGCCGTCCCCCGCCGACTTCAGGACCGTTCGCTCCCGCATTTTTCTTCTCAAGCCGGTTTCGGCGGCGCATCGCTCGTCTTTATCCGCCGCGCAAGTAGTGCTACAGTTGATTCATTCAACGCGAAAAAGCGGTTCTGGCGGAGAAATCAATCCCCCCCCAGAACCTGACCAGTAACCGACCTAACTGGAGGTCAGTCATGGCTAGCACGCCGGATTGCCGCGTTGCGTCGGCATCCCTCTCCGTTCCCGCCGGATTCACCGGCCATCCCCTCTCGTCCAACTCCTCGCCATTTCTTGCGGCGGACGAACTCCTCCAACGGCAACTCGACGAATTGGTGGCGATCCATCGCCAGCTACGCGGGCTCCTGGCGCCGTCACCGATCGTCGCCGACCCCGAACGGCCGCCGGGCCCGAGAAACGGGGATTTTCTGCTGATCCCCGAACTGTGGCGACTCCAGCGCGCCGTGGCGTCGCTGGAAGCCGAATGCGGCGCGCTCGTCGGGACGGCCCAAGCACGGCTGAACCGCGCGCGGATCGCCCTCGGCGCGTTGCAAAAAGGCGCGCATGACACCGGCCAACGACCGGGGGGAGGTGGATCATGTGCGCCATTGAACCGCTGAGCTGGGCGCCCGCGCCCTATTTCGACGATCCCTCGACCGATCCCCCGTCTGGACGCGATCCCGGATTCTATCAGAAACCAAATCGTGAACGTGGCGGAGGCCACGCTCACCACCGGCCACCGGCCTACCCCCCCGGTTAGTCGCTCGTGTCCTGGAACGGCTGCACAT
>NZ_SPMZ01000088.1 GCF_012939995.1 Candidatus Competibacter phosphatis | reverse complement strand
GTCGATGCCGGTGGGACTGGCCGCGTGGTACTCCGTTGCGGCGTTGGGTCCGGCCAGGGGCAGCTTGAACTCCTTGCGGGCGTCGATGGTTTTCTGGCCCAGCGCCAGGCTCAACACCACCGGCGTGTGCAGGGCCTTGAGCGTCACGACCAGGTTGCCCGCGCCCGCCCCCGCGACCGGTTGCACCACCAGGAGGGTGGGGAGATCGTCCTTGTCGCCACTGGTGGTGCTGGCGGACACGGCGAACAGCTTATCGTTGAATCCCTGATAAGCCGTGATCGGCCAAATGGCGCCGGTACGGTCGGTAAAGACGATGCTGGTGCCGAAGCCTTGGGCCACCCGGACCACGGGTGGCCGCGTCGCGTTCAAATTCAGCGCCTCGGCGCTCATCACGGCTTCGGGCGGTCGCTGATCCGCCGCCACCGCCTCGGTGATCTCCAGGGACCGAATCAGGCTGTGCAACTGGTCCGGCGTCATCGGCGTGAGGGTGTCCTCGGTCTGCTCGAACGCTCGGTCCCGCGCCCGCTCGCGGCGGGCCTGATGACCGCGTTCAACGGGTGGGTTCAATGGTGGCGGTGACAGCGGCGACTCGACGACGGGCGGCGCGGCGTCCGGCGCGGTTTCGGGCTCCGGCACGGTGGGTGGCGACTCGACGATGGGCGGCGCGGCGTCCGGCGCGGTGGGCGGGCGCGAGGTCGGCCCCCCCAGCGCCCATGCCGTGCTGGTGACCCCGAGTAAGATCGATAGCAGCGCGGTCAACAAACCGTCCAGGCGTGAGGATCGACCCATCGCGACGGTCTCCTTATGAGGTCTTCCCCGGTCGCGTCACCAATTGGTGAATCGCGTATCCCCGAGGCAGTTCGTGGGTTGGCATGCGGACGATCAGGACTTCCGTGATGTTGTCCTGGGGCAAGCTCACGCTGGAGGCCCCCTGGTAAGTGATCCTGATGGGTACTTCCAATTTCCAGGCATAGCGACCCCCGATCACCCCTTGGTTGGTGACCAGCGGCGGCGCGGTTGGCACCACCTGGGTCACCAGCCGCCGTTCGGCCACGGCGGTCCACAATCCCGAAGTCTCCAACGCTTTTCGATGGCTGTTGAAGCCTTGGGCGGTGAACAAATCCCGCATCCGCGAGAGCTGTTCCTTCTGGTGCACGTAATCGAGGGTGTACGCCGTCGTCACGGCTTGCGCCGCCCAGGTCAGCAACACCTCCTGGGGAACATACGGCTCGCTGATCGGAATCAGCGGGATGAGCCGCCCATCGGCGGTGGTGGCGAAATACTCGGGCGTGGGGGGATGGGTCAGCGTCCACAGATGACCGAACGCGCTGACGGTCAGCGCGGTGGCCAGCACCGCATTCCCCAGCAAGGACCAGCGCAATTTCAGATCGAGCGACCCCAACAGGTCGTGAACCGGGGCGGTGCCTCGCAAGCCTGGTTCGGTCGCCGGGTCGCGGCCTTGTGCCAACGTCGTCTCGGTCATCACTCCCCCTGGTTAACAAACCCGAAAAACTCGGCAGGGTTTTCGGCCACCTGCTATGATTATAGCGACGTTATTTTTATAAATAAACATATCAAATAAATGAACGACGAATGAACGACGAAGCGGACGTGGTTCCCAGCGCGCTGCGCGCCTTACCCCAAGCGCGCCACCTCGATGCCGAGCGGATGGCCACCTGGTGGCAAGCGGCGCGGGCACTCGCCGCCACGGACGCTTTCGGAAGCAGTCTCACGCCCGCCCAACAGCTCCGGCGGTTGGGTGGCTTCGGCGCCAGCGAGATCGGGATATTGGTCGGCGAGCAACGGAGCCTGTATTCACCGTTCAGTACCGCGCGCGAGGTGGTGGCCCGCAAGCTGCTGCTGGACCCTCCCACGCCGGCCAATCCTCATCAACGGCGCGGGATTCTGCTGGAGCCGCTGATTCGTGAGACGTTCTTGCGCCAAAGCGGGGCGGTTCGGCAGCCGGAATGGACGCAACGCATCGCGACCCACCGCCCCGCCCGCTGGCCGTGGATGCAAGCGACGCCGGACGACGTCGTGGAGTTGGCGGGTCGCCGGGTGCTGGTGGACTACAAGGCGCCCGCCGAACCGCTGACCGAGGTGTCGTTGCCGTATGCCTGCCAACTGCACCAGACCGGCTTGATCGCGGCGGATTTGGGGTATGCCGTCGACGCGCGCGTCCTCGTGGCCTGGAACCACCCGCGAGGGACTCCGGAGGTCCTGGTGTGCGCGCACGACCCGGCCCTGGAGGCCGAGATCGTGGCGGCGGGCACCCATTATTGGAACGCGTACGTCCTGCAAGGCGCGCTGCCGCCCTGGCCGACCCGTGCCCCGCTGGCGTTGGAGCTGGCCGACCTGTCCCTGGCGGCCAAAGCCGACATCGAGGCGCTGGCCGAGCGTTGGCTACGGTTGGAGCTGCTGGCGAAGGAAACCCAGCGCCTGCATGAAGACGCCCATGCGCAACTGCTGGCGCGCTGCCGCGCCCACCACCTCGCCGACACCGTGCACAGTGGTCCGGTCCAGATCAAGCCGCGTGCCCAATGGAACGAAGACGCGGTGGACGCCCGGCTGAGCGACGCGGACCGGCAGCGGTTCACGCGTCCTCGATGGGATACCGATCAGTTGGTGGCGCTGGTGCGCGAACGAGGCGGCGATCCCGACGTGGCCCGGATGGATAACGCGGCCCTCGATCTCGACGCGGCGGCCCGCTGGTTGATCACCGAACGTGGGATTCCAGAAACGACGCTCCAGCGCATCGAGTATCAAACCCGCCTCTCGCGTCGCAAAGCCGATCAACCGTTCGTGGCACCGATCCGGGAGGCCGCGCGCGCGGCCTCCCACACCTTCGGCGCGCCGCCACTTCCTACGACCCCTCATCCGCCCTCGCCCCGGTAAGCCCACCTTAGGAGTTTTGCTATGTCTACTGATACATTGATAAAAAATGCTTCATTCGACGCGCTGCGGACCGCCTCCGAGGCCACCACGCGCGGCGCGACCGCCAAAGCCCCGGTGACCCATCAATCCTGCAACGTGATCGCCCGATTGGACGCTCCGCCAGAGACCCAAGGCGGCGCCCTGATCTTGCGCGCCACGCCGTTGTTCGACGGCCCCCACACCACCACGGGCCGCGCCGAAACCTTCACCGTCCGCGCCGACCGGATCAAGGAGTGCAAGGACAATCTCAACAAGGGCGCTGGGGGAGGTGTTGGTTCGATCCTGGCGTTGGGCAATGCCTGGCGCGACGCCGACCGCGGCGTGATCAGCGTCGGTTGGATCAACACCTGCGTCTCCGCCCAGAAGGTCCAGGGTGAACTGAACCACCATCAGCACCGGGATGTGGTGCAGGTCTACGCGCAAATGCCGGTGTTGGATTTCACCAACGTCCAGCGGGGCTTCGGGGAACCGGCGCGGATTCGATGGGCCTTGGGACGGGACACGATGACGACGCGGGTGGCCCATGGGTCGCGGTGGACACCGGTCGTCTTCGACCGGCATTGGCTCCAGGAGAAACTGGCGCAAGCCTGGGAGGCTCGCGCCCAGGACCACGTCTCGATCAATTTGCGCTTGCCGGTGTTGCGGCCCGAACAGGCGCGGCCAGCGCGCGATGCCGCCGAGGCCGCGCGGGCCATCGACACGCTCCTGGCCGCCGACCGCTATCGCTCGATCCTGACCCGGATTTCCAACGGCGGCGAGACGGAAACCCGCTGGCAACCGCTGATGCGGGGTGAGCAACCCGGCGAATGGGTCGCTCAATTGCTGGCGCGCGTGCCCGGTTTCGATGCGCAAGGCCATCCAGTGGCCGACCCCGACACCGGCGAACAGGTCCAGGTCGATCGATTCGCACTGATCGAGGGGATCGACAATCCGGTGTTGTTCGACGCCGCCACGCGGGGCGAAATACAGCTCGAATTCATCCCCCGCGACGCGCTGTGGGTCGCCAGCAAGCATGCCGTCAGTCTGGCGAACGACATCAAGACGATTCAGCAATCCGCATCGGCGGACGACCTGCGCGCGGTCGCCTTTACCTTCGGCCACGAGACCGAAGCGGTCTCGCGGGTTGCTCTGGTGTTGCAGCAACAAGCGGAACGGACCTACGTGGTGGCCGGGCCGTTCCGGCTGGACACGGGACCCGCTTACACCCCGGCGACCGTGCCCAGCCCCTATTTACAGGCACCCGCCACACCTGACGCCGACCGCGATCCCGCCGCCGCCGAGGGCGAACCGTCCTGGGAATCCGCCACGGTTCAGGACCTTCCAGAACTGGCCGACGAGGCGTTCGAGCTGAGTCAAGCAGCCCTCGACGCGGCGTTCCAGGTCGACTCGGCCGCCACGCCCGCGCCGGCGCCCGCGAAACCGGCCCCCCAGACCTTGGATGCGCCCACCGCCACGGCGCCGCCCCCGGCACCGGCGCCGGTCAACCTCACGTCCGGCAACCCCACGTCCAGCAACCCCGCACCCGCCCGGCCCGCCGCGCCGACGATGTGAGGTCGTCACCGCCGTCCTGATCGAAAGACCGTCCCGAGGCCGGGGCGGGCCACCACCCCGGGGGAATCCGCATGTCCGAACCCATCGCCACCGTCCGCTGGATCGACCTGTCGCCCCACGGCCTCACGCTACACGCCGTGCGCTTGCCCTCGGGCCGGGCGGTCCTGGTCGCGGCCGGCCACACGGCCGACCACGGGGCCGCGCTTGCGGCCCTGGGCTTCCGTCGCACGCGTCAAGGTCATGTCGTCCATCCCGAACCGACCTTGAAATTCGGGGACGTGCGGCGTCACTTTCCCCAGGCGACCGTGCGCGAGATGCCGCGCGATCGCGTCGTGCGCGTCGTGCCGACGGTCGTGCCGCCCACGCCCTCACTCGCTCCGACCATCGCCCCGACCACCGAGGCGATCCCAGTCGCCGACGCCGCCCGCGCCACGGCGGACCATCGGGTGCATAACGCCACCTGGCTCGGCCTCAATCGGCGCGGCCAGTCCGTCCACGAGGACGGCGCGGAGAACCGCTACCTGGTCGGCGATCCCGAGGGCGATTTCGGGCCGCTGACGGACGTCGATTACCTGCGGCTCACCACCGACGATGACTTACCCGACTTGGTGTCGGGCCTGCTGTGGCGGGCGCTCCAAGAGGAAAAGCTCGGCGCGGAAGACCTCGCGCAACTCGGTCGCGCCCTCGCGATGCCGGCCGGCCAGGACACGCCGACCCCCCATGCGCTGCAAGAAGCGCTGGAGGCGGCCAGTGTCGCCTACTTTCGGGCGCATCACGCTCGGCTCGACGCTCAAGACGGTGCATCGGTCCCCACCGCCGCCTTCCACGCGGCGCGGCGGTTGGCGGGCCACCTGCCGCCGGTGGCCACCCGCAGCGGCGACACCCTCGCGTTGGCCCAGTTTTCCACCCCGCTGCCGCTGGCGGTGGCCGCCCGCGCCCTCCTGGGGCCGGTCGGCGCGGGCCGGTCCGTTCTCGAACCGACCGCCGGTCACGGCGCGCTGCTGCTCGGGTTACCGGCGGATGCACGAATCACCGCCGTGGAGATCGATCCCGACCGGGCGCGGCGCCTGGAACGCCTGCTGGGCGGGACCGGGTCGGTGATCACCGGCGATATCTTGCGTCAAGCCGCGCCGGCGTCACCCTACGATTACGTGCTGGCCAACCCGCCGTTCGGCGGACTGGGCCGGTTCGGGACCGGCGACCGTCCGCAACGGCGGGTCGCGTTCGAGCAGGTGTCGTTTCCGACCCGCCGCTTGGATCATTGGATCCTGCTGGAAACCCTGAAACAGCGCCACCCGCAAGGACGGGCGGTGTACCTGATCGGCGCGGATCACCCCCGCCAGCATGATCTAGAAACACCAGCGGGCGGCAGCCGTTATCTCTTGAACCTTTTGGCCGATCACTATCACGTCGAGGCGGTCATCGGCCTGCACGGCCACCTCTACGGCACGCAAGGCGCGCGCTATCCCCTGCGACTGATCGTCATCGGTGAGCGGGGCACGGGTTTTCCGGCGGTGCCCGAAACCACCCCGGTGGCCCGCGATTGGGACGAACTCTGGACGCTCGTGGACACCTTGGCGCCCCGGATCGGGCCGAGCGTGCTGGAGCGGGCGTCAGTCACGCCCGTGACCGACGCGGTGACGGCGACCGTGGCGGCGGGCGAGGCGCTCGCGCCCATGGCCCCCCGACCCGCTACCCGCCATCGAGGACGAGCTGGACGCCGTGGTGGTGTATCAGGAACGCTATGTCGCCCGCAGTGGCGTGGGCGCGGCCTCGACCATGATTCCGGCGAACATGGCCACGGCGGTGAACCGCGCCCTGGATCGGGTGGAAGCCCGCCACGGGTGCGACGTCGATACCTTCGTCGGCCGTGAACTGGGGATGAGCGCGGCGGAGCGGGCGGCCCATTTCGCGCCCGAACAAATCGACGCCTTGGCGCTGGCCTTCGACGCCCACGACCGGAAACGGGGGTTCATCGAGGCCGACGAGACCGGCATCGGCAAGGGCCGGGTGCTGGCGGGCGTCTGCCTGCGGGCCTGGCGACAGGGCCGCCCGGTGATTTTCTTGACCGAGAAGCCCAACCTGTTCTCGGATTTTTACCGTGATCTGTCCCAGATCGGCGTCCAGCGCGACATCGTGCCGCTGATCGTCAATGCCGACATCCCGATCAAGGATACCGAGCGAGGGACCGTGTTGCGAGCGGCGAGCCGTGCGGCGGACCTGCGGCGAGCGATGACCGCGGATACCCTGCCTCCCGGCGTCAACCTGGTGCTGGCGACCTACTCACAGCTTGGTCAGCGTGGATCGCTCAAGGCCGACTGGCTGTGCCGGATCGCCGAAACCCATGGCGCGCAACTCCTCGTCGATGAATCGCACAACGCCAGCGGTGACTCGAACACCGCCGCGAACGTCCAACGGCTGCTGGAAGCGAGTGGACGGCCCCCGATCTTTTCCAGCGCCACCTACGCCAAGCGCCCGGACAACCTGTCCGTGTACGCCTCGGTGTTGCCCGAACTGTTCCGCCAGGACGACCTCGGTTTCCTGCTGCGCCAAGGCGGCGCGCCGTTGCAGGAGGCGTTCTCGCAGATGCTGGCCGAGGACGGCGTGCTGATCCGGCGCGAGCACGATCTGTCTCACATCACCTTCCGCACCGAACCGGACACCACGCGCGCGAACCGCCATCGGGAACTCGCGAATCGCTTGGCGTCGATTCTGGAAAAAATGGCCTGGCTGGGCGGTGACATCGAGGCGTTCATCTCCGAGGAAAACCGGCGGTTGAACGAACGGCTCGACGGCGGCGACGCGAACGGCCAACGCCGGGGCCACCGGGCCGGCTTGCAAACGATGAACTTCGGCTCCCGGCTCTATCAGCTCAATCGACTGTTCCTGCTGGCGCTCAAGGTCGATCACGCCATCGAATTCGGGGCGCGTGAGATCGAGGCGGGCCGCAAGCCGGTGTTCGTGGTGGAAAACACCCTGGAAACGCTGTTGAAGGAGATCGTGACCCATCGGTTCGATGATGATCGAACCATGGACGAGGACACCATGGACGAAGGCACCACGGATGAGAAGGCCGTGGACACCCGCCGGGCGACGGTACCGGCCACCCGTGATCCTTTAGCCGATTTGACGATTCCGGCCCTGACCTTTCGCGATGCCTTGTGGCGGGTGCTGGACCGAATGCTGGAGTACACCGAGCGCGACGGCTACGGCAACACCACCCGGCGGCGTGTCCACGATCCCCAGTTGCTCGATCTGGTTCAGGGGATCGAGAAGGACATCGCGGCGTTCCCCGACCTGTCGTTGTCGCCGCTGGACGAGGTGCGCCTCGCCTTGCAAGCACGCGGCTATCGCATCGGCGAGCTGTCCGGCCGGTCCTTCCAAGTCGAGTGGGTGGAGCGGGAAGACGCGCGCGCCTTGCGGGTCCGGCCTCGGCTGGCGGAAAACCGGGTCGATACCGTGTTCCGCTTCAACACCGACGTCCATCAAGGCTTGATCGTTACCCGCTCCGGCTCGACCGGCTTGAGCGCGCACGCCCGTGACGATGTCCCCGGCTGGAGTCCGGCCCCCCGTTCGATGTTCGAGTTGCAAATTCCGCAAAATGTGGCGGAGCGGATTCAGTTCTGGGGCCGGATCAACCGCCGGGGCCAGTGCGCCGCCCCGACCGTGGTCACCCCCTCCACCGGACTCCCCGGCGAGATGCGGTTGATCGCGATGCAAAACACCAAGCTGCGCCAGCTCTCGGCCAACACCACCAGCAATCAGGACAACGCGGCGTTGGCCAAGCACATACCGGACTTGCTCAATCCCCTGGGCAACCAGATCGCCCGGCGCTGGGTGACGCAAAATCCGTTTCAGGCGGCGCGATTGTCCGCCGAGATCGGCGAGGAGCGCGACGCGACGCCGGGGTGGTACATCAACCGGATCACCTCGCGGATCCTGTTGCTCCCGGTCGCCGAGCAGGAAAGCGTGTTGGAGGAACTGGCCGGTCTGTACCGCGCGCGGTTCGATGAACTGAAAAACCAAGGCATCCACCCGCTGCGCACCGCCGAATTCGACTGGAAGGCCCGCGAAGTGGCACGCGGTCGCTTTGAGCAAACCCCCGCCGGCGCCGGTGAAACCGACAGTCCGTTCCACGCGCCCATCGATTTCATCACCGTGGACTACGAGGAGGCCCGCCGGCCGCTGCGAGCCGCCGCCGTGCGGGACGCCTGCGCCCACCACGCGGCCCACTGGCAACCGGCGCCCCTGCTGGACGCGCTGGCGACGATCCGCCAGGCGCGGCTGACGCAGGCCCTCCAGCCCGCCGGCCGCTACGCGGGGTTTCCGACCATCGAGGATGCCCTGGCGGCGCCCGACGATAATCCGGTCAAACGGACCGCCGAGCAGTTCGAGCGGTTGCAGGCCTTCGTCGCGACGGTCGCGCCGGGCGCGGTCGTAACCTGGCGGGTGGCGGTGCCACGGGCGGATGGGTCCGGCGCGGACGACGACACGGACGACGACGACTGGCAATACCGCGAGGGGCTGGTGGTCCGCATCCTGGCGCCGGGCCGCGACGCCCTGCATCTGGCCGGTCACTACGAAATCGCCGTCGCCTGTCCGGGCGAGGAACGGGTGAAGCCCCTGACCCTGCACACCTTGTTGAAGGGGGAATATGCCCTGTTTCACGATTCGGATAACCGCGATCATCTGCTGGCCAAGATCGAGGCCGCCGAGGCCGGGACCCGGACCCATCGGCGCCACTTGCTGGTCGGCAATCTCTACGCCGCGCTCCAGATGGCCGCCCGCGACGATCTGGGCCGGCCGGTGATCTATACCACGGCCGACGGCGCCCGCGAGCGGGGTATTCTCTTGCACGCCGACGTGACGTGGCAACAGCTCAGCGCGAAACCGGTCCTGCTGCGCACGGTCGACCACCTGCAACGCTTCGTCGAGGACCACCGCGATGCCCCTCGCGTGGTGCTGGTCTCCAGCGACACCGGTGGCCGGCCGGAGCGCTTCAAGCGCGGCATCGACTTCGTCCTGCTGCTGAGGGACGGCGCGGTGAACTTGATCGTGCCGGGCGCGCACGGCCGCAACGGGCCGCTGCTCCACGACCCGCGCTGGCAAGCGCTCGATATTCCCTTGGAAGGCAACCGGACCGCCTTGGAGGGCACGATTCCCGAGAGCGCCCTGCCCGGCGCGCTGGCGGTGCTCGGTCAGCTCAAAGCCTGGTCCGTGGCCAGCGACTACCGGGACTGGTATAACCAACTGGCCGACACTGCCGTCGATGCGGCGGCTGACAGGGATCGCCCGGATGCCGAACCGTCCGCCGTACCGACGACGGAAACCCCCACGGCGGCGACCGTGGCGGCCCACGAACCACCGCGCCGGATCGCGGCCCTGACACCGGGAGCTTGACCATGCCCCACGCCGATGATCTATTGAACCGCCGCCTGAGCTTGGCCCAGGCCTGCCGCGCCCTGGGGATCGATCCCTGCTTGCGGCCCGGTGAGTCCGTGACCTGGATGCACCTTGATCCCATGACAGGAATCGGCATCAACGCCGGTCTATACTGCCACGATCCAGTTCGGGACGACGAGCCGTATGTCCTGAGTCTCGGCGCCTATGAGGAAACCCGGATCATCGGTCCGAACGGCGAGGATTACGGGACCGACCGCGCGGTGATCGCTCGCTTCGACTTCGCGCTGGACGGGCCGGACGGCGAGGCGCCGCGACCCTTGGACGATCCGCCGCGCGCGCCCTTGAGGCTGGCCACCGCCGAACTGGGCGCGGGGTGGTCCGATGAGGATGACCGCTCGCTGTGGGCGGTGCTGGTCGAGGTCGGCCGGATACTGGCGGGGTGGCCGTCCGAGCGGATGGCGCGAGATGAGACGAATTTGTCGGCGGTTCGTTGAATTTTTGGCTGGATTCAAGGCATCCATTTGATCTTTGCGAGGAGAAGCCCTTACGCGGGTTCGAAATTCGCGATGTCCCAGGGTTATTCTCCCGCATCGCGTAGCACTTGCGAGTACAAGGCGTCGCCGACCCAGAATCCGGCCACGCGGCGGAGGTCGTCCAACAGGGGACGGATCGATGCAATCAAGTCTCTTCTTCTTGCCAGCAACAGCACGCCCAGCAAGCCGGTGGTGGCCAAACCCAGGCGTTGGGCAACCGTGCGACCACGGCGCTCGTCGATCAACAGCAGTCGGGCGTTGGCTTCCATCGCGCAGGCAATCGCTTCCGCTTCGCCGGGATCGAGTTCCAAGCGCAACGAGGTTACCAACGGTCGATTGACGACTGCGTAGCGGCGAATCCAGGACGCCGTGCGCACGTCCGAGGCACCGGGCGCATCGGGATTGGCAACCGCAATTTCATGGAATACCGCATCGGGAATCGTGATCACGCCGAACAGGGCGGGCAATAGGTCGAGTCGGCCAATGCAGGCTAAATTGATGATCGGCGAGGTGTTGCTGACGATCACTTAGAGCATTCCCAATTGCTTCAGGGTGGCCATGTCCTGTTCGAATTCCGGCACGTCGTAATGCGGGCCAATATCCCGGCTGGCCAATAGGTGCTGGAACGGGATGGGCGGCATTTCGGCAAGTTTGGCGGCCTGCATCAAGGTCAGACGGTCTCGCTCGAACAGCAGCACCGCCAATTCCTGTTTGAGTTCCGCCGCCGTCAGGCGCGCGGCGTAGAGGGTTTCGTCGGGTATCACCACGGCCATGATTGCGGTCTCGGAGTTGATGACATGTTTCGCCGCTCAACCCACGGGGTTTTGGCGGCGGTTTCCTGGTTCATCGTGTGCGTCGCCGTGTTGCCACGGCAGCGGCTTATCGCGATCTCCCAAGCATGACTTCGGGCTTGCCCGTCCCTGGCGGTTTCGCGCGCGCATCACCTTTGGTGGGAGCCGTCTGGCCCGGTCGGTCAGAAAGGTCCGATCGAGGGCGATGATCTGCGAGGCGTTGGCCACCGAGTCTTTGGCAGGCCGGCGGTCTTGGCGGGGATCAACACGTTCCCCGGCGCGTCGGCCCAGACCAGATTGCTGGTCAACGGCACGCAGACGACCGTGGCGATACGGCTCCGGTTCAGTGGATTGCCCTGAACCACGACCACCGGTCGGCGTAAGCCGGGGCCAGACCCGGCGGGCTCCGGTCACTCCGCCCACCTGACTTCCTCTTGCCGAACCTCTACCACTCGGTGTGCTCGAATGTCCGGCGTGCCGCCGCCGCCAGCAACGGATCGGGCCGGGGTTCGCCGAGCCGTTCGACGACCTGGTTCATGGCCTCGGTCACCTCGTCCGAGGTATGTCGCGCCAGGTATTCGGCCAAGGTTTCGGCATAGAGCTGGCCGCGGGTCTTCCGCGTCCGCTTCGCCTGCCGCTCCGCAGCGAGAAAGAGGTCGTCGGGTAGGGAGATCGCCGTTTTCATACCAAAAGTATGACCACGATGACCCCGCTTCACAATGATCTCTTTTAACCTCGCGACCGACCCACGCCCTCACCAGAAATCAGCGTTTTCATCGATCAGAGAAAAATGGGGACGCCACCACCCGAAAACCGTAGTTGCCGCCGCGGAAGTCGGGAAAGTCGAGGTAGCGGGAGGCGCAGCGTGCGTCCCTTGCATTGAAGTGGAACGCGCCACCCCGCAGCACCACGCGGCCTGTGGCCGTCGGGTCTTCTCGCGCCTGACGCCCCGCACTTTCCGGGGGATAGGGATAGTCACGATACAGGCTGCGGGTCCACTCCCGGACGTTACCGCTCGTCTCCTCGCAACCGTATGAACTCGCTCCGCCGGGGAAGCAGCCCACCGCGCTGGTCCCGTTGAGGCTGGTCTCGTTGTAGTTGGCGCGGTTGGGGTCGGGGTCGTCTCCCCACGGATAAATCCGCCCGTCTGTCCCGCGCGCTCCCTTCTCCCATTCCGCTTCCGATGGCAGCCCGATCCCCAAGGAACCGTCGGCCAACCCTTGCCAGAACCGGCGCTCGGTTTCGAAGAGCTTATTATCAGCGGCTAGTCGTTCGTGGGCAAGTTCCTTCAATCGCGCGTTCAACCAGCGGCAATAGGCCATCGCGTCGCGCCAGTTCACCCAGACCACGGGGTGATTGACGATGCCCTTCAAGCAATCCGGGTTTTTGAATTGAAAGCCGCTCTCGCTCGCGAAGGCGGCGAACTGCGCCACCGTCACCGGCCAACGGGCCAAGTAATAGTCGGGCAGGTTCACTTCGTGTTGTGGTAATTCTCTATCGTCTGCCTGCTTATCACGTTGCCGGTCGCTGCCCATCATGAAGGAACCGACGGGGATTTCGATAAAGCCAAACAGCGGCTCGGCGGGCAAATACCAGTGCTCGGCGTCGAAACGCGAGTCGCCCCATCGCGCGAGTAGATCGCCTGCGCGGGCGCGCAGAATGGGCTCGAAAGTTGCCGACGCCTCCGAATCGCTCAATAATGTCATGATACGCTGGGTGCAATTCGCCCGCACGGGTTCGCCGCTGTCACGCCATTCCAGCGCCGCCGTGCCCGCCAATTCGACGGCGGCAAATTTTGCATTCGGTCGGCTGCCGGCTTGGGCCAACGCGCTGAGAAAATCGCGTGCTGATTGGGCGGCATTCGCGGCCATGTAGCCGACCAGCAGCAAGATCGGTTCGCGCCACCAGGGATCGTCCAGCCGACCGTCGAGGAAGGCGAGAATCGCGGCGCGGCCCTCCGCGCCGATGACCTCGCGCAAGTAGCGCGCCACTAAAAATTCCTGAAGCGCCAAATGAATGAAGCGATAGGCGCCGTTTCGCTCTTCCAGCACGCTGCCGCGCTGGCGGGCCTGGCTGAGAAAGTCGTCGATGTACGGTTCGAACGCTTGGTCTTGACGCAAGGCCGCTTTTAGCGCCGGCTCTTCGATTTCGCGGCCCTGATCGCGGCCCTGCTGGTGCAGGTGAAAAGCGAGCTGCTGAGCCATGTCGCGATACCGTTTCCAGTTTTCCGCGAGGTGGTTGCTGACACTGACGTCAGGGCTGTAATCCACTTGCAGCAGCGCGTTGATGGCCTTGTCGAAAAGTTCGGCCCGTTCGTCGGGCAACCGGCGGTTGTTGAAGTGCACGATCAGCAGCAGTCGCACCATCAGCGGGCTATCCGCGAAGGCTTCAGCCTGTTGGTCCAGCCGCGCGCGGCGTTGCGCCTCCAGTCCCTGAATCCCCTCCAGCAAATCATTCGCCCGTTCGGTCCGTAATGCGGCGTCGAACGGGTAAATGCAGGCGTAGGCTTGGCGCACCATCGGCAGGATGTGCCGGTCAAAATCGAGCGGTTGCACGGCGATCTCGCGGAAATCGGCGCCCAACGCCGTGCTCCCTCTGCGGTAGGTGATGGTGCGGCAGGTGACCACGACCCGCAGCGCCGCGCGCCCGTGTACCAGTTTTTCCACCGATTGGCGTACCTCGGCGCGCTCGTTTTCATTCGCCACTTCGTCCAACCCGTCTAGCAGCAGAAGTACGTCTTGTCCGTCTTTGAACAGTTGCACGAAAAAATCGGCGGGCAGATCGAAATCGGCCTGCTGGTCGATCAGATGATACGAGATGAAGTGCGCCAGGGTCCGCGCGCGCGCCGGTGCGTTGCCCGCCAGGTGGCGGCGGTAACGCGCGAAGGACGCCAGCGGTACGAACAGCGGCAGCGGCAGTTCGCGCGGCTGATATTCCTGGGGCTTTTTCGGCTTGTCCTGCTCGTCCCACTCGCTTGGCTTCCTCAAAGGACCGAGACATGAGCGCGCGGGTTCGGATCGCCCGTTGAGCAATGAAGACGCCAGTGCCCAAGCCATGTGCAGCAGTACCGTGGTCTTGCCGGAACCGGGTCCTCCGACGATGACCAGGCGATTACCCGACCCGAGAACCTTGTTCAAGGCGATGTCCGTATCGCCTCGCATCCATTTGGCGCGCAGGGGCACGTAAGCCGTCTCCAGCGGTAGCAGCACCACCGGTGCGCCACCGGCCCGCTCGATGCCGCGTAGCTCGATATTTTCCGTGCGCGCTTGTAACCAGCGTAGGTAACCCGCGACCTGTTGAGCGATCTGTTCCTTGGAGAGGCGCCGGTCGCTCGCGGCGCAGTAGTTGTTGACGATCTGCCAGCCGTTGTTCACCCCGCCGTGTAAATCCCCACCGACGGCGACCCCGCTCTTGCCGGCGACCACCGCCCCCGGCCCTTGGGCGATGGCGCCCGAACCGTAATTCTCGGCGTGAGAGCGGGCCGGTTCGGTGGACGCCTTCAACAGCCGATCCAGGTCGGCGGCCAATTGAGGGTCGGCCAGCAGCTTTTTGAGCTGCACTCGCAAGCTTGCTTGATGATCGGCGTCATCCGGCTGCGCCCGGCAGTCGTTGAGGGCTTCCCGCGCGCTCGGCCTGGCATCCAGGCTCGGTTGAAGCCGTTGCCAGATGGCCCACGCCGGTGGCGGTTCGCCGCTTACATCGTGTTCTGGCGCTGCTATTGCCTGCTCGTGAACGATTAGCAGCTCAGCCAGCTTTCCCGCCAATTCCGTGATATCCATGTCTTTTTCCGGTTCGATCATTTTCCTGGCGACCAATCCACCGGCCGATCAGAGATCAGAGTTTTCATCGATCAGAGAAAACCAATGGGGACACCACCACCCGAAAACCGATGACGCCGCTGCGGCCGTCGGGGTTGAAGTGGAAGCGGGCGGCGCAGCGCGCGAGCCCCGCATCGCCGAGGAACGCGCCGCCCCGCAGCACCCGGCGGACGTTATCGGGTGCTTGGAGATCCTCCCGCCCGTCGGACGAATCGTAGGAGTAGGCAAAAGTCGGCTTGTCCAAATCCTCGCCCCACAAGCTTCGCGTCCATTCCCAGACGTTGCCGCTCAGGTCTTCGCACTCGTAAGGGCTGACGCCGCCAGGGAAACAGCCCACCGCGCTGGTTCCGTTGAGGCCGGTCTCGTCGTAGTTGGCGCGGTTGGGGTTGGGATCGTTTCCCCACGGATAAATCCGCCCGTCCGTCCCGCGCGCTCCTTTCTCCCATTCCGCTTCCGAGGGCAAATTGATGCCCAGGGAACCTTCAGCCAGTCCTTGCCAGAATCGGCATTCGGACTCGGACAGCGGTTTTTCCGCAACCAGTCGTTCGCGGGCGTGCTTCCGTAACTCTTCGTTCAGCCAGCGACAGTAAGCCAAGGCATCGTGCCAGCTCACCCACACCACCGGATGGTTGGCAACGCCCTTCAGACAATCTGGATCTTTCGATTGGAAGCCGCTTTCTTCCACAAAGGCGGCGAACTGCGCCACCGTCACCGGCCAGCGAGTCAGGTAGTAGCCGGGTAGATTCACCTCGTGTTGCGGGCATTCGTCATCATCCGCTTCCGCGTCGTGCCGCCGGTCGCTGCCCATCAGGAAAGGGCCGGCGGGAATTTCGATGAAGCCGAACAGTGGTTCGGCAGGCAAGTGCCAATGCTCCGCATCGAAACGCGGGTCGCCCAAGACGGCGAGGTTGTCGCCGGCCAAGGCCCGTTCGGTAGCGGGTAACCGCTCGTCACGCAGCAGTTTGACTAGCCAGCGACGGACGCGGGCGAGCTTGGTTTGGTTGGCGGGGCTGAGGCGGGACAGATCGGCGGTTTCCACAATCGCCTGCGCGGCGATCTGGGCGCCCCAAACCTCGGCGATCGCGGCAACCGAATCGTCGGGCTCGCGCCAACAGAGCGCTTCGACCAGCAACCAGAGGGTGGAAGCCGAACCTCTGGCCGCCTTGGCCCCCGCCAACAACGCCACTTCCCGCCAGCGGTCGGGGTCGGCGCGTGCGAGGTCGGCCATCTTGTCGGGGTAGTCATCGTCGGTCAGGTAACAAGCGGCCAAGTATTCCTGAAAGCTGCGGTGGGGGAAGGTGTAGACACCGACGCCACGGGGATACAGCACACCAGCGCGGTCCCGCAGGTAGTCCACCAACAACCGGGGATTGACGTCGGGATTGGCGCTCAACCGCAGCAGGTGACCGGCCAGCGCGTCTTCGGCGATGTCCGCCGTGCCGGTCAGTTCAGGTTGCGCTCGATGCGCCTCGAAAGCCAGCGACTCCAACACGCCGCGCACCTGGGTCCGTTCCACTTTGAGATATTCGGCCAGGCTGGGCTGAATCAACTGAATGCGGCCGTCTGCCTCGCGCTGGATCAGGCGTTGCTCCCAGCGGTTGAGCAACAAATCGGCAGTCTCGGCGTACAGCGCTTCCCGCTTGTTCGGCAAGCTGCCGCCGTGCCAGGCGTGCAGGCTGGCCATCAAGGTCAGTAGCAGCGGACGCTGGGCCAACTCGTATAGCGCGGGCCGGTTGAAAATGGCTTGCTTGAGCAGTTCTGCTCGCCCGGCGGCGTCTTCTTGCTTCAGCCGCCCCGAATCGACGGCGTGGGCGTACCAGTTCGCCACGAAGCGGCGGATTTGCCCGTCGGAAAAGGAGGCGAGCGCGGCTTCGCTAAAGCCTCGCAACCGCCAGCCCTGGTTCTGGTAGGCGTAGGTGCGGCTGGTGACCAACACCCGGCATTTACCGAAACTCTTGACGAAATCTTCGACCGCTTGTTTGACCTGTTTCCGGCGCCGCTCGGCTTCCGGTACTTCGTCCAGCCCATCCAGCAGCAGCAAGCCACCGCGCTCGCGCAGTTCGTGCCGCAGCCAGTCCACGCATTCCGCCTGGCAGGCCGCTTTCAGCGTGGCTTCGATAAAAGCCCACAAGTGGTGGGCGGTGGCGACTCCGTCGCGCGGCAATCCGGTGGCCGCGAAATCCCGCAGCACCACCGGCACCGGCAGCAGCGCGCCGTGACTCCAGGATTGTGAGGTTTGATCCTCGTCGCGGTCGCCGTCCGGCAAGGGTGCGGTCAGGTGGCGCAAGTTCGTTCGCTCGTCTCCGAGCGCTTCGCCTGCCAGACACAGGGCGACGAAGTTGACGAAGGTGCTCTTGCCGCTGCCGGGGTCGCCTTGCAGCACCAGCTTGGGATGGCGGTCGAGTTGTTCCAGGGCGGACAGCGGCGGTTCGTCGTGGTCCGGGCGGCGATGCTGGACTTCCGAATCCCGTTCCTCGGCACGCTCGCGAGGCGTGCGCGTCAACAAGGCGGTGTAAACGGCGTCCAAGCGGAGGCGGGACTCGGCATCTCGCTGACTGGCGGCGGCGGGGTCGATGCCCGCCAGGGAAAGGGTACCGCACTGTTCTCTGACGCGGGACAGGTATGCGACGCGCAGATCGCGTTCGGCGTCTGGTTCGGCGCGCGGTACATTCGTGATCGCAACGTTACCGTAGACGTTGCCCTGGATCGCCGCCCCACCCGCTCCCGCCGCGACGGTTCTGTCGCCTAGAGCGACAGCACCCGAACCGTCATTCTCGGCGATACCCGTCGCGCGGGTTCCGGGCGGCGGTTCCGACGGGCTTTGCGCTGGACCGCCGAGCGCGGCGGTGATCCAGCTGAGCAATCGCTGAAAAAAAAGTCGACATGGCTGGGCGTCGTCTTCTACTCCTTTCGGCCGATGTTCACCCCGCCATGCACGTCGCCGCCGACGGCGACCCCGCCTTTACCGGCGGCGACCGCTCCCGGCCCTTGGGCGATGGCCCCGTCACCGAAGTTGGCCGCTTGCTGGGGATGGCCGGCCGCTTCCAGCACTTGCGCCAACCCGGCAAGTAGCGATGAATCGGCCGCCAGCAATTTTTTTGATCTGCGCCCGCAGCGCCGCTTGGAAATCCGCATCGTCGGGCGCGGCGGCCACGTCCTCAACCGCCGCCGTCGCCGTCGGGTTGGCTTTCACCGCCGGCCAGAGTTTTCGCCACAACGCCTGGGCGGTTGCCGAGATACCCTCACCGACTTTCTCACCCAGGGTCTCCATGCCCTTTTCGCCAGCCTTCACCAAGAACGGCAGCGCCGGAACCAGCGCCGTGGTTACCCCGGCCGCCACAGTGGCTATGTCCATCTCGAAATCCTCCGATTCGTGTAGAAAAACCCTTATCAGTATAGAGTCTCCTTATCGGGAACAACCCTTAACACGGCTTTGCGCAGCCCCACGGTGTTGCCGTATCGCGCGTGATTGATCCAGCCCGACAAACTGGCCTTCAGCGTTTCGGTATCCAGCTCTCCCGATTCCCAGGCTCGAACTAGGCCGCGCAGCTTGCGCTGGAACTGCACCCCTTTACGCCGCTTGAGTCGCCGTCGACCCGGATAGACGGTAAACCCCAGAAACGGAATACCTTCCGCGACCGGTCGGGGCTGGGCGCCGAGATGCAAGGTCAGACGCAGCGCGGCCAACCGTTCCACGAGAGCATTTCGCCAGCTCCACAGGGTAGGTTTGTCCTCGCCGAACAGCAGCAGGTCGTCGACATACCGCACGTAGCCCGGACAGCGCAGTTCACGCTTGACGAAGTGATCCAAGGGATCGAGGTAGACGTTGCCCCAGAACTGGCTGGTCAGGTTGCCGATGGGCAGGCCGCGCGGACGATTGACCGCGAACAGATCGTCGCCGGGAAAATAGACCATCCGGTATTCCTCAGCCAGAACACCCACGCCGCTGGCCAGGATTTGATCGATCAGCCAGAGAACGCCGGCCTCCGAGAGCTTGCGCGCCAGAATGGCGCGCAGAATGGCGTGGTCCACGCTGGGAAAGAATTGCCGCACGTCGGCTTGCAGCACGTAGCCGAACCGCCGGGCGAAGTGCTGGGCCTGATTCAGCGCGCGATGCGTCCCTTTGCCGATCCGATTGGCGTAGCTGTCAGCCACGAAGCCACGCTCGAATGTTGGCTCGATGAGGTTGCAGAGCGCGTGATGAACCACCCGGTCCCGGAAGGGCGCAGCGCTGATCAGCCGTCGTTTGGGATCGTGGATGTAGAAGCTGGCGTAGGAACCGGGCCGATAACGGCGTTCGCGCAGCTCGCTACCCAGCTCGACCAAGTGATCTTCCAGCCGATATTCGAAGGCCGCGACTTCGGGACGGCCTCGCTTGCCTTTGCTGGCTTTGCGGAACGCCAGCAGCAAATTATCCCAAAGGGCGATTTCCGCTAGATTGGTCATCCTTGCCCGCCGACCCATCGCAGGCGCGATTCGCCGAATCCTTGGACGGCGCCTTGGAAACAAGAAAGTCCCGTCCCAGGTAACCAGGGGACGGGACGGTTGCTATTCGCCCGGCCCCGTGCTTGTCGGGAGGCGCGGCCAGGAACGAACCCCGCCATTCTCCTCGGCCCGGAAGGGCACAAAACCCCGCCAGGTATTCCCGGACTTGGAGAGCGTGGACACCACCACCCGAAAACCGTTGTTGTCGTTGCGGTTGTCGGGGTTGTTGTGATTGCGGTCGGCGCAGCGCGCGTTCCTTGCATTGTTGTGGAACGCGCCGCCCCGCAGCACCCGGCGGCGTTTCGGGTCCGTCCCCGCAAGGCGGGCTCACCGCGCGCGAACCCGCCGTTGCTCAGGCATGACTGGCCTTTTGCCCAACCCCCCAGCAGTCGGCCGACTTCCGCGACCTGCTCGGCAGCGTGGCCGTACTGCCCCGCCGACAGCCAACCCAGCCGGTTGGCCAACCGCAAGTACAGCCTCAGCTTGGCCAGCGCTTCGTCGGCCCGTGCCAAGCGTTCCCGGCGGGCATCTCCCCGCCGCGCGTTCGCCTCCTCCAGCAATTCCCGCAGGTCGAAAGCAGCGTCCAACAACCGTTTGGTGAAATCGTGTCGGTGCGCGCGCGGCAGATGATGGCTCGCTTGCAACAACCAACCGAGCAGGTCGAAGGTGCGGGTGAAGATGGGCATATCGGGCGTGGTCATGATGGAGGGGAATGGTAGCGGCAAGTCGCCCTTGCTGTCCAAATCGGCGCGACCAGAGATCAGAGTTTTCATCGATCAGAGCAAACCAATGGGGACACCACCACCCGAAAACCGACGTTGACGCCGCGGTCGGCGGGACCGCTGTCGAAGCGGCAGGCGCAGCGCGCGATCCCCGCATCGTCGCGGAACGCGCCGCCCCGCTGCACCCGGCGGCCGGTGGCCGCCGGGTCTTCTCGCCTCCGGCGTTCCGTACCTTCCGGGGGGTAGGGATAGTCGCCAAACAGACTGCGGGTCCATTCCCAGACGTTGCCGCTCAACTCCTCGCAGCCATAGGGGCTGGCGCCGCCGGGGAAGCAACCCACGGCGCTGGTCGCGTTGAGGCCGGTATCGCCGTAGTTGTCACGGTTGGGGTCGGGTTGGTTTCCCCAGGGATAAATTCGGCCATCCGCGCCGCGCGCCGCTTTTTCCCATTCCGCTTCCGAGGGCAAGCCGATGCCCAGGGAACCCTCGGCCAGCCCTTGCCAGAATCGGCGTTCGGATTCGGGCAGAGGGTCTGCCGTGGTCAATCGTTCGGGGGCGAGTTCGCGCAGCTGCTCATTCAGCCAGCGGCAATACGCTACCGCATCGCGCCAGCTCACCCGCACCACCGGATGGTTGGCAATCCCCCTCAGACTATTTGGGTCTGGGGCATGGCTACTGTCCTGGACGAAGGCGGCGAACTGCGCCACCGTCACCGGCCAGCGGGACAGGTAGTAACCAGGTAGATTTACTTCATGTTGCGGCAATTCATCATTGGCTACTTGCTTGTCCCACTGCTTATCGCTGCCCATCATAAAAGGACCGGCGGGGATTTCGACAAACCCGAACAGCGGTTCGGCGGGTAAATGCCAGTGTTCGGCGTCGAAGCGCGGATCGCCCAGCGCAGCCAGGTTGTCGCCCGCCAAGGCCCGTTCGGTGGCGGGTAACCGCTCGTCGCGCATCAGCGTCACCAACCACCGTTGGACGCGCGCCAATTTACGCTGGTTGGCGAGGCCGACTTTGGCGAGGTTGGCGGTCTCGATCAGGGCTTGGGCGGCGATCTGGGCGCCCCAGGCGTCGGCGGGTTCGACAGCGGGGTCGGTCGGCTCGCGGAAGCACAGGGCGTCCACCAGTTGCCACAAGCTCGCGGCCGTACCTCTGGCCGCCTTGGCGCCCGCCAGCAATGCGACTTCCCGCCAGCGGTTGGGTTCGGCGCGGGCCAACTCGACGATGCGGTCCGGGTATTCCTCGTCGGTGAGGTGACAGGCGGCGAGGTATTCCTGAAAGCTGCGATGGGGAAAGGTGTAGACCCCGACCCCGCGCGGGTACAGCAATCCCGCCCGGTCCCGGAGATATTCCACCAGCCGCTTGGGGTTGGCGTCGGGATTGTTGCGGAGATCGAAGAGCCGGTAGGCCAAGTCTTTCTCGGCGATATCCGCTGTCCCGGTCAAATCCAACTGGCACCGATGCACCTCAAAGGCCAGTGCTTCCAGCACCGCGCGTACCTGGTCTTTGTCGGTTTTCAGGTATTCGGCCAGGCTGGGCTGGATGCAGTGATACTGGCCTTGCTCGTCGCGGCGGACGAGACGCTGTTCCCAACGGTTGAGCAGCAGATCGACGGTCTCGGCGTACAACGCTTCCCGCTTCTCCGGCAGGTCACCGCTGCGCCAGGCGTGTAGGCTGGCCATCAAGGTCAGCAGCAGCGGACGCTGGGCGAGTTCGTGCAGGGTGGGCCGGTTGAAAATCGCTCGTTTCAGCAGCTCCGCCCGCCCGGCGGCTTCCGATGCGGGCAAGCGTCCCAGATCAGCGGTCAGCTCGTACCAGCGGGCGACGAAGCGGCGGATTTGCCCGTCCGAAAAGGGGGCGAGCGTGGCCTCGGCGAAACCTTGCAGCCGCCAGCCTTGGTTCTGGTAGGCGTAGGTGCGGCTGGTGACCAGTATCCGGCACTTGCCGAAGCTTTGCGTAAATGCTTCGACCGCCCGCTGGACCTGCTCTCGCCGTTGTTCGGCTTCGGGCACTTCATCCAGTCCGTCCAGCAGCAATAGACCGCCGTGCTCGCGCAGTTCGTGCCGCAGCCAGTCCACGCATTCCGCCTGACAAGCGGCTTTCAATTCTTGGGCGATGAAGTTCCACAAAGTTTCGGCGGTCGCCTCACCGCGTTCCGGCAGGCCGGTGGCGGCGAAGTCTCGCAGCACCACTGGTACCGGTAGCAGCGCGCGGTGCCGCCACGGTTGCCACTTTTCCCCATCTTTGCCTGCCTCGTCCGGCAAGGGCGCGGTCAGGTGGCGCAGGTTGGCTTGCCCGTCCTTCAGGGCTTCACCCGCCAGGCACAGGGCGACGAAGTTGACGAAGGTGCTCTTGCCGCTGCCGGGATCACCTTGCAGCACCAACCGTTGCTGGCGGTCGAGCTGTTCCAGCGCCGAGCGCAAGAGTTCTTCCTCTGTCTGCTTTTTCGACGCGCGCGGTTCGAGACCGTTGCCCTCCTCCGGTCGGGGGGACCGGGTGAGCAAGGCCGTGTAGACCGCGTTGAGGCGCAGTTGCGGGTCGGTGTCGCGTTGCCCGGCGGCGGCCGGATCGATGCCGGTCAGGGACAGGATGCCGCAGCGCTCCATGACTCGCTGCAAATAGGCGTCGCGCAGGGCCGGCGAAAAGGGTTCCGGCGCGGGTGGGTTATGAAGGTGAATGTCACCATTTACGTTCCCGCCAACCGCCACGCCGTACGCTCCGGCGGCCACGCCGCCTTGGGTGGCGACCGCACCGGAATCCGTGTTGTTGGCCGTTGTAGGAGGTTGTTCCATCGGCGACTCCGGTCGCTTCAGCGGGGCTTGTTGTAGAGCGTGAGCCACGAATGCGGCGGCGTTGCCAGCGGCCAACTGCTGGCGGGCCGTTTTATTGCGTTTCTTGTGGCCGTCGGCCCAGTCGCAGATGGCCTTGATCACGATCCAGTCCACCTTGGCATCCTGGCAGGCGACGTACAGGCCCGCTCCTTCCATCTCGCCGCCAATCGCTTCCGGTACAAACTGTTTCAGTTGCTCCCGATAGTCATGGTTGTCCACCAGCTTTTCGCCGGAGAGCAGAAGGCCGAAATCCACTGGCGCCATGGACTCGTCCCACTCCAATTCGGCATGACGAAAATGATCGATCAGCTGCGCGGATGCATGCGGTTTATCACCGCGCAAGACCATTTGGTCTTTGCCGACCCGTTGCAAGTCGTAGAGTTGAAGCTGCCGAGAGACAAGAATTTCCCCAATCCGCTGCTTTTTCTCGTCTACACCAAAGGCGATACCCACGAGGAAAACCGCGCCGGGCCGAAGTGCGTCGATCCCTTTTTGCACCGCCTGCTGCGAAGCGCCCAATCCACCCGCACCCATTTCGGTCAGCGCCAGAAACACGCGCGTCCCGTTCACTTCACCAAGATCGCGATACACACGACGACCCACTCGCACTGAATTAGCGGATTGGCCGGTCAATTTGGCGAAGGCGGCGATCACCGCCTTGCTCTCGACTTTGGTGGCGGTGACGATCAATACATCGGCTTGCGGAGCATCGGCGGGTGGAACCATCATTGTGTTTCCCTACGGCGTTGTTGTCCTTATTATTTTCCACAACTTCAACAGTATTGTCACATCGTCGAGCCGAGATGCGCCTTGATTCGCTAGCCCTCCCCGGTATCCTCCCGCTCCCCGGTGGGATGAACCTCGCGCACATCGAGGTTAAACACGGCGTCCGGCGCTGCCAGCTCCTCCAATCGGTCCACCGCCACGCGGGGTAACGCGGCGCGTGGACGAGGGCGCGCGACGGGCGGCGGATCGAGCGTCACCGTTGACGCGGGCGCGGTCGAGGATTTCCTGGGGATGGGCGGCGCGGCGGTCGCCGGGAGTTCGCCCGGCGGCGCGAGAAAGCCCTCGGCGTCGAAATCGCTCTCCTCCGCTTCGAGGGGTAGGATCTCCACGCCAGCCGGCGTGTCCTGTCGGACGCTTTCGGCGATGACCGCCTCCACGGTCGCCCGGATCGCTTCGTCGGACGGAACAGGCGGGTGGGTCGTATCGACGGCGGTGGGTGGATCGACGGCGGATGCCGTCTCCCGGCTGGCCGGTTCTTCCCTCACCGATTCCTCCCTCACCGCTTCTTGCTCCGGGTGCCCCCGCAAATAGTCGTCGATCAGGCGGTGGGCGAAGGATTCCGCCACGGTGGCGCCTGCCGACGGCGTCGTGACGATCCGATTCCGCTCGGCCAACGCGGCGGGCATGGCCGGCCCTGGCGCCCTGTCCGAGAACGTGGCCACGCCGTCGGCGACCGTTGGCGTCAACGCCGCCGATGGGGTTAAGGTATCGGCGGCGCCCAGGGCAATGAAGCGATTGAGGCGATACGCGGCTAACCGGAACGTCCCCGCAAAGAACAGCTTCGCGCGGACGATGGTGGTCCCGCGCAGGACGTGCGCCTCGCCGGTGTGTTGGGCGCGCAGATCGAGGGGATCGATGCGGGGGCGGCGCTCGTAGACGGCATTCGGCGCGGCGCGGTAGAACCCGGCCAACAGAGCGTGGTCACTTTGGGTCAACCCGCTGCCTTGCACGGCCAGCGCCTGGCCGCCCAGCTTCTCGAACAGTTCCATCGTCTCTTGGGGGTCCTCGACGAACATCCCGACCTTGGTGAGGGTATTGGCGACGATGGCGGCGGCTTCTTCCCGCGATGCCTTGCCGAAGCTTTGCAGGTCCTGTCCACCGAAACACATCGAAAAGCCGAGGCTCCGGGCTTGGGCGGGCACCACCGCGAACCCCCGGACCGCGTAATAGCCGTACTCGTCGAACACCCCCAGGTACGGCGCGAGGGCGGCGACCGGCCGGCGGTCGATCACCTCGCGATGGCTGCCTTCCAGCCGGGCACCGAGACCCATGGCGAGCATGGTTTTCAGCGCGCCGATCAGCAGCTTGCCCAAACTGGCCAGTTCGTCGGGACTTTTTTCCAGGGCGGGCAACATCACCACCAGGATACGACGCTGCAACACGATATCGGCCAAATCGATTTCGCCCTCCCCCACCCGGAAAATGTGGCCGTAGACGTCGGCCAGTTGCCCGAACATCCGACTGAACTGGTTTTGCAGGTAACCGTGTTGCAGGTAGGTTTGCGGATCGGGTTGCAACGGATAGGCGCGGGCGCGGATCAACTCGGCGGAAAGCCGTTGACCGTGTTGCGCCAGCAGGCGGGCCGGGTCCTGGAAACCGGGCACCGATTCGAGATAGGTTTGCAAGGACTCCAGCGCCGGACCCGGCACGGCGAAGCCCTCGACCCGGTCGCGGGCGCGCAGGTAGAGATCGATCAGGTTATCCAGGGGCAGATAGGCCCGCAACGCGCCGACATCGAGGGTAAACGGGCGATTTTGTTCGTCGCGCCCGCGATCCCGCATCGCCACCAGCGTCCGCACGTAGGCGGTCAGCAGACCGATGGCCTTGTCCTTCCAGGTGGCCGAGTCGCCGCCCGCCTCGGCCATTTGCGCGATCAACAACTGGGTAATGGCGTCCGCCGAGCCGTGCAAGAACGGGTTGAAGGTGTTGGACAGCCGCGCCGCGCCCGGCCCGTGGGGATCGACGTCGGTGGAACCCGTGAGAAAGTTCAGGACTTGGACGTCATCCTCCCGCCCGCAGGCCCGCGCCATCGCCTGGATCTGGGTCCAGAGACGGGCATCGCCCTTGCCATCGACATAGGTAAAACCCGATCCCCACAGCAGGGTGTTGGCCGCCAGGCTGGTCATGGCCTCCGTCTTGCCGGCGCCGGTCCCGCCCAGGACCAGCAGATGGGTTCGCAGGTCGTCGTCCGAGAGATACAGTTCCTCGTTCGTGGTCCGGTCGTTGCCGAGAAACGCCAGGCCGCGCGCCGGCTGGGGCGTTCGCGTGCCCGGTGCCCATTCGTGCGGGTCGAGACCCCGATGGGTCGCGGGCAGTTTCAAAGGGAGCACGGGCCGCACGCGCCAGGCCCAAAGGCCGATGGCGAGGCCACCGAGGGCGCCGAGATCCACCAGCGCGGGAACGCACCACACCACGCCCGCCAGCACGAAACAGGCGATGCCCAGCACGTTCGGATCGCGGCCAGCGGCGGCCAACCGCTGCCCCAGCGTCCGGGAATCGCGCTGCGCGTCGCGCGCGGTGACGGCCCGGTCGAGATCGATGCCGTACAGCGGATCTTTGTTCATGCGGGCGGCCGTTGCATCACTCCGGCGCGGCGGGCGCTTCCCGCACGCGTTCCACCGGATCGTCCACGAAGGCGGGACCGTCGTCGGAGGGCACGGCGGGTGGGACCAAGGCGGGCGGGACCGAGGTGGGCGCCGGGTCCGTCGCGCCGACCGGCGGCCTCCCGGTGGGACCGGACGGTGGCGCGCGATCCGGTAAGGGACCGGACGGCACGAAGAACAAGAACCACACCAGAAACAGCAGCAACGCGGCGAGCGCGGCGCCCCCCAGCGGACGGCGCCAGCGCCCAGGACTCCCGCCGGCGAGGCGGCGCAACTGATGGCGGGCGGTCCGTCGGCTCGGATAGTGCGCGAGGAGCGTGGTGTGGCCCTCCTCTGTCTTCGCGAGGACCCCGTAACCGCCCGCCGGTAGCGACTCGACGGTCAGCATGGTTGCTTGCGTGGTCGAAACGGGCCACAGTGTCACCCGCTCCGCCTGGAAACGGACCACGGCGCCGGGCACGAGAGACAGGACAGGAAGCGTGGAACGACGGGTGAAAACAAACATGGCTCAGGTCTCCTGGAAGCCGGTGGACGGCTCAATGTCGGGTGTGGGCTTGGTGTCGGATTTCGGATCAGGGGGCGCGAGCGTGAGGACCTCCCGCCACAACCCGTCCATCGCGGCGTCGATGCGGGGGGCGGGCATCGCGAATCCGGCGGCGCGCTCGGCGCGGTAATGGGCGAGGGCACCCGCCGCCTCGACGAACGGCATCCGCCGTCCCAGCGAATTCAAGGCGTACCACAGCGGCCGATCCACGCCTTTCAACCAGGTGAACAGGGCCGGTGGCAGCACCCCACCCTCGCGGGCCTCGGCCAGCAAGCGCAACAAGACCGTCGCTGTATAGGCGT
>NZ_SPMZ01000087.1 GCF_012939995.1 Candidatus Competibacter phosphatis | reverse complement strand
GTAGACGAATCACTTTCACCTGAATATGCACGGGTTTCTCCTCGCCTTGTTCATCGGCGCACACGCCATTGGCACCACACCCTAAGCGAACTTCTTGATTCTGTAAATTCGTATTAAATGTATAATTAATACGAGAATCTCGTACAGTAAGCCCTCATGAACCTCAAGCACCTCTATTACTTTTGGCAGGTGGCGAAGCACGGTGGCGTGATCCGAGCCAGCCATGAAATCCCGATCTCGCCACAAACGCTGAGCGGACAAATCAAATTGTTGGAGGACGACCTGGGTGTAGCGCTTTTTTCGGCGCCATGGTCGTCTGTTGGAACTGACCGAAGCCGGTCAGATGGCGTTGCGCTACGCGGATGACATCTTCGCCCTGAGCGCCGAGTTGGAGCGGGTGTTGCGGCATCATCCAGAAGGGCAACCCACGGAATTTCGAGTCGGTGTATCTGACGTCGTACCCAAATCGCTCGCTTATCGCTTGCTGCGGCCGGCGATCAGCCTGCCCCAGGGCGTACGGATCATTTGCCACGAATGGCGGTTGGATCGGTTGCTGGCCGATCTGGCGATTCATCGGCTGGATCTGGTGATCTCCGACGCGCCGGTTCCCACGAACTTGGATGTGCGCGCCTACAGCCATCGGCTGGGCGAGTCCGGTGTGGCTTGGCTCGCGGATCGCACGCTAGCCCAACGGACCACCTCGGTGTTTCCCGATTGTTTAAAACACTTGCCGCTCCTGTTACCCGGTCAGGATTCCGCCATCCGGCAGAAAGTCGGTGAGTGGTTTAGAAAATACCGGTTACAGGTCAACGTCGCTGGCGAATTCGATGACACCGCGCTCATGGCGGCCTTCGGCCAAGCACAAATCGGGGCGTTTCCCGTGCCCAGCGTCTTGCTCGATGAGTACTTACAACTGGGCGAACTCCAGTTGCTGGGACTGGCCGATGACATTCGCTTGGATTACTTCGCGCTGTCTGTCCAACGCCACCTCACCCATCCCTGCGTCCTGGCCATGACCGCCAAGGTTGCGGAAGTGCTTGAACGGTGAATCGTTGACGGACATCCCGAGCCGTGAACAGCACCCATCAACCAACGATATTTCGCGTTGCGGCGGTCTGCTGGCCGCGCGACGCGATCCAAGAGACCGACATTCCTCTCCCAGATTGACATCACCTCTACAGACGCAACCCGGCTGGTTACTCAAGGCGCCGGATAGCCGCCGATGCGGGTCATCAATGGGAGGGACCCACTCATTCGGGTTGCCCGCGCCTGCCTCATCGCCGCCTGCAACTCAGGATTACCGAGCGGCAAGCCGCACTCCGCCGCTAGCCGCACGCACAGCGCTTGATAGGCGGCATCCCCCTCGACCTGAAAACGTCCCCATTTATGGGCGGCCAGTTGCAGCGCCGCCCGCACGGCGGTTTCGTCGTGTTCGGCCTGGACAATGATCTCCCGGCCCCGATCCACGAAGCCGGCCGGACCGGCGGGCGCGTCCGCCCGGCGATAATCCACCCGTCGGCCGTAGACGATGGCGACGAAACCACGGATGTCGCGGGCTTGGAGGACAAGGGTCTCTTCCTCCTCAAGGAGTAGGGCGATCAGCCTCGCCCGGCGGCGGACCGGGCCAGGGGTTTGCGCCGCCAGCCAGTCCTCATCAGTGGGGAAGTGGCCCCAGTGCGCTTGAGCGTGCATTCGCGCCCGCCGCTGGCGTTCCAGAAGCGCCACCCGCTCGGCGGCTTGCCGGGCGGCCAGCAGGCTGCGTTGCCGATTCAGTTCGGCCCCGCGTCCGCGCCAACCGCCCGGAGGAACCGACCGCCACAGGGCATCTCGTTGGCTTCGGTGCGCTGCTCGGAGGGCCTCGCGTTCGGCGGCCTGGGTCGCGCGCCGCGTCTGTGCCGCCGCCCGCTGATCATGCTGGTGAGCCGCGCGGGCCGCCTGATAGTCCGCCCAGCGAGGGAGTTCCGGCCCGCCGGGTTCGAGGGGTCGCGCCGCGACACGCAATCCCTCGGGTGCGGGTTGGTACACGCCCAGCCGCCGCTCGACGGCCAACAGGCTGCAATCCCGACCGGCCCGCGAGGCTTTCACCGCCGTGTCGCCGACCCATAACACGGCCCCGCTGCCCTTGCGTTGGTAGCGCAGTCCCAATGCGGCCAAACGTTCGTGCAGTTCGCGCCAACTTCGCGCCGCCCGAATCACGGGCGCGCCGGTTTCGGCGGCCATCCGGGTGGCCGATTGTGCACCGCTGGCATGGCGATTTCCCCGGTGGCTTTGACCGTGGGTCGGAACCGGCTCCTCGGGTCCAGCCGGTGTGCTCCGGTTCACACGTTGCACGGTGCCGTCCGCTTGCACCCGATACCGTCCGCGCGTCTCGCGTCGCCAGCCCTGGACATGCTCAATGCGGGCCACCGCGCGATGCAGCGCCTCCAGGTCGAAGCCTTTGTTGATTTCAATCACCTTGCGGGTGAGGGGATGCACTCGGTTCACCATCAAGTGCAGATGCACGTTGTCGGTATCGGCATGCAACCCGTAGAGCGTTTGATGGCCGACTAGTCCCATCGTGTCCAGGAACACATCGACCGCTTCCTCGATCTGGGCCGGGGTCGGCTGCTCGCCTCGTGGCCAGCTCAGCACGTAATGATTGATCGGGTCCTTGCTGTGGGCCGATACCTCGGCCAACGCCAGCATCTCCGCTTTTTGACCGGCGCGGGTGGTGGCCTGAAAACCGTGCGCGCCGCCGTGGATGCACTTCTCCCGTGAATCGCCGCCGGTCGGGCGTTGGGCGTAATCGGCCAGCCCCGCCACCCGCGCCGCCTTGGTCGCGTGAGCCATCCCACGGGCGTTCGGTGGGGCATTTTCGGGTTGATCGATGTAATCAGCCAGCCGCTGAACACGTACCCGCAACGCCGCCCCCTTGGCTGGATTGCGAATCTTTTTACCGATCACGGCGGCGTGTACTCCGCTGAATCTCGTCTCGATATCCATTCGTCCATGCGTTCCTATAGGCCCGAGACCACGTGAGCTTTCCACTTTTCTGGCGGTAGTCAGGATACGGACAATCTGCTTCGCTCCCTCCGTTTTGCGCGGCCAACCTCCCCTTCACGTAGGCAGCATGCGTTGGATCAGTCATACGCCCTCCTGTTCATCGCCTTGCAAAGTGGCGCCCAAACAGTCGATTGCCGCCCGTTGCGCCGCCAGGATCGCGGCGATGTCCGCGTTGTGAACGCCCGCGCTTTGCTCCGCCAAGGCTTCCGCCCGCACACACGCTTGGCGCAGGTGTTCCACTGCCGCCCGATGGGGTTCAAACAGCACTTTGAGACCCAACAAACGCCGCCGCGCCAAGGCGCTGGCCGTCATCCGTGCTCGGTTCGCCATCTCCCAAAAGGCGGCCTTCTCCTCGCGGCGCAAGCGCACTCTCAGTACGGCATCCAAGCGGCTGACCCGCCCTTGCCGGACTTCCCGCTGTCGCGTACCGCCTTCCAATGGGGCAGGGCGCTTTTCACCGTCCTTCGAAACCTTCTTTGTCATTCGATCGTCTCCACCGCCAAGAACGGGATGGGCGGTCCGTCACCTTACCGCCCCCCACGCGATACCCCGCCGGTATCGGTCCGCGAGAAGCGCAGCGCCGAGTGGCCGTTTGCGAGTTGTGGACACAACTCCCATCCTGTAATCATTTTTGGACCACCCTCAATGACCCTCCGCCGCGTGTGGGCCAGCCTTGGAATCCGCCCGGAATCCGCCCGGAATCCGCCCGGAATCCGTTGGGAATCCACCTGGAATCCACCCGGAATCCGCTGGGAATCCGCTGGGAATCCGTTGGGAATCCGTTGGGAGTCCGTTGGGAATCCGTTGGGAGTCCGTTGGGAGTCCGCCCGGAATCCTGCCTGGAATCCATTGGGAGTCCGCCCGGAATCCGCTGACCGTTCAGCGGGCAGTCCATCTCCAAACCGGACGCTCTTCATGCGAACCTTCCGATCGCTTGTAAAACATATTATTTGTTATAGACTATTATATAAATATTTTCGCGCTTCACACGGAGTGGATTCAATGAGCGAGCGACCCTCAAAAAGAAAGCCAAAATCCCGTGCCTTGGACCTGGTGGCCCTCGCGCATGAACTCGCCACCTTGCCGCCCGCCCGGTTGACGCCACGCAAGAACAGCAAGCGAGATCTGATCGAGCAGTTACGCGGGCCGCTGGTCGCGGCGCTGGTGGATCGTCACTACTCGTTCGCGGCCTTGGCCGAGATCTTGGGTCAGCGGGGTCTCGACATCCACCCCACGACCCTACGTCATTATCTTGGTCCCATCGATCGGTCAGCGCGACGGATCGCTTCCGACGGATGACGTTCGACCTCATGGTGGGCCTGGCGGTCGCGCGATTCCTCCAACCCTCACGCCACGGTTGAGAGGGGGGTTCCGTGCAATCCAATATTCATTTACATGAAGAAACATAATATCGAGCACCGGAAACCCTCCGCCTCCCCGGTCCGCTCCGTGGACGTCGCCGCCCTTTCGCGCGAACTGGCCGCCTTGCCGGCGGTTCCGCCGACGGCGCGACCACGTACCCAGCGGGATCTGATCGAACAGTTACGCGAGCCGCTGATCGAGGCGTTGGTGGATCGCCACTACTCATTCGCGGCCTTGGCCGAGGTCTTGAGCCAGTGGGGCATCGATATCCGCCCCGATACCCTGCGCCGCTATCTCGGTCCGGTCGACCCCAACCGGAGGGTCTCGCCACGGAGGGTCCCGCCAGCGGATCGACCGCCCGTGGGCGAACCGTCACCCGTGCCGAACGCACCACCGCGCGGGGGATCGCCCGATGCGATTGTCCGGCTGGACACCGCCTGGGCGGAGACGCCCTCGGAAC
>NZ_SPMZ01000086.1 GCF_012939995.1 Candidatus Competibacter phosphatis | reverse complement strand
TTGGGTCGAATCGAACAAAAAAATCGCCTACGGCTACAACCAATATCAAATGGCCAGAAACATCTAAGCTGGACTGTGGGTTTGAGCTATCAATCCGACGATAACCCAATCTTAAACCGCAATGAGTTGAATCCAAAGCTTGAAGTTCAGTGGACGATCAACGATTATCTTTCTCTACGAGCAGCCGCGTTTCAAACGGTCAAACGGACCCCTCTGATCGAACAAACCATTGAGCCAACCCAAGTCACCGGATTTAATCAATTTTTCGATGATGCCTATATGACGCTTTCCAAGAACTATGGCTTGGGGCTCAATGTTCGATTCAATAATCAATTAGTTGGGGGGACTGGAAGCGGTCAGACGGGATCTCGAAGTACCGGTGGGTTCGCAAGAATCTCAGCCTTTCGAAATAGAACAGGATCAGGAAGATATCTATCAGGTTTTTTTTGTATTGGCTGCCAAACCCACGATGGGCGGTCACGGCGGCATGGCGTTATGAAGGATTCAAGCTTCAAGAAGGCCAATACCTTCGGCAATTGTTTTTTCAGGCTCCCGTCGAGTTGAAAACCACCAGCATTCCCCTGAATATTCGCTACTTTGATCCATCCGGGTTTTTTGCCGGACTGGGCGTAACCTACGTAAATCAGGATATCCGGCATCTGGATCAACAGTCATTAGCCGTCCTACCAACGCAGAGTGAGGATTTCGTTTTGGTGGATGCCGGCCTGGGGTATCGCCTGCCCAAGCGATGGGGAATTGTTGCTCTCGAAGCCAGGAATTTGTTCGATCAGCAATTTCAATTCCAGGATTACGGATTTCAAATACTCGTTGATGGTGTAAACCCCCGGTTTATTCCGGAACGAACGATCTTTGCCCGGTTTGTTCTTAATTTTTAGTTCACACCCCGAGGAGAAATACCATGAAGTTGACAGGCGTTGAAGTCCCCGCAGAGACTCTATTCAAACTGCCACCCAATACGTTTATTGCCGTGATTTCGGATGATAAAGGCGAGATGAGAACGGTAAAAGTGGATCGTGATTCCATTCCTGAAAATGAATCTTTATTAGGAGTGGCTAGCGGTTGCTTTATCCGCATCAATGGTCAGTTTGTATGGGTCGATCCATGCCCGTATTGAGCTAATGCTTTGCCGAGATTGCAAAACTCATCGATTTGGCCGGCGACGCTGGTTGCCGGCCTGGCCTTCGGGCTGGTTCTTATTCTCTCCAACACCTCTTTTTTTTCGCTCCTCGAACTGAAAGGACTCGATCTTTTATTCACCCTGCGTGGCGCGCTATCTCCGCCTCAATCCATCGTCGTCGTCGCAATCGACGAATCGTCCATGGCCGAAATCAAACGGCAATGGCCTTGGCCGCGTAGCCTGCATGCTCGCTTGACCCGACAACTTCACCAAGCCGGCGCCGCGGTGATTGGCTTCGACATCCTGTTCGCGGAACCTTCCGAACCGGCCGAGGATCAGGCGCTGGCGCTGGCGCTGCGCGAAGCCGGCAATGGCGTGCTGTCCAGCGCGCTGTCGGTGGTCAACGATCCCCTGTTCCGCCACACGATTCGAATCGATCCGATTTCGGCCCTGCGAGAAACCGCCTGGGTCGGCGGTGCCTTCGTCAGCATCGACCCGGACGGCGTCGTGCGGCGGGCGCGGTTGCTCGCCCCGGATCTACCCTCTTTCGCCTTGCAAGTGGTCCGGCGCTACCTCGAACAACCAGCAGTGGGGACGGCGGCCGCGTTGGAATCGCGGCATTTCAGCCAGAAGGAACTGTTACAGGAACTGCTGATCGACTACCGGGGACCGCCGAAGACGATCCAGACCGTGTCCTACTATCAGGCTCTCGATCCCCAACGCCTGCTGCCACCGGGGATTTTCGCCGGTAAGATCGTGCTGGTGGGCCGTGTGCTGGAAGCCATTCCCGAGCCGCAGCGCTTGTCCGGCGACACTTTCCTCACCCCGTTTTCCTGGACGGGCGGCAATCCCGCCGCCGGCGTCGAAATTCAAGCCACGTTGGTGGACAATTTACTCACCGGACGCTTTGTCGCCGAACCCACTCCAATCGAACGCTGGCTGGGATTGCTGGCGCTGGCGCTGGTCGCCAGTCTGCTGGCAACCCGACTCAAACCGCTCGCCGCCTTGATCGCGACTCTCGTGCTGGCGGCGCTGTGCCTCGTCATCGCTTGGGCGGCATTCACGGCGACGAGCCTGTGGCTACCGGTTCTATCGGGGATCATGATCCTGGTGCTGGTCCACGGCGGCCATCTGCTGTTGCGGGCGTTGACCGCCGAACGCGACCGCCGTCGCCTGCTGGAAAGCATCAACCGCAATCTGGAAGCGAAAATCGCCGAACGTACCCAGGAACTGGCCGCTGCTCACCAAGAACTCGGCCAACGCCACCAGCAACTCGAAACCGCTTACGAAGATTTGACCCACGCCCAACAACAACTGGTGCAATCGGAAAAAATGGCGTCGCTCGGATTGCTGGTGGCCGGCGTCGCCCACGAATTGAACAACCCCACCAGCTACGTTCACAACAATCTGGAACTTATCGAGGAATATGCCGAGCGACTGGCCGAGGTGCTTGCGGACTACGCCGGCGAAGGCGGACCGAACGCTCAGGCCCGTCGTCGGGGCGATGCGCGTCATCGGGAATCCCCCGACACCCTGAAGGTCTTGCGAGAGCTGATCACCAGTTGCAGGGGAGGCACCGAGCGAATCAGAAAAATCGTGCTGGATCTGCGCATTTTTTCGCGCACCGACGACATCGGCCTGATTCCGGTCGACCTGCACGAAGGCATCGAATCCACCCTGAATCTGCTCACCAAACAATATCGGAACCGCATTGCCATTCACCGGGAGTATCATTCTCTACCCCAGGTGGAATGTCTGCCCGGACAAATCAACCAGGTCTTCATGAACCTGTTGCAAAATGCCGCTCAGGCCATCCCCGACAAGGGCAACGTCTGGATCGAGACGCGGGCGGAGGACGATTGGGTCAAGGTCGTCATCCGGGATGACGGCGCGGGGATCGCGGAAGAGAACATGTCCAAGGTTTTCGATCCATTTTTCACCACCAAGCCGGTGGGCACGGGAACCGGATTGGGACTCAGCATCAGCTATGGCATCGTCGAAAAACACGGGGGAAAAATCCGAGTGTCCAGCACAGTCCATCAGGGTAGCGAATTCACGGTCGAACTACCGGTAAGACCGATCAGGAGAGCATTGTGAAGCGTCATGGCCTGCTCATCGTCGACGATGAGCAGGAAATTCTCCGCAGCCTCACCCTAACTTTCGCGGGGGACCATGAGGTGGTTCGCGGTTTCCAGCGGAACCGAGGCGCTGGCGCTGTTGGCGCGGCAAGACATCGCTCTGATCATCGCCGACCAGCGCATGCCGGAAATGACCGGCGCGGAACTGCTGGAACGCGCCATCGAGATCAACCCCAACGCGATCCGCATGATCCTGACCGGCTACACCGATACCGCCGCGCTGGTGCAAGCCATCAATCAAGGCCACATCTACCAGTACATCAACAAACCCTGGGATCGGCGGGAACTCAAGCTCACGGTCAAACTGGCGCTGGAACGCTACGAGTTGGTCATGGAAAACCAGCGCCTGCTCAAGGAATTGCAGGCCGCCAACGAGCGCCTGAAGGATGAAAACCTGTTATTGAAAAAGGAAACCGACAAGGAATTCGGTTTCACGAATACCGTCGTCAGGCAAAGTCCGGCCATGCGGCACGTTTTCAATCGACTCGACAAGGTAATCGACAACTCGGCGACCGTGCTGCTGACCGGCGAAACCGGCACCGGCAAGACGCTGCTGGCCCATCATATTCACTCGCGCGGCCCGCGCAAGGACAAACTGTTCATCGAGCAAAATTGCGGGACGCTGCCCGAAACCCTGCTGGAGAGCGAACTGTTCGGTCACAAACGTGGCGCGTTCACCGGCGCCGTCCAGGATCGCAAGGGCCTGTTCGAAGCCGTCGACGGCGGTACGCTATTGCTGGATGAAATCAGCGAAATGAGCCCGACCCTGCAAGTCAAGCTGCTACAGGTCTTGCAGGATGGGAGTTTTCGCCGAGTCGGGGAGAGTCAGTACCGGCAGGTGGACGTGCGGGTGATTGCGGCGACCAACCGGGATTTGTCGACCGAAATCGAAAACGGCCGGTTCCGGAGCGATCTGTATTATCGGCTCAATGTTTTTCCCCTGCATATCCCGCCATTGCGGGAGCGAATCGAGGATATTCCCCCGCTGGCGGAGCATTGCCTGCGGAAATACCGTCACAAGCTCAATCGCCAAGCCACCGGTTTTACCGAGGAGGCCTTGCGGGATCTGCTCCGCTACGACTATCCAGGCAATGTGCGCGAGTTGGAAAATCTGATCGAACGGGCACTGATCCTGAGTTCTGGGGACCTGATCGAAGCCGGCGAATGGCTGCCGCAGCCCCCCTCCGACACCAACGAGATTTCCCGTCTGGAACAGCTTGAACGCGTGCAAATCGAACGGTCGCTCACAATCAACAACGGTAACCTGAAACTGACCGCCAAGGAGTTGGGAATCAGTCGAACCACCTTGTGGCGCCGGTTGAAAGACTATCAAAAATAAGCCTGAACCCGCTCCAAATCCCTTGGTTTCAAAATGAAATGGTAATTGCCGAATTCGTTGCAATCTGAATACGAGCAGGCCGAGCCATCAACCCTGCCACCGCCTTTCGAAATTGTTTTGAACCCTCGCCTCGACCCTCCCCCATCAAGATCAAAACAAACGCAAACACAGGGTGTTTCCAGATTTAATCCTGCTGTGTCAGATGATTATGCACGCAACGACAAATATAGCAAAACAAATTTATTTTGATCATATTTAACGAATGGCCTACTCAATCGATTTTCGTCGTAAAGTGCTGGGCGTTCGGGAGCGGGAACAGTTGTCGATCACCCAAGTGGCCCAGCGGTTTGCGGTGGGGAAAGCGAGCGTGATGCGCTGGCTGAAGCAGGTCGAGCGCAAGCCATCAGGGTTTCGGCGACGCAAGCTGGACGTGGCGGCGCTAGAGCAAGACCTGCGGGACTACCCTGACGCCTACCAGCGCGAGCGAGCGGCCGACTCGGCGTGACGCAGAATGCGATTTGCTATGCGCTGAAGCGGAAGCTGCGCGTGCGTATATAGCAAACAAATTTATTTTGAT
>NZ_SPMZ01000085.1 GCF_012939995.1 Candidatus Competibacter phosphatis | reverse complement strand
GCGGCGCTTTGATCGGCGCGGGCGGGCGGCGGTGACGCATCGGATCGGTGGTGGCGTGACCGATGACGCACCGGCCAAGCCCAGCAAATCCCGGTCCCGTTCGGCGGTCACGGCTTGATTCATGGCCTCGTACAGCAGCGCCCGGAACTGCGAATGATTGTTGGCCAGATCGAGGGCGACGGCACCGACAATGATCTTGCGGCGGGTGTCGTCCTTTCTGGCCTGTTCTTTAAGGCGGGATTCTTCGAGGCGGATTTTCTGGGCCAGCTCTTCTTGTTGCTGGCGAAGTTTCTTGAGGCGGTCGGAATCCGGAGTAGCGGGCGATGACATGGCGGCGGGTCCTCATGGCAACAATTCTGTCAATCATAGCCAGCTCACCGGACCCACGCCAAGCATCGTGAAAAAAAAGGAGCCGTAGCGCGCATCCGGCCTAAACGAAGCAGCAACCTACAGGCGGAGGGTCTCGTAAAAAGTGGAGCCTTGTTGCGAAGTCAGCAAGCAAAAGTCATCCCCGAGCAGGCCGAGAGCATGGCAGGGAAGTGCGCACTTATACATCGCTGACGCGATGTGTGCGCACGGTGGGAACCCCGGCCCTTCGCGCGCGGTCCATCGGATAGCCCGGCGGGCGGGCCTGAACGGCCCGTTACCCGCCGTCATGCTATCCTTGTCGTGACCGACTCGACGACCTTGCGATTCCGCGAGGAGACTTTCCGCCTTGGCCCTCTATCGTTTCAGCGCCGAAATCATCGGGCGCGGCAAAGGTTACAGCGCGACCGCCGCCGCCGCGTATCGGGCGGGCGAGCGGATCGAGGACGAACGCACCGGCGAAGTTCACGACTACCGGCGGCGCGACGGCGTCCTGCATACCGAAATCCTCGCGCCCGAAGGCGCTCCCGCTTGGGCGCGCGACCGCGCCAAACTGTGGAACGCAGTCGAACAGGCCGAACGCCGCCGCGACGCCCAGCTTTCCCGGCAACTGATTCTCGCCCTGCCCCACGAACTGAGCGACGCGCAGCGCCAAGAGCTGGTGCGCGATTTCGTGCAACGCGAATTCGTCAACCGGGGCATGGTGGCGGACCTCGCCATTCACGCCCCCGACCGAACAGGCGACGCCCGCAACCACCATGCCCACGTCATGCTGACCATGCGCCGCTTCGACGGCGAGCGCTTCGGTAACAAGGAACGGGGCTGGAACGACGACGGCGTATTACGGGGCTGGCGCTATCAATGGGCGCAATTTCAGAACCGGGCGCTCGAACGGGCGGGCCACAAGGCCCGCGTCGATCATCGTAGCTATGCCGATCAAGGCATCGACCGCGAACCGACCCAGCACTTGGGCAAATGGGCGCACCGCATGGAAAAGGCGGGCAAACCCTCGCGGATCGGTGAGCAGAACCGGCAAGTCCAAGCCCGCAACGCCGAGCGCGCCCAACGCGAACACCAGTTCAAGGTGATTAGTCTCGAAGCCGAGCGCGAAAAGCGCCGTTTGCTGGACGCACAGCGCCACAAGATACAGACGGATTTCGCGCAAGCGGGAAAGCAACCGCCACCGCAAGCGCGGGAAGCGTTCGGCGACGCCGCTCGCGCGCCCGAAGCCGAGAAAGAGCGCGAGGCGGAGCCGGTCCCGATCCGGGAAGCGTTCGCGGAAAGCAGTCAGGCCCCACCCTCCGAAGTCGATCCGGTTCGGGCGGGTGAAGCCTTCGAGGACGCCCGCCGCGATCCGGACACCGGGGAGCGCGAACGGGACGAACGGAACGAACCGGAAATCTGGGACCGCGACGCCTACGAACGCGAACAGGCGGACAAACTGATCGAGGCCGCCATCGCCGAGGCCGAGGACGCGGAGCGACGGGCCAAGGAAGACGCCCGGCGCGAGCGGTTCGAGGACTGGGCCGCGCGGCAACGGCAAAAACTGTTCAGCCGCCAGCTCGAAGCCCGCGATGTTCAACACCTTGCCCATGAGCGCATCCGGGAACTGTGGGCCAACCGGATCGGGGAGGATTTCGACCGGCGGCGACGCGAAGCGAACGCCGATATCCGCGCCATCGAGGCGCGGCAGGCCCAGACCGGCATCAAGGCATGGCTATACCGGGTCAGTGGCGACGCCGAGGCGGACCGAACGGAGATGGACGTTTTGCGCGTGCGCAAACACGATCTTTCCCGCGAGCAGGAGATGGCGCGGGAGACGATGGAAGCACCGCTACGCGCCGAAGCCGTGGCGCTGAACGAACGGCAGGAAATCGAGTTGCGGCAACTGGAACGACAGCTTGCCGAAAAATGGGAACAGTCCTGGAACCGGACGGGCCACCGGGCCAACGACAACCAACGCGCGCGGAAGAAAAGCCGCGGCGATCAGGCGCGCGGGCGGGAGGAGCAAGACGGCGGAAGAGTGCGGGTTCGTAGCTACGATTGAGCCAGCAGGGCGTTCGGGTTCATCCTCACGCCGCTTGCGCGGCCCGCACTCGCTTGCGCTGCACGAAGCGTCCGATACCCCACCCGGCCCCGCCGAGGAGGGCCAGCAGGATGACCCATGTGGTCAACGGCCGGGCGAACAACGGACGCGGCGGCGGGTTATCGCGTAAGTCTTCGGCATCGCGCACGAGCTGGGCACGGACCTGCCGTTCCTGTTCCTTCTTGCGTTCGAGCGCGGCCTGTTTTTCGGCTTCCTCTTGCGCCCGGAATTCGGCCAGATAGCCATCGGCGACCGAACAGGGCAGGACGATATGGTTTTCCGGCAGGCGGCCATACGCTTGTATGAGCTTCGCCATGTAGGCGGCCTGTACCTTGCGGCATTCGTGCATCCGCCGCATCTCCCGACCGGTGCCCAGACACGCGCGCAGATGCGCGGGCAGATTATCGGGATCGTAATTGAGGCAGGCCGCCCATTGCGGTTGCCCGGTGCCCGGCAACGGTCGGGGCCGGGCTGGTGGGGATACGGGGGGAGGCGTTGCCGTGGCGGGCGGGTCTTGTGCCAGGTTTGACGGTACGGGCGCAGCCGGAGGCGCGGCGGGTACAGACGGCGCGGAAACTGGAGGAGCCGCCGCCGCATCTTCCCCCGGTTGCGTCAGAACGTCGGCCGCAAGCTGGCAATCCGGCCGGACATAGCCCGGCGGCAAGCCATTATCGGGCATCGCCGCGCGCAGGCCGGTTTCATACGCGCCGAGTACCTCGCCGCAGCCACGCAGGCGTTGCGCTCCCCTCCCCTGCCCCACGCCGTAATACCCCGGCAGCACGGTCTTCAGGCACTGGTGCAAATGTTCGGCCGGGGGCAGCGATCCGTAATCGAGGCAGCCCGACCAGTACGCCGTCTTGCCGGTCATGTCCTGAACCACGCGGGCCAGCAACGTACAGGACGGATAAAGCGGTTCACTCTTGGCGCGCGGCTCGCGCGAGCGCAGCCGCACCCCATGACCCCGGACCGCGCCGCGATAGCGGGCAATCACGGTTCGGCAGGGCGCGGTATCGAGGTTGCCATGCGCCATGCTACGCCCATCGGAGCGTTGCAGGGACGACATACAGGCATAGACCTGATCGTAACTTTCGGGGTCCACGGTGGCGCAGGCGTCGCTTTGCGCCCATGTCGGATCGGCCGCGCTCGCGGCCAGCAGGAACAGCCACACCGTCCGTTTCATGGCGTCAGCTTCTCGGATAGCGGTAAATGAAATAGCTACAGTACGGAAAGCCTCTGGAGGCGACATGCACGCGGGTCGAAATGCCGTTGACCGTCAGGTAACGGCAGGTCCACACCCGCTGTTCGGCGGTGTCCCACGCCATCCGGCCCTCTTCCTGCCGGATGGTGCCCATGACTGTTTGGCGCTCGATTTTCGAGGACTCCCAGATCAACACCCCGTCCGGCGTCTGGCGCGGGAGCAGCACCGCAGCGGCCAGCAGCAGCGCGGCGATACCGACCAGACTCCGTTCCCGAACCAGCCGAGGGGCGGGGATGCGCCGCCCGGTCGCCTGTTCGGTGCGCCGGGTCTGCGGGTTATGGCGATGCAGGACATAGCGCCAGCCCGCGCCCGCGAGAACGAGGACGGCCGCGCCCAGCAGCCACCACGGCGCGACCGCGACCGAAAACCACCACAGCAGACCGGGAAGCGGCGGCAGCAGACTGAAACGGGCGAGCAACACCCACAGGCAGCCCAGGGCCGGAAGCAGCGCGAACAGCGCGGCGAAGCCGTAAAACTTGAGCCGTTGCCAAGTTTCCAGCACGGGATCATCCCTCCTTTTTGCCGAACAAGCCGCCCAATACGCCGCGCGGCTTGGAGGGGGCGGGTGACGGTTGCGGCCGGGCGCGCAGCGCTTCGAGGGTCGGCGGTTCCGGCGGCGGCAGGGTCTTGGCCCAATCGCGCTTGCCCAAGAAAAACGGGTCCTCGTAATAGGCCACGCGCCGCAGCGCCCACGGGTCTTGTCCGGGGATCAGGACGATTTGCGTGCCCCGGTGGCGGGCGAACCAGTGCGCCACCTCGTCGGGCCGGAGCAATTCGGCGGTGTCGATCTTGGTCGAAACCCCCTGCCCTTCCGTGCCCGCCCGCTCGTTCTGGCTTTCGGTGACGGCGAGCACGGCGGTCTTGCCGAGGCGCTTGGAGACATGTTCCAGAGTGGTCAGATCGGTGTTGCCGAAAAACTGGTGCAGGCCCGCATTGCCGAGGAAGGTTTCCCAGCTTTGCGGATAGTGGCGCTTGAGCTGGGAGAGGTCTTGCAGGATCGGCCAGAGCTTGACGCCATAGCCCGCCATCAGGCCCGCCGCCGTTTCGATGACATCGAGCTTGCCGAGCGAAGCAAACTCGTCCATGAGAAACAGCACCGGAAAATCGGGCCGGGTGGGCTCCCGCTCCATCATGGCCAGAGACAGCCCGATCACGAGGCGCAGCCATCTTGCATGGGTATGCAGACGCGAGGCGGGCAGGCACAGATACACGGTCATGGCTTGGCGCTTCAAATCGCGCAGATCGAAGGCGCTATGCGCCAGCACCCGCTTCATGGCCGGGCTGTCGAGGAATTTGGTATTGCGCCGGGCCGTGGACAGGATGCTGCCGCGTTCGGCATTGGCCAGATCGAGCAGGGCTTCCGCCGCCATGGCGATGACCCCGTCGAACTCCTTGTTGGCGCGCAAGGGACCGTCCAGCAGGGCGATGAAGCCGCTCGATGAGTCCTCCTCCTCCTCCTCCTCCTCCGGGTCCGAGTCCGGCGGCGGCAGGCCGCGCATCAACAGCTCACGCACGCGGGTCAGGGTGCGGTGTTCCGGCGCTTCCGTGCTGACGACGTGCAGGATCAGGGCTTCCAGCACCGAACGGGCGGACTCGTCCCAATGGGAATCGCGGTCCCCGCCCGGCGTGACCAGGGCATCGGCGATCAGGGCGGCATCGTCGATGGCCAGCTCCCGGCCTTCCGGGGTGTCCGGATCGAACACCGACAGCGGGTTATAGGTGGCGCTCGCGTGGTTGGGAACCAGCTTGAACGGATCGAGGACGTAAACGGTTTGCCCCATCCCTTCGCAATACACCGACCCCGATCCTCGTCGCGCGGCAGTGAGCGTGGCGTTCTCGCCCTTGGGGTCGATGACCACCGCCGAGCCCGGATACAGGCACAGGTTCGGCACGATGATCGACACCCCCTTCCCCGCCCGGCTGCCCGCCACCGTGACGCAATGGCCGGGATCGTTCAGGCCCAGCAGCGCGCCGTCCGCGCCGCGCCCGAGCAAGATCATGCCGTCCCGGTAACCGAATTGCCTCTGGTCGATATGCGAGGACCGCGCCCAGCCCCGCAGCGCGATGATCATCCCCGGCCAGCTCCCCCACCCCGCGCGGTAGGTGTCCACGAATTCGGGCATTTTCCCTTGACTCTTTATTCGGAGGGTCTAAAACTCAAATAGCCTATTATTCGTCTTGTCTAAAAGTATACTTGTATACAAGCAGCATGAAGACTATCGCATTGATTGCCCAGAAGGGGGGAACCGGCAAGACCACTCTTGCCTTGTCCTTGGCCGTTGCCGCCGAGCGGGGCGGAGCCGTACCCGTCATCATTGATCTTGATCCGCAGGCCACGGCCTGCAACTGGAGCGACCGGCGCGAGGCGCAGACTCCGATTGTAGTAGACGCCCAGCCCGCTCGCCTTCCGAGCGCTTTGCAAAAAGCGCAGGAGGGCGGCGTTGATCTTGCTCTAATCGACACCCCCGCCCGGTCCGAACAATCGGCACTGGCCGCCGCCAAGGTTGCCGATCTTGTTCTTATTCCCTGCCGCCCGCAGATATACGACCTTGAGACGATTCCCAACACCAAGGAAATCTTGTCTCTGGCCGGAGGAAAACCCGCGCTTGTGATCTTGAATGCCACGCCTCCGCGCGGTAATCGGCATGAACAGGCCATCCGCGCCGTGGAGGAAATGGGGCTTTCCGTATGCCCGACTTTCTTCGGGCAGCGTTCCGCTTTCGGGGATTCCGCCGCGCTTGGCCTCACGGCGCTTGAGTACGATCCGGGCGGAAAGGCCGCCGAAGAAATCCAGCTTGTCTATAAGGCTATAAGTATACTTTTAGAGAAACCTAGAAGCAGAGTTCGAGACAATGGTAAAAAAGGCTGATTTGGCGGCTATCGTCAGAAGTGCTGGAGGCGGAACCCGCCACCGGGAAAGGCCGGAACCAATTCCAGATCGAAGCGAAGGGGACGAGCCGAAGATTTACCGGCAACCGGGACGCCAGAGCACTAGGCCGATTACTGCCCACTTCCCAAGGGAGGTCCGGGATCAGTTGAAAATTCTCGCCATAGAGCAGAATAAGACCTTGCAGGACCTGATTGCCGAGAGCTTCAATGACCTGTTTGCCAAATATGGCAAGCCAGAAATCGCACCCAAGGGAAAAGGCTAATCATCTTATTGTAGACAAGTATACTTTTCTGCTTTTCTATTTTTAGGGGCACGGCCAGACATGGACGAACTGGAAAGCTTCAAGATCACCATCAACCTCAGTGAATACGCCGCAGGGCAGGGGTACGAGCTGGACCGCAAGGAAAGCAGCCGTAATTGCGCCACCATGCGCCACCCGGACGGCGACAAGATCATTATCAGCCGTGGTATGGACGGGCACTGGATTTACTTTTCCGTGCGAGATGACGCCGACCACGGAACCATCATCGACTTCGTACAGAAGCGCCGGGCGGTATCCTTGGGCGAGGTTCGCCGCACTCTTAGAGCATGGACAGGCCCCGGCGAGCGGCCGAGGCTATCCACACAGCTTTATGCACCCGAGATCGAGCGAACCAGTAAAGACCGCGCCCGCGTGCAGGCCGATTTTGCCCGGATGCAGGCCGTTACAAGCCACCCTTACCTTGAGCGGGAGCGGCATCTTTCCGCCGCCGTGCAGGCCGACCCGCGCTTTGCCGGGAAGATTTACATTGACCGCCACGGCAACGCCGTCTTTCCCCATCACGACCGGGACGGGCTTTGCGGTTTCGAGTTGCGCAACAGCCGTTTCAAGGGTTTCGCCAAGGGCGGCCAGAAAGGGCTTTGGTATTCCGCCTTTTTCCCCGATGACCAGAATCTGGTCATCACCGAAAGCGCGATCGAGTCCTTGAGCTACCATGCCCTGCACAGCGCCGAGGGAACCCGCTATTTCTCCATCGCGGGTGAGATGAACCCGACGCAGCGCCAGTTGCTCGAAGCTGCCTTCCTCAAACTCCCGCCGGGCGCGTCCATCCTGATGGCCACCAACAACGACGCGGGCGGCAGGCACCTTGCCGGGGAGATCAAGGACATTGCTGTTGCTACCGGCCGCGCCGACCTTACTCTGATCGACCGCCACCCCGTGCGCGAGGGAACGGATTGGAACGAGGTTCTGAAAACACAGGCTGGCGCGTCCAGTTCCGGTACGCCAACGTTCCGGCCGGTCTAGGGCCGCCCGTTCTTGCGATATTTCTGGCGGCAGAAGGCAACGAAAGCCGGGCCGGGGCGTTGAGGGCTTTCCTTGTCGATCATCCATTCCCGCCATTGCCGTTCGAGTTCGTAAATATCCCAGCCGGGCGCGGCTTCTCTGGCGCGTTCATAGTCATCGCCGGATAGCCGGATTACCTCGAACAGAGGGCCAAGCGAAACGGGGGGAGGGGGCAAAGCTTCTTTCTTCCTGCCGCCTTCGTTTGGCATAGAAGATTTTCCCTGCAAGGCGTCTTCAAGCGCCAGCCGTTCATCGACTTTGCAGACTGTAAAACGTATCCGATCTACAGACCTGCCTTTTTTTGATCGGATGCACATCAACAGTGAATCCAGCCCCAAGCGGATTTGTATTAATTTGCTCTATCGCAGGCTGTATAACCCGTTGATTAAGGTGAACCCATCTTGTCAATTTTCCTTCTGGAACCTTGAGCCACTGGCGCAAGGCATCAAGTGAAACCTCCATAACAGGATCAATCTTGTTCACAATGGATTCCAGAATCTCATAAAGCGATACAGCGTATTTACCCGATAGACCTATCAGGAAATGCACCCGGAGCCGGGCAAAGCGCCCCGGCTCTTTCAAGATCGGTATCAGCATTGACGGAAATTCAAACCGTAGAAAACCGGTTTCCCTAGCCCGTTTTCCAACGGCGGCGGCGGAAAGAAGGCTTGCTATTCCCTGATACCGCTCATCTTCCTCTTCACACTCAAAAATGACCTTGGTATCCACCAGCCGCTTTGCGCTTTCCCATATCCAGCTTGTGTTGTGATCGCCGCCAAGCATACGAAAAACCTGATTGATTTTATGGGCGGACAATTCATGAATGCGTTTTTCTCCAAGTTCGTCCCAGACGGCGTGAAGCAGGAATGTCCACAGTTTGCGGTCCCGTTCCGTGTAAGGTCCTTCCACCTTGACGATGATGACAGGCAGAGGCACCGGCACAGTCGCCGGGTGGGTTTCCGATAGTTTCCAAGGGTCGCCGGTAGGAACGGGGTGTTTGCTCATAAGATATGAACTACCAAAGACAGGACACTTCATCAATCCATTATATGTGTCTTTTATGGGCGGAAAGGTGTGCGCTGAATTTGTGTCTTTTGCTGAATCTGTGTCCTTTCGCGCTGAATCTGTGTCCTTTTCGCGCTGAATCTGTGTCCTTTCGCGCTGAATCTGTGTCTTTTAAAACGATAATATTTTGTTTTATATATGTTTTTTCATGGGGAACACTAAGAACACTATTGAACATAAGAACACAGTGGCGAAAGGCTGTGGATAACTCGCGCCGGTGACGACAAATCACCCTTACCGGGCAGCAGGAAAAAGAAGATTTCTGCCGCCCGTCGATCTTGTTAGGCTTGTGATATGCGTAACAGGTTTTACACCCTATCGAGAAGCGCCAAACGCCATGCAGGAGGAGAGGCATTCCAGCAGGTGCGATGATGACCACGATCTACCTCGAACGGCGGGAACCTACCCACAACCGGCAGCGTTTCTACACCCTCACCGTAGCCCAAACCCTGTTCGGTTCGTGGACGCTCATTCGGGAATGGGGCCGCATCGGGCATCCCGGCACGGTCCGGGAAACATGGTTCGAGAGCGAAAGCGCGGCCATCGAGGCGGGCGCGAAAATCCGCAGGCAGAAGGAAAGACGCGGCTACCGCGCCATTGGCGGGGCAGGGGAGGGAGAGGAATGATAACGGGGATTGCGGAAACTCCCCGGCTGTAGTACCGGATAAAAGATTAAGAACTCTAACGAACAAAGGGAATCCATGCCGCTTTTACATTGGTTGACCCGCGAGGAGGACATTCACCGCGCTGCCCTTGCGCCCTATCGCCTTCTCGAAGAAGCGCCGGACTTTTCTCACGGCGACCGTGACACCGGCAACATGCTCATTCAGGGCGACAATCTGGACGCCCTCAAGGCCCTGCTTCCCTACTATGCCGGAAAAGTGAAGTGCATCTACATTGACCCGCCCTATAACACCCGCAGCGCCTTCGAGCATTACGACGACAATCTGGAACACAGCCAATGGCTGGCGATGATGTATCCGCGCCTTGAGTTATTTCGCAAGCTGCTATCCGAAGACGGGAGTATCTGGGTTTCGATTGATGACAACGAAGGGCATTATCTCAAGGTCATTATGGATGAGGTTTTTGGACGAGGAAACTTTATAGCGGCTGTAATTTGGCGAAAAAAACTACGCGCCAAAATCAAGTGCTCGCCACTTTTCAGAGGACCACGATTATCTATGGGTTTACGGGAAATCGGCTAATATTTGGTTGCCAAACCCAATGCCGCGCTCGGAAAAACAAGATAAAGCGTATAAGAACCTAGATAATGATCCGCGTGGAGCTTGGAGACCAAATAACCTTGCTGCCCGAAATTTTTACAGCAAAGGTACATATTCAATAACTTGTCCAAGTGGAAGAGTGATACAAGGGCCGCCGTCTGGATCTTATTGGAGAGTATCAGAGGAGAAGTTTCGGGAGTTGGATAAAAATGGACGTATCTGGTGGGGTAAAAATGGGAATAATGTTCCAGCACCAAAAATCTATTTGAGTGAAGTTAAGCAAGGCATCGTTCCTCAAACATTTTGGTCATATGAGGATGTTGGACACACACAAGATGCAAAAAAAGGAAATTGTCATTCTGTTTGGCAAAGATGTTTTTGGAACACCAAAACCGGAACGCCTTCTCCAAAGAATCCTGCAAATCGCTACCAACCCCGATGACCTTGTTCTCGACTCCTTCCTTGGTTCCGGTACGACCGCCGCCGTAGCCCACAAAATGGACCGTCGCTATATCGGCATCGAAATGGGCGAACACGCCGTTACCCATTGCGCCCCGCGCTTGCACAAGGTGATCGAAGGCGAACAGGGCGGGATTTCCGAGGCCATGGGCTGGAAAGGCGGCGGCGGTTTCCGGTTCTATCGTCTCGGTGATCCGGTGTTCGACGAGACGGGCCACATTTCTCCCGGTATTCGTTTCACGCCCTTGGCCGCCCATGTCTGGTTTATCGAGACCGGCGTTCCCTTCACCGGATCGGCGGATTCGTCCCTGCTGGGCATCCATGACGGCACCGCCTATTACCTGCTTTACAACGGTATTCTGGGCGACAAGCGGCCCAGTGGCGGCAATGTTCTGACCGCGAAAATCCTTGCCGCCTTGCCGCCCTTTGACGGTCCCAAAGTCATTTTCGGGGAGGGGTGCCGGATGAGCGCCGGGCGGTTGGAAAACGAGCGGATTACCTTCCGGCAAATCCCTTACGAGATTAAGGCGCGCTAGGAGAACAGCACAATGGAACTGAAAGCCTTTCAGCGCACGGCCCTGCAAACGCTCGAAACCTATCTTGAACGCGCTCATCTCACCGCTAACCCCGAGCAGGCGTTCGGCGAAACCTTGCGGCAACGGGAGCCGGAGCGCAACCCGCCGCCCTACCGGACGATTCCGGGGTTGCCCGGCGTGGCGAATGTCTGTTTTCGCCTGCCCACAGGCGGCGGCAAGACCCTGCTGGCGGCGCATTCCATCGCCGTGACCGGACGTGCCTATCTGGAGAAGGACTATCCCGTGGTGTTGTGGTTGGTGCCCACTAACACCATCCGCAAACAGACGGCCGAGGCCCTCAAGAAACCCTCCCACCCCTACCGCGCCGCGATTGACGCCGCCTTTGACGGCCGGGTATCGGTGTTCGACGTGTCAGAAATCGCCCAAATCCGCCCGCAGGATTTGACCGAACAGGTCTGCATCGTGGTTTGTACGATCCAGACCTTGAGGGTCACCAACACCGAGGGGCGAAAGGTGTATGCGCATTCCGAAAACTTTGAGCCGCACTTTACCCATGTTCCGGACAGCACGCCGGGACTGGAGCGGTTCGAGGAAGGGTCCAATAAGGGCAAGATCAAGTTTTCGTTCGTCAACCTGATGGCGGTTCACCGGCCTTTGGTGATCGTGGACGAGGCGCACAAGGCCGGAACGAATCTGTCTTTCGAGATGCTGGCCGCTTTGCGCCCGGCCTGCATCGTGGAATTCACCGCGACGCCGAACGCGGACGCCAGAAACGGGAGTAACGTCCTGTTTCGCGCTTCCGCCGCCGAGGTGAAGGCGGCGCAGATGATTAAGCTGCCAATCATCCTGACCGAACATCCCGATTGGCGCGCTGCTGTTCATGACGCCATTGAGACGCGGGCGCAACTGGCCGACACCGCCCAGAGCGACGCCCGCTATATCCGCCCCCTCGTGCTGTTTCAGGCGCAGGACAAGGGGCAGGACGTGACCGTTGAGGTCCTGAAAAGCCACCTGATCGACAACGAGAACATCATCCCGGAGCGCATCGCCGTTGCCACCGGCGAACAGCGCGAACTCGATACCATCGACCTTTTCGACAAGGCGTGTCCGGTCGAATTCATCATCACCGTGGAGGCCCTCAAGGAAGGCTGGGACTGTTCTTTCGCTTACGTCCTGTGTTCCGTGGCGAATGTCGGCAGCGCGACCGATATCGAACAGTTTCTCGGGCGTGTGCTGCGGATGCCCTACGCGGAAAGCCGGAGTCAAGAGGCCCTGAACCGTGCCTATGCGCATGTGTCCAGTCCCAGGTTCGGCGAAGGGGCGCGCAGTCTGGCGGATACTCTGGTCCAGAAAATGGGATTTGAACCCGACGAAGCCGCCGCCGCAATGGAAGTCCGGCAGGCGGAAATGCCGGGCTTTGAATCGCCGGGCGGCCTGTTTGACCGGACGCCCATTCTGCTCGAAACCGTCGAAACCGCGCCCGATTTAAGCGGCCTAGATGACGAAGTGACCGCGCGGGTTAAGGTGGAGACGCGCCCGGATGGAACCGTGACCGTGGCCGTGACCGGCGACATTCCCGAGGTGCTCGAACAGCGGCTTGCCGCTACCGTGAAGCCGGAGCGCCGGGAAGCCTTGCGGGCTTCCGTTCACCGCCACCGCGTCGCCTACCAGAACAGCATTTCTCCCGCCGAACGCGGCGAAGCATTCGCCGTGCCCCGCCTGTTCCTGAATGTGCAGGGGGAATTGCAACTCGCCGAGGAAGAACTGATCCTCGATTTGGGCGGATGGACGCTCAACGACCGGGCGGCGGAGCTATCCCCGGCGGAGTTTTCCATTCGGGAAACCGCCGAACGATGGGAGGTTGATCTTTACGGCGATAAAGTCGAATACAAGCACCTGGATCAAAACATCCAGCTCGAAATCGGCCTGCTCAAACTGGACTGGACGGATTTACAGCTTTCCCGTTGGCTGGACCGGCAATGCCGCCAGCCCGACATCACCCAGCCGGTATTGCTGGAATTTTGCCGCAGGCTGGTTACTTCCCTCGTGGAAACGCGCCGCCTTGCCCTGAACGAATTGGTGCGGTTCAAGTACCAGCTTGCCAAGGCTGTCCAACAGAAAATCGCTGCTTACCGGCGGGAGGCTTACGCGAAGGGCTATCAGGATTGCCTGTTCGGGCCGCAAGCCCAGATCGAGACGGGCTTTGCGGACGGTTTTGCGTTCGACAAACGCCCTTATCCGGCCGCGTGGTTCTACAAGGGACCGTACCGCTTCCAGAAACACTTTTTCGGCGGCGTGGGCGAGCTGGATTCCAAGGGAGAGGAATTCGAGTGCGCCCGGAGCATCGACACCCTGCCGCAGGTCAAGCACTGGATACGCAACCTTGCCACCCGCCCGCAAACCTCGTTCTGGTTGCCGACTTCCACCGACCGCTTTTATCCCGATTTTGTGGCCGAGCTACAGGACGGGCGCGCTCTGGTAATCGAATACAAGGGCGGGCATTTAGCCGACACGCAGGACACCAAGGAAAAACGGAATATCGGCCAGCTATGGGCCGAGAAAAGCGGCGGGAAGGGGCTATTCCTCATGGCCGAGAAGCGCGACGCCCAGGGCCGGGACACGCGGGCGCAGATAAACGCATTATGCGGGTGAGTTTTGAAACCATGAAAATCGTGAATGCTTTTCCTGCCTTGAACGAGAGGAAAGACTGATTTACTTTTTTTGTTGTTATTTGTGTGTTGTTTCTAAAAGATTATAGCGGGTTTTGAAGGAGCAAAGATATGGACATCATACTGAGTGAAGATGAGCAACAGGAACTCGTGGATGCGATCAACAAAATGCTGCCGTTGATTCCCGATAGCGAGCTTGAAATTGAAGTAATCGAACTTCCCGAAGGCGGAGCTGAATACAGATACCACATGTCCGAAAGGGTTCGGGCTATTTTTGAGAATCTCGCTTTTTTTGCGGGGCATGACCATAAACGAATACCTGAAATGGACCGTGCTGCCGGATTCTAAAAACTAGCGGCCGAAGGGAAGGGGCGCGATGGGATTTGTCAGGCCCGGCGAGGATGAAAAAGGCGCAATCGTAATTCGGACGATCTTCGGGGAAATCGCCGCCGATGAACGGAATCTGGATTGCCTTCTTGAGGAGCTGTTGAACGACCCGGAGCGATGCGCCGCCATCGGCTTGGAAGGCGGCCCCTTCTGCTATACCGATCTTGAGCGTCAGATTCCCTTTTGAACCCCGCATAACAGCTTTTCTATCTGATTGATATTTACCTTATTTTTTTCTTGAAAATGATAGTAAATACGCTATCATTAAATCATGGAAGGCAAAACAAGAACGATTTCATGGCTGAAGCCAGCCCGGAAAGCTTTCGAAGCGTTTCCGCCGGACGTGCAGGAGCAAATCATCGACGCTTGATTATCGCGGCCCGAGGGGAGAAGGCGAGGATTGCCAAGCCGATGACGGGACTCGGGTCAGGCGTGTTCGAGGTCGCTTTACCCTACCGGGGCGATGCGTACCGAACCGTTTACGCGGTCCAGATGGGTGAAGATGTTTGGGTGATCCATGCCTTTCAGAAGAAATCCACCCAAGGGATTAAAACGCCACAGCGGGAAATCGAGGTTATCCGGGAGCGGATCAAACGATTAAAGGAGATGCTGAAATGACCGAAGAACTTGAAATCATCCGAGGGAGCGGCAACGTTTATCGTGATCTGGGCTGGCCCGACGCCGAGGCCCGGCAGATGCGGGCGGAACTGGCGGCGGAGATCATCCGGGAGCTGCGGGAACGTGGGCTTTCGCAACGGCAGGCCGCCGAAATCACCGGACTGGCGCAACCGGATATTTCCCGGATCAAGAACGCCGACCTCAAGGGGTTCACCATTGACCGACTGGTGACGGTGTTGAACCGCCTCAATCAGCACGTCGAAATCCGGGTTTTCAAGTCCCACGGCGCATTCGCCACGCCCACGCTAGGGGCGGAATAACGAAAGTCTTTTTCCTACCGCCACAATTTTTCAAACCGCGCCGGATTAGCGGCGGTATAGCGGACGGTGTGCTGGATATTCCGATGCCCCAGATAGTCCTGAATGAGCCGGGTATCCGCGCCCTGATCGGCCAGAGCAAAGCCGCAGGCGTGGCGGAGCATGTGGGGATGGGCGGGCAGGGGCAGCCCGGCCATTTCGCCATAGCGGCGGATGGCGGCCCAGACGGTGCGGCGATTGAGCGGCGCGCGGCGTTCGCTGACGAAGAAAGCTTCCCCCGGCGGAGCCATCGCCGCCCGTGCCTTCAGCCACGCCTTGACGAGCCGCAGTTCATCCCCTCGCAGCGGGTGCGTGGTCGAAAGCCCTTTCTTGAGCCGGGCGACGTGGAGGCACCGGCTTTCGACATCGACTTGCGACAGCTTCAACCCGCAGGCTTCCGACACCCGCAAGCCATGGCGGAACAGCAGCAGCAACAGGCAGCGGTCGCGGGCCTCGTGCCGCGCCCCTTTGACTGCCTCAAGCAGCCGGTCCACCTCGCGGGCGGTCAGGTGTTTGCGCTCGTCCATCGTTTTGTCCCATGTGGGGGGTTTTCGGTCCCTTACGAATTCAAGGGCTTGCGGCGGTCCGCCCCGCTAACATAGGACAGAAGGGCACATTTTGTCTAATTTTTTCATTGTAGAGCCACATTAGATGTTCTATGCTCATACTCCCGCAAGATGCAGGCATAAAAATCAGAATACATTTGGGGGGGATCATCATGCTCAATTGCACTTGAGATATAAGTTTTATAGTATATAAATTATAGCTTCCAGAGGATTAAGAAATGGCGGATTTATCATCACAACCTGCTCCAATTCAGTCGATATACGGATGGTTTCGCGAAGACAAACTATATGTAAATCGTCGCTATCAGCGAAAACTTGTATGGACATTAGAGGAAAAAACAGAAACTCGTTGAGTCTATATTAAAAAAAATATCCTGTTCCCGCAATTCTTATTGCGGAGCGTGATTCTGCATTGGGTACATATGAAATAATCGATGGCCTTCAGCGCCTGCAAGCAATAATGTCGTTCATAGAGACAAGTTTTCCAACACTGGACAATCGATATTTCGATATAAAAACATTTTTTCTACAGCAAAAGGATATGCAGATGCTGGCGCTTTTTTCAGTGATAGAATCCCAATCATTTTTTATTGCAAAAAAGAGGTCAGTACGATTCTTGATTACAATCTTGCTCTATCAGTAATGAGAAATGCTACGGAATTAGAGATCAATGATGTCTTTAATCGAATTAATACATACGGGCACCGTTTGAGTGACCAAGAAAAGGCGACAATCAGGCGTTCAAAAATGCCTTTTCGACAATGGTTAGAGAGCTTGCATGCACACTTAGAGGTGATGTATCCGCAGAGGTGTTAACACTAAAGAACATGCCGTCCATTAGTATTGACCTGCCAAAAACTAAGCATGGCTATCAGGTCAAGGCTGAGGATGTTTTTTGGGTTACACAAGGGATATTACGATCCTCTGATCTAAGAGACAGTATGGACGAACAATGTATCGCGGACATTGCAGCGTGCATTGTTGGTGGAGAGTTAATAGAGCGCGCTAAAGATGCTCTTGATGAAATTTATGAGGATGGAAATAGTCAATCGGATAGAATTAACGCTGCACTAGAAATCTATGGTATTGAAAAAATTCTCCGCAGAGTTTAAGTATTGTATTGATCGCGTAATAGAAGTTTGTAATTGCCACACCAGTGAAAAAACTTAGAGATATTGTTTTCAAGAAACGGACTACGAATGCATTTCCATCAACTTTTTGCAACATTGCTAATGGCATTCCATGAATTGATTGTAAAAGATGGTAAGTCTATCTCTGACTATACTGGACTCAAAAATACCATGAATAACATTGGTGAACGCATTGAAACTGGTAAAAAAGGCAAACTTCGGTTGAAGAAAGAAGAAAAAAACATAAATCAGGTAAAAGGTTTGATCGGAACATACTTTATAAGCTCAAAAAATAACAATAATATATACCAGAATCATACATCTTCTGATGTTGATTCAGATATCAGTCGCGCGAAAAATTGAGATCGCAAATTTCGAGTTTAAGCAAGGATTATTAAGGCTATCTGATTCTAGAGATATTGATAACTCTATATTTGAAAAAAGTTAACAAAACAATTTGTGCTATAGCTAATAATGGGCCAAATCACGTTGGCAAAAATTATTATAGGTGTTGCCGATAAGGATGAGGATGCAAAACGTATTGAAGAACTCTATAAAATCAAATCTAAGAAAGTAGCCGGTCGGCATATAGTTGGTGTTGAGCGAGAAGCTAAGCATCTTGGCATAAGTACTGATAGATATTTCCAAAAATGGAAAAATGCAATTAAGAATTCGCTACTTTCTGAATCATTAAAGAACGATGTTCTTTCCCATCTAGACTATAATTCATACTTTGGTTATGGGATTATTGTAATAACCATTCGTGGGCAGAAAAACCTGTCATTCTTCGACGAAGATGTATATTGGCGCTCTGGTGATTCAACTGAAGTTGCCAAGGGAGCGAAACAAGTATCTGACTTGACGCTTAGATTCTCACTTTCTACCACTGCTCCTCCTTAAGTGATTTATTTCATAACAGACGGAAGCGGTATAAGGTTGATAGCCCTTTTGTCGCTTTCCATCCTCAAACGAAACAATGGCTTAGAAAGCGGTGGATAACCGCGCAAAAGGGAACCTTTTCGCGCGGTAGCAATATGATAGATCGGAGTGAAAGGTCTACTTCAACAAGGCGTTGAGATGCTTGAACGCGGCTTCGAAGCGGTCCTTGGCGGCGTCTGAAACCTGTTGCCAGAGCTTAGCCGCATTCTCTGAGAAATACCGAGCGGGCCTATAATGATTAAAGGAGCCGGAATTTAGCGGATTCGCTTCAAAATTGGCTTCGATAGCTCGCAGCGTGCGCGGCTGATTAGCATTCAATGCCCCCGGATCAATCGGCGTTTTCAATTCCTTCGCAAACTCGGCATTCACAAGGCCCACATAGAAATCGCGCTCGAACATATCTTCCACATCAGCTTCGTTTCTCCCGGTGAAATCCCCGTAGGTGGTAACCTGTTTCTTCTTGAGTAGCTTCTTTTTTGTAGAGGTCTTCGATCAGCGCACGGTCGCTGTTCTGGATGTCGAGCAGCGTGGCGACATTTATGCCCTTCTGCGGTGCCAACAGCGCGACGAACGCGGGAACCTTGCCGCTGCCGCCTACAGGTGTAATCACCCAGTTTTCTGACAACCCCACGCGCCCCTCTCGCTCAAGCTGGGCGGATACGGCCCGCAGATAGAGCATGTCGGTAGGGCCTTCGACGACTAGCGAATTGGGACCGATGAACAGCGTCTGTTGAATCTCATAGCCGAGCGCACCTTGCAACGGAAACAGGCTGTCATCGGTCGCGTCGAACACGTTGGTTAGCACCTTCGTGCCGTCCTGATCCTTTGGAAGCTGTTCCTTCGCGTCGATTCCCAAATCCTGCACGATCCGCACCCGCCCGAACTTCGTCGGGTCGATCATGAAGGGCGAATGGGTGGTGTAGAGAAGCTGGTGGGCCGACAACTCGGTCTCAAAATACCGCAGAAGGTCGGCCTGCGCGCGCCCGTGCAATGACAGGCCCGGCTCGTCGAGCAACAGGATCACATTCTGTTTCTGGCGCTTGATATCCTCGTACCATGCAAGGAACGAGAAGAACCAGACGAAGCCGCGTGAGCGCGTGCCCAGCGGCGTGTGCGCCCAGTGCACCGTATCATACACTTCGCCCCAGACGTTGATGCCATTCCGCATGCCCGGCGGGTCTTCGGGCTTGGCGTCCCGCACGTCGAAGCGCATCTGGATGTGCTGGTTCTGGGACCAATACTTGACGATCCGCCCGGTCAGATGGTTTCCGGCCCCTTCGAGTTTGTTCTTAAGTTCGGTCGTGTTCTTTGCCTCGATGAGCTGTCGGTGATTGAGCCTCGCCAGATTGATGAGGCCGATGAGCGGATGGTCGGAATCCTCAAGTTGCTTGGCCTCCTCGCGACCAATTAGGGCGTTGAGGTTGGCTTGTCCCTTCATCTGGTAGTATTCGTCGAAGTAGAGGTACTTCGGTGCTCGCGGCCAGATCAGGGAATTGAAAATGTAGGAGGCGAGGCCCTTTTCAAGGATTTTCGTCACTGTTTCTTTGAGTGTCTTGACTGCTTCGGTAGTTTCCGTAGTGTCGAGTACGGCGAAGAACGTGTCCCAGTCCGCAGCCCCATTGAGCGCGTCCTTAAGTTCGTCTGGCAGCGCGGGATTGTCAGCCAGATGTTTGCGCGCGGCGGAGTCGTCCGCCACAAGATGGAACTTACTGTTCGTCTTGCCATAGTAGGTCTTGCGGGTGAATGTCTCGTCCTTGAGAACCTTCGGGCCGAGGACTAACGTGATGGCTTTACTATCGTCTTCCTCCAGTTCGTACAGGCACTCGACGACCACGGCCTCGTCGCGGTCCTTGTTCTCGACCGCGAAACGGTAGTCCTCAACCTCGCGCTTGGGATAGTCGTAGGTTTCATCGAACTCGGTGGCTTCGGGAATGATCGGGTTGGTGCGGTAGAGCGCCGTCAGAAGTGCGGTCTTCCCAGCCTCGTTCTTGCCTACAAGGCAAGTCATCTGGTCGTCGACTTGAATGGGGCCGGAATCCCAAATGCTCCTAAATTCGCGGACCCTGAACTCTCTCAGCTTCATCGTGGCTACTTCCTCATATGCCTAACACTTAAAATGGCCTTGTCGGTAAAGACGCGCTTGCACCTTGCCGCCCTTAAGCAGGCAAAGTGCAAGTCAGGATTTTTGTCTTCGGTCGAGACCCGCGCATAGCCGATTTTCATGGGCCTGTTTTGTCTCTGATTTATGGCACAACCAAGTCGTTGATTTAGCAGGGATGAAAGTTTGTGTCAAAAATATTCTCTTTTGTCACATCGCGTAGTTTCCGGAAAAGGCCAGAGAGAAGTCACACGTTGAGTTCCCTTTTTTCCCATCGCCCCGTTTCACCTTGCGTTGAGGTCGCCTGTTCCTTGGGCGCTCTTCGTTTTTTCTTCGTTTGCCTGACCCGTTGCGGGGACCCGGTGACGATGGCCGAAAGCGGCGTTCCGTCAATCCCCGGCCCGCTCCATTCGCCGCGCTGACGCGCGGCTCCCCGTGTTGGGGGATTGACCGCCCGCCTGTTCGCTTTCGGCCCTTCGCACCGTGCCCCCCGCCGTGGGGGTCACACGAACAGAAGGAACGAAGATCATGACTCACGGAAACAAGTGCCTGACCGCCAACGCCCTGAGAACCTTCACCGGCACCGAGCATTGGTATCGCCACCCGCTCGCGCGCCATGTCCTCTACACCGACGGCGCGCGGTACGTCGCCGAGCAGGGCGGCGCGTACTGGCTGCTGGACGCCATCGCCTTCGCCCAGAAGGCCGTCGCCGCCGTGGAATTCCAGCTTTGGAAACTGACGGTGCAGGCCGACCGCAGCGCCCACCTGATTTGCGAGGACGGCAACGGCGGCGTGGTGTTCTCGAAAACCATCGACTACACCGACTTTCCCCTGCCGGAAATCGACCTGTACTTCACCGACGGCGTGATCCTGCTCCCGAGCGAGTATTGACGCCCGGTTCGCCCGCTTGGGGTTTCCCCCAGGCGGGCTTTTTTCGTGGCGAGGGCGGGAAAGGAACAACGGACCGCTTGCGCGGACCGTTGCCGGTTTTTGGTGGCCGTCCGCGCTTCGCGTCCGGCCCTTGGGGGCGTGCCGCCCCATCGCCGTCAAGGCCAAGCCCTTCGGGCGGAACCGCGCCGTTTCCCCCGCCTTCCGCGCCGCCGGTGGCGGCTTGTGCAGGCCGGGTGATCCCCCTCGGCGCGGTCCGGCCTTGACGGCAGCCCCCCGCTTATCGGCGCGGGCCTAGACGGGTTGCAGGACGCAACCCTGCTTAACCAAAAGAAAGGAACAGGCCAATGACCAAGGAACGACACGGCATCACATGGCACGGCATCCGGATCGAAATCACCTATACGCCGGACACTTCCCCCGCCTTTCGCAAAAGTTACGGGCGCGCGCTCGATCATCTTGAAGTTCGCAGCCTTGCACCCGAGCGCGAACCGTTGCCGATCACCGAAACGGGGTATCTCTCACAGTTTTACGCCCGGAACGTCATCGAGGAGGGCGGCGGCCCCGCCGCCCTCGTTCTGGCGTGGCTCGATCACTACGCGCAATCGCCAATCTGGCAGGCGAAGCAAATCAGCCGTCAACAGCTTGACCTGTTTTCCGAAAACTTCTAAACCCGAAAGAAAGGACTCTCACCATGAAACAGGACGTTTATAGCCGCGTCACCGACACGATCCTTACCGCGCTTGAACACGGCACCCGGCCATGGATGCAGCCATGGAACGCCGCGCACGCCGCCGGACCGATTTCCCGGCCGTTGCGGCACAACGGCAAACCCTACAGCGGTATCAACACCCTGATGCTTTGGGTCACGGCGATGGAAAAAGGCTACGCCGCGCCCATTTGGATGACCTACAAACAAGCGCGCGAGCTGGGCGCGCAGGTCAAGAAAGGCGAACATGGCAGCTTGGTTGTTTACGCCAATACCCTCACCCGGACCGAAACCAACGAAAAGACCGGGCAGGACGAGGAAATCGAAATCCCCTATATGAAGGGCTACACGGTTTTCAACGTCGAACAGATCGACGGGCTTCCCGCGCATTACTACGCTTTGCATGAAGCGCCACACCTGACGGACGCACAGCGCCACGCCAAATTGGACGCCTTCTTTGCGGCGACGAAAGCCGACATCCGCCACGGCGGCAACCGCGCCTTTTACGCCATTGGCCCCGACTACATTCAAATGCCGCCGTTCGAGAGCTTCCACGACCCGGAAAGCTACTACGCCACGCTCGCCCACGAACAAACGCACTGGACGCGGCACCCCTCGCGGCTTGCCCGCGACATGGGGCGCAAGAAATGGGGCGATGCCGGTTACGCCATGGAGGAACTCGTTGCCGAAATCGGCAGCGCTTTCCTGTGCGCCGAGCTGGGGCTAACCCCCAAAATCCGCGACGACCACGCCGCTTATATCGCTTCTTGGTTGACGGTCTTGAAGGACGACAAGAAAGCCATCTTCACCGCCGCCAGCCACGCCCAGAAAGCCGCCGATTATCTCCTGAACCTGCAACCGGCCCCGGCTCCCGATCCGGAGCCGGACGCCGGAAGCGACGACACCCCGCCGGTTCCGGATTCCGCCCCGGAACCCGAACCGGTGCGCGTGTCCGAATCCGAGCCCGCCACCGGGGAAGACGCCCCGGCAAGCGGTCCGTCCGTACTGGACGGACCGCCCGCGCCGCCACCCGGCGGGCCAAGGCAGTTATCGTTTTTCTGAACCCCCCGGAACCCCGAGCTGATGAACACCGACTGGACCATCGAACCCGGCAACGCCGGACCCGGCACCCTCACCCATCACGCCGCGCCGCGTTTCACCGCGCAATGGACCAGTGGCGCGGAGGAGCTGGCCGGGATTGACGGCCCGTGCTGGACAGCGGAGGGCAGCGACGACGCCGACGCCCTGCACCTGTTCGGGTTTCAGTGGACGGACCCGGTTCCGGAGCAAGCCGGATTCGAGCGGCTGATGCAACAGGCCGCCACCGCCATCGACGCGTGGATTAGCGGAAGACTGTAGAAAGGATTTTTCGAATGGACGAAACGCCGCCGCAGGAATGGACCGTGATTTCCATCGGCGCGGATTGCGGCGCGCTCACCCACCACACCGCGCCCCGCTTTCGGGTGTTCTGGGACGAAGGCAGCGATATTTTCCGGGGCATTGATCTTGACCGGATCAAAGAGCAAGGGCGCGGGTCGATGGTGCCGGTTCCGGGTCGCATCCCCGCCACCGAAGACGGCGAAAAGGACTTGCGGTTTTTCGCCTACACTTGGACGGACTCCCCGATGTTCGGGTTTTTCCAACCCGCATGGCTGGACGGACTGATGCAGCGCGCCGCCGTCGCGGTTCGCCACCGCAGCCGCCAACTGACGGCGCAGAAATTCACGGTGCTGGACATGCTGACCGGGTTCGGACTGGTCGCGCATCATGAATACCCGCGTATGTCGGCATGGTGGCAACGGGCCGTCTGTGGACGGCTGATCGGTCTGGAACATGCCACCCCGGAGACCGTGCGACACATCGACGACGACCCGGCAGACCTGCTCGAACTGTTCGAAGCGCACTGGCAAGACCCGAGGCCGGAGGCGGCACACTGCGAACACCTGATGCAACAGGCCGCCGCCGCCATCGAAAACGCCCTTGCCGAGCAGGTTCAACAGATAGCGCATTTATACGGGGACCCGCTCGACAAGGCGGCCTCATAACCGCCTAGCGAACGCGCCACCCGTGCCCAAACGCACGCCTCTTTCTTTTCCTACTGCCCCGCCTTCGTTTTTATCGAAACTGCCCGAAACGTCCGCCCGCAGGGTCCCGCGCCGAGTGCCGCACCGCGCCGCCGAAGCCGCACCGTTTCGGTGAACGGTGAACGGCCCCGGAACCGACCGGCTCTTTGGGCGGCAACAGCAGACCGCCAAGGGCAAAAAGGCATGCGGCCTGATCTTGTAACCCCCTCTTTTCCCATTGCCCCGCCGTCCCATCCGCCGGGCGCAACAGTTCTCCCGTCGCGCCCGGTCACGGATGGACGAACGCGGCTTGGGGGTTTTCGTTGCCCTGTTCCTGTCGTGTACTCCTGTCTGTTTGCCTGACCCCTTCCCCTTATCGGAATGAACGGACGATGAGCCGAGACAACCGGTTTTACAAGGGGCGGCCCGCTCCATTCGCCCCGCTGAAGCGGGGCTCCCGTGTGGCCCCTTGTAAAACCGGTTTTGTTCCCGGCTAACCCATCGCCGCATTCCCGAAAGGGAATCGTTCAAACCAAAACCGAAAGGAGTACACGACATGAACAAGGAAACCGCAAAACGCCCCGAGCTGATCGCCTACACCGTGACCGAGTCCGGCGGCGAGAATCGCTATCACCGGATCGGCGCGGCGTGGCAAAACAGCAAGGGGGGTTACAAGATCAGGCTGCACGCCCTGCCCCTGGACGGCGACATCCTGCTGTTGCCGCCCAAAGACCCGGCCTGATCCGTCAGCCGCTACCGGAGTCCTCCGGTAGCGGCTTTTCGGCGGCGCTTTGATCGGCGCGGGCGGGCGGGCGGTGACGCATCGGGGATCGGGGGTTTGCGGGTTGACCGATGACGCACCGGCCAAGCCCAGCAAATCCCGGTCCCGTTCGGCGGTCACGGCTTGATTCATGGCCTCGTACAGCAGCGCCCGGAACTGCGAATGATTGTTGGCCAGATCGAGGGCGACGGCACCGACAATGATCTTGCGGCGGGTGTCGTCCTTTCTGGCCTGTTCTTTAAGGCGGGATTCTTCGAGGCGGATTTTCTGGGCCAGCTCTTCTTGTTGCTGGCGAAGTTTCTTGAGGCGGTCGGAATCCGGAGTAGCGGGCGATGACATGGCGGCGGGTCCTCATGGCAACAATTCTGTCAATCATAGCCAGCTCACCGGACCCACGCCAAGCATCGTGAAAAAAAAGGAGCCGTAGCGCGCATCCGGCCTAAACGAAGCAGCAACCTACAGGCGGAGGGTCTCGTAAAAGTGGAGCCTTGTTGCGAAGTCAGCAAGCAAAAGTCATCCCCGAGCAGGCCGAGAGCATGGCAGGGAAGTGCGCACTTATACATCGCTGACGCGATGTGTGCGCACGGTGGGAACCC
>NZ_SPMZ01000084.1 GCF_012939995.1 Candidatus Competibacter phosphatis | reverse complement strand
GGCAAAAAGGGCTTGAATCCGTTGTTTCAGCCAAAGTGGGGGAAGTGAGGGGAGTGAGGTGCCGTGTCTGGCGTGGCTAAAGTGGGGGAAGTGAGGGGAGCTCGATGATTACAGGTCATGGGGAGATAAGGATTTGCCATCCCCCACTTTATAGGCTAAACCTTATGAGCGATGGCGCGGCACCCATGCACGAGGGAAAATCGGTGAGCCTCAGCATCAACGATCTGCTCAGCAACGACGTAAAGAAGCCCACGGCGCTGGTTCACTTCGAGCGCGACATGTCTCTGACCGAGCAGAAGGTGATGACGCTCATCATTTTTCACTGCCAAGTGGCCGACAAGGACGAGCGTGGGTTGTACTACATCAAGAAAAGCTTTGTCCGCCGATTTTTGGGATGGGATGACAGCAACAATTACCCACGGATTTACGAGGCATTCGAAAAGATCTTCGACAATACCATCAAATGGAATTTGCTGGGCAAGGATAAGACCTTTAAAAGCTTGCGATGCAAGTTGATTGTCAGTTTGCTCGAACCGACCGAAAGCGGGCAATTTATCGGCTTCAAGATTCATCCCGATCTGGAACCGGTAATCAAGGACCCCCGCTTTTCGCCAAGATCAAACTCATCATGATGTCGATTCTGGCAAAGCCAAAATACGCTTTTCCTCTGTACGAGATTTTATCCGACTGTTATTCTCGTGGGGAAAAATCCGCTCGTCTTTCGCTACGGGAATTAAAAGAATCCCTGGGGATCATGGGTCCTTACTACGATAACTTCGTGGCTTTCAAAAAAGGAAATTCTCAAGCCAAATTTGGCGATCATCAACCAGAATACTGATTGCGTGGTGACCTATGAAACATATCGTGAAGGTAGAAAAAATAGCTGGAGTGGTGTTTGCACTTAGTAAGCAAGCATGGCACCCACCATTATTGCAAGAGCATATTAAAGAATTGCAGATTTATTATAAGAAAGATCACAACGGCTTGAACTTGCTTACTAACCCGTTACCAGGTATCGACGAGCAATTGTTCCTGGACAGTGTGAAGATGTATCATATTACGGAAATCGATGCCTTGCAGGCGATCAAGACTCATGGCTTGGAGGGTGCTGTGCAAATACGCGATTATGTATTGCAGCAGGCAGCTCGCTATAAGGAGAAAAAAAGACGGAGTTCGAGATATCGGCGCTTATATGATGCGGTGTTTTCGTGAAGGATATGGTAAGAAGAATCGGGAAAAATATCCGGCAAATCCAGTGCCTAAATTGACCGATTCATCAAGTTCAAAAAACGCTGGAGAAGAGTATTACGGCATCGGATACTCAGGCATTTCATATCGGCAAGGAATTTCGAGAGTATCAGGGCAAGCTTGTGGATGAAATTCTAGATAAAATGTCGCCGGAAGAGAGAGGAAAATTCAATGAGCAGTTTGCGCATCAAAAATCCAATCTGGGCCAATAAAATTTAGAGAGTTTGGCTTAAAAAACCCCAATGATGCGTTCCGCTTTTTTACAAGTTCGCTGTCGATAGATTGCTCGCTCCAGAACATCTGGATATAGCAGTATTCGCGCGCGATAAAGGGGTATCTGAAGAAATCATCGAGATACTGAAGACACGGTAATGCATGGCCCGGAGCGTTTTGGGATCAATCGACGAATGGATTTTCAAGCCAACGATTTCCGCCGGCGCAGGTATCGAAAGATTGACTTTCGCACCTTACGCCGGCTTTTGCTTGCTCGGTCAGCCGGAACGAGTACCGGCGACCGATGCCGCGTCAAGCCGCTTCTTGTTCCATGGCGGGATGCGCGGCTTCAAATTGCCGCAACACCTGCTTCCAGTGCAAGGCTTCGTCTGGATGGCCGTGCCGTGCGGCATTCCTGATGTCATCGCGGATGATCCGATCGATTTGCATTGCACCACCCAGTTGGTGAATCAGGCAGCAACCCAACTCAGCGGCGACGATTTCCGGCACATGCTCATGCTGAGCAATGGCCTCGATTTCCTCTTTCTCCAGGTCGGTCAAGCCGACGCAGTCGTCATAAGTCAACATGACATCACCTCCATCATCGATTTGGAGCCAGCCCCCGCCAGCGGACATGACCCAATGCGGGAATCGGTCTCCATGTTGTTGCTTTGCACCCGATTGAAAGCCAATTTCGATCATTGGATGCTCATATTTTAATACAAAAAACCATAAATTAATAGTTAATTAACTGTGACTGGTTTTTTATGTTGTTGACCGTCAAGATTATCGCCCGGTGCGCTTACCCTCTCCCGCACGGTCTGAAAAGCAGCTTATTGTAGCTTGAGCCCAATGCCACAGTTGGTTTGTGCGATCCAAACCTTGAACGAAACCCGGATACCATACACGGCATCCGGGGAAGGGATCAGTCCAGAATCGAGGCCAGAACCCAGACATAGAGGGCTCCAACCAACAACTGCGCCACCGCGATCGGCAGGCCAATGCGCAGGAACTGCATGAAGGTCACTCGCTTGCCGTGGGCTACGCAAATGCCGACGGCGACGACATTGGCCGAGGCACCGATCAATGTGGCGTTGCCGCCCAGGGTGCCGCCGAACATCATGGCGACGAACACCGGCAGCGTGGTGTTGGGCCAGTCGGTAAAACCGGCGGCCAACGCGATTTCGGGTACCGTTTCGGCCGTGACCAGGTAACCCGTTATCATCACCAGCGCGGCGGCGACCACCGGGATGTTGGCAAGCAGGCTCGACAGTATCCCGATACCGGCGAGCGACAGGAATGCCACCGGCATCACATTGGCCCCGAACCAGCCGTAGAGTTGGATCGACAAGCCTTGCAGCAGCTCGGTCTTGATGAAGGCCTGGACCAAAGTGAAGATGGCGGCGAGAAATACGATCGTCTTCCAATCCACGTCGCGGATGACCTCGCCCACCGGCTCGATGCGCGCGCCATAGACCACAAGCAGCGCGAGCGCCGCGCCGATGATCGCGACCGCCGGGGGAACAATATGGTTTGGTAGAGACTCTCCGATCAGGAACAGGATGACCATGATCACGAGCACCAGAAGCGACAGTACCAGGAAGGTGGGTTGCTTGATGGTCACGCGTGGACGCTCGTGCGGCAGAGTCATCCGCGTCGCCCAGATCTTCGGCAGCAGGAGCGGCAGCAGCGGCACGACGGCTATCACCGCCAGCAGACCGCCCAGGCTTACCATCCGCAGATAATCGACGAAGGACAGCCCGATTGCACTGCCGACCAGAAAGGTTGCGGGGTCGCCCACCAGAGTGAGCATGCCGGCCGCGTTACTGACGATGGCGGTGATGATCAATGGTCCGACGAAATCCACCTTGAGCGCCTGGCAAACCCCGACAATGATCGGGGCCACCAGAATGACGGCGGTCGCGTTGGGCAGGAAAGCGCACACGGGCGCGACCAGCGCGACGATCAGCAGCAGAAACCGCTTACCGCTGCCGCCGGTGGCGTGGAGGAATGCATCCCCGAACCATTCGAAGATCCCGGTCTTGCCGATCACCCGCGCCACCACCATGCCGCCGAAGAGCAGGGCGAGCGGACCGCTGGCGGTGTGCACGATCGGTATTAGATCGCTGCCGTCGAGGATACCGAACACGATCAGGACGCTGACCCCGAGCAGGGCGGCGACCGTCATATCGATCAGGTCGAACGCGATCAAGAGGATCACCGCGACGAAGACACCGATGGTGAGATAAATCTGAAAGTCGGTCATTGAAGCATCACTCAGTCGATCGGCGGCGCATAGTGGAGTCCGCCCTGGGTCCAGAGTCGGTTGAGACCGCGCTCGATCTTGAGCGGACTGTCGCGCCCGACGTTGCGCTCGTAGATCTCGCCATAGTTGCCGACGGCCCGCACGGCCCGTATCCCCCAGTCAGGCTCGATACCCATCGATCGTGCGATGAGGTCCCTTTCATCGGCGGACCGCCGCACCAAGAGGTTTTTGTTCTCCGCGAGGACCGCATCAAGGTTGTCGCGCGTGATGCCGTATTCCTCGGCGAGGATCAGGGTGTTCAGGACCCACCGGATCACCGAGGTCCATTCCGGATCGCCGCTCCAGACGACAAGGCTCAGTGGTTCCTTGGAAATACGCTCGGGGAGGATCACGAAAGCCTGTCGATCCTTCGGTGCATGCAACCGCATGCCGGCGAGTTGCGCGGCATCCGACGTGTACGCGCGACAGCGGCCGGCGAAGAGGGCTTCCTCGGCCTCGGGAGCCGAATTGATCACCAGCGGCTTCATGGGCCAGTCTTTCGCCGCGAAATAGGTCTCCAGGTTGCGCCGGTGCGTCGTCCCTCTCGTCACGCAGATGGTCGCGTCCTTGAGATCCGCAATGCTTTTGATGCCCACCCCGTCCGGGACCAGGAACCCTTGGCCGTCGTAGAAAAGGATCCCCGGAAATTGGACTTTCAACACCACCTCACGAGTGAGGGTCCAGGTGGTGTTGCTCAGCAGCAGGTCGATCCGGCGCGATTGCAGCGCGGGGAAGCGGGTCGAGGCGATCAGCGGTACGAACTCGACCTTATTCGCATCGCCCAGGACCGCCGCCGCCACCGCGCGGCAGAAGTCCACGTCGAGTCCGCGCCAATGTTCGTCGGCATCGCGCTCGGAAAAACCCAGAATGCCCTCACTTACTCCGCAGCGCAGTTGCCCGCGGGCCTTCACACTATTCAAGACCTCGCCGGCCTCGACTTGCGGCAAGACCGCAAGCGTCAGGACCAGCAGGGCGACGCAACAAACAATCCGGTCGATTTTCATCCGGGACCTTCGAGATGGGTGAACGTTGACATTGAGAGAGCGTGCCAGCGCTACCATGGATGCAACCCTTCATTCTGAGTACGGAAGGGTATGATCCCGGAGTGGGCTGTTTCACGCGGAACCGCTAGAACTGTAGGCGCGAGTTTTGCCCCCCAAACACCGAAGGCACTAGACTCGGACAATTCCAAGCAACCAAAAACGCACAATATATTGGGTTAATTGGTAAAGCAATACACAATAAATGGTGCCTTGGACTGGTGGTAACCCAGTGCCAACATCGGAATCATCGTCGTTATCGATATGGGTCCGGTGGGCGACTCGCACTGCCAGAGTATGTGCCTGAAGACAGCTTGAGAACCGGCCAGGAGGGCGTTTGACCGAGGGATGCTCGGGTGGTCCAGATGGAGGCGCTTGTGCTCTCGAACCCCGCGCCCGCGGCGAAGGAATCAGAGAAAGGCGGGAATGAAGGTTCTGGGAAATAGGCTGTGCGCCAAATTGACCACCTCGACATCGGCATTACGCAAGGGGTTGGTCCGGTTACGAACCGCGGCCAGGATCTTTTCCGCTTCCTCCCGGGGTTTTCTCGACGGCGGGTGCGTCGAGGCCCGCACCCGTAACCGTTTACCCCCGTTGGTGCGACACCAGCGCACCCAATCGCTCCCTTCCCCGGAATACATGCAATCGAATCCCCACACTTGGCCGACCAGATTCAGGTAGGACGACGATGAGTTCGCGGCCGCTTTCAAGGCGGTTCCCCCTCCCGAATGCGCGGCGAGGATGATGGCGGGCGGATTGGGTACCTGGACCGGACAAGGGCGTGTCGGGGTGGCGTACTCGATCATAACTCGCAATCCGTACTCGATCAGCGCCGTGAGGCCGTCGCCGGTCTGGAACTGCTGAAAGGCCGAGCCATGCCCTCCCCAGGGTTGGATCAAGGTCACCTGCTTGGCGCTCAGCAGGGGGCGTAAATCGCGCGTGGTCGGATTCGAACGGAGATAGGCGGGCAAGTCGGCCGAGTCGTTATGGCCATGAAAATAGACGAGGGTCGATACTGCTTCGGCGATCTTGACGCTGGTTGGCAAGAACGCCATCGCGTCGCCTATTCGCGCCCCATTCCGATAGACCGGGAAAAAGTGGGTCGTGCCATTGGCATCTGTCGTGGATGTCACCATGATTCAGCTCTCCCATACACCGCCGTCGGAATCGGTTTAGCTGGCGGGTCCCGCGCCGCCGCCGCTTCCACCTTCGCCGCTTCGGCCGCCACCGAACAGGCGGCCGATGAAGGAAAACACCTTGACGATGGCCCGCCACAGTTTGGGCAGCAACCAGATCATCAACAAGATGAACACCAGCAATGCCGCCAGAAACAACCATGGATAGTGCAGGGCGGCCCATAGGCCGGCGATCACCGTCACATCCTCGGTGATAGACGCCGCCCAGTTGGTGAACGGCTCCGGCGAGGCATTGATCACCACCCGGCTGCCCGCTTTGGCCGCGTGACTGGTGGCGGCCAGGGAGCCACCGACCAGCATGGCCGCGAACTCCGCCGGCGCGCTGACATCGCCGACCGCGCCGGCGGCCAGCAAGGCACCCGCCGGGATACGAACGAAAGTGTGCAGCGTATCCCAGCCGGTGTCCACGCCGGGCACCTTGTCGGCGAAGAATTCGATGCAGTACATGACCGCCGCCGCGCCCAGCACCAGCGGATGGCTGAGCATCTGTAATTCCGGCGGCAGGGCGATGTCGCCGCTCATGCCCAGATAACCGAGCATGAACACGGTGGCGTACAGGTTGATGCCACTGGCCCAGGCCGAACCCATGGTCAGGGCGATGGTATGAATGGGATCCATCGTTAACTGCCTGTCATGAACCTGTCATGTCCCACGAGCCTGCGGGTTTGCCGATCCAATTCACCTTGGCGCTCTCCATGGAACACGGCATCACCCGCTAGCGCAGATACATCCCATCGGTCCCGACCTTGCCGGGTCCGTTCAGGACGTAGATACCAGCCGAGTTACCGCGCACATGGAAGGAAATGCTGCCATTACCCACATTGATTTCGTTGCCGGTGACCACATCGCGGTAGACGCCGTTGCGAATATCGCCAACGCTGATGCCCTGATCGCCGCCGATGGCCAGCCCGACCACGGCATAGCTCTCACCATTGTTGTGATCGCGGACGAAACTCATGCCGCTACCCCATTCGTGGATGTGGCTCATCGCTCCCTTTTGCAAGGCGGGAACGGCTTGGCGGATCTGGTTCAACCGCTTGATGTGCTGGTACAGCGAATGGCTTTGGGTCTGGCCGATCCGCTCGTCGGTCAGATGATCGCCGAAATAGGCGCGACCGGTCTGATCCAGGGTGTCGTCGTTGCCGATCACATCCTGCGGCGCACCCTTCATGAACTCGATTTCCTCGCCGTAGTACAGGCAGGGAATCCCGCGCACGGTCCATAGCAGATTGTAGGCCGCCGCCGCCATCCACTGTTCGCCCTTGAAGCGGAAGCGGAAGTCGTTGTCGGGGCCGACATCGTGATTCTGCAGGAAGGTCACCAGCTCGCTGGCGTTGCCGTAAATCCAATCCATCTCCAGCACCCGACCGACGCCGTCGAAACTGCCCCGGCTCAGGTTGTCGCGGAAGGTGGAGAACAGCCCGAAATCGAGTTGCGGAAAGCCGGAGTCGCCGCCGGAATTGGGATCGCGCGGGTCATGACCCAGCCGGGTGTACCACCACGGGCGGATGAAGGAGGGACCATTGTCGCCGCCGCCAAGATCGCCCCAGCCGTAACCCTTGACCAGATTCTCGCCGAACACGAACAGGCCCGGCTTATGCGCCTTCCAGGCGTTGACGTATTCCAGCAGGTTGTCGCGCGGCACATGCTTGACGGTGTCGATGCGCAGCGCGTCCACCCCCATGTCGAGATAGCGATTGACGGAACCGATCAGATAATCCTTGACGTTCTGGCGATCGGTGGCCAGATTGATGCAATCGCCGGCGATATGCTTCAACTGCACCGCCGCGCTTTCCCAGTCACCGCCGCAGATGAAGCCGTGCTGCATGTACCACTCGGGATCGAGCGTTTGGGCGTCGATGCCGAAGAAGCGGCCGGGATTGTAGCCGGACTTGGGCACGGTCTCGCCGGTCTTGGGATCGACCAGCGGAATCTTGCCCTCCGGGTCCATGGCGTGCCGCTCCCGATACCACTCGGGCGCGACCGGATTGTCGATGTCGTCGCGGTTCGGCCAGGCGTAATTGCCGAGATTGCCCTGATACGGCCCGTGGTTGACCCGGCCCTGCTCGGAACCCTGCGGCACATAGTATTTGATCGGCAGATGATCGATGTGAACCTTGCCGCGAATGCCATACTGACAGGAATGGTTGACCACCACGTCCTGAATGATCTTGATACCGCGCTTGTGCGCCTCGTCGATCAGATCCTGATAGGTCGCGTCCGGCGATTCCAGCCGGGGATCGATCCGAGTCCAGTCGTAGGCGTGGTAGCCGTGATAATCGAGGCCGCTGCGATTCTCGACCGGTGGCGTGATCCAGATCGCGGTGAAACCCAGATCACGGATGTAGTCCAGCCGCTGGATCAGTCCCTTGAAATCACCGCGCCAGTGTGGATCTTCAGGCTGGCCGGTCGTGCGATTAAACTTGATGCGGTCGCGGCAGAAAAAAACTGTTACTGGGGTCGCCCTCGTAAAAGCGGGCGGTCAGCAAAAAATAGATGGTTTCCTCGCGGAAATCGCCCAATCCGTCGCCGCGTTCCCGGCGAGTAGGCGCGGGCGCGGGCGTGATGGTTGTCGAGGGGGCTGGTTTGGACGCGGCGACCGGCGCTCCGTCGGCAACCGCCGGCGCCAACGGCGCCGGTTTTTCCTCGAACCATTGTTCGTCCCGGTAGTAGCCGCTGCCCTCCCGCGAAAGATTGCTGGTTTGCCGGCCCTGATTGTCGTTGAAAACCAGCTTGATCGTGGTTACGCCTTCGAACCGGTACGCGAACCAGTCATCCCCCTGCGCCGTCATCGGCGTGCCTGGCCAGTTCGTGGCCCGGCCGCCCGGCTGGGCGTCCCAATAGTGGATGCGAACGGTATCGGCCCAATCGGCGGGCTTGTGGAAATAGACGATGAGATCGGTCATAACAACGGTTCCGGTAAACGAGCGGTTTCGGTACGAAAGGTCCTCGTCCATGATAGACCGGGTTAATGGCTTGTCGAGGTCTGGCATGGAATAAGCCACCGAGATCGGCTGGCCTTCACGACGCGGGTAGGGCAATTTCCCATGCACATCGAATCACGCGACCCATCGTTCAGTTCCTGGCGAAGCAAACTTCATGAAATCATCTTCGAGGCGAATACGCCAGCCGGAAAATATTTCGATATCGTGCTGATCGTCTTTATCGTGCTGAGCGTATTCTGCGTCATGCTCGACAGCGTGAGCGAGTTCCGGGCGGCTTACAGCACGCCCTTGCACATACTGGAGTGGTTTTTCACCCTGGTATTCACCGTCGAGTACGGATTGCGGCTGATATGCGTGCAACGCCCCTGGCACTATGCGATCAGTTTCTACGGCATCGTCGATCTTCTTAGCATTCTGCCTGCTTACCTGAGCCTGCTGATCGCTGGAACCCATTATCTGCTGGTGATCCGTATTCTGCGCATCCTGCGCATTTTCCGTATCCTCAAGCTGGTCACTTACTTGGGGGAAGCCCGGCAACTGACGCGGGCGTTGGTGGCGAGCCGACGCAAGATCGGCGTGTTTCTTTTTACCGTCGTGACGCTGGTGGTGATCATGGGCTCGCTGATGTACGTGATCGAGGGCGAGGAAAACGGCTTCACCAGCATTCCCCGCAGTATCTACTGGGCCATCGTCACCCTGACCACGGTGGGGTACGGCGACATCGCTCCGCGTACCGATCTGGGTCAACTTCTGGCCGCCTTCATCATGATTCTGGGCTATGCGATCATCGCGGTGCCCACCGGCATCGTTACGGTCGAGATGTCCAACGCGTTCCGCCAGCCAGTCGACAATCGTGCCTGCCCGGTTTGCGCCGCCGAAGGACACGATCACAACGCTGTTTTCTGCAAGTTCTGTGGCGGCAAGCTGTGAGTGCCGTCGCTCGCCCCACGCGCCACCGATTTGCCGCGCGGCAAATCGCCGGGCTTTCGACACGCGAAGGCAAACTTCTTCCTCTACACTATCGTTACAGCTATACAATCCAGAATCGACGCTTTGCCTGATATTCATATCCAACATGATCGATCATCTCGACCGAATCTGCGATGCCGCCGCCGGTCGCGGCGAGCAAATCCAGCGCAAGATCCTGGAGCATCTGGGTCACGGCCACCAGCAGAAAACCCTGCCCGATTTCACCATCCAGCGGGCCGCCGAACTACTGGGCGTCAGCATCTCCCGAATTCGGGCGCTGGAGGGTTCGGAACGTTTTCCGCCACCCCGCGCGCGACAGGCGGGTGCCATCCAGCAGCGCATTTACAACTACAACGAGGTTAACCGGCTGCGCGAACTGCTGGGCGAGCGTCCGACCCGGCCGAAGACGGCGCCACCCCTCAACATTACCTTCAGCAACCTGAAGGGTGGCGTCGCCAAGACCACCCACGCCATCCATTGCGCCCAGTATCTGGCGGTGCGAGGTCACCGAGTGCTACTGGTCGACGCCGATCCACAGGCCACCGCCACCGGCGCCTTCGGCATCCTGCCGGACATCGATTTGGGCGAAGACGACGACTTGAGCGGGGTAATCCTGGGCACGCCCGAGGCCATCGATGGCATCGTTCGGAAAACCTGCTGGGACAATCTGGACCTGATTCCCGCCTCGCTTTCCCTGCAACGGGTCGATCTGCTGATCGCCCGCGAGCCGGCCGCAACCACCCAACAACTGGGCTCGCCCCTGCTGCGGCTGCGCCGGGGCCTGGGTCGGCTGGTCGACCGCTACGACGTCATCGTGGTGGATACGCCGCCGGCACTGGGGATGCTGAGCCTGAACGCCATCGCCGCCGCCAATCTGCTGATCATCCCGATCGAACCCCACATGTACAGTCTGGGTTCGTCCGTGCAATATTTTCGCATCCTGCGGGACGTCATCCGCCGGCACCGGGACAGCATCGGCGTGCAGCGCATCAACATGCTGCTGACCCGGGTCGACGAACAGTCGCCGGAAACCCAGGGCGTGATCAAGCTGCTGGCCAGCGCCTACGGGGGAATGTGCCTGACCAATCACATGCCGCTCAGTCGGGAGTTGCAGCGGGTGGCCACCGATCATCTCGGTCTCTACGAAATCGAGCAACCGCGCGGCGCGCGCGAAACCTTCACCCGAGCGGTGCAGGCCATGGATCGGGTCAACGCCGACATCTTCAGCCAGATTCGCTCGTTGTGGGACCTTCATCCAGATGCACCCGCCGTCACCGACCGGCCGTCGATGCTCGACGATATGCTGTGAGTTGCCGCCATGGCCAAACGCCCTCGCGATACCCTGGATTATCTGGCGGTCCTGGCCGGTGAGACGGCGACGCCCCTGAGCCCACTCCCCGCCGGCTCCTTTCTCGACCTGCCGCTTACCGATATCCGCCCTAGCCCCTGGCAGGCTCGCAAGCATTTCGATCCCGGTCAGCTCGCCGAACTGGCCGATACCATCCGCGAGCACGGCGTGCTGCAACCGGTGCTGGTTCGGCCCAGCCCGGAAGGTTATGAGCTGATTGCTGGCGAGCGACGCTGGCGAGCGGCGCAACTAGCGGGCATCGAGACTATCCCGGCACTGGTCCGAGACGTCGGCGACGAACAGGCGGCCACTTTGGGTTTGGTCGAGAATCTACAACGCAGCGATCTGAACCCGATCGAAGAAGCGGAGGGTTATCGGACCCTGATCGATCGTGGGCTTTCCCAACAGACGATCGGTGTGGCGGTGGGCAAATCGGTTTCCACGGTCAGCCGTAGTCTGGGCATGCTGGATCTGGCCGATCCTGTCAAGGACGCGCTACGCGATGGCCAATTGAGCCATGCGCATGGCCGGGTGCTGCTTTCTCTGCCCAAAGCCGAACAGGCACGGCTCGCCCAACTGGCGATCCGGCGAGCCTGGAACAGCCGGCAGATCGAACAAGCCGCTCGCAAACTGAAACAACGCATCGACGACGACACCCGCCGCGGTCGGCGTGCGCGGCGGGAAGATCCTGACATCGCGGCCCTGAGCGAGCGGATTTCAGGCCATCTGGGCGCAAAAGTGGAGTTTCGCAATCACCCAACCGGCTCGGGGCAGTTCGTCATTCATTACGCCAGCGCCGACGAATGCAACGGCATTCTGATGAAACTGAATTTGCTTGATCTGGCAAGCGATTGACTTTCCGATTGAAAAAGCCGGTATTTGCCGCGCGGCAAATCGCCCTGGCCGATTACGACGCCCGAGGCGCCGCGCTGGCCGGTTCATGGGCGGGTCCGTGCCGGATGCGCGCGAAGTGGGAAACATGGGCTGGCGATTCCGGCGGCCAGCTCGCCAGAAACTCCCGCTCCCAGCGGTCGGCGTCGAAGGCCAAGGCCAATGCGTCGATGTGGACGCCTCCCAAGGTTCCACCGTACAAACGCGGGTGTGGACTGGGCGCAACGCCAATGCGGGTGACGACGCCGAAGCGGGTATCGGCGAAGTTGGCCATCCCCGCCGAACCGTTGTTGATGACCCAACCGGCGCGGTCGTCGAATTCGAATCGGCGGCAAACCGGTAGGCAGGTGTGGCTGCTGGCGAACACCTCAACATTCGCTGCCAGGAACGCCGCCGCCAGCCACGTCCGGTTCGCCGGATCGTCCAGCGCGTTCGCGTCGAACCGCCACCCGGCCAGCGCCTCGGCATCGCCATGCACCACCCCGACCCGCAGCTTGCCCACTCGGTAACGAGCGAACATCGGCAGTTCACGCAGACCGGCCAGCATCTCGGGATGACGCCGGGCGGTCGCCTTGAGCTTGGCGTGAATCCGGTTGGAACGCTCCACTATCCCGGCATCGACCGTGCTCGGATAGGCGCAGCCGCAACCAGCCTCTTCTCCTTCGACCAGTAATTCCGCTTCCACATTGCCGAGCAGGGCCGCATGGCGCAGCACCCGCTGGTTGACCTCGGCAAAGGCGGCGTCATCGACGTCGAACCAGTGAAAATCGCCGTTGAAACACAGCGTGACCGGACCGGATTCGGCGGCGGCCAGCGCTTCCACCGTCGCCAGCGCCAGCCGATTGCCATACAGTCCGCCGATCACGTACAGGGTATCCGCTACCCGTTCCGGTGCGGTCGCCAGCGCGGCCGCGCCATGGCGATAGCGCAGCGGACAGCTTCGACCGGGCTGCTCGCTCATGCGGATTGCCCTTCAGCAAGAGGCACGCCGCGCCAGCGACGCACGATTTCCGGCAGCAGAAATCCGGTGACGCAGATCAGTAAGCCGTAGAGATTGACGCCGAGCAGCAGGGCATACTTGCCTTCGCCGATAGCCCAGGCTGCCGGAATCCAACCCAGCGCCAGCAGAATGCCGATCATCAATCCCGGCCAGAAACTCAGGTGAAAGCTCCACGGCGAAAAGCCAACCCAGCGTTGCAGTAAGAACACCGGTGCCAGTCCCATCACCATGGTGCCGCTGAGCGTGGTGGCGGCGAGAATCTCGGCGCCGGCGATCATCGGCAGATTACCCAATACGGCGATGACGATCATCGCCACCGTGCCGTGGCGTAACGCCGATGCTGGCGGTTGCCGCCCAGCGACGGCGGGAAGCTCCTGCGCGACGATCTTGGAGAGCGAGGCGAAGGTCGAATCCAGGGTCGAACCGGCCGCCGCGATCATCAGCACCGTCATGACGAACAGCGCGCCGATTCCCAACGCCTGCGCCACCGCCGCCGGCGCGTTGCCGTTGACCGCCAGCCCGTCCAGCCGCGCATCGATGCCGACGAAGCTGAACACCAGGATGGCTAGAAAACCGCCGATGCCGGCCAGGATGAAAGCCTTCAGCATCGCCTTTTCCTCGGTGATGAAGCCACGATCCGTGAGCACCGGATCGTGGAAGGGATAGCTGAAAATCTGCAAGCCGGCGACCAGCAGCAAATCGACTCCGGCGGCGAGCTTGAATTCGCCCACGCTCAGCAGCGTCGTCATACCGTGTTTGGGCAGCACCAGCAGCAGCACGGCGGCCAGAAACACCACGAAGACGGCGGCCTGGATGATATCGGTGACGATGGAACCGCGCAGGCCGCCCTTGACGCTGTAGAACAGGGTGGCGGCGGTGAACAGCAGCGCCGCGCCGATGAATTGCGGGCTACCGGCCGGACCGTAATAACCGCCGACCACGGCGGTGTTGCTCCAAACTTCGTTGTACAAGCGAATCAGGATGGCGGCGGTGAAGGCCAGCGCCGCCGCCCGGCCGTACTTACCGATCAGGAAACTCACCAGGCTGGTGGCGCCAGCGTTGCGGCGCAGATGGTAGATGACGAATCCCGACAGCGGAATCGACAACCAGTAAGTCGCGTAGGCCAGTCCGCCGACGATGCCGTAACTGGCTCCCAGATTGGCGGCGTTGGTGACCGACTTGGCGAAAATCCAGGAGATGAAGATGCTGGCGGTTAGCGCCCATTGGCTGGCCATCCGTCCGTTGTTGTCCTCGCCTCGAAAGAAGGCGCCGACCGTGCAGGCATTCGGGGTGACGGCATACAGCGCCGCGCCATAGAAAATCAAAAAGCCCCAGAAGGTCAGGCCGAAGGCGGCGGAAAGCATGCGGTGAGCTCCTTACGTCAGCTTGTATGAGTCATGTGATTTACCAGCAGGCACCGACGGCGGACATCTTGTTCGCCAGGATGTCGTGTAGCGGTCAGTGCATTGGTCAAGACACCAATTAGTCGCGAGTAGGCATGAAATCCTTACAGGAGCACATCACTTCGTTCAGCACGGGGCTGACGACGAGCATCTATCCAGATCCTGGCTCAAGGCGTATCGGATGAACCAGCACACGGCGACGTTGGAACTCCCCAAAATCCCACGGACGATCGATGAACTAATGATCACCAGCGTCAAGGCTGACCGAGTCGATTCTCAAGATCCGGTCCCTTGGGAATAATGCCGTTCGGGTTGAGCGTGGGCAGCGAATAATAGAGCCGCTTGATGTGGTCGAACCGAACCGTCTCGGCGATTCCCGGCACCTGATACAAGCGGCGCGTGTACTCCCAAAGGCGAGGATAATCGACGAGCCGACGTATGTTGCACTTGAAGAGCCCATGATAAGCCATGTCGAAACGCACCAGGGTGGGAAACAGTCGCCAATCCGCCTCGGTGGGCCGTTCGCCCACCAGATAGGGTTGATCGGAAAGTCGCCGCTCCAGTTCGTCCAGCGCCGCGAACAGCCGATCCACCGCCTGATCGTAAGCCGCCTGGGTCGAGGCGAATCCCGCTTGGTAAACGCCGTTGTTGACCCGATCGTAAATCCAGGCGTTGAGCGCGTCGATTTCGTGGCGCAACGGTCTCGGATAAAGATCGAGACGGGCATCACCATGGGCATCGAATGCGCTGTTGAACATCCGAATGATTTCCGAGGATTCGTTGTTCACGATGGTCCGCTCGCGGCGGTCCCACAATACCGGTACGGTGACGATGCCGGTAAAGCTCGGTTGCGCCATGGTGTAGATTTCGTGAAGGTACTGTTTGCCGTACAAGGGATCGGCGGTTCCGCGACTGGCTTCGCCGAAAGCCCATCCTTGTGGACCGATGATCGGTTCCACCACCGCGACCGAGATGACGGCTTCAAGACGTTTGAGCGCGCGCACGATCAGGGTGCGATGAGCCCAGGGGCAACCAAGGGAGACATACAGATGATAACGACCCGGTTCGGCTGGAAAGCCCGACGAGCCGTCGGCGGTGATCCAGTTCCGGAAGGTGCGTTCCTCGCGACGGAACTCACCGTTCTCGGTTTCAGGCTCGAAGGGACGTTCCCGCACGACTCCATCGACGAGATCTTTCATGACGGTACTCCGGTGATGATGAGAGGGCTCGAAGGCATTCCATGCCTGGGTCTGTTTCCGTTGAGATGCCCGATTCGGTGAGTGGTCGGCCATTGATGCCGGCCGACCACTCCGCTCGCATGGGGATGGGCTGCTAGGCGGCGTCACGTTGCCAGCGTAGTGCGTAGGCGCCATCGCCCAACAACGCTTGCGCGCCGGCGGCGGCCATCAAGAACGCCGGATACTCCCAGCCACCGCCCGGATTCGCGAACAGCCAGCCGTTGGCGCCGTGCACTAGAACCACGGTTCCAGCCAACAAGGGAATCAGTGCCAGTGCCACCCAGCGACTGGCAACGCCAAGCAGCAGACTCAGCCCTCCGCCGATTTCGGCGACCATGGTTAGGTAGGCCAAGGGGCCTGGCAATCCCAGCGATTCGAAATAACCGACGGTTCCAGCCGGGGTGAAGACCAACAACTTGAGCAGCCCGTGGGCGATGAACATGGTGCCGAGCGCAAGGCGTAGGACCAGGGCGGCGTAAGGCGCGGTTCTTGGATCGATCATGATGAGACTCCTCGTTGATTGAGACAGCCTCAGTTTGATCGTTTTCATTTCATGGAAAAATAGGGTTTTTATTGATTAACTGTATCCGATATATTGACAATTATGGACACGATTATCGGGATGCGGACCTTTGCCACGGTCGTCAAAACCGGCTCCTTTACCGCGGCGGCGGATCGGTTGGGGATGTCGAAGGCGCTGGCCAGCAAGTATCTAAGCCAGTTGGAACAGCGGCTCGGCGTGCGGTTGCTCAATCGAACCACGCGGCATCTGAGCCTGACCGAGGCGGGGGAGATCTATTACGAGCGATGCCAACTCTTGCTGGACGCGTTTGACGAACTGGAGGCCGCGATCCAGGATCGCCATGAATCCCCACGGGGTTGCTTGAGTATCACGGCGCCGCAAACTTTCGGTGAGTTGTATCTGGTCCCAGCGGTGGCCGCGTTTTGGGAGCGATATCCCCAGCTCGCCATCGATCTGAGTCTCAGCGATCGCTTCGTCAATCTGCTTGAGGACGGTTTCGATCTGGGCGTTCGCATCGGTGAACTGGCCGATTCCAGCTTGGTGGCACGCCGCCTGGCATCGATCCGCATCGTCACCTGCGCCGCGCCGCGTTATCTGGAACGCCACGGCGTGCCGAGGCATCCCCATGAACTACCCGCGCACGCCTGCGTGATCGACACCAACGTTGACGTTTCCGCGCGCTGGCCCTATCGGATCGAAGGCGAACGGCAACAGATCGGCGTACAGGGACCGTTTCGCGTCAATAGCGCCCGCGCGGTGCGCGAGATGGTGATCGCGGGCGTCGGCGTCGGACGGTGCCCGGCCTACGCCATCGCGGACGCGGTTCGCGATGGTCACTTGCGGGTGGTGCTTCAGGACTACGAGATGATGGAGTATGGCTTATATGTGGTCTATCCCCACCGCAACTACCTGGCCGCCAAGGTGCGCGCTTTCATCGAGTTTCTCATGGCTCGCTTCGGTGTCCAGCCGGAATGGGAACGTTTCTGATCTTGATTTCCAGGGGAGTTCCCCTGAGTCCCGCTGTTTTCGCCACCATCCCGGTGGCTACTCGTCTGGTGTGGGATCGGATGGTGCGGCGGTGTGGTGGAGGGTATGGCCCTTCATGCGGCTGCGGCGGCGGTAGCCGTCGCTTCGAGCGCGCCACCGCAACTGCTGCCCTGGCCGGCGGTACAACCGTAGCAATGGTCGGCGACTCGGATACCCGCGCCCCTGAGATCCCGGTCCAGCAAATCGGCAAGATGAGTGTGCCCCGAGCCATTGGCACCCAAGGGCAATTTCAGCATTTGGTTGAAATCGCAGTCGTACACGTAGCCCCGCCAGTCCACCGAAACCAGGCTGCGGCACATGACCCCCTCCAAGTTTTCTTCCCGATGCGCGGATTTGAGCAAGCCCATGTAGGGCTCGAATTGCCCCTTGGAGACGAGCTGGCTGCCGAAGCGCTGGATCGGCATGTTGGTCAGCGCGAGCAGGTGCGTGAAGATCACATCGTAACGCGCCGCCAACTCCTGCTTGTAGGTAGCCTCCAACTCGGCCTGATCGGGTGGCAATACCGGGTCGCCGGGGTTGTAGACCAGGTTCAGGGTCAGGCCGCCGGGTTGACCATAGCCCAGGGTGTTCAGCTTCCGTAACCCCTTCAGACTGGATTCGAAGACGCCCTTGCCGCGCTGCCTGTCGACGTTTTCTTCCAGATAGCACGGGAGGGAGGCCGTGATCTCGACCTGATGATCGGTCAGGAATTCCGCCAAATCTTCCTGATCGGGCTCATTGAGGATCGTCAGATTACAACGATCGATCACCCGAACGCCTCGGCCACGGGCGCTGGCGACCAGAGAGCGAAAACGCGGATTCAATTCCGGCGCACCGCCGGTCAGATCCAGAACCTCGACCCCGTGCGTGGCGATATAGCGCAGCAGCAGTTCCATCGTCTCCCAGCTCATTTCCTCGGTGCGCTGAGGACCGGCCGCCACATGGCAGTGCGTACAGGACTGATTGCAACGGTAGCCCAGGTTGGCTTGCAAGGTTTCGACGCGATCGCGATGGATGGCGGGGAAGTCAGTTTTCACGAGCAGGGGAAAAGTGTCACGCATGCTGGTTCTCTCGAAATGAGGGGATTCGTCGGTTTAGTCTGGATCAGGCGACGAATTCTTACAGACGAAGGCGATGCCACGGCCAGCGCCCGATCTGGGGCGCGGCCAAGCCATCGGACAAGGCGATGAACGTTTCGAAAGCGCTGAGTTTCAACGCGACGCGCGGACCCAAGTCGCCAACGCTCGAATGTGCTCCGGGCCGGTGCGGCAACAGCCGCCGATGATCCGGGCGCCATGAGCCGCCCATTCCCGCGCCTGCTCCGCGAACGCCGCGACCGTGCCGATACCCTGCCAGCGGTGGTGGGTGGTGTCGTAGACCTCGCCGGAATTGGGATACACCACGATGGGTTTGTTCGTGGCGGCGCGGATGGCGTCGATGAGAGCGGGAATATACTGTGGCGCGGTGCAGTTCACGCCGATGGCGGCGACCTGGGGGCAGGCGTCGAGCGCGGCGGCGCAGTCGGTCAGCCGCTCGCCGTGACAGGTGTGGATGCCATCGCGGGCACTGAAACTGATCCAGGCGCTCGCCTCTGGAAATTCGGCCAGCAACCGCACGAGGGCTTGAGCTTCGAGCAAGCGGGGCAAGGTTTCGCAAGCGAGAATGTCCAGTCCGGCGGCCAGCAGCGCCGCCAGTCGCGGCCGGTGGAATTCGATCAGCGCCGCTTCGTCGAGATCATAGTCGCCGCGATACTCGGAGCCATCGGCCAGAACGGCGCCGTAGGGACCGACCGAGGCGGCGACGAACGGGCGCGGGCGGCTTACGCGATGAGCGGGGTCCGCCCAAAAAGCGTCGCGGGCCTCGCGAGCCAGATACACCGAACGCTGGATCAGCGCCAGCGCTTCGGATGGAGCAAGACCGCGACGGGTGAAGCCTTCGACGCTAGCCTGATAGCTGGCGGTGATGACGCCATCGGCACCGGCAAGCAGATAATCCAGATGAAGCTGGCGGATCAGTTCCGGCGCTTCCAGCAGCACCTTGGCCGACCAGAGCGGGTCACGCAGATCGCAACCCCGTCGTTCCAGCTCGGTCGCCAGAGCACCGTCGAGAACGATCAGCGGATAATCCCGCAGGATCGAGGCAATCGGGTTCATGCACTATCGTCGGTGGAACCTCGGTGCTCCGGTGTCAGGACGTTGGGCGCAAGGTCGTGCTCAGGTCAAATCCGTTACCAGCGACTGCCGCAGCGTGTCCGACACCGCCGGCACGGTGGCGCTATAGTGGGGATGGTCCACCCCGACCGCCAGTGTCGCCCCGTGCTTGAGCCGACTTTTCATGTCCGGGTCCAATTCGAAACGCAGGAAATGCACGGCGCTGGTTTTCTCTTCGTTCTCCCGTTCCAAATCCTCATCGGCGATGGCTTGAACGGGCTCGCAACCTTCCACCTGGACCCAGACCCGGTCCTCGATGCCTTTCAGCCGGGACAGCATGTGCCGGCGCTGTTCGACGTCGGGATACTCGATCAGCATCGTCGCCTTGAAATTGCTCCCGTCCGGCACCAGCGGGTTATAGGCTTCCAGTTCGCCATTGATGCCCTCGTCCTCGAAGATTTTCTCGATCCGCAGCATTTCCTGCACCTGATAACGAAGCGTCAGTTCGTCTTCGAAAATCAGGGTCAAGTGATCGCCCAGCGGCAGGGTGCGTCCTTTTTTGTGGGTGAGCACCCGCGCCCGAAAAGCCGGGCGCTCCCTGGCGTACTGCTCCAACGACATCAGGCTGTTTCGAGTGATGGTCGGCATGATCGGCTCCCGAAGGTCATAGCCCGTAGGCGATACGGATAAGGGACAGGGGATGCTGCTTCTTGGTCTCGGTTCCGCCCATGCCCTGACAGATATGGCGGCCGGCGATCGCGCAATCCGAACTGACATAATCCGGGTCGGCCGCCGCCATCTGCCGGAAAACCGGCCGGCCGATCTTCATCGATAGATCGAAGTACTCGCTCTTGACGCCCCAAGTGCCGTCGTGACCGGCGCAGCGCTCCACGGTGGTAATCGTGGTGTCGGGGACCATTTGCAGCAACTCGCGGGTTTTCTGGCCGATGTTCTGCACGCGCAGATGGCAGGGAATGTGGTAGGACACCTTGCCGAGCGGCTGCTTGAAATCGGTCTTGAGCAAGCCGTCCTTGTGACGCAGCACCAAGTATTCGAAGGGATCGAACATCGCCTCGGCCACCGCTTGCACCTCGGCGTCCTCGGGATACATCAGCGGCAGTTCCTGTTTGAACATCAGGGTGCAGGAGGGGATGGCGGTCAGGATGGCGTAGCCGTCGCGGGCCAGCCGCGCCAGTTGCGGGATGTTGATCTCCTTCAGTCGATTCACCGACTCCAGGTCGCCGAGTTCGAGTTTCGGCATGCCGCAGCAGGCTTCCTTTTCGACCAAGGTGGTCGGAATTTCGTTGTGAGCGAGAATTCCAAGCAGATCGTGGCCGATACCCGGTTCGTTGTAATTGATGTAGCAGGTGGAGAAAACCGCCACCTTGCCGGGCGTCCGCTCGCCGTCGCGCGCGGGGAACTGGCCGTCGGTCCGGGCAGCGGCGCGGAAAGGTTGCGGCGCGTAGTCGGGAAGCCGGCGGTCCTTGTGAACCTTGAGCACCTTGTCCATCGCCCCGCGCGCGACTTTGTTCCGGTTGACCGCGTTGACGGTCTGCGCCACCACGGGAATCGCCAACAGCTTGCCCAGGGCATCGGTGCTGGTGAGCAGCTTGTCGCGGAAGTTGACTTCGCCTTTCTTGAACTTGATCGCCTTGGCCCGCAGCATCAGATGCGGAAAATCGACGTTCCAGGCGTGCGGTGGCACGTAGGGGCACTTGGTCATGAAGCAGACGTCGCAGAGGTAGCATTGATCCACCACCTCCCAGTACTTCGCCTTGGGGATGGCATCCACTTCGCCGCTATCGCCTTCGTCGATCAGGTCGAACAACTTGGGGAAAGCGTTGCACAGGCTGACGCAGCGCCGGCAACCGTGGCAGATGTCGAAGACCCGCTCCAATTCCGCCAGCACTTGGCCTTCGTCGTAGAATTCGGGGGTTTTCCAAGCAAGGGGATGCCGCTTCGGCGGTTCCAGGTTGCCTTCGCGCACGCTCATGGTGACCTCTCTACAGGGTGGAGGTTTGGGATACGGGCGGGCCGGGTGCGCCCGCCCGACATCCTCAGTCGGCTAACGCATCCAGGGCTTTCTGGAAGCGGTTGGCGTGGGAGCGCTCGGCCTTGGCCAGCGTTTCGAACCAGTCGGCGATTTCCTCGAAGCCTTCTTCACGGGCGGTTTTCGCCATGCCCGGATACATGTCGGTGTATTCGTGGGTCTCGCCCGCGACCGCCGATTTCAGGTTATTGCGTGAAGAACCGATCGGTAGACCCGTGGCCGGATCGCCGACCTGCGCCAGATAGTCCAAGTGACCGTGCGCGTGGCCGGTTTCGCCTTCCGCCGTCGAGCGGAACAGGGCGGAGACATCGTTCTGACCTTCGACGTCGGCCTTGTTGGCGAAATACAGATAACGACGGTTGGCCTGCGACTCGCCGGCAAAAGCCTCTTTCAGATTGCCTTCGGTCTGGGAACCCTTGAGCTGCATGGATGAACTCCTCTCTTTGGATGATCGGGCAAGCACAAGACCCCGTTATCATTAGGGTCAAAAAAAAGTGTAGTCCGGGATTCGCCATGCAGCTAATTGACTATATCAATGAGCTTGATAGCCAATGCTTATTCAGGCGATTCGAGGGCTTGGTCATGATCCTTTGTCTTGGAAACGGGCGAGAACGGGGATGGTTGGAATCCTGGCGCGCGGGACGGGTCGAATGATCGCGACTTTTCGTTTCCCCACTGGAGAAAGAGTCCATGTCAGCCTTGCTGCATTTGCTACGCCCGCACGAGCGGAATATCGGTTTCCCCGTGAAGCGCCTACTGCCCGCCGCCGCAGTGTCGGCGGTGGGGCCGTTCGTGTTCTTCGATCACATGGGGCCGGCGACCTTTCCGGCGGGAACGACGGAAGGCGACGTGCGGCCACACCCGCATATCGGCTTATCCACCTTTACCTATCTGTTCTCGGGGGCCATGTTGCATCGGGATAGCCTGGGCATGGTACAGCGCATCGAACCGGGCGCGGTCAACTGGATGACGGCGGGGCGCGGAGTGGTGCATTCCGAGCGAATTCCCGCCAATATCCGGGATTCGGGGCAACCGGTGGAAGGTATCCAGATGTGGCTGGCAGCACCGGTGGATCGGGAAGACGACGCGCCAGGTTTCCAGCATTATCCAGCGGAGATCTTGCCGCTGATCGAAGGAGGTGGCGCGCGGCTGCGCGTGCTGGCCGGCGCTTTCCAGGGTGTCGTCTCCCCGGTGCGCACCGAGATACCGACCCTGTGCGTGAGTGGTGAATTGGAAGCGCAAGCGACTCTGACGTTGCCGACCGAAGTCGAGGAATTGGCGGTCTACGTCGCAGCCGGCGAGTTGGTTTTGGCCGAACGAACGCTGGGCGCGGGCCAGATGGCGGTGCTCGATCCTCGGACGGAAACCGTGGCGCGCGCCACCCAGTCCGTCCGCTTGATGTTGATCGGTGGCCAGCGGCTGGATGGCAAACGATTGATCTGGTGGAATTTCGTGGCAACTTCCCGTGAGCGTATCGAGGCGGCCAAGCTCGCTTGGGCACGGGAACAGTTTCCGCGCATTCCCGGCGAAACCGAACGTATTCCCTTACCGGCCGGATCGTCGGCGGACGAGTTGGTTAAATTTTCGTCAAATTAACGCAACATTAGACGAGTCAAGTGGTTGGAGCTTTGCTGGTGCGTCTGGAGACCAGTTTATCCACAGCTTTTGTGGACAAGTCCGCGCGATCATCAAGACAAGCAGTCGTGGGGATCGCGTCACGACCCCCACGTTCACGCGACCGCCCGGCGGGCCACAACCCTCCTCCCATCCACTGGGGCGCTCCAAGGCATCGCCGGGATGCGGGCCGCGCCATTATCACTGTCATCACGAATCGTTGGAGGCGATCTGAAAAGTCAGGTCGCCTTGGCCAGCCGCCTGACCATGATCTGAATCATGGCCATTCGGACCCACGTTTCCGAGGTTTCGCGCAACCGTTCAAAATGAGGTGCCCCGCCTCACGCGGAATCCCCAAGTTCGTCGGAACGCTGAATCAATTAACGGCATGGCGACTTTTCATACCGCCGCTCAGAACTGCTCCGCCGACAGCGCCAGGATACTGGAGCCACCGCTGC
>NZ_SPMZ01000083.1 GCF_012939995.1 Candidatus Competibacter phosphatis | reverse complement strand
AACTAATTAAGGTATAGTGGGGAAAATCTTTAGGCAAATACCGCCATTGACAACCCGTCTTGTTCAGGTAAAAAATGGCATTTATCACTTCGCGGAGATCGACTTTACGGGGCCGACCTGTCGTATAAGGATCGGCTTTTTTAAAATCGGCTCCAAGATTTCCCATTCTTCATCTGTCAAATCACTGGGATACCTCTTACCAGGAATTTCTTTTGGCCAAGCCATGCAGCACCTCGAATAGAATCTCTGAAATTAAAATAATCGCCGGATTTTGGCTTATTTTATCAAAAATACTATAATAATATCAATGTGTTAGTTTTTGTACAGCTTCTCAGCAGTATGAAACCCGAAGTTCCGGTGAATTAGGCGGATTTCCCCTAATGTTCCCGTTTCGTAACACCACGGAGCGGTTTAGTCTTTGCGTAGGCCGCGCATTACCTCAAATCTTTTGAGAGTTGCATAGGCGGTTTTCATCGACTGGAAGCCGAGCGTCGGCTTGATGAACCGTTTCAGTTTACCGTGATCGGCCTTGATGAGATTGTTCAGGTATTTGACTTGGCGGTGCACAGTGTTGGTGGGGCATTTGCCCTTCGGCTTTAAGGGCGTTGATGGTGTACTGTATAGGCTGCTGCTTTATCGGTGTTGATGGTCTTCGGTTTTTCCAAAACTTTCAACCCATTGAGGGCCTTGTCCAAAAACCGCTTGGCCGCTTTCGCTTTGCGCATGGGCGATGGATAAAAGTCGAGAGTGTGGCCTCGCTTGTCAATGGCGCGATAGAAATAGACCCAACGGCCTTTGACTTTTAGATAGATTTCATCAACCTTCAACTGTAAAGATTCTAAGGGTCGTTGCTAATACCACCGTGCCGCTTCTCGATCTCTGGTACATGGCGCTGGACCCAACGATAAAAGGTGGTGTGATCGACCTGAACACCCCGCTCGCAGGGCATCTCTTCCAAATCGCGCTAGCTGATGCCGTACTTGCAATACCAGCGTACCGCCCAGAATGATTTCACCCTGACAGTGGCGCCATTTGAAATCGTTCATGCCTCCACCTCGGTTAGCTCAAGGCACCATGATCCCAGATATCCCAGCTTTTGCAACAGCGCCGTTGGCGATGAAATCGCGGCATGGATTCATCGCGAAAGGATCCGTAAAAACAATACCCGCCTTTTTTTGCGTGGCGTTAACGGTGTTGAAGTACCCGCTTCTGGTTCGTTGGGAGAGTGAGGCGGATCATCTCATGACATTAAGGATTGTCGGCGATGTGAGTCTCCGGCGCAGCCTTCGGGGCCGGCTCAGCCTTCGGGGCTGGCACGACCGGGGTCGCTGGACGTGGCCTTGGTCGCGGGCGCGGCCTGGTGAGGCTGGCGCGGCTGGGGTCTCCGGTGCGGCCGGGGGGAGTCGGTTTAGCTTGGGAGGCTGGTGCAGCCTTCGGGGCTGGCGCGGCCGGGGTCGCTGACGCAGCCTCTGGGGTAGACGCAGCCTGTGTGGGTGGCTCGGTCTGTGAGGTTGGCGCAGCCTGAGGAGCCGGCGCAGCCTGAGGGGCCGGCGCAGCCTGAGGGGCCGGCGCAGCCTGGTTGGTTGATTCTGCCTGGGTTGCTGGTTTGGTCTGGGAGGCCGGCTCCGCCTTGGCGACCGTCTTGGTGGCCTGGGCGGCCTTTTTTTGCAGCAAGGGCTTTCTCCGCTGCTCGTGCCCGGCGCTGCCGCTCGACATAATCGCCGTAATTCGGGCCATTTCCGGTAATAGTCACCTTGGTGCCAAGGTTGACACGCTCGAAGAGAAGCGTCGCGACTTTATTTGGCATACGGATGCAGCCGTGAGAGGCCGGGGAGCCAGGCCTTGGTATGCGGCCCGCGTGTAAACCGATTCCGTCGGAGGTGAGTCTCATGAAATAGGGCATGCGGGCACCCTCGAAGCGTCCTCCAGCGGGAATCCTGTCTCTGCCAGGGGTGGCGTTCGATTTCACTAGGCGGCCCTTGGCATCGTAGATGTTGCCGTATAAATTGGATTGTTTCTCGGACGCTTTCTCTGTTACGGCGAATTGCCCGATTGGTGTCGGGTATTTCTTCAGACCGGAGGCGACGTAGGTCCAGCCGATGGGCTTATCGCCATCGTAGAAGTGGGCCTTCTGGCTTTTGAGATCCACCTCGATGTGGGAGATCTGACGGTCGTTCCCGTTCCACTCCCAGAGCGAGGTCTTCTCCTTCTTGGGTGTTGGCTTCTCCTTCTCGGGTGTTGGGTCCTCCTGCTCGGATGTTGGGTTCTCCTGCTCGGGTGTTGGGTTCCTCTCTTCAGCCACTACGGACTCTGGGGCAAGAACCGGCTCAGATTCCGCTGCCTGCTCGTGAAGCCAGGGCTGCTGTGCACAGGAAGCGAGCATGAGCAGCATGAGGAGGCTCACTGGGGCCATGGCGGCTTTGATGCGCCAAGGTGCGGGTACCGCGAAGCGAATAGGGTTGTCTGTTTCCATTGCAGTAGATCAATGTCGTGATAATGGGCGGATGAAGGCCCTTTGAGGATACGATAAAAAGGGGGGTGTTGTCCGTAGTCAGCCTGAATCGGGATTATCCACATGTAATGACGGTATTCATTGGGATGCTTCCTGGCGCTTGCCGATCAGGGCGATGCGAGAAGGGTACCGCTCGCTCTGGCTGTATTCTCTCCATCTTGTTTCCATACTATGACGCTCTCAATCCCGATGGTCCGCGTTTCGATGAAAAAATTTCCTTTCGTGCCATTGATGGTGGCCCTGCTCTTCGTGGGCCTGTGCTGGCCTCAACGGCATGCTTTCTGCGCGTCCGACACCCCGATTTCCAAGGTGCTCGCGCTACCCAATGCGAGCCTGCTCATGGAGGAGAACGGGCATACACGCATCTCCCGGCATGCGGACAGGCCGATGGTGCCCGCCTCGACCATGAAGATTCTCACCGCCCTGGCATCCATCCAACGCTGGGGAATGGGACACCGGTTCCGCACGGACTTTCATATGACCGGTGACGGTCGCCTCTGGGTGAAGGGCGGGGGTGATCCGTACCTGGTATCCGAGGAGCTGGACCGGATCGTGGCCACCCTGAAGCAGAAGGGCATCCACTCGGTGGATGGGTTGGGGTTGGACAGTTGCTATGCGGGCTTCGTCAAGCGCCAGGGAGGTTGGCAACCCTTCAGCCTGCTCATCAACCAGCCCGTTCCCCATGGGCTGCGCAAACAGGTGGCCGAGGCGCTCGCCCTGACACCGGACCTGGCAAGATATTGAATGGGGACTGCTTGCTGAGGATATCCAGTGTTTTCAACAAGTCCAGGTCTGAGGTAGGCCGAAAAAAGTGGACGCCAACATTTCTAGAAAGCTCATACATGGGTGCCCCGGTTTGCCACAAGCCTCAATCGATGACGGCGAGAAGGCTTAAAGCTTGCGGGCATATACATGGCCTCGCCTCTCGTTGCCAAGTATTTTCTTCCTCCGACAAGACTATCGACCACGTATATGCATTCGGCCTTCGGTTGGTGTTTGGACGGTCGCTCCCGATGGAATCTGCTCGACAACGCCTTCAATACATCCACAACCGCTGTATGGCCCGATGGCTGCCCCGGTTTTGCTGCCGATGATTCAATCGATCTTGTCATCGTCTAAAAGCACTTGCGCAATCTGGTGAGCCACTGTGTTGAGACTTCAGGACCTGCACGCTGCCGGGGGTTGCCATGAGGAGAGTGATCGCCAACGGCGCTGGTATCGGCAACGCGGCTCAAGCGAACACATAGGCATCCATGGCCAGCACCCCAAGGGTGACGCTGGCATGGACTCGATGGGGCACCACGCTCGGCGTTCCCGCTCCCAAGGCTACCAGCAACGGCAGAAAATGCTCCGGGGTCGGGTGGTTCCAGCGCGCCTCGGGCGCCTGCCGCTCGTACTCCAACAGATCGTTTGGACGAGATCCGGTTAGCGTATCAACCACCCAGTCGCTGAAAGCGCCGACCGGCGCCGGTGTCGGTGTCCCCGGAACCCAGTGGAACGCGGCCCGCAAATTGTGGGTCAGGCTCCCCCGAGGCCAGAATCAGCACCCCCTCCTCCCGCAAGGGGCGCAACGCCTGACCCAGCCGGTGATGATGAGCCGCGCTTAGCCGGGACTGCACGCTCAACTGCACTACGGGCACATCGGCCTCCGGGTACATCAGCATCAGCGGCACCCAGCCGCCGTGGTCGATGCCGCGTTTCGGATCGAGACGCGGGTCAAAGCCGGCGCCCTCCAGCAATGCCCGCGCCTGGACACCGAGCTCGCGAGCACCGGGCGGCTGGTAACGCATGGCGTAAAGCGCCGGATCGAAACCACCGAAATCGTGGATGGTCTCCAGGCGTGGGGCGCTGGTCAGCGTCGGCACGGTGGTTTCCCAATGGGCCGACACCACCAGAATCGCCGCCGGTTGGCCCAGTTCCGCGCCGAAGGTCTGTAGGAATCGATAAGCCGGCTGCTCCGGTTCCAGGAGCAGGCTGGGTGCGCCGTGCGATACGAAAACGCTGGGAAAAGACATGGGATCACCTCCGGGATCGGAATGTACGCTCAGAACCGCCCGGCCCGATAGTCGGCCAGCGCCTGTTCGACTTCTTCTCGTCGATTCATGACGAACGGCCCCCATTGGACGATGGGCTCGTGCAGCGGTCGACCGGCGACCAGCAGCAACCGTGCTCCCTCCGCGCTGCGCAACCGGACCCCGTCGGCTTCGGGCGCGTTGCTCAGTACCGCCAATTGACGAGCCGCGACCGTATCGCTGCGTTCACCTACTTCCACTTGCCCCTGATAAACATATCCAAAGGCATTGTGGCCGACCGGAATCGCCGCCAGGTGGGTCGTCCCCGCCGGTAGTTCGATATCCAGATACAACGGTGCGGTGGCATCGCGCTGGATCGCGCCGGTCACGCCCTCGCTGTCGCCGGCGATCACCTTGATCGTCGCGCCGCTGACGGCTTGGTACCCGGGAATCGCCGCCTCGGGAAGATCCTGATAAGCCGGCGTCGTCAGCTTGTCCCGCGCCGGCAGGTTGACCCAGAGCTGGAAGCCATGCATCAAGCCGTTTTCCTGTTCGGGTAGCTCCGAATGGACGATGCCGCGCCCGGCCGTCATCCATTGCACCCCGCCGGCGGTCAGTAGTCCCTCGTGACCAGCGTTGTCCCGATGCCGCATCCGCCCGGCCAGCATATAGGTGACTGTTTCGAAACCCCGGTGCGGGTGATCCGGGAACCCGGCCAAGTAATCGTCCGGGTTGTCGGAACGAAATTCATCCAGCATCAGGAATGGGTCCAGGCGCCGCTGCAAGTCGGCGGTCAGCACCCGCAACAGTTTGACGCCGGCGCCATCGGACACCGCTTGGCCAGTCACCCGGCGTTCGACTTCGCGACTGCGGAAAGTGGTTTCGGATACGGTGGTGTTCGCGCTCATGTTCAATGCCTCCAGATTCAAGAAGTTCGGTTCGCCTAGGGCGGAACTTGATCTGGAGGCATTATCTGACCGATTCAATAGATAAAAAAGCGCAATATTTCCGACTGATTGATCTATTTTTTTCGATCATTCAAGCTGATCGATCCAGGTTCGTGTTCGCTTCAGGCATTCACTAACCGCATCATCTCTTCGGGATAACGAAGTCCAGCGACGGCGTCCGGCGGAAAGAAAGCATCCAGTTCCGCCCGTTCTTCCGGGGTGAGGGCGATTTCGACCGCGTCGATATTTTCCTCCAGATAGCGGCGTCGCTTGGTACCGGGAATCGGAACGATGTCCTCGCCTTGAGCCAAGACCCAGGCCAGCGCGAGTTGCGAGGCTTTGCATCCCTTGCGTTGAGCCAGCGCCTCGACCTGCTCCACCAGATGCAGGTTCCGGGTGAAATTCTCCCCCTGAAAACGCGGGCTGGTCCGGCGATAGTCGTCCTCGGCGAAGTCTTCCGGCCGTTGGATGGCACCGGTCAGAAAGCCGCGTCCGAGCGGGCTGTAGGCGACGAAGCCCACGCCCAAGCGTCGGCAGGCGGCGAATACGCCGTCCGTTTCCGGGTCGCGGGTCCACAGCGAATACTCGGACTGGACCGCTGTGATCGGATGCACCGCGCAAGCCCGTTCCAGGGTGGCCGCCGAAACTTCCGAAAGGCCGAGATAACGGATCTTGCCGGCCCGGACCAAATCGGCCATCGCGCCGACGGTGTCCTCGATTGGCGTGTTCGGATCGAGCCGGTGCTGGTAGTACAGGTCGATCGTCTCCACGCCCAAGCGTCGGAGACTGCCCTCGCAGGCGGCGCGGACATATTCGGGACGCCCATTGATACCGCGCCGGCTGGGATCGTGGGGATCGCGCACGATGCCGAACTTGGTCGCCAAAAATACCCGGTCGCGTTGACCTCGAATCGCCCGGCCCACCAGTTCCTCATTGGTGTGCGGGCCATACATGTCGGCGGTGTCCAGAAAGGTGATACCGAGTTCCAGGGCGCGGTGCAGGGTGGCGAGGGACTCCGCGTCGTCGCGCCCGCTGTAGAAATCGCTCATGCCCATGCAGCCCAGGCCGATGGCCGAGACGGTGGGTCCTTGAGCGCCAAGGTGTCGAGTTTTCATCCGAAGCTCCTTTGCCATCGTTTGGCAGATATCGATTTAGGGAAAATGGTGGAGGTCCCACGAGCACAAGTTTCGTTCCCAATAGACCGCGCCGGGCAGCGGATTGTCGTGGAACGATCAAGACATCGACGCCGATGCACGCATCCGCATGGCGCTTTTCAACCGGTCCGGGGTATCGTTATCGAAAATCCTGGCCGCTTTGATCTGTGCCGGCAAAGTAAGGCTGTTCCATGACAGCATCACCGTCGATTTCAACTGCTGCTTATTCGACCAATTCGATGCCCATTCCGCGAACCACGCTGGAGCAATGGCAAGTCTTGCAGGCCATTGTGGAATGCGGCGGTTTTGCCCAAGCCGCCGCCACGCTGCATCGCAGTCAGTCGGCGATCAGTTACGCCGTGGCGCGTTTGCAGGCCCAATTGGGCGTGGATCTGCTGGTCCCGGACGGTCGCCGCATGGTGTTGACCCCTGCTGGCGAGGCGTTGCTGCGGGACGCTCGGCCGCTGCTGGATACCGCATTCCGCTTGGAGCGGCGTGCCCGCGCGTTGCTCCAAGGCTGGGAACCCGAAGTGCGGCTGGCGGTGGACGGGCTATGTCCCACTGCCCCGTTGCTGGCCGCGCTGGCGGCGTTCGCGGCACAATGCCCGGCGACGCGCCTACAGTTGCACGAGGAAATGCTGTCGGGCGCCGAGGATGCCTTGCTGCGCGGCGAAGTCGATCTCGCGCTGGTCACTCGGGTACCGCCGGGTTTTCTGGGCGACGCCGTTGCCGAAGCCGAATTCGTGGCGGTGGCCGCGCCCGACCATCCTCTGCACCAGCGCGGCGCGGCGTTGAGCGCCGCCGACCTGGAAAACGCCACTCAAGTGGTGGTGCGCGATTCCGGTGCCCGCCAGCCACGCGACGAAGGCTGGTTGTCTGCCCGGCGCTGGACGGTCAGTCACCCGGACACTGCGCTGGCGCTGGTTAGCGCGGGTTTGGCGTTCAGTTGGCTGCCGCGCCATTCGATCCGGGAACAGTTGGACGCCGGCCAGTTGCTGCCCTTGCCTTTGACCAGCGGCGCCCGCCATCGTCGGGCGCTCTACCTGGTGGTGGCCGATGAAACCGGGGCGGGTCCGGCCGCGCGAGCGCTGGCCGCCGCCTTGCGCACCCATCTGAACGCTTTTTTTCCATCGGCCAGCGGCTGATCGTGCTGGACGCCCGTCGTGCCCGCCGCCGGAACGGCGGGTGCGGGTTCACGCCCCGGTTGGGAATGGATTCCGCTCGCTGAACCCGGCTTGATGCCAGTAAGGGTAAATCCTCGGCACGGCACTGGCCTGATCCAGTTTCGCGACTTGTTCGGCCGTGAGGCTCCAGCCGACGGCGCCCAGGTTGTCGCGGAGCTGGTTCTCGTCGCGCGCGCCGATGATGACCGTGGCGATGGAGGGGCGCCCCAAGAGCCAATTGAGCGCGATCTGGGGAATGGTCTTGCCGGTTTCGGCGGCCACTTCGTCCAGCGTATCCACGACCTTGAACAAATACTCCTCCGAGACCTGAGGCCCCGCGCTGGTGGCGACCGAACTTTGCAAGCGGCTGGCCGTGGGCAGTGGCTGGCCGCGGCGGATGCGGCCGGTGAGCCGTCCCCATCCCAGCGGGCTCCAAACCACGCAACCAACCCCTTGGTCGAGGGCCAGCGGCATCAATTCCCACTCGTATTCCCGGCCCACCAGCGAATAGTACGCCTGATGCGCCACGTAGCGCGTCCAGCCGTACCGCTCCGCGACCGCCAAGGACTTCATCAGGTGCCAACCTGAGAAATTCGAGCAGCCCACGTAGCGAAGCTTGCCGGCCGTGACCAGATCGTCGAGGGTACGCAAGGTCTCTTCGACTGGCGTGGCCGCGTCGAAGCCGTGGAGTTGAAACAGATCGATATAGTCGGTGCCTAGACGACGCAAGGCGCCATCGACGGCTCGAATGAGATGATGGCGCGAGGAGCCGACCTCGTTGGCGCCGGAACCACTACGGAAGGTGGCCTTGGTGGAAATCAGCACCTGGTCGCGACGGCCTTTGATGGCCGCGCCCAGAATTTCCTCGGCCGCGCCGTCCGAATAGATGTCGGCGGAGTCGAACATGTTCAAACCCGCCTCAAGGCAGAGATCGACCAGGCGCTTGGCCTCGGCGACATCGGTACTGCCCCAAGCCTTGAACAGTTCGCCCCGACCGCCGAAGGTGCCCGTGCCCAAGGTCAGGACGGGAACTTTGAAACCCGAAGCGCCTAACAATCGGTAATCCATGAGCCTGTTACCTCGCAAGGTTTATGAGAAACAATCACTGGTAAAATGATGTCCGGCAATTCGATGGTTGATCGCCTATCAGCCGACTCTCTCGCACCGAAACGAGGTATCGGTCCCGATCAGTCGGCGTCGAGCCGGTTGATCGGCGCACCGACACGACGGATGGTGGCTTCGTCCAGCGCCGGGTTGCACAGTTCGATAAAGCGGTAGACAAAATTTCTGAGATAACGTCCCCGGCGAATGGCGATCCAGGCCGTGTTGCGTTCGAATAGATGCGCGCAGTCGAGCAGGCGCAGGCCGGTATCTTTCGCGGGATGGTAGGCCATGGCGGCGATAATGCCGACCCCCAAACCCAGTTCGACGTAGGTCTTGATCACATCGGCGTCCAGCGCCGACAGCACGATATCCGGCGTCAGTCCGGCCCGCGCGAACGCGGCGTCGAGCCGGGATCGGCCAGTGAAACCTTCGTGATAAGTAACCAGTGGATACTCGGCGAGGGTGGCGAGATTGAGCGGGGTCCCGGCCACCAGCGGGTGGGATTGCGGGACGATCGCCGCGTGATGCCAATCGTAAAAGGGGAAGGTCGCGAGGTCGGACTCGCCAGCCAGAGCCTCGGTGGCGATGCCGAGATCAGCCTCGCCGGCCAGCAGCAGCGCGGCGGTTTCATCCGGGTTGGCCTGATGCAACACCAGTCGCACCTTGGGAAAAGCGGCCCTGAAGCGGGCCACAACCGGCGGCAGCGCGTAACGGGCCTGAGTGTGAGTGGCGGCGATACCGAGCGTGCCTTGGTCGCGCAGGGAAAATTGCTCGGCGACTCGGTGAATGTTGCGGGCGTCCAGCAACATGCGACGAATAATCTCGACCAGCTCCTTGCCCGGTTCGGTCAGTCCCAACAAGCGCTTGCCCCGGCGGACGAACAGTTCAACCCCGAGTTCGTCCTCCAGATCCTTGATGTGCTTGCTGACCCCCGACTGCGAGGTGAACAGCGCGCTTGCCACTTCAGTCAAATTGAACTGGCAGCGAACGGCCTCCTGGACAATGCGAAGCTGTTGGAAATTCAAATATTTTCTCCATAACCTCCGACCAGGTCGCCATCCGGCGCGCAGGGCGTCCGTTCCGTGGGTCGGGGGGGCGAGAACAAACGAATCCGTGCCGGCTTCAGGCGTACCCGCTGTCCGACGACTAGCCCCAGCGCGGTTATCCGGTCGCGCGGCAATTCCACCTCGTAATGCCGACCGGCTGCGTGATCCGCGCCGACCAGATCGACCCGCGTGGTGGCGCCCAGCGTCAGCACCCGCTCGACCCGCGCTTCAAGACCCGAGCCTTGCGCCAGATCGGTGTCGATCTCCAACTCGTGCGGCCGGACGAAACCCAGTGCTTCGGCGCCGACCTGAAACTCGTGCTGGCCCAGACTCAGATTCTCCACGCCGACCTGGAGGTGCTGGCCGTCGATCCGACCATGAAACAGATTGACCGCGCCGAGAAAACCGTACACGAATGGCGTGCTTGGTTGCTCGTAGACCTGTTCGGGTGTCCCCACCTGTTCGACCCGTCCCTGATTCATCAACACCACCCGATCCGATACCTCCAGAGCCTCCTCCTGATCGTGGGTCACGAAAATGCTGGTGATATGCAACCGGTCGTGCAACTGGCGCAGCCAGCGCCGCAGTTCCTTGCGCACCTTGGCGTCCAACGCGCCAAACGGCTCGTCGAGCAGCAGCACGCGCGGCTCGACCGCCAAGGCGCGCGCCAGGGCAACCCGCTGGCGCTGTCCACCGGATAGCTGGGGCGGATAGCGTTCCGCCAGCCAGTCCAGTTGTACCAGTTCGAGCAGTTCGCGCACCCGCCGGCGAATCTCACTTTCCGGGGGACGTCGCCGGCGCGGTTTGACGCGCAATCCGAACGCCACGTTATCGAATACGTTCATGTGCCGGAACAACGCGTAATGCTGAAACACAAATCCGACCTGTCGCTCGCGCACATGAGCGGACGAGGCATCGCCGCCGTCGAGAAACACTTGACCTCTGTCAGCGGACTCCAGGCCGGCAATGATCCGCAGCAAGGTGGTTTTACCACAACCGGACGGTCCCAACAGGCCGACCAGCTCGCCGGTCGGAAAATCCAGTGTGACATCGTCAAGGGCGACGAAATCACCGAAACGCTTGACGATATTTTGTACTCGTATGCTCATGGCGGCATCCTGATTTAAACACTCAAACCGTTACCGCCCCCGCCATTCCACCCAGGACTTGACGACCAGCGTCAACAAGGCCAGCAGGGCCAGTAGCGAAGCCACCGCAAAGGCGGCGGCGAATTGATATTCGTTGTAAAGAATCTCCACATGCAGGGGCAAGGTGTTGGTCTGCCCCCGAATGTGGCCGGACACTACCGAGACCGCGCCGAACTCGCCCATGGCGCGAGCATTGCACAGCACCACGCCGTAGATCAGCCCCCACTTGATATTCGGCAGGGTCACATGCCAGAAGGTCCTCCAGCCCGACGCACCCAGCACCACCGCCGCTTCCTCTTCTTCCTTCCCCTGGGCCTGCATCAGCGGAATCAGCTCCCGGGCGACGAAGGGGAAGGTGACGAACACCGTCGCCAGCACCAGGCCGGGCACCGCGAAAACGATCCTGACGCCGTGTTCCATCAGCCAGGGTCCGAACCAGCCCTGTGCACCGAATATCAGCACGTACATCAGACCGACGATGACCGGCGACACTGAGAATGGTAGGTCGATCAGGGTGGTCAGCAACTGTTTGCCGCGAAAATCGAACTTGGCGATCGTCCAAGCCGCGGTGACGCCGAATATCAGATTCAGCGGCACGGCGATGGCGGTGACCAGCAGCGTCAAGTAAATGGCAAATAGCGCGTCCGGTTCGACCAGCGCGGCGAGATAAACCGCCCAGCCCTTGCGGAGCGCTTCCGCGAATACGGTCACCAATGGCAACAAGAGGAACAGGCTGAAAAACGACAAGGCGACGGCGATCAGCACGCCTTTCACCCAGGCGGGTTCGCGGGTGGCGGCGCTGGCCTCGAATCGTTGCGAATGCGCGGTCCAGCGGGTGGCAATCGAAGCGGCTATGACTTAGATACTCCCGTGCCGGCGGCTGGTCCAGGCTTGCAGGCCGTTGATCAGAAACAGCAGAGCGAACGAGGCCACCAGCATGACCACCGCGATGGCGGTCGCGCCCGCGTAGTCGTATTGCTCCAGCTTGGTGATGATCAGTAGCGGCGTGATTTCCGACACCATCGGCACGTTGCCGGCGATGAAGATCACCGAGCCGTACTCCCCGACCGCGCGGGCGAAGGCCAGGGCGAAGCCGGTCAGCAGCGCCGGCGTCAGCACCGGCAAGACCACCCGCCAGAAGGTTTGCCAGCGGTCCGCGCCGAGACTGGCGGCCGCTTCTTCCAGTTCGGTATCCAGGTCTTCCAGCACCGGTTGCACCGTGCGCACCACGAAAGGCAGACCAATGAAGGTCAGCGCCACCAGAATGCCCAGCGGGGTGAAGGCGACCTTGAGACCCAGCGGCTCCAGCCATTGTCCCAGCCAGCCGTTCCCCGAATAAATGGCGGTGAGCGCGATGCCGGCGACCGCGGTGGGTAGCGCGAACGGCAAATCCACCAGCGCATCCACGATCCGTTTGCCGGGAAAGCGGTAACGCACCAGCACCCAGGCGAAGATCAGTCCGAACACCGCATTGATGAGGGCGGCGAGCAGGGAGAGGCCGAAACTGATCCGATAGGACGCCATCACCCGGGGCGCGCTGACCATCGCCCAGAACTGCTCCCCACCCAGGGTCGCGGTCTTCAGGAACACCGCGCCCAGCGGAATCAGGACGATGAGACTCAGATAGACCAGGGTATAGCCCAGCGCCAGCGGAAACCCCGGCAGGACCCGCCGCGCGGCACGGGCATGCATCAGCGATTCGCCATGATCTGGTCGAACACGCCGCCGTCATCGAAATGCATCTTCTGGGCTTGTCGCCAGCCGCCGAACACCGCATCAATGGTAAACAGGGTTACTGGCGAAAACTGACTGGCGTAGCGAGCCGCGATTGCGGGGTCGCGCGGGCGATAGAAGTGCTTACCGGCCAGATCCTGTCCTTCCGGGCTGTAGAGATAGCGTAAGTAGGCTTCGGCGGTCGCGCGGGTGCCCTTCCTGTCCACCACCTTATCGACCACGGTTACCGGCGGCTCCGCCAGAATCGACAAGGAGGGAACCACCATTTCGAATTGCCCCGCCCCCAGCTCCCGCATGGCGAGAAAGGCTTCGTTCTCCCAGGAAATCAGTACATCGCCAATGCCGCGCTCGGCGAAGGTCGTGGTCGAGCCGCGCGCCCCGGAATCGAGCACGGCGACGTTGCGATACAGACGGGTCACGAAATCGCGGGCCTTGGCGTCGTCGTTGCCATACTGCTTCAGGGCATAGCCCCAGGCGGCCAGGTAATTCCAGCGCGCCCCACCGGAGGTCTTGGGGTTGGGAGTGATCACCGAAATGTCCGGCTTGACCAGATCGCTCCAGTCCCTGATCCCCTTGGGATTGCCCTTGCGGACCAAAAACACGACGGTGGAGGTGTAAGGCGCGCTGTTATATGGCAGTCGCGCCTGCCAGTCCGTCGGAAGCAATTTGGCCTTCTCGGCGATGGCGTCGATGTCGTAGGCCAGCGCCAGGGTGACGACATCGGTTTCCAGACCATCGATGACGGCCCGTGCCTGCTTGCCCGAGCCGCCATGTGACTGCCGCATGGTCACGGTGTTACCAGTTTGCGCTTTCCAGTACTTGATAAAGGCAGCGTTGAAATCCTGATAAAATTCGCGGGTCGGGTCGTAGGATACGTTGAGCAGCGCGTACTGTGCCCAGGCGGCGCCTTGGAGGCCGATCGCTAGGACAAGGGCAAGCACCGGCCGGATCAGGCGATCTCGATTCATTGTTCATGTCCCCTATTAATAACTTATAGCAATATAATGCGGGACTCTCTATGAACAAAATAAGAAAAAAATGGATTGTTTAGCAGGATTCACGCATAAACCAAACGCGAACAGGCCGTGCCTTCCCTTGAGCTCATCGTGCCTTCGCCCATCAGGGTGATGTCGTCACGCGCGTTGGTTATTCGCAAAGCGAATTTCCCGATTCGACACGGTTATGCTTAAATGACGATTCAATGAAGCGGGGGTGCTCCCTACCGGGAGCTGAGAGAGTCCCTTTGAACCTGACCCGGATCATGCCGGCGTAGGGAAGCTGCTCCAGGCATATCGGCATTCCCCGCTCGTCCGTCGCCACACCGCCACCCGAACCAGGACGATGCCCATGAGCGCCATCCCCCCAGGATTTTCTTCGCGCCACCGCCGAGTTGTCGGCTGCGGCCACCCGCCCCTTCCCCAATTCTCGCAAGCTTTATCTCACCGGTTCGCGCCCGGATCTCCGTGTGCCGCTACGCGAAATCGCTCAACAGCCGACCCCAACCGGTTTCGGCATCGAGGCCAATCCGCCTGTTCCGGTCTACGATAGTTCCGGCCCCTATACCGATCCCGCCGCCACCATCGACCTGCTGGCGGGCCTGCCCAGCGTGCGCGCCGGCTGGATCGAAGAACGCGGCGACACCGAGCGGCTCACAGGTCCGACCTCCGCCTATGGCCGTGCCCGCGCCGCCGACCCGGCGCTGGCCAGCCTGCGCTTTGAACATCTCCGTGTCCCGCGTCGCGCCAAGAGCGGCGCCAACGTCACCCAGATGCACTACGCGCGTCGCGGCATCGTCACCCCGGAGATGGAATACATCGCCCTCCGCGAGAGCCTGCGCTTGCGGGAACTGCGCGAAGACCTGCGCTACACCAAGTTGTTGCGCCAGCATCGCGGCCAGAGTTTCGGCGCGGCCATCCCCGATGAAATCACCCCCGAGTTCGTACGCGACGAAGTCGCTCGCGGTCGCGCCATCATTCCAGCCAATATCAATCATCCCGAACTGGAGCCGATGATCATCGGCCGCAACTTCCTGGTGAAGATCAACGGCAATCTCGGCAATTCGGCGCTCAGTTCCTCCATCGCCGAGGAAGTCGAGAAAATGGTGTGGGGTATCCGCTGGGGCGCGGACACCATCATGGACCTGTCCACCGGCAAGAATATCCACGAAACCCGCGAGTGGATCATCCGCAACGCGCCGGTGCCCATCGGCACGGTGCCGATCTATCAGGCGTTGGAAAAGGTCGACGGCAAGGCCGAGGAACTGAGCTGGGAACTGTTTCGCGACACGCTGATCGAGCAGGCCGAACAGGGGGTGGACTACTTCACCATCCACGCCGGGGTGCTGCTGCGCTATGTGCCGCTCACCGCCGACCGGGTGACCGGCATCGTCTCGCGCGGCGGCTCGATCCTGGCCAAGTGGTGTCTCGCCCATCACCAGGAAAACTTCCTGTACACGCACTTCGACGAGATTTGCGAGATCATGAAGGCGTATGACGTGAGCTTCTCACTGGGCGACGGGCTGCGGCCCGGCTCGCTGGCCGATGCCAACGACGCCGCCCAGTTCGGCGAGCTGGAGACCTTGGGCGAACTGACCAACATCGCTTGGCGGCACGACGTGCAGGTGATGATCGAAGGCCCCGGTCATGTGCCGATGCAGCTCATCAAGGAGAATATGGATAAGGAGCTGAGCGACTGCTTCGAGGCGCCGTTCTACACGCTCGGTCCGCTGACCACCGATATCGCGCCCGGTTACGATCACATCACCAGCGCCATCGGCGCCGCGCAGATCGGCTGGTACGGCACGGCGATGCTGTGCTACGTGACCCCCAAGGAGCATCTCGGTCTGCCCGACAAGCAGGATGTGCGCGAAGGCATCATCGCCTACAAGATCGCCGCCCACGCCGCCGATCTGGCCAAGGGTCACCCTGGCGCGCAACTCCGCGACAACGCCCTCAGCAAGGCCCGCTTCGAGTTCCGCTGGGAAGACCAGTTCAATCTCGGCCTCGACCCCGAGCGTGCCCGCGAGTACCACGATGAAACCTTGCCCAAGGAATCGGCTAAGGTCGCGCATTTCTGCTCAATGTGCGGCCCGCATTTCTGCTCGATGAAGATCACGCAGGAAGTGCGCGACTACGCTGCGCAACAGGGTCTCGACGCCGAAGCGGCGCTGGCCAGGGGCTTGGAAGAAAAGGCGGTGGAGTTCAACGAAAGCGGTGGGCAGATCTACCGCAAGGCTTGAGCGGCACCGCCAGTCCCTCTCCCTTGATCGAGGAGAGGGACGTTAATGCGTCTTCTCAATCGACATCGTCGGCGGTGGCGATGAATACATCGTCCACTTCATTGATGTGAAAGCGGAGGGGCTTACCGGTGGCGGGGACATCGCTGTCGCTAAGCCCGAATTTCCGCATGTGATAGTCGCGAATAGCCGGATCATTCAGGTCGACTTGGCCATCTTCCAGCCATTGACGAATTTGCGGGTCTTGCGGCTGGAACAGATGCGCTTCTCGGTGACCACGCTGCATCAACGCATAAACGGGAGGATCGCCGAATTCCAGCAGTTTGGCGTACCCCAACCCCTCGTACATGCTCACGGCTTGTTTGATACTGGCCAGCACCTTGCCATTGCCTTCGTAGGCCGGGCCGCGCTCGAAACGGTTGCCCTGTTCCAGCAGATGCGCGCGCAGCGCCTTGACCGCGCCATCGAGAGTGCTCGCCGGTTTGGTGGGTTTTTCGCTCATCGGTCTATTCTCCATCGTATTCCACATGGAATATTTCGCTTTCACCCCCGATCCCTCGCCAACGGGTTGGGAGTGAACGACGCGCGGACGGTCAGCCTTCCTTGACGGGAGCCGCGACCGGTGGCGCGGTCATTTGCTCGGCCTGGTTGACCCAGCCACCGCCCAGCGCCGCATACAGGCTGACCATCGCGGTATACAGAGTTCCCTGATCCTGCACGTACTGGAGTTGCGCGGCATAGAGATTGCGCTCGGCATCCACCACGAGTAGGTAATCGGAATACCGTTTTGATAGCGAAGCGTGGCCAAATGCAGACGT
>NZ_SPMZ01000082.1 GCF_012939995.1 Candidatus Competibacter phosphatis | reverse complement strand
AGTCGTCCAGCGGCAGGCAACAAGAGCTTGCGCAACTCCACCACCACAAACTCTTGCAGCGGATTCAGGATCGTCGCCAAGCGGTGCGGCGTGTGCGGGCGATCCCGCACCGTGTCCCGTGCTCGCCAGCGACGAATCGTGGTCTCGCTCACTCCGATCTCCACCGCCAGTTCGGCCGCCGGGCGAGTCGATTGCTGGATGTACGCTCGTTGCTTGGGCGTGGTGGTGGCGTTGGCGTGCAGGCGAATCTCCATCAGGGCCTCCGTAGCGCGAGAATCAGATCGTGTAAGAACCGCCGCGATTCCAGCAAACGGCGGCTCCTAATGTCAATATAATCTCGCGGGACCTGACAATTTAGCCCAAAAAGAGCTCAGTCGAATAAAACGAGACAAGTCTTCTCTATCGTTGATACTTATGGACATTGATCACTTTAAGAAAGTCAACGATACTTATGGACATCCTTGTGGTGATTGTGTCATCACGCAGATTTCCGAAACTATTGAAAACTCACTACGTTCCGAGGATGTCATTGCCAGATGGGGTGGAGAAGAGTTCATTATTTTGCTGCCCAACACCGATAGCACGCAAGTAGTCATTCTTGCCGAGAGGCTCAGGTTGACTATTAAAAACCAGAAATTTGTTTGTTCGGAAGCCGATTTGAAGGTGACGGTAACACTAGGCTTGACGACCACAAATCAACATGCTTTGTCGTTGGATGATTTAGTCGAAAAAGCAGACCAAGCCCTATATATTGGAAAAGAAAACGGGAGAGACCAATATGTTATTAACTAAGCTCAATATGGATTCCGGTCAGTTGTGAACAGCTCGCAGGAGACGGATGCCTGATTACACTGCTCACGTTCCGAGTCGCCGTGACCGAAAGCTTGCCCCAACGATGATTGACCTCCAGAACCGATGGGATGGCGTCAAGTGTTACGAAACGGTCCGGCGGTTGCGCTGGCCGGCAAGGGATACGTTGCCCGTGCCGCGAATCGGTCGGAGTAACAAAGCAAGGACGGGATTCCAGCCGGTCAACACGGCCCGCTGATCCAGCGGTTCATCGTGCCAGAGGCTTGCGTGTACATCGACAAATATGACATCCACCATTGGTTGCCGGAATGGGGTTTCGACCACCATGCCGTGTGTCATGGCCGCCGGGACGAATGCGCCCGCGACGATGATGACGATGGCCGCCCGAAAACGACTTTCCGATCGGCGGGCTGTGGGCTGAGTTTTCCAAGGGAGGCTGTCGCTTATGATCATGAAGAATAAGCGCCGGGACTGGATCGAGGAGCAGCTCCGTTGACCCCCGCCCTCCTCGTCTCGGTTTTCGTCATCGCCTCCTGCGGGCTGGTGTACGAACTGATCGCCGGCACGCTGGCCAGTTATCTACTCGGCGACTCGGTGACTCAGTTCTCCACCATCATCGGCACCTACCTGTTCGCCATGGGGATCGGCTCCTGGCTGTCGCGCTACGTGGTCCGGGGCCTGATCGCCCGCTTCATTCAGATCGAGCTGGCGGTGGGATTGCTGGGCGGCTTTTCCGCGCCAGTTCTGTTCCTGATCTTCGCCTGGTTGGGTGCCTTCCAACTGGCGCTGTACGTGCTGGTGCTGCTCATCGGCATTCTGGTCGGATTGGAGATTCCGCTGATCATGCGGATTCTCAAGCAGCAGTTCGCCTTCAAGGACCTGGTGTCGCAGGTGCTGACACTGGATTATCTGGGCGCGCTGGCAGTGTCGTTGCTGTTTCCGATCCTGCTAGCACCGCATCTGGGTCTGAACCGTACCAGTCTGCTGTTCGGGTTGCTCAACGTGCTGGTGGCGGCTTGGGCGCTGTGGCTGTTTCGCGCGCAACTGCCGCAATTGCGTTGGCTGCGCGGTCAGTGCGTTGCCGCCATTCTGGCGTTGGCCGCCGGCTTCGTCGCCGCCGACCGGATTACCGCGCTGGCCGAGGAACAGCTCTATGCCGACGAAATCGTCTTCGCCCACACTTCGCCCTATCAGCGCATCGTGCTGACCCGCTGGAAGGACGACTTGCGACTGTTTCTCAACGGCAACCTGCAATTCAGCGCCCGCGACGAATACCGCTATCACGAAGCGCTGGTGCATCCGGGTCTGAGCGCGGTGCCGGGGGCGCGGCGAGTGCTGGTGCTGGGCGGCGGCGACGGGTTGGCGGTGCGGGAGATCCTGCGTTACGACTCGGTGGAAAGCGTGACCCTGGTGGACCTCGACCCGGAGATGACCCGGCTGTTCGCCACCCATCCCCTACTGACCCCGCTCAACGCCAATGCCTTGAATTCACCCAAAGTCAAGGTCATCAATGCCGACGCCTTCAAATGGTTGGAGGAAAATCAGGACACATTCGACTTTATCGTGGTGGATTTCCCCGATCCCACCAATTACTCGCTGGGCCGGCTGTACACCAACGTTTTCTATCGGCTGCTGGAGAAGCATCTGGCGGCGCGCGGCGCGGCGGTGGTGCAGACCACTTCACCGTTGTACGCCCGCCAATCGTTCTGGTGCATCGCCCGCACCATCGAGAGCGTGGGCTTGCGGGTCACGCCCTATCACGCCTATGTGCCGACGTTCGGCGAATGGGGTTTTACGCTGGCCACGCGCCAGCCCTGGCAAGCGCCCGACCACTATCCGCCCGGCCTGCGGTTCCTGACGCCCGACACCGTCGCCACCCTGCTGCGCTTCCCACCGGACATGGGACCGGTCACCACCGACATCAACCGGCTCAACAATCAGATTCTGGTGCATTACTACGAGCGGGAGTGGCGAGAAGCGGCACAGTGAGTCGCTGCCCGCGCGCGTCCATCTTCACGCCAGCAGCCCGGTATCCTCGTACAAATCGTCCAGCGACAGCGTGACTTGGGCATCGCCACAAGTCAGGGTGACGATGTCTTCGCGGTCCAGCGTCTGCTCGGTCCAACGCTCTTCTCCGGTCCGCGTCAGCAGTCGAGCGCTTGGGCGATCGGTTTCCACCAGCAGGTAGTAGCGCAAGCTGGGAATATCCTGGTAGTGTAGCCACTTTTCGCGCTGGTCGGTGGTGGCGGTCGAGGGCGACAGTACTTCGGCGATGAAACAGGGCGTGGTCTTGTAGAGCGGGTGGTCGTCGCGATCGTCGCAAACCAGCATCGCATCCGGGTAGTAGTAAATCCGGTGACTGGCGATGCGCAATTTCATGTCGGCCATGAAGGCGCGGCAAGAATGACCCCGGGTCGCTAACCGCAAATGGAAAGCGATATTCAAACTAATCCGGTTATGGCGCTCGCTGGCGCCGGCCATGGCGAAAATTTCACCGGCGATGTACTCATGCTTTTCCTTGGCGCGGCTTTCCCACGCCAAGTAATCGGTTTCGCTGATGTGCGCTTTTTCAGCAATGGCGCTCATGTTGACTTTCCCCCGTGCCGTGCCCAATGCCCATTTTCCTTCGCCCGAAACCGGGTGAGAAAAATTTTATGTCCTGGGTGAGCCGTCGTCCCACCGTTTCAGCCATACAGTGGCGCCAAACCCAGTTGCGCGTGGATGCCGTTGACGGTTTGAGGGTCCAGACCCAACCCCTGCGCGAGTTGTTGCATGTAATGACTTTCGGCGGCCGTGTCGAGGTTGATCGCCATGAGCGATACCGCATAGATCTGCGGTGCCATGTCCTGGGTGATGTCGGAGAAGAAATCGAAATTCAAGGGTTTGCTCATCTCCTCCTGGATAAACGCCGCTTCCTGGGGGCCGACATCGCCCAACCTGGAAACGATCTTCTGCTGTTCCTCGGCATCGATCTGGCCATCGGCCTTGGCGGCGTTGATCATGGCTTTGACAAAGGCCAGGGCTTGCCGATGAGCCTGGCTGGTATCCACCACCATCGGCGATACCTGTTCAGACCCCAACATTTCGGCCAAGGAGAGTGACGATTGGCCCGTCGCCGCACCTCGCTGGTTGAGCATTTGCAGCGCGGCCATGACCAGACCGCCGAGCATCTGAGATCCAGAACCACCCTGCGCGGTTCCTCCCTGAAACCCTGTGCCACCCGTCAGACCACCCAGTAAGTCGGTCAAGCCGCCACCGGCCGTACTGCCTGACCTGCCGCCACCCATCAGACTACCCAGTATGTCAGCCAAACCGCCACCGGCCCCACCGCTTCGCCCGCCGCCGCCCATCAGACCACCGAGCACATCGGTCAAACCGCCACCGGCTCCACCGCTTCGCGTATTGCCTCTCATCAGGCCACCAATCAATTGACCGAGAATCTGTTCGCCTTGCCCCGAGGACGTGGCGTTATTGCCCAACAGACTGCCTAGCAACTGTAATGCATCCATTTTCTCATCTCCGCTGTTTCGCTAAAGGGATAATGACGCATGCCAGCATCTCCAAAGAGCGATTATCCTGACGCTCAGTTCAACGGAATACGGATTTTTTGACCGGGATAAATCAAATCCGGGTCCTTGATGACCTCCCGATTGGCCTCGAAGATTTTGGGATAAGCAGAGGCTTTGCCAAGGAATTTCTTGGCAATGGCCGAGAGGGTGTCTCCCTTTTGGATAACGTAGTACTCGATCTGGCCGGTTTGCGGCGGCGCTTGTACCTGATCGGAGGAAACCCCGGAGACACCTTGCACATTGCCCGCGATCAGGACGGCCTTCTCCAACGCTTCCGCGCTTGCGGCTTGCCCGGAAAGGTTGACCTGGCCATCCTTGAATTCGACATTCAGATTCTGAACACCAGGATTGGCTGCCTCGACCGCCTCTTTGATCTTGGTGGCGGGATCATCGCCCGCGCCGAACAGTTTCTTGCCCTGATCGATGACGAAATCGAATAGTCCCATGATGATCTCCCATAACGACAAGTACATTGATGCCGAATACCGCCGGTACGCCGAGAGATCTCAAGCGTCCGGCAACGGCGGCGGCAGATGCGCGAACAACGGCGCCAGCTCCGCTACTTCGCCGGCCGGGGTCCACTTGGCCATACCCTGCGCCCAGACCAGGGTCGCGCGGGTCAATTCACCGACCTGTGTCCGCCGTTGCAGTTCGTCCATTGGAAACGGCCCGGCCTGCTGATTGTTCATCGCCACGTAGTAAGGATTGGCGACTGGCAGTGGCGGCGGAACAGCGGGCGCCGCTTGCGGTGCCGGGGCTGCTGGCGTCGGCGCTGGCGCGGCGGGTCGGGACAGCGTTTCGTTCAGACGTTGGGCCATCGCCAGCCCCAACCCCATGCTCATGGCCTCGGAGCCACCACCGGGATTGGCCGCCGCGTCGCGCATGGCTTCCGCCGCCTGAAACTGGGTGTACTGATCGAGATTGCCGACGATGCCCATGCTGGTGCGCTTGTCCAGCACCGCCTCGACCTCCTTGGGCAGCGAGATGTTCTCCACCAGCAGGTTGGTCAGCTCCAGCCCGACTGCCTCGAATTCCGGGGCGATGCGCTGCAGCAGGAACTGACCCAGTTGATCGTAGTTGCCGGCCAGATCCAGCGCCGGAATCTTGGCCTGACCGAGAATATTGGCGAAGCGCGATACCACCATGTTGCGCAACTGGTTGGTGATTTCATCGGTGGTAAAGCGGTCGTCGGTACCGACGATTTCGCGCAGGAAGGTCGGCGCATCCTTGATACGAATCGCGTAGCTGCCGAAGGCCCGCAACCGGATCGGCCCGAATTCCGGGTCGCGCAGCATCACCGGATTCTGCGTGCCCCATTTGAGATCGGTGAAGCGGCGGGTGCTGAAAAAATATACCTCGGCCTTGAACGGGCTTTCGAAACCATGCCGCCACGCCTGCAAGGTCGAAAGAATCGGCAGGTTGTTGGTTTTCAGCTCGTACATACCAGGCTGAAAGGTGTCGGCGAGCTGGCCTTCGTTGACGAACACCGCCACCTGCCCCTCGCGCACCGTCAGTTTGGCGCCGAACTTGATCTCGTTGCCTTGGCGTTCGAAGCGGTACACCAAGGTATCGTTGGAGTCATCGGTCCACTGAATGACATCGATGAACTCCCCCATCAATTTATCCCAGAGTCCCATGTCAGCGGCCTCCTCCGGCGGGTGGTACGGGGGGTGGTGCGGGTTGGCGAGTTCGCGCCTGAGCCGATGCCAGTGCTTGGCGCAATTCGGTTTCGCAGGCTTCCAGTTGCGTGGAGGCTTCCTGGCGGCGGCGACGACCCTCGTCGGCGATGCGCAGGCTATCCTCGATGGTGGCGATCAGGGTCTGGTTGGCTTTCTTCACCGTTTCGATGTCGAACACGCCGCGCTCGATCTCGGTACGAGCCTGCACGTTGGCTTGGCGCAGATTTTCGGCGTTGGCTTCCAGCAACTGGTTAGTCAGATCGGAAGCGGCCTTGACGGTTTTGGCGGCCTCGCCGGAACGATAAATGGTGATGGCCTGGGCCAGTTGCTGCCGCCACAACGGCACGGTGTTGACCAGCGTCGAATTGATCTTGCCGATCAGGCTCTTGTCGTTCTCCTGCACCAGTCGGATGCTGGGCAGACTCTGCATGGTGACTTGCCGGGTCAGCTTCAGATCGTGGACCCGCCGTTCCAGATCGTCGCGGGCGGCGCGCAGGTCGCGCAAGCGCTGGGCCTGAACCATGTCTTCACTGGCGGTCACCTCCCGCTCCAGCGCCGGCAGTTCCTCGGTGTCCACCGCCTGCAATTTATCCTCGCCGGCCTGGATGTACAGTTCCAGGGTGTGGAAGTAATCGAGATTGGCGTCGTACAACCGATCCAGGGTGGTGATATCGGTCAACAGTTGGGTCTTGTGCCGCTCCAGGGCGTTGCTGATCTGATCGATCTGATTGCGCACCAGTTCGTACTGCTGGACGATCTTCGTCAGTGGCTTGGCCTTGCCGAACAGCTTAGCGAAAAAACCGGGCTTCTTGTTCGGGTCCAGTTCGTCGAGGTCGAAGCCGCGTAACACGCCGACCATATCGTTCAGCGCCGAACCGGCCGGGCCGGTGTCCTTGTTACGCACCCCTTCCAGCATGCTGTCGGAAATGGTGGTCAACTGCTCCTGAGCCTTGCTGCCGAAGAAGATGATCGAGTTGCTGTCGCGCAGATCGATTTCCGTCATCAGCGCGGTCACTTGTCGTTGGTCCTGATCTGGCGCCGGCGCTCTGGCAGCCAGATCCTGCTGGACCTGCGGCAAAGCGGCGGCGAATACCTCGGGCAGGGCCGGCAACGTAGGGGGGGCGGTTGTTGGAACAGGCGGTGGGGTGGTCATGAAATCTGGACTCCTTGGTCGGGCGGAATGCGATGGTCCGCCTTGGATGAGGCTTGTTAGATGACGCCTTCCCGTTTCAGTTGGGTGGCCAATACTTCGATTTGCACGTCGAGATCGGTGATATCGGTTTCCAACAATTTCTGTTGCTGCTCCTGGAATACTTCCTCGATGGTGACCAACACCCGACGGAAGTTGTCGTCAAGATCGGGTGCCGCCACCCGCGCATGCGTCTTGGCATAACCTTCGGTCACTTTTTGGGCACCATCCAGATACACGTTGAGGAACTTGCGGGCTCGACGTAAATCGCGCGGGTCTTCCTCCAGCAGCTTCAGAATATCCCGGGCCAGTTTGGCGATGCGTCGCAAGCGGTCGTTGAGTTCGGCGTTGCGAATGTCGCGGCCGGCCTGTTCGATGGCGACGATGGAGCGCTCGGCCTGCGCCAACGCTTCCAGCACCTGATCGGTGGTATCCACGCCGTAGCCGTCGGTCACCCGTTTGGCGACGCGTGGGTCGAAACCGTAGTTCAGATAGCAGCCAAGCAGTGCCGCCAGACCGAAGGCGGCGGCGATGGCTGGGTGGTGGCCGGCACCCAACCAAGCGGTCACGGCGGTGGCCAGACCGATCAGCCCCCCCCCCAGCGTCTTGAACGGCCAGGGCACCTTGGCGATGCGGCGGCGGTCGTATTCGCCCTCCGACAGCAGGCCGCGCCGCAGTAGCAAGGCCCCGCTCAAGAACAGGCCGTAACCGGCGGCATCGCCAATGAGTGGGCCGAGTTGGCCGCGCGCCAGCGAGACGGCGGCGGCGGCCAACACCGGCAACGGCAGCAGAAACATCAGTACACCCTTGGCGGATGGGAGCTGGCCGGAGGGCAGACGGTAGCGTTCAGCCATGGTCTGGATCTTCCATTTCAGGAACAAAATCAGGGCGACGGAGGAGGCCAGAACGGCGCCGGCCAGCAGCAGGAAGCGGCCCATGACGACGAATGCCGGACTCAGCGGAGCGGCGCGGACACGGTGGGCAGTGCGTTGGCTGGGCTGGAGCAGGACGCCACCAGCGCTTGGCAGGAGGCGACGCCGACGGCGGCGAAAATCAGCAACAGGCCGATAAACTTGCGCAGAAAATCAGGCATGGCGGCGAAATCGTCCGGTGGTTGACACAGGTGTTCACTATAGCATGTCGTTGCTGGCATTCAGCCGCGCCAGCACCCGATCGAGCGCCGCTTCGGGATCGAACAGCGTTTCGGCTGGCGCGGCGAAGGTACGATGCCGAAAATGACCACCGGCGTCCACCCGATACAACGCCCGGTAATGGTCCGGCCGTGCCAGCAATTCGCGCACGCCGGTCAGCAGCGCCTCGATATCGTCGTCGCGGGTATACAGGCCGAGGCTGGCGCGCACCATGCCCTGCCAGGGTTCGAGCAAGGCCGCCGCGTTCTCGGCGTCGAGGTCGACATCGAGCGTCCACAATTCTGGTTTCAATAACTCGCGGACATAGGGATGGGCGCAGAAACAGCCGTTGCGTACCGCGACATTGAAGTAATCGTTCAACACGGCGGCAACCAGCCCGTGTTCCAGCCCGTCCAGGTTGAAGGCCACCGTGCCGAGGCGCGGTGTGCGCTGGAGGTCGAGATCACCGTAAACCCGCGCGCCCGGCAGGGCCGACAGGCCGGCGAGTAGCCGCCGCAACTGTTGCTGTTCGGCGGCGTGAACCTGTGTCATATCGGCTCGTTGCAGGAGATTCAGCGCCGCGCCCAGTTGCACCGCGCCGACCATGTTGGGCGTGCCGGCCTCTTCGCGGTCGGGAAACCGCGCGGTCACCTGGTAGTCGGACTGCCGCACATCGTCCACCATGCCACCGCCGACTTCGTCCGGTTCGGTATCTTCCAACAGCGTCCGCCGCGTCACCGCCGCGCCCGGCGACCCTGGCGCGTACAGCTTGTGGCCCGAAAACACCACGGCGTCCAGCTCTCGATCCGGGGAACCGTTATCGCTGAGCGGCAACGGCAGGTGCGCGAGCGATTGGGACGCGTCCACCACCACCCAAGCGCCGAAGGCATGGGCCAGCGCGGCGATGTCGTGAACCGGATTGACGATACCGGTCACGTTGCTGGCGGCCGACACAGCCAGGTAGTTGACCCGACCACGATACTGCTCCAGCAATCGTTCCAACGCCGCCAGATCGATCATGCCCAATGCCGGGGTCACGCCGGTCAGCGGGAGGTGAACAACCTGCCCGGCATGCCGACGATGCGGTAGGTCGTTGGCGTGATGCTCCATCAGTGACACCAACACCACATCGCGTTCCGGCCGCCGCGCCGCCAAGGTCCGCGCCAGCCGGTTCAAGAGCGCCGTACAACCGCTGCCGGCAAAGAAGGCAACATGGCGCTCGGGGTCGGCCTGGACAAATTTCAGTACCTGCGCGTGCGCCCAGTCGTAGGCATGGCCGACGATACGGGCGGAAAAGTGCAGTTCGCTATGGGTATTGGCGTAATGGCGTAGCAGCTCGTCGGCCACTTGGCGCGCGCCGCGCCGCGCCAGCGTCGAGGCGGCGGAGTCGAGATAATGGCGGCGCGTCACCCGCCCGTCGGCAAGACGGTAACGGGTATCGAGGCCGATGAAATCCCATTTTAAAGTGTCGGGCGCCATCGTCATCCAATCGTCGGGTTTACCGGACATTTCGATGATCGCGCTGGAACCTTGGTTCCTTGTGCATGATGCGCGGCGCGCGGATGGAGACGTGGCGATCGGGGAGGGGGATGGAGCGGTGGGTGCCCGGTTCCTCCGCGCCCTTCTGGAAGAACGCACGGTGGGAAACCGGGCTGACTGGGTGGAAACCGCGTTAACGCTGATCGATCGGCACGTAATCCTGGATGGGGTTGCCGGTATAAATCTGCCGTGGCCGCTGGAGGCGGGCCTTCGGATTGTCGTGGATTTCCTTCCAATTGGCGATCCAGCCCGGCATCCGGCCCATGGCGAACATCACGGTGAACATGCTCAGGGGAATACCCAAGGCGCGCAGGATGATGCCGCTGTAGAAATCCACATTCGGGTACAGCTTGCGCTCCACGAAGTACGGATCGTGCAACGCCACGTCCTCCAGCTCGCTGGCGATCTCCAGCAAGGGATCCTGGACATGGAGTTTAGCCAGCACCTTGTCGGCCGCCGCCTTGAGAATCTTGGAGCGGGGATCGAAGTTCTTGTAGACCCGATGACCAAAACCCATCAGCCGCAACTTAGAGTCTTTCGCCTTGACCTTGGCGACATAATCGGACACTTTCATGCCGGACTGGTTGATGAATTCCAGCATTTCCACCACCGCCACGTTGGCGCCGCCATGCAGCGGTCCCCACAGCGCGCACACCCCGGCCGCGCAACTGGCGAACATGTTGGCGCCGCTGGAAGCCACCATCCGCACCGTGCTGGTCGAACAGTTTTGCTCATGATCGGCGTGCAGGATCAAAAACAGCGAAAGGGCGCGGGTGATTTCCCGATCCGGCACATAATCCCGATAAGGGAGGGAAAACATCATGTGCAGGAAATTGTTGCAATAACTGAATTCGGGATGCGGGTACATCAAGGGCTGGCCGATGGACATCTTGTAGCTGGCCGCCGCCACCGTGCGTACCTTGGAAATGATGCGCGCCGCCGCCCGTTCCAGAGTGGTCTCATCCTCGATCTCCATCATTTCCGGCTCGTAGCAACTCATGGCGTTGATCATCGCCGAAAGGATGGCCATCGGATGGGCATTAGGCGGGAATCCCTCGAAGTGATTGCGCAGGCTTTCATGCAGCATTTCGTTGGCGGTGAGCCGGTTCCGGAAACGCTGAAGTTCCTCCGCCGTGGGGAGACGACCCCAGATCACCAGCCAAGCGGTTTCCACAAAGGAACCCTTTTCGGCCAGTTGCTCGATCGGAATGCCACGATAACGCAGGATACCCTTGTCGCCGTCAATATAGGTGATATCCGAAGTGCAGGAACCAGTGTTGCCGTAACCCTCGTCAAGCGTAATGAAGCCCGTGCGGTCGCGCAGCGTGGTGATGTCGACCGCCAATTCGTGTTCGGTTCCCTCAACAGTGGGGAAGTCGTAGGACTTGCCGTCCAATTCGATGCGGCACGTATGACTCATGGCTTGGGCTCCGTTGGTATTAAGGATGAAGCGGGTTGTCTACGCGGACTACATGCTTAAAAGAAAAATCATTATAACTTTTTGATTTATAAAGGCGACAACTAGGCGGAATATTCTGTCGTTCGCCAAGCGCGTCATGAGGCCGAATTATACAGCGACCGGCCGAATTGCGAACCGTCCAGCTCATTCGGCCCGAACCTCGGCCTCGGCACGGCGATGACGCCAGTACTCGAACACGCCCGGCATGATCGACAAAATGATGATGGCCAGGATCACCAAGGTGAAATTCTGCCTGACGAATGGCAGGTTACCGAAGAAATAACCGCCATACAGGAAGGAAGCGGTCCAGGCGATAGCGCCGATCACGTTGTAAAGCAGGAAGTGACGGTAGCTCATGCTGCCGGCGCCAGCCACGAAGGGGGCAAAAGTACGCACGATCGGCACGAAGCGGGCGATAATGATTGTTTTGCCGCCGTGCCGTTCGAAGAACTGGTGGGTACGGTCCAGATACGCCTGCTTGAGGACGCGGGCGTCGGGGCTGAATACCTTCTCCCCCAGGTAGTGGCCGACCGCGTAGTTGACTGTGTCGCCGAGAATCGCCGCCGTCGCCAGCGCCAGAAACAGCAGGTGAACGTCCATCGCGCCGATGGCGGCCAGCGAGCCAGCCGCGAACAGCAGCGAATCGCCGGGCAGGAACGGTGTAACCACCAGACCGGTTTCGCAGAACACGATCAGGAACAGGAGAGCGTACAGCCAGCCACCGTACTGACCAGCCAACTCCCTGAGATGTTGGTCGATATGGAGAAAGAACGAGAGCAGGTCGGTCAGGAAATCCATGCGGGAAACCCGGTTACCGGAAAAGTGATGGCGTTTTGAACGCAGTCGGGAAGAATCGGGAAAAACGTTGCCAAACGAGAGGAGTTTCGATATGGGTTTGGCATTCGGTTCAGTCGGCGCAGTTGCACCACAATTCCAAGTCCAAAAACTGGTCAAATCAGATAGCCGCCCCGCCGTAAAGCCGGTTCGGTCTCGGGCGGCCAGTGCCGCAATTCCACCTCCCAGGGATTGACGGGAATGCCGGCGGTATCCACCAGCACCATCCCGTCGCCCGAAACAGCCGGCACCAAGGTCAGGCGTTGGAGCGTGCCGCCATCGCTGGTAAGAATGAGGTCCGAACCCACACGAGGATCATCGGTCATGGCGTGCTTCCAAGCGATTGTCTAAGCTCACCACTATACAGGAAATCCGTCGGCGGACAGACTATGACGTCGGACCGGACCGGCGGCCGACAGGCAAAAAAGAGCCCATTGAAAACCCCATGCCGTCAAGAGGACTCTCTAAATCCATGTTGATCCACAACCCAACGACAAACCGACACAAGGCTGCGAAACTGCTGCTGGGATTGACGCTGCTGACCAGTCAGGCCGAAGCGGACTGGACGGTCGCCATGCAGCGCGACCCCCTCACCCGCCAGACCCGCTGCCTGCTCAGCAGCACACCGCAAATCACCTCGGACGGCTACGACGCCACGCCAGTGACCCTGGTATTCAACGGCAATTCCCTGCTGGTGATCACCGAATCGAAAATTGACCCATCTTTTGGCGACTTGCATCTGACGGTGGATAAAAATCCGCCGATCCGTACCGACAAACTTGACCACGACATGACTTTGGTGTTTGACCAGGAAGTTTCCGAACTTATCCAACAGTTCCGTAAGGGCAGTGAAGCCACCGCGTATTTACGGTTCTGGCCAACCTGGCCGGTTACCCAACTGTTTCCAGTCAAGTTCAGCCTCATCGGCTTCAGCAAAGCCTACGACAGCATGAACAACAACTGCCAGCCGCCGGCTAGCGCCACGCCTGCCCGGACAGGTTGAAAGCGGCATCACCACACCCTCGTCATCCGTCATTCGTATCTAATGGAGTCTGTCACATGGGTCTACGTACGAAGTTCAATCTGGTCTTGCTGCTGGCGTTCGCCATCGGACTGGCGCTGGCGGCCTATCTGTCCGACCGCATCCTCAAGGACAACGCCCGCGAGGAAGTGATCCAGAACGCCCGCATCATGATCGAAAGCGCGCTCGGCGCCCGCATCTACACCGCCCAGCACATCTTTCCGCTGCTGACCCTGCAGATGAAGCGGCAATTCCGGCCGGAATCGATCTCGGCCTACGCCGCCGCGCAAATATTCAAGGCCCTGCGCGAACAATACTCGGATTACACCTACAAGGAAGCGGCGCTCAACCCGACCAATCCCTCCGATCGGGCCAGCGACTGGGAAGCGGACATCATCAATGAATTTCGCAACAACCAGGAAAAAAAGGAATTGATTGTCGAGCGCGACACGCCAACCGGGCGAATGCTCAATCTGGCCCGGCCACTGAGCATCCGCGACGAAGGTTGTCTGGTCTGCCACGGCCGGATCGAGGACGCCCCCAAAACCATGACCGACATTTATGGCGTCAACAACGGCTTCGGCTGGAAAATGGGCGAGACCATCGGGGCACAGGTGGTCACGGTGCCGATGTCACTGCCGCTGGAGCGGGCCCGCCAGACTTTCACCACCTTCATGATCCTGCTGGGCGGTGTGTTCGTGCTGCTGCTGCTGCTGCTCAATATCCTGCTGCATTTCGTGGTGATCCGGCCGGTGAAGCGGATGTCGGAGATCGCCAGTGAGGTCAGCATGGGCAAGCCGGACGTACCGGAATACGTTCGTCAGGGCTCCGATGAAATTGCCTCTCTGTCGCAGTCGTTCAATCGGATGCGGCTCAGTCTGGAAAACGCCATGAAGATGCTGGGCGAATGAGATGAACGACGGCGGTGACACCAGCGCCACGCTGCCGCCACGCATCGGCCGCTACCGTGTGACCGGGATGCTGGGCCGTGGCGCCATGGGCGTGGTTTACCGCGCTCACGACGCGGCGATCGACCGCGAGGTGGCCATCAAAACCATCCATCGCCGGCTACTGCGCGGCGAGGAAGGCGCCGAGTGGCTGGAACGCTTTCGCCGCGAAGTGCGCGCCGCCGGCCGTTGCGTGCATCCCAACATCGTCACCGTATTCGAATATGGTGAGGAAGCGGGCGCGCCCTATATCGTCATGGAGTACATACAGGGCCGGGAGCTACGCAGTTACCTCAAGGACCGTCAACCGATGCCGTTGGCCAACGCGGTGGCAATCGTCATTCAGGTGCTGCAAGCGCTTGGCCAGGCACACGCCGCTGGTGTAGTGCATCGCGACATCAAGCCCGCCAACATCATTTTGCTGGCCGACGGTCAGGTCAAGGTCACCGATTTCGGCATTGCCCGGCTGGAAGCCGGCAGTAACATGACTCAAGACGGGATGACGGTTGGCACGCCCGGCTACATGGCACCGGAACAGTTCAAGGGTCTTGAAGCCGATCGGCGCGCCGATCTGTACGCCACCGGCGTGGTGCTGTTCGAGTTATTGACCGGCACCCGGCCATTTCCGGGACGCAGCGCCAGCGAATTGATGTATCAGGTCCTGAACGAACCTCCGCTGCAGGCAACTCGACTGAACTCGCTTCTACCGGTCGAGCTCGACGGCGTGTTGAACAAGGCGCTGGCCAAGGAGCCGGATGTCCGCTTTCAGAGCGCCGACGCATTTATCGCCGCCTTGGAAAACACCCGGCTGGTGGATCGCGAAATCGCGGCTGACGGTTCCACCGTACTTCGGGTCGCGCCGGTTCAAGCACCACAAGCACCGGCTGGGGCCAACACCCCGCAGGGCTGGGACCCGACGCTGTTGGCTCAAACCGAGCGGCTCTTGATCGAAACCCTGGGTCCGATGGCTCGGGTGCTGGTGCGCAAAACCGCGCAGCAGGTCGGCAGTCCGACAGAGCTGGTGCAACAACTGGCGGAATCCATCCCCAGTGAACGGGATCGCTTGCTGTTCCAGCGGCGGATGCGAGCGGTGATCGGCGGCACCATCACCGGCATGGCGACCCACGGCGCTGCGTCGGGGATCGGCAGTCAGGTCAGCGGATCGCTGGGATCGTTCGATCAGGTGCTGCTGGAGGTCGCCCGTCGGGACTTGGCGGTTTTTCTGGGACCTATCGCCAAGGTGCTGGTCAAGCAGGCTGCCAGCAAGGCCCATAGCCCGCAAGAACTCTACCAGCAACTGGCCGCGCACATCCCCACCGCAGCCGACCGCCAAGCGTTTCTGAAACGCACCCCCGCCATAACCGGCTGAGCGTCCGCGATCCCCATAAGCGCTAACTTGTTTTGGAGTTATGCTTGAAGTAGCCTGATAGCTGAGACAGCCGGCGGCGAGGCGACTCAGCCAGTGATTTTGAAATCTCGTTCCACTCGCCGATCATTTGGGCCAGTGGCATAGAGGGTTCGATGGTTCGGGTGATTTGGTTAAGCACAAATTTGAAGTCACGCCACGCGCTGTGTGGTTGATATTGCCGCCAGGTGGTATCCCCAGGGGGAAATCGCTGTGGCATGGTGGATCAACGCCACCAGCAGTTTTCCATAGAGCCAGGCCTTGGCGCTTTCGTCGTCGTATTTCGGCAGGTGTCCCAGTTGTGCCAGCGACTTGAATCGCTTGAAAACCAATTCCACTTGCCAGCGGATACGATACCACTCCAGGACCTCCGAGGCTGGGAAGGTCAGTTCGGGAAACGTGGTGAACACGATAACGTACTGCGCAAACTTCAGGGTTTGCGGTTGTACCTGCTTTCCTTTGCGCGCGGCCTCCTTGCGTATTTTGTCATGCGCTATCCGGATCGCTTCTTCCGTTTTTCGGATCGCACACACCCACCCCGGCACCACGATCCGATCCTGGCCCACCGCTTGGGGGGGACCACGATTCGACGATGCCCGCTCGCCGCAACGCGGTGAGCGCCGCGAGCAAGTCGAACGGTGCGCCTTGAGCCGTTTGCAGCACCAGCGCACCGGTATTCACCCGCACGGTGACCTGCCCTCCCGCAGAAACCACATGATGAATCCCGAGGGTGGTGGAGTAACCGCGATCGGCCAGAACATACTCACCCGCCTGGACGGGGAACTGGGCCAACGATTCGCCCGTGCCTCGACCCGCCGTTTCGGTGAGCTTGAAGAAGTCACACACCAACGAGGGCAGGCGAACGCTATAGGGCACCTCGAAAAACCCCTGATTATGAGAAAATGGGGTTATTGATTTCCGCCAAGAGTCCGCACCTCTGATGATCAAAGAAAGCCTGTTTGCCGCCGAGGAACGGGAAGCGAAATTGGACCGTCTGGGTGATGTGCTGCAAGTCTATGGAGCAGCAGGTTGACTTCAAGGCACTGGCGGTGGAGGTGGATCGGGTCGCGCCACGACCGGGGCGAGAGCGCGGTGGACGTCCGCCGTTTCCCACGGAACTGATGGTACGGGCCTGGGTACTTCAGAATTTATATGGACTGAGTGACGAGCAGATGGAGTATCAAGTGCTGGACCGGCTGAGCTTCCAACGTTTCCTGGGACTGAGACGCAGCAGCCAGGTGCCGGACCGCACCACATTCTGGACCTTCCGCGAGCGACTCACGACAAGGAAGACGGGAGACGCGTTGTTCGAAGCCGTGAACCGCCAGCTTGCCCAGCACGGCTATATCGCCCGTGGCGGGCAGATGGTGGATGCCAGTCTGGTTCCCGTTCCTCGACAGCACGTCACTGAGAAAGAACGGGCACTGCTGAAGGAACAGGCGATGCCCATGGAGTGGAAACCGGCCCAGCGACGACAGAAGGACACCGAGGCCACCTGGACCCAGAAGCACGGCAAGTCTTATTTCGGCTACAAGGTCTCGGTCAGCGCCGACCGGCGCTACAAGCTGATCCGCCGGGTCAAGGTTAGCACCGCCTCGGAGAACGACACCCTACACCTGGAGGATGTCCTGGATCACGCGAACACCGGTCGTGATCTTTATGGCGACAAGGGCTACGTCGATGGTGGCCGCGAGCATCGCCTCAAGGCTCAGGGTTGGCGCGTGCACATCCAGCGCAAGGCCCAGAAAGGCAAACCGCTGTCCGCCTGCCAGACGCGCTGCAACACCCGCATTGCCCGGGTTCGGGCGCGGGTCGAACACGTCTTCGCCACCATGGAGCAGATGGGCGGAAAGCTCCTCCGTTGCGTCGGCCTGGATCGAGCGACCTTCCAACTCACGGGGAAGGCAGCGGTCTACAACCTACGTCGCCTGTGCAGTCTCAAGGCATGCGGTGTGGTCGCTTTCTAACGCCCAAGGGCGATCCCGGTACGACCGGGATGGTGATTTCGGGCGAGGATGAACCCTTCGGGTCGGGGCACAAACCAAAGATATTGTGAGGCTCACGCCTCAGGTATCTTGCTTTGCCCATTTTGCCGGCTTCATGTCCGGTTTTTCGAGGTGCCCTATAGTGAATGCGCCACAGCGCCCCCGTCTTGCCGGGCTCCTGGACGGTCGTCGCATCAAAGGCCCTGATTTGAAAGCCGCCATCGGCCGACACCGCAACACCTTGTTCCCGGAACAGTTGCAGACATAGCGCGCGCAACCAATCCTTTGATTTCCTTAGCCGTTTCAACAGAGCCACATCGGACAAATCGGCCAAGTTCGCCTTCTTGGCGCGGACAACCGTTTCACGCAGCGAATGACCGCATCCCAGATGGATCAACAGCGTGCGCAGCAGGTTCTCAGCCGACTTGTCTTTGCGCAGCCCCTTGAGCGCCCCGGCATCATGAGCCAACCCCTGCCAGTCGCTTGGTAGAAACGACAACAGTAGTTCCCAGTCTTCGTTCAATGGCGACCAGCCCCTTTCATCCGCATCGCGGGTACGCACCATAATACGCAACCCGAAGCCACAAACAAGTTAGCGCTTATGTCCGCGATCCCCCGCGCGGATACGGCATACGAGACCCAAGAACGGTATCGTGCGGCCACTCAATGATCGTCCCAAACACTCCTTCGGTATCTGGTCAAATTGGCCTGTCTTATGCCGAATTTCGTCATTTGTAAATATTTTTGAGTGTTATATCAATTGATAAGCAGCTCAGCTTGACCCGCAAGGTGCGCATATCACTATCTTGATAACAAGTTTTAGGGAGCAGGTCACAGACATAATATCTTTCTGAATTTCATTCGGATACCTGACGTATTTTTATAATAACTAATTGATTTTTTATATATAAAATAAAACCAACATATTTTTTAATTACGGCTCAATCTTTGCTTAAATTTTCTCCATGCTCTCTTCATCTTTTGCCCTTGGTGTTCAGTCATACACAGGACTCTGAAGTTAATCCTTAAAACGCTCCACCGGATGCATTCCACTGCCAGCGCAAAGCAAAACCACCGGGTAAGACATGGAGACAACCGAACCAGCATCGTTCGTAGATGGCATAGATTGTCCCAGCCTTCTGCCTTTACACTCGTTCACATGACATGCGGACTCTCGATTTTCAAGCATCACACAATCAATTGATATTTATAAAAAAAATATAATAAAAAAAAATTTTTGCTTGAATTTATGCTGTTATAAACCATAATATTATGTAACATAGGTAATCTATCATAGTGTCACTATGTCACTCTAGGTAACGAAATTGAAAGCGAACGTGTTGTTCCACAAGTTCATGGCGCTACCACGACGCGGAAAATGGCTGCACTGCAATACGGCGCTCTGGCTGATCACAGTAAAAGCGGGGCTGTACCTGCTACCGTTCGACTTGCTGCGCGGATGGGTAGCCCCTCCTGGCAAGCCACCTTCCAGTGGACCAGTGGCCATTGAGGAAGTGCGTGAGATTACCGAAGCCATTGAACGACTAGGTCGGCTGCTGGCCCCTCTCCAGATCAACTGCCTTCCCCAAGCGCTGGTGGGCCAGAAGCTGCTACGTCGCAAGGGTTTCAACGCACAACTGAAAAATTGGTGTACTGAAGAATCGTGACGACCTGCTCACCGCCCATGCCTGGCTTGAATATCAGGGTCTGGTCATCCTTGGTAACCTGCGAGGATTGAAACAATTTACTGCTTTTCCTTCACTGGAAATCGCTCAACAATGAATGCATCACCAAAAGCAATAAGACGTGGCTGTTAGAGACTTACAACAATGACCTTAGGCGTTTACCAATCGAGCGCTCTAAGTTTAATAATAGCGAGTCTATGGAGGAATAAATACCCAATTTGGGCCTAAGGCGCACGCTCCAAGTTGCGAATAAGTCGGATGACGTATGCTCGATTGGCATGCCCGATACACCCCGATTTCATTTATATATTTGACAAGTAGTGAGGTGAGATGATGAAAAAGGTATACGTTACTCCTGAAGTGATTGTGCATGGCACAGTCGAGCAAATCACGCAGGGTCGTGGTTTTGGTGGTTTTGGTGGTTTTGGTGGTTTTGGTGGTTTTGGTGGCGGTGGCCACCGTGGCGGTGGCCACGATGGCTCAGACGGCTCGTAACACAAGCTGAACCCACACAAAAAAGGCTGCGGAAGGATATTATGCTCTATTCTGCCTACGGCCTAACATTGGCGTCCGCCTTCCCTTTGCCCGAGCTGCCATCGGTTAAGGGTAGGGCGGACGTTATTGTGGAACTTGATTCCAGCAAATGTACCGCATCTCATGAACCTTCACCAATCTCGTGCACTGATGCGTCCTTGAACCAAGTTCACCTGACTTGGGGTGGAGTGGGTGATCTGCTAATTGAAGAGGGTCGTCGGATCACCGTCGTACCGGGCACTAACGCTGATGAAGATGCATTGCGCCTTTTTTATCCTCGGTGCGGGTTTGGGTGTATTACTACACCAGCGTGGGCTATTGGTCCTCCATGCCAGCTGCGTGGCCATTGACAACCGAGGTATAGGTTTTATCGGCGCCAAAGGCTGGGGAAAATCAACCACAACCGCAACCTTGCATCAGCGCGGACACGCTTTGATTTCCGATGAGTTGCTGGTAGTACGCTTTAATGACCAAGCCCAACCACGAGTGATGCCAGGCTCTCCTCAAATTAGATTATGGTCGGATGCCTTGATCAGCATTGGAGATGATCCTGATTCTGCGGTTCGAGTTAGGTCTGGCATCGATAAATACAATGTCTATGCTGGAAATACCATTGCAGAAACGCTTCCTTTAGACTGTCTTTATCTACTGGATGTCGGAGAGGATCTCTCCATCAAGTTAATGCCACCTAGCGAAGCGTTTTTTTGGTGTCATTCCACATTTATATGTGTGCCGCTTTGGAACCCAGTTTCTACAATCTACTAATATAACTCATGCATTTCAACAACTAAACTTACTATTGAGAAAAATCAAAGTCAAGCACCTATTGCGTCAATGGAAGCTCAAGCAGCTTCCCGATGTTGCTCGACGGGTTGAACAAGATATTTTACAGGACCAGCAACTGGTTTAATATGATGTCAATTAATAATTTCTTTTCGCTATTTCACCTGCTAGCCAACTCATGAAAATCAGCCTCGATAAAAAATTTGGTATTGACAGTAAGTAAAGATCAGGTTTCAGCAACTCTCACTCCTGATCTGACAGAAGGTATTGTGATCCTAAGCCTCAAAGATGGTATGTATTATGAGCTAAAAGAAGTTGCTGCTCGTGTTTGGAGTCTCATTCAACAACCTTGCTCTATTCAATCCATCCATGATGTCCTACTTGAAGAATATGAAGTAGAAGCAGGACAATGTGAGGCAGACTTAACCGCATTGGTCGAAGATCTATTTAGGCGAGGACTTATTGAAAAGGGGAAATAGTTAAAATGATAATGTATTCTGGCTATCCGACTTGCAAAATTCTTTAAATTTTATTGATGGGCTCCGAATAGATAGAGCCCTGAAATTTGTTTGGCAAGCTGCCCCCCAATGGACTGCTTTGAGTACTTTATTACTTATTATAGAAAGTGTAATTCCTTTAGCTACTCTTTACATCTTTAAGCTTGTGGTGGATCATCTTACAGGAACGAATGCATCTATCGAGTCAGGATCTGATTTTCAAAGCCTCTCGATTCTAATAGCCGCAGCTTTAGGACTAGCGATCCTTAGTAACCTTTGTAATGCCTTGCTTGGTTATGCGAACGAGATGCAGACTCATCTCGTCGCTGATCATATGCAACATCTTGTTCAGGCTAAATCCATCAATATGGATCTTGCCTACTACGAGCATCCCAAATCCTACGACAAACTACATAGAGCTCAGCGCGAAGCTCCATCGCGCCCCCTCCGAATCATTTCCGGCATGACGGAGCTTGCTCTCAACAGTTTAACCCTTGTAGGTGCTTTTGCACTCCTACTGATGTTCGATTGGATTGTCGTAATAGTGGTTTTAGCAGCTTCCATTCCAGTACTCATATACCGGATTAAATATGCCGAGGCTTTGTACCAATTACATCGTGAGAAAACAGCAAGCGAGCGCCTTAGCAGATATTTTAATGAAGTTATTACAACCGCTGAAAAAGCCAAGGAAGTACGAGCATTTGGCTTCGGACCACTCATAGCCAATCGGTTTAGTGAAATTAGATTAATGATTCGAGCTAGTCTACACCTTATTTCAGGACAAGCTTACCGAAGGCAATTTATTACTGAATCTACCGCCGCTTTTGCTGGATACGGTGCACTCGCTTTTATCGTTTATGCCACCGTACAAAAATCCATTTCATTAGGAGAGACGGTAATGTACTTCGGTGCTTTTCAAGTTGCCATTAGTTCACTAAGACCTACCTTGAGTGGTTTAGCGAAACTCTATGAAAACAATCTTTTTTTGTCAACTCTCTATGAATTTCTCAATGTCCCAAAAAGTGTCCCCGATCCCCTCCATCCGATGGCAGTGCCACGACCATGGCGATCCGGCCTACGAGTAGAAAACCTGAGTTTTCATTATCCGGGTACGGATCGACCAATCCTCCATGATATTGTCATGACCATCCGTCCCGGCGAAATTGTTGCTCTGGTCGGGCGCAACGGCTCAGGTAAAACCACACTGACCAAGCTCCTCTGCCGACTCTACGATCCCGATACTGGACAGATCACGATTGATGGCACCGACCTACGTAATTTCAAGATTGAGGATTTAAGAGGGGAAATCAGCGTCGTTTATCAGGATTTCGGTCGCTATCACATGACGGCGCGCGAAAATATCATGCTGGGTCGTCCAGATATCGCTCCAGATGATCCTTCTATCGTCCAAGCCGCTCAATGGGCGGGCATCCACGACTACCTGATCCGATTACCTAAAGGCTACGACACAGTGATGAGCCGTACCTTTGCCGACGGCGAAGAATTGAGCATCGGGCAATGGCAAAAATTGGCGCTGGCACGAGCTTTCGTCCGCGATTCCCAACTTATTCTGCTTGATGAACCGACCAGCTCTTTTGATGCTACCGCAGAGTTCGAGTTCTTCGAAAAATTTCGAGAGATGGCTCGCGGCCGATCCGCACTGATCATCAGCCATCGCTTCTCAACGGTGCGCTTGGCCGATCGCATCTACGTACTTGACGCGGGACATCTGATCGAACAGGGAAATCACGAGGAATTGCTGGCACTTGACGGAGTTTATGCTGATCTCTACCGCCAGCAGGCGTCTTACTATCAGGATGAATCACAATCAGTGAACAACAATAATATTCCAGCTCTCAGCACTGCCTTTTCCAAGTGAAAAATTTCTCTTTCGCTATTTTTAATGCCAATTGCCCGTAGTCTATCATCAGCCGGATCGGACGAATAGCATAGTAAATTACGTCAAGTGATTCTGGCAATGACATTAATGCCCGATCTCGCTCGTTCGGAATCAACCTTTGTCTGAAATTAGAATAATTTGGATAGAGCTTATCCCGCCAGCGCTCTCGGATCTTGAAATGGAATTTTTCCATTGATAGCAATTCGACATTGTTTACAGAAGCCTGATACATTAATTTATTATAAATATCGTCGCTTAAATCACCTAAATATTTCAGTGATCTTGGTGGCAATTTAGGTATCAGCGTACCGAATACAACATGAATTAAAGATAGACTAACCAGCAGCATTCTCCAGCACCCTATTTTTTTCGTGTCCTTAAAAACTCGCTTCCAATTCATATCGGGATGCGCCTGAATTAACTCCGATAAATCACAGAGTTTGCTTAAACAAATTGGATGTTTATAACTATGTTCCCACCCATCCTTGGCTAATTGGATGCATAAAATGATCAGCATATCCTCTGGGCAAAAAGTCATGATCTCCCCAGAACCAATCTGCAATACCCCTAGACGCTGTTTCATAGCTTGAAAATCAAGGAAAACCGGAAATTTTTTTCGGTGTAATTCCCCTATGTAAATCCACGCATACCCCATAATTGGCATCGATTAAAGAACACTCCCAACTATACTTAGCCTTTAAGCGATAACCTTTCTCTAGAAAGAAGTGCATTGTTTTCAAGTAATCATTTGGATGCACCAAAATATCAAGATCACTGAACTGCCTGAAGCTTATATCTCTGTAAGCCAGAATAGCTATGGCAGGCCCTTTATATGGTATTGCAAAGATTTTTTTTTTCTTCTAGTAACCTGAGAAGTTTTATTAACTCAACGGCAAGGAATAAATTTTTTTTTTGCATTGAACTCATAATATTTTTTGAAGTTCGTTTAAGCATTTGCTTTGGAATTTTGCTTGGGGAAATTCGCCTGATATTTTGATATAATAGAGGTACCACCTTATGATGAAAAGCACTCTTCATTAGATAATGCCAGTCAAGATCTTGACGTACCAAGACCTTAATACGATCACCAACTTCTTCGCTTTTTTTTTGTCCGTGCGCAGCAAAATAAAAAGTTCATCCTCAGGGCGAATTTCGATCATAGATTGTTGGCTCAGTGAGATTTCCCGTGGAGGCCACAAGATGTAGTTGTCGGGTCCCGGATGATTAATAGGTCTTTTTTTGAAAAAGTTCGGGTTTAACGCGGTAGTACTCCTTCAGTTTGTCGATCGGGGTGACATGCCCGAGATTTTTCTGAGGAATTTTTCTGAGGAATATAGTGATTATAGAGATGCCGATACTGTTGCAAGGTCGTTTCCAAGTGGCGAGCGGAGATGAACGTGGTGCTTTTCAACACCTCGGCGATGCGACCGTTGAAGCGTTCGATCATCCCATTGGTTTGCGGATGCTTGGGCTTGATCAGTCGATGCTGGATGCCGTGCGCGGTGCAGGTTTGATCGAAGCGGTATTGGCCGGTGGGCTCGCGCTTACCGGTGACGCAAAAGCGGTCGGTGAACTCTTTCCCATTGTCGGTCAGCACGGTGCGAATGCGAAACGGGGCCTTGGCCCGCAGGCGCTCCAAAAAGCCAGCGGCGGTGGCGGCGGACTGGTCGGGTTGGATCTCGAAATAGACCCAGCGGCTGGCGCGATCAATGGCGGCGATCAGATAGCGATGTTCGGCCTCGTCGGGCATTCGAGGCAGGTACTTCACATCCACATGCACGAACCCAGGCGCGTAGGCCTTGAAGGTCTGGGGCAATAATGGGGACTGGCCTTCCGCCTCCGGCAACAGGTCCGCCAGCCGGGCCACGCCGTGGCGGCACAGGCACCGGTCCAGCGCTGAGCGCGACAGTTCGGGACACACGAACTCGCAAGCCACCACCAGCAAGTCGTCCAGCGGCAGCAACAAGAGCTTGCGCAACTCCACCACCACAAACTCTTGCAGCGGATTCAGGATCGTCGTCAAGCGGTGCGGCGTGTACGGGCGATCCCGCACTGTGTCCCGTGCTCGCCAGCGACGAATTGTGGTCTCGCTCACCCCCAACTCCACCGCCAGTTCGGCCACCGGGCGAGTCGATTGCTGAATATAGGCCCGCTGCTTGGGCGTGGTGGTGGCGTGCAAACGAATCTCCATCAGGGCTTCCGGCGTAAAGCAACAATCAAGTCGGCTAGATAGTGTAGTCACGAGATATTGAGCCAGAGAACGAGACATTGGATGTGGACGGCGGCGAGGAAGGACGCGGAGTTTTTGGCATATCGGGTCGCAATGCCCCGCCATTGTTTGAGCACAAGAAAAGCATTCTCGACCCGATGGCGCAGTTTGTAGAGGTCTTGATCATGCGTTCTTTGAATCGTTCGGTTTTTCTTGGGCGGAATGACCGCGTGCATGCCCTGTGCGGCCGCTTGCTGGAGAATCGCATCGGTGTCATAACCTTTATCCGCGATCAGATAATCGGCATCGATCCCTTCGATCAATTTTGAAGCCTGGGTACCATCCGTTGTGGTACCTGGTGTAATAAGTACTCTGATCGGCAGACCATGCGCATCCACGGCCATGTGTATCTTGGTGTTGAGCCCCCTTTGGTACGGCTCATCACCTGATTTCCGCCTGGTGCGCCTGCGGCATGGGGGTGAACCTTGCAGTGGCTGGCATCGATCATCAACCATTCGTAGTCCGGTTCGTCGATCAAAATCTCCAGCAACTTTTCCCAGACCCCTTTATTGCGCCAGCGAATGAAGCGACGGTGCGTATTACTCCATCCGCCATAGTCCGGTGGCAGATCCCGCCATGGCGCCCCCCGTGCGCAGAATCCAGAACACCGCATTGATAAACAATCGGTTGTCTTCGGCTATCCCGCCCCACACGCCCCGGCGTCCCGGTAGATGCGGCTCCAGTAAAGCCCAGGTTTCATCCGATATATCGTGGCGACGGTAGGCAGGAACTGTCTCTTTCATGGAGCCTCCCTTTCTTTGACCTCATGATTCTCTCATATCTTCAGTCTCGTGACTACAGTATCTACCAGCCGGCGAAAAAAAAGATGCGCCGCTTTGAACCTTTCCACATCCACCAGGGAACCACTCAGCAAGCGAACATCTCATGGACCGAATCCGACTGACCTCATCGCCATCGGCGCTCGCTTACCTACCCCGAAAGACCCTTGCTACCACCAAGAGGGAAGCGACTCATGAGTACGATCGAGAATTATTTGTCGACGATTCGGGCGACGAACGACCGCATGTGGGCCCAAGTCAAGCCACTGGAAAAACAACTCCGGGATTTGGATACCGAATATCAGGCCGCCATTCGGCGCCCGATCACGGACGTGGTGTCCCGGGGGGCCGCCGCCCTCCTGCTAACTCGGATCAACGCCACCGTCGCGAAGCTCAACGCCGCATATGACGACTGGCAGCGCACCCTCTCCCTCATCACCCCACCGCCACCGACCATCAACCCCAACACCTTCCCACCCCCGAGGTCGCCGGGCAAGCTGTCCGATAAGATCCCGTGGCCGAAGGATGTTCCACTCGAAGTTCGGCGGCAACTCAGCCGGGTCATCGACCAAGGCGGCATCCCCCTGAGCAAACGGGTCGCCGTGACCGTGGCGAAGGCTCCCTACGGGGGCGGCGGCGTGGTCATCGAGTTTGCCAAGTGGTAGTCGTCGAGCCCGTTTCGAAGGTCGATCAAGGGTCGGGTACGAGGAGGATCGAAGATGTCATACCACCTCTGTCAAGTGGAAGATCGGCTGCAAAAGGCCTTTGGCCGAGCCCTCCAACAGATCGATGCCGGAGCATCGGAAAATCGCAAGTTGAGCAGCCAGAAACTGGAGCCCGACATCGGGCACCAACCGGCCCTCCAGCAAGCCAATATCGCCCCGGTGTTGGTCGATGGCAGGGACCGCTGGCAATACGGAGTCGGGTTTCGTCAGGGCGAACTCAAGGGCAAAATGACCATCATTGGGGACCCCGCCGACTTCAACCAGAAAAGGGTCTGGACGATCCATGCCCGCGACCAGCGGCCGTATCTCATCTTTCTGTTGCGCGCCCAGTTGTATCTGACCTATCGCGGCATTCCCCATGACCTGCACCACCGGACCGCCCGCCGGTTGATCCATGGCAGCCAAAGAATCGGCGGTATATCGACGTGGATGCACCTGACGATCCAGGAAGAGGCACTGGAATTCGCCGGGATTCCCTTGTCCGAACCCACGGGCTTTCGGGACGTCGAGCCGAGCCTGGGTATCCTCAAGTCGCCCGCGACCGCGAAGGTTCTCAAAGCCTTCGTCGCGACGCCGCCTCCGGGCGGGATGCACCGGGTGTTTCCCGGCGACAAGCTGTTTCTGTTGACCGTGTGGAGCACGCCGAGCATCAGCAGGGAACTGCCAGTGAACGCGCCCGTCGGTGGCCTGGTGGAGCGCGTCCTGGTCAAGGCCGGCGATTCGGTGGGGAAAGACCAGGAACTGGTTCGCCTCCGGGATCCCTTTCAGAAAGACCCCTGGCCCTATACCCGTGGCTGCTCGACGCCGTAGGCCGTTCCACCATCGCCGCTCGGCGGGGTCCTTGGGCATTGGCTTCCCACCGAAATGATCCGCTGTGCTGTCTGCTTGTATTACAACTTCTCCTTGAATCCATTCCGACCACTCAACCGGCGGGATCGAACCGGCGTGGATCGGCGAAACTTTCGACCGAATCCAGATACGGTCGAAAGCCGACAGCGAAAATGGTGTTGTGATCGGCGCGGGGAATCTTCAGTAGATGCTTGTCCGGGGCGGGACTGGCGTCGTACAGGGCCTGACCGTCGGCGAAGGGAATCAGGTGGTCGTATTCCGCGTGGATCACCAACGTGGGCTTGGCGAAGGTCCGAATCTTGTCCAGTTGCCGGAAGCCCTGGTTTTCCTCGAACCCCGGCAGCAGAGCGAGGTTGACGCCGATCCGACGCAACAGCGGTCCGGTATGGGCGAAGGCGCTCTCCAGGATCAGCCCGGCGATTCGCTCGGAATGGCGGCAAGCCAGTTCCAGGGCCGAGGCGCTGCCCAGCGAGCGCCCCATGACGAGCAGCGGCCCGGTGTATCCCTGTTGACCGAACCAGTTCGCGACAACATCGAGAACGACATGACTGTCGGCCAGCATCGTCGAAGCGGTCGGGCGGCCAGTGGAACGGCCATAGCCCCGGTAATCGACCGCGACGAAATTGATGCCGCGTTCCACGTATAGCGCGCCGATGTCGTCGTAGTCCCGCACGATTTCGCCGTTGCCGTGAAAGAACAGGATGGTGGTTGCCTCGGAATCGGCCAGATGGCAGCGCGCTCCGACCACCACGCCTTCGGCCACGGGAATCGATAGCTCGTGGGCATTCGCGGGGGTGTCCTCGGCGAAATCGGGACGCGGATAAAAAAAACCGGCAAGCGCTTCCGGTTGGTCGAGTAACCAAGCGTTGGCGGACGGTTCAGCGGACATGAGCAGGTCTCCTCGACGAAGTTGAAGGATCGCGGACCACAGTATACGTTCCACGATGTCAGCCGGCGCTGGGCTGGCGTGGCGGCGGACAGCGTCGCCTGTCCTATACTGCAAGCGAATCCGGCCATCGTTTCCCGGCCGCCCACGGTGGGTACGGCGAGATGGAGAACGGGCCGGCGCCAAAACAACCATTCATCCGAGGGAGGCACGATGTACATCGGCGACTATCTTGGTCGGCGGACGATCTACAGCCCGGACGCGTTGGCTGTGGTGGATACCGGCAAAACGCCGGAGCTGCGGCTCAGCTTCGCGCAACTGAACGAGCGAGCCAACCGGCTAGCCAACGCTCTGCGTGCGGCCGGCGTCGACAAGGGCGACCGGGTGGCGATGCTGGCATTGGACGGGGTCGAGCATCTGGATCTGCTGTGCGCCTGCGGCAAGTTGGGCGCGATTCACACCGCCCTGAACTGGCGCCTGCACTGGCGCGAGTTGCAACAGATTCTCGCCGATGTCACCCCGACCGTGCTGCTTTACGACGACACTTTTCGGGAAAGCGTCGCCCAGTTGGCCGAAGCCGAAACCCCGGTGCGCCACTGGATTCACCTGGACGGTGCCGGCATCTCCGGTAGCCGGGATTTCAACGCACTGCTGGCCGACTCGTCGCCCGATGCCTGTTTCCGCGAAGATCTGAGGGATGAAGACATCGCCGCCATCGTCTTCACCGGCGGCACCACCGGTTTGCCCAAGGGCGCCCAGATCAGCCATCGCCAGATCGCCTGGAATTGCCTGAATACCGTGATCCACGATCTCGGTCGCGGCGACGTGTATCTGAACGTATTTCCGATGTTTCACGTCGGTGGGCTGTTCGTCTACACCTTGCCGCAAGTGATCATGGGCGGAACCACCGTGCTGCTGAAACGCTTCGACCCGGACCAGGTGTTGCGGCTGATTCAGCGGGAGCGAGTGACGGTGTTCGCGGCGGTGCCGGCGATGTATCAGATGCTGGCCCAGACCCCAGCTTGGGCGGAGGCCGACCTGAGTTCGCTGCGGTTCTGCACCAGCGGCGGCGCACCGCTGCCGGTGCCGCTGGTCGAGCAGTACACCCGCGACAAGGGGGTCCGCTTCAAGCAGGGTTTCGGCATGACCGAATTCGGGCCGGGATTGTTCGCGCTGGCCCCGGAAGACGCCATCCGCAAGGCCGGCAGCATCGGGCGGCCGAATTTTTATATCGATGCCCGGATCGTCGGTCCCGACAACCGGCCGCTGGGGCCGAACGAAACGGGTGAACTGGTGCTGAAAGGTCCCAGCATCGCCTCGGGCTATTTCAACAATGCCGCGGCCTGGGGCGAGGTCATCGACGAAGACGGCTGGTTCCACACCGGCGATTTGGCCCGTTACGACGAGGACTGGTATTTCTTCATCGTGGACCGATTGAAGGACATGTTCATCTCCGGCGGCGAGAACGTCTACCCGGCGGAAATCGAGGCGGCGTTGTACCGGCATCCGGCTGTGTTTCAATGCGCGGTGGTCGGCGTGCCCGATCCCAAGTGGGGCGAGATCGGCAAGGCGTTCGTGGTGCTCAAGCCGGACCAAACCGCCAGCGCCGAGGCGTTGTTGGCGCATCTCGGCGATCGCCTGGCGCGTTACAAGATTCCCCGTCACGTCGAGTTCTTGACGGCTTTGCCGATCTCGGCGGCGGGCAAGGTGTTGCGGCGGGAGTTGCGCGAGCGCTGAACGCCGATCCAGGGGTTTGCCGCCTGGCTTTCGTTGTTCGCTTCGAGCGCTTACTTTTTCTTCAGGCGGTACGCCAATTGCGGGCGGGTCATGCCCAGCAAGCGCGCGGCGCAACTGAGAAGCTGTGAAAAAACTCAATTACCTAAGCTACCTCTAAAGCAGTCCCTTGTAATAATACTCGTTCTTTACAAATTCTTCGCAGCATGAGTCGAATTGAGGCCATATAAACATGGCTCGTACTCGATGTGGGTTTCCGTTCGTAATCTTTGCTTAAGCGGCGAGATCGCCCGAGCCAAGCAAAGGTTCGCTCTACAACCCATCGCCGAGGTAAAACCTGAAATCCCTTATCCGTTTTCTTTTTTTCAACAACTTCAAAAATGCAGTCGAACTGTTCCTTGACCCATTGAACAAACTTTTCACCTCTATAACCACCATCCGCCCAGATTTTTTTTGACGCTATCCACGATTGAAAACAGGTGGTCAAGACTTGGCGAGCCGCATGACCATCGTAGA
>NZ_SPMZ01000081.1 GCF_012939995.1 Candidatus Competibacter phosphatis | reverse complement strand
GGTTCGTCAAGTCGATCCCACATCCAGATCGCGGCGCAGTTCGGCGGCGGCATCCCGCAGATAGCCAAACAGGCGCTTCACTCCAACGCAGTCGTAATCGCGCCGCGGCCATTTGAAGTAGCCGCCGCAGTTTTTCAGAAACTCGCAGCCCTGGCATTCTTCACCCGCCGCCAACACTTGCGCGATCCATGCCTCCAACCCGGCATCGAACGCCATATTGGCGTTCAGATCCACCAGCCGCCTGGACGGTCGTTCGACACCTTCGTCGGTGACGTAGCGCAGATACTGCGGATCGTCGTCCTGCAACACCCATAACGGCACTGGCTCATCATGGAAAAACCCTTGCAGGGAACCATGAAAGTATTCGATGGGTTGAGCGACCGTGGACTGATGTAGATAGAACTCCAGCACCGCCGCCATCTCCTCGATCAACGCCGGCTCGGGTTGCTCGACTTCCAATCGCACCGCGAAATCCAGCGAGACCGCCACCTTGACCGCCTTGCCGAATCCTGGCGCAACCGGAACGATCACCCGCGTCGGGTGGTTGTCGAGCAAATTGCTGTGGCGATACAGCAAGGGAAATTCAGCGACGGGATCGCGCAGGATCAATTCCAACGGTAAGCCCGGCGCCCACGCGTTCAACGGCTCGGAATCGGCATCGAGCGCCACGATCTGCGCACCGACGATTCGTTCAGGATCTTCCGTTTCCAGCGCGGCGGCGAGCGCGGTCGGTTCGTCGGTTCTGACGATTAAGCGCTCCTGTCGGTAAGCGGCCAGCAAGCGCAAAGGGATGTTGTAGGTGAATTCGTTCATCGAAACCATGCCTCGAACCGGGAGCGGTCAGCGATTGTACCAGCCCCCGCCCCAACGGGGGCCGTTGTACCAGGGTCGGTTGTACCAAGGCCGGTTGTACCAAGGCCGGTTGTACCAGGGTCGATTGTACCAGGGCCGGTTGTACCACCCCCAACCCCAGGGCTGTGGTCCCCAACCCCAACCACCGCCAAAGTTGATCCAACTGCCGCCCCGACCACCGCCCCGATTACCCCAATCACCCGCCTCGGCATCGCGCCCAGGAACCAACAGGCCGCCCAGCAACACCCCACCGATCACCGCCTTCGACCATCGCCCCAGGCTGATGAGAAAATCTCGCCGCTCCTCACGGACCGATTCCGGGAGTTCACCCGGCAACATTTCATGCTTTCGATCGCTCATGACAACCTCCGCGCATCAGTGTCGTTATGGCGGTGGCGGCACAGGGGACAAGCTTTCCACCAGTCGCTCCCACTGCGGGGGATCGATTGGAGATTCGCCGTTCAGGCCGCCGGAAAGTGTCTGATACGAAACCTCATCCCCTACTGAATCGTAATGATAATGTTGGCATAATCTTTCTGAATTACCGCTGAACATTTCCCCTTAGACCCCACCATCACGGCCTTTCCTCATGCGCGACCGTCGAGCCAACCGCTCCCTACCCTGCCTGTTGCTCGCCTTGACGGCATTGGTCGTTCTCGGTTCAACCCGTCTTGAGGCCGCGGCGGCGGAGCGCCCCCGCATCGGTCTGGTGCTGGGTGGCGGTGGCGCTCGCGGCGTGGCTCACGTCGGCGTGCTCCGTTTTCTGGAGGAAATGCGCATTCCCGTCGATTGCGTCGCCGGCACCAGCATGGGCTCGATCATCGGCGGCTTGTATGCCTCCGGCATGACGCCCAGCGACATGGATAAAACCCTCAAGCGAATCGATTGGCCGGAGGTGTTCAACGACGGCCCACCGCGCGCCGACCTGCCGTGGCGGACCAAGCAGGAACAACGGCGGCTACTGACCGACGCCGCGATCGGCGTCCAGGGCGGCAAGATCCAACTGCCTCAGGGATTGCTGCAAGGCCAGAACCTGCTGCTGTTGTTGCAGGAACTCGCATTGCCGGCGGCTGGAATTCACGACTTCGACCGACTCAAGGTGCCGTACCGGGCCGTCGCGACCAATATCGCCACCGGCAACCCAGTCGTGCTGGGTTCCGGCGATCTGGCCAAGGCCATGCGCGCCAGCATGTCGATTCCGAGCGCGCTGGTGCCGGTCAAACTGGATGACAAACTACTGGTGGACGGCGGGGTCTCGGACAATCTGCCCATCGACGTAGTACGGAAACTGTGCCAGCCCGATGTCATCATCGCCGTTGACGTGGGCGCGCCGCTGGCCCCCACCAATGAGCTGACTTCGGTGTTGTCGATCACCAACCAGCTCACCACCATCCTGACCGTGCGCAACGTCGAACAGCAGGTAAAGACGCTGGGGAACAAGGACGTGCTGATCGTGCCGGATCTCAAGGATCTGAGCAGCACCGATTTCGATCGCTCGCCGGAAGCGGTCATCATCGGCTACGACGCCGCCCAAACCAAACGCAAGGAATTAAGTCGGTTGTCGCTTTCGGTGGCCGACTACCAAGCCTACATTGCCGCGCTGCCGTCAATACCCGATACCGACCACCCCGTTATCGACTTCATCCAGATCAAGAACAACACCCGATTGTCCGACCAAACCATCGCCAGTCAATTGCGGATCCAACCCGGCGACCGGCTCGACCCGCAAGAGCTCAATCGCAACCTCAACATCATTTACGGCATGGGCGATTTCCAGGCGGTCGACTACTCGCTGGTCAAGGAAAACGGCAAGACCGGGTTGATCGTCGAAGCCAAGGAACGCTACATCGGCACGGACACGCTGGAATTGGGCCTCTCTTTTGGCGCCAGTCTGCGAGGCGAATCGCTGTTCTCGCTCACCGCCGCCTACACCATGGGGCAACTGAACTCGCTGGGCGGGGAGTGGCGCTCCATCGCCCAAGTCGGCGGCAACATCGCGCTATCCACCGACTTCTATCAACCGCTCGACGCCGATCAAACCTATTTCATCGACCCCTTTGCCAGCTATACAGCGTACAACCTGACCCTACAAAATCTTTCGCAATACCGGGTTTACCGGACCAACATCGGCGTGGCAGTGGGACGCAACCTGGAACGCTGGGGCCGTCTCTCGCTGGGTCTGCGCTACGGCGGAGGACACAACGATCTTCGCATCGGCGAGTCCGACGAAAACGAAGGCGATTTCGACGAGGGCGGCTACTCGATCCGCTGGGGGATGGATACGCTGGATAACATCAACTTCCCGACCTCGGGGTATTACAGCGACATCAATTTCTACGACTCCCGAACCGCCCTGGGCGCCAGCGACGACTTCAGCACACTCAGCCTGGAAGCCGCCAAGGCGTTTACCTGGAACAAAGCCTCTCTTATCCCGCGCCTCAGGCTGGCGGGCCGGCTTTCCGGTGAACTCGGCATCCAGGATCTGTTCCCGCTTGGGGGCTTCCTCAATCTATCGGGTTACCAGACCAATCAACTCGCGGGGCAATATGCCGCGCTCGGCGAACTGATCGCCATGTACCGGCTGGACAATGCCTCGGCGGCGTTCACCATTCCCATATACGCTGGCGGCTCGCTGGAAATCGGCGGCGTCTGGCAAGACATCAGCGACATCGATCCGGCCTCACTGATCCCCGCGGGCAGTCTGTTTCTGGGCGCGGATACGCCACTGGGACCCTTCTATCTATCCGGCGGTTGGGCCAAGGGCGGCAACACCTCGCTCTACATCCTGCTGGGCCGACAATTCTGATGCCACGCCTGATCCTGCTCAACAAGCCCTACGGCGTTCTCAGCCAGTTCACCGACCCGGCCAGCCGCCCGACCCTGGCCGACTATCTGCCGGTTCCCAGCGTGTACGTGGCGGGACGGCTGGATCGGGATAGCGAAGGGCTGCTGGCGCTGACCGACGACGGCGCGCTGCAAGCCCGCATCAGCCATCCGCGCCACAAGAAATCCAAGACCTATCTGGCACAGGTGGAAGGCGAGCCCACGGAGGCAGCGTTGGAGCGGTTGCGCCGAGGTATCGAACTCAGCGACGGCCTCGCCCGACCCGCCATGGTCCAGCGCATCCCGGAACCCGCCGGGCTCTGGCCGCGCGATCCACCGATCCGTTACCGGGCGGCAATTCCGACCGTCTGGCTGGAAATCACGCTGCGTGAGGGTCGCAACCGCCAAGTCCGACGCATGACCGCCGCCATCGGCCATCCGACCCTACGGCTCATCCGCTGGCGAATCGACGATTGGACGCTGGACGGCCTGCAACCCGGCCAGTGGCGGGAAGTACCCACAGTCGACTCACCTCCCGGTCGTGCCCGGAGCCATCGCGATGGCTCCGGGCCTCGCCGTGCCCTCCTGATCCGATGAGTTCCGAAAGCGGCAATCTGCTGGCCGGCATTCCAGCCAGCTTGGTGGCGGAGCAATTCGACCTGCTGCTGCAAACCGGCGCTTGCCGCCTGGAGCGAATCGTTTCCATCGGCCATGCCACCCCGCCCGGCGAGTGGTACGACCAGGATGGCGACGAGTGGGTCGTATTACTGCAAGGTCAGGCGGAACTGCGTTTCGCCGACGAAGACACCGTGCGATTGCTGGAACCCGGCGACTATGTTTGGATTCCCGCACACCGTCGCCACCGGGTGGAACGGACCAGCCACAACCCGCCGGCGATCTGGCTCGCGCTCCATGTTTACGGGGTCGGCTGACGGCTCGATTCAGCCATGCTTCAGCCTCGCCTTGCAAAATATCGGGTATGTGGCATGATTACGCATATTGGACTAATTTAGTCAAAATTAGGGGATCGAAGCTGATGAACAAGCTATATATCGGTTTGGCGGGTAGCATACTGAGCTTGAGCCTTCTGACCGCAGCCAGCGCGGCCGACCCGAAACCGGAAGACGCCGTCCGCTACCGACAATCCGTTTACACCGTCATCGGATGGCACTTCAAACCCATCGGCGCAATGATGAAGGGCGAAATCCCGTTCGACGCCGCCGCCGTGGCTCGCCATGCGCAATATGTCGAAATGATGAGTAAAACAGCCATCGCGGGCTTTCCGAAAGGCTCCGGCCCGGACGCGGTGAAGGATACCGAGGCCAAACCGGAAATCTGGACCCACTGGGATCAGTTCGAAGCCAAAATGAACGACTTCCAGGAGGCGGCCATCAAGCTGACCGAAGTGGCCAAGGGCGGCGATCAAGCTGCCATCAAAGCGCAGTTCGGCAAAACCGCCGAAACCTGCAAGGCGTGCCATAAGGAATTCCGCACGGACTGAGCGACCTCAGAGGCGCCATCCCGAGAAGGCCATGCTCCGACATGGCCTTTTTCGTTTTCGGCCGCCTTCAGCGGACCAGCAACCAGACACTCAAACCCACGACCACCAGCGCCGCCAGTCCGCGCCACGGACTGACCAAGCGCGGAACCTGTCCGGCCAGCTCCGGCGGCAAGCGTTTGCGGCCGCTCAGCATCGGATGAATCAGATTCTCGCGCTTGACCAGCAGATAAAACAGCACCGCCACGACATGGAGCGCAATAACCGCCAACAGCAGGTTGAAATTGAAGTGATGAATGCCGGTCAGCCAATCGCTGGTGTCTTTCGAGACCCACGAATACAGCGGTCCTTCGATCAGAATATCGTCGTTGGCGAACAGTCCGGTACCGGCCTGCACCAGCAGTAATATCAGCATCAGCACGATCGACCATCCTCCCATGGGGTTATGGCCCAAGTAGAGCGGCGTCTCGCCGCGCAACAGCGCCTTGACGTAAGCCAGCGCCGCGCCCGGGCCGCGCACGAAATCGCCGAACCGGGCGGTCTCACTGCCCGCCACACCCCAAATCAGGCGAAACAACACCAGCACCAACACTGCGTAACCACCCCAAACGTGATAATTCATGGTTCCACTATTTTCGGCGGTCCACCACTGGACGATCATCAACCCCACCAGGGTCCAGTGAAACAGTCGGGTTGGCAGATCCCAGACTATCGTCGTTGGTAAAGAGTGATGACCATCCGCCATGTGTGAGAACCCCTTCAGCTCATTGATAGTCGTGTGATTGTTGATAAACCCGGCGCGATTTGCAATCGTTATATGAGCTTGACATTGAGGATTGCTTTGCTACGATAAAAAAAATAGTATTTTGCCCAAATGGAACTGCTAGGAATCTCAATGATCCCCCAACCCATCTATGAAGCGCTCCCATATCTGTACGGTGCCGGAGGCGTGTTTGCGATCGTGGGTCTCGAAACGGTTGGCGGGAAATTCTGTGGATTTCTGTTGATAACCGCAGGGGTTATCATCTACCAGGCCAGATCGCGTCATCGCGGCAAAAAAAGCAGTACCCACCAAAAATTCTGGGCGCCGCGTCTAGAAGATCTCTGCTTAATCGACCTTCCGCCAGGCAATCATAAAGCGATATTCCACACCATGAATATGCAATCCACTGAACGGTTCGAACTACGACTGAGTCGCCCGGCCTCCTGAGGGGAGCGCCGGGTTTCGCTGTTGCAGTTTCTCGATACCGAACCGTTCACGAGGATTGCCCCATGCTTGAGTCTTATCGATCCCGCATCACCTTCTCCTTCGTTTCCAGCCGCACTGGCCAGCCCGTCGTTTTCGCCCTTTTCCTCTCCCTGACCCTACTGCGACTAAGCCGCGGTCGTCGGGCCTAGCGGCTGCCCGGCGGCCGTATCGCGCCGCATCGTCCCCGTATCGCATCAACATCCGCCACCTGTCTTGAGAGAGGAATTTCCCGATGAACGTCGACGCCACTCGAAAATACCGTCCCTTCCCGCCCATCCAGTTGCCGGACCGGCGGTGGCCCTCGCGAACCCTTGCCCAAGCGCCGATCTGGTGCAGTTCGGATCTGCGCGACGGCAACCAAGCGCTGATCGAACCGATGGACCGCGAACGCAAGCTCCGCTTCTTCGAGTTGCTGGTCCGCATGGGTTTCAAACAGATCGAAGTCGCGTTTCCCTCCGCTTCGCGGACCGACTTCGATTTCGTGCGCGATCTGATCGAAGGCGAGCGCGTACCGGACGACGTAGCTATCCAAGTGCTCACTCAGTCCCGCGAGGAACTGATTCGTCGCACCTTCGACAGCCTGCGCGGCGCCAAGCGCGCGATCCCACATCTTTACAACGCCACCGCGCCGATATTCCGCGAGGTGGTGTTCGGTCTCGACCGCGCCGGCTTGATCGAGCTGGCCCGTCACGGCGCCCGGCTGTTCGTCGAATGCGCCGCTGAACAGCCGGACACCGAATGGCAGTTCGAGTATTCACCGGAAACGTTCTGTTTCACCGAGATGGATTTCGCGCTGGAAGTCTGCGAGGCCGTACTCGACATCTGGCAACCGACGCCGGAGCGCAAGGCGATCCTCAACCTGCCGGCGACCGTCGAAGTGGCAACACCCAATGTCTACGCCGACCAGATCGAGTGGTTCTGCCGCCATCTTTCGCGCCGGGATGCCGTGATCATCAGCGTCCATCCCCACAATGACCGCGGCACCGCCGTGGCCGCCGCCGAACTGGCGATGATGGCGGGCGCCGACCGGGTCGAAGGTTGTTTGTTCGGCAATGGCGAGCGCACCGGCAATGTCGATCTCATCACCCTGGGGCTGAATCTCCATAGCCAAGGCATCGATCCCGGTCTGGATTTTTCGGTGATGAACGAGATTGTCCGCACCACCGAATACTGCAACCAGATCGCGGTACATCCACGCCATCCCTATGCCGGCGACTTGGTCTTTACCGCCTTTTCCGGTTCGCACCAGGACGCGATCAAAAAAAGGTTTCACCGCCCAGGAACAACGTTGGGCGACTGGCGATCCACGTTGGGAGGTGCCCTATCTGCCGATCGATCCGGCCGACCTGGGCCGCAGCTACGAGGCGGTGATCCGGGTCAATAGCCAGTCCGGCAAGGGCGGCATCGCCTACTTGTTGGAGAAGGATCACGACCTGCGGCTGCCGCGCCGCTTGCAGGTCGAGTTCAGCCAGCGGGTGCAGGCCATCGCCGATGCCACCGGTAAGGAACTCGCCTCGGCGGATATCTGGGCGGCGTTTCAAGCCGAATATCTGCAAACGGACCAGCCGTTTCGTTTCATCGAGTACCGTACCGCGCCCGATGGCCACACCGGCGGTGCCTGCAAGCTGACCGCGACGGTTCGCGAGCATGGACGGGAACGGCCGCTCTCGGGCAAGGGCAACGGCCCGATCGACGCTTTTACCGATGCACTGAACCGGCATTTCGGCCTGAATGTCCGAGTGGTGGATTACCACGAACACGCCATAGGCGCGGGCGCCGACGCCACTGCCGTATCCTACGTCGAGGTGTGCATGGACGGCGATCCCGTATCGCTGTTCGGGGTCGGGGTCGACGGCAACATCGTCACCGCTTCATTGAGGGCGGTGGTCAGCGCGGTCAACCGGGCATTGCGACAGGAATCCGGCAAGACCGACGCCGCGTTGGATGCCGCCTGATTGTTATTCAGGATGGCTGGCCCCTCTGCTTAGAGGACGCTTAACACGAAAATGGCACGGAACAAGCAGCGGGTTCCGTGCCACCACAACCTGCGCGATTCGACTCAGGCCACATGTCACCACTGCCCAAAGAAGTCGGTGATGTCGAAACAAATCGTTTTCGATTCACCGCTGGCGGTTTCAATGTCCAAACGATCGAAAGTCCTGTTTCTGATTCCGCTGACGCCCTGCCCCTTTACCTTGGCATTCGGATACTTCCAGGCAACCCAGACTTTCTCGGCGGCGACCCCTTCCATGTTGTTTGCGGCATTCCGAATCACAACCGCTTTCTTGCAACTCGAACCGTCCGCGCCGACAAACAAAACATGCCGTAATTTGTCGGGTAACGGCGGCCCGGAAGATCGGGTCGTTTCACCAGCCTGAACCGTTGCCATTCCAAGGATCAGCACCAATAACGACAGCACATAACGAATCGAAGGTCTTTTCATTCACGCCATCCTTTTCTGTCGAATAATGGTTTACCTTCAGCCCAAGACTTCGCCGTAAACCCCTTTCTCGTAAGCTTCGCCTTCCTCGTTCGTCGGATCGCCCGGCACGGCGTCATCGACACCATCCTGGGCATCGGCCCAGTGAGTGAGTTCATGCAGGATAGTCACGCCAACCAGATAGACTTTCTTGCCATTCTTCATGGTCACCAAACCCTTGCCCGCTTCGAAATCCTTCACCAGTTTCTCGTCGATCCGCAATACATTGGAACCCCACGAGTAGCAGCCATAGGCTTTCTTGCCGGCGCACATCAGATTGTGCACCACCTGGATCGTGGGTCCCTGACCCCATTTCAGGGCATTCTTGATGGTCTCCTTGGTCACTTTTCCAGCCAGTTTTTGGATGGCGTTGATGATCTTATGCACCTCGGCAACTTGGGGCATATTGACCTTCAGGTAATAATGCAGCTTGGGATATTTCTTGATGGTGTCGTCGGACATTTGCATGGTGGCTTGCTCCTCACAATCAGATTACCGGTTTCATCGCTCGCTTTGGCGCCTCCCAGGTTTCGAAATCGATCGAAGCAATTCGGAACCGCCCAGAGCCGCGCCCACAAACACCGATATACCCGCAAATTGCACGCCATATTTTAACCATTTGATTTTATGGTTTATCGTATGGACATTACCATCTACTTGGTCATTTTGGACAAGCCATTTCGGCCTGTCGAGCCGAATTAGTTCGAACGGGTTCGGCGAAATGGAATTTGATCACCTTGTCGAAAAGACGAAGAGCCCATCCTCGCGGGCGACGGGAAACGACCGGTGGCGCGGTCAGGAATCCATGGTTGGAGGCACTGTCGCGGAGCGAACACCGTACCGACGGCTGTCCGCCTTGATGGCGCCAATGTCGTTAAAGATAGCCACATAGTTGACGGTCCGACCCTTGGCATCACGCAGCAGAGTCAACCCCAGCCATTCAGGATAGATCTCGCCGTTCTTGCGTCGATTCCAGATTTCTCCCTGCCAATGCCCTACCCGTTCCAAATCCGCCCACATTAAACTGTAGAACTCTTGATCGTGCCGGCCCGAAGACAGAATGTTGGGATTCCGCCCACGCACGTCTTCCAATGAATAACCCGTCACTCTGGTGAAAGCCCGATTGACCGAAATAATGCGATTCTCGGCATCACTGATCAGAATCCCTTCGGTGCTTTGTTCGTAAACCGCAGCGGCCAGTAGCAGCTCCCGCTCGATCCGCAACTGAGCGGTGATATCGTGGGCCATGATCATTTTGGCGCGGCGGCCACCCCAATCGAGGGTGTGGGAAACGATTTCGACATCGATCGGCACGCCATCCTTCTTGCAGTGCCTGCGGGCCTCGGCCCGCACCAATCCTTCCTTGACCTGGGCGATGCTTTCCAGCAGGCCCGGCACATCCTCCGACGGGCGAATGTCGGCGATGGTCATCGCCAGGAATTCGGCGCGACTGTAGCCGTAATGATCGATGGCGGCATCGTTGACGGCCAGGAACCGCAAGGTCTCCAAATCGTATACCCACATCGGCACCGGGTGTGCCTCGAACAACAAGCGGTAACGGCCTTCGCTATCCCGCAACGCCGCCTCGGCCTGCTGGCGTTGGCGTTCGCGTTCGAAGCTGTCCAGCGCGAAGGAAACTTCGGCGACCATTTCGTCCAGTAGCGCGGTCAACTCCAGATCGAAGAATTCCGGCTCGGAGGCGAACAGATTGAGTGCGCCCACCACCGCGCCCGCCCGCTTCAACGGGAAAACCGCGCAAGACCGCACTCCGGCGGTCGCCATCAGAATCTGCCAGTCGGGAGCTTCCTCGCCGCTATCGTAGAACAAATCGTTGCCGACCCAGTGCGAGCCGCTGGCCAGCACGACTTGCGCCGGCCGATACGGCAGGGCACCACCACCCGACTCGATCATCGGGTCCAGCGACGCCAACCGGCCGCGCAGTTCGCCGTAAGCCGCCACCACGCGCAACTGCTGGGTGTGCGGATCTCGCAAACCGATCCAGGCACCCTTGAGGTCGCCACACTTGACCGCGATCCGACAGACCTCCTCGAACAATCCGTCGGTCCCCTCGTTGTGCAAGATGGTCTGACTGGTCAAGCTCAGCGCCGCGTAAAATCGGGTGATCCGCGCCAAGCGCTGCTCGGCCAATTTGCGACTGGTGATGTCGTCGATCACGCTGATGAGGTACTCCGGCTGCCCGCTGGCGTCCCGCACCAACGACACCGTGAGATCGATCCACACCACCGCGCCATTCTTATGCAGATAGCGCTTTTCCATCGAATAGGTCTGGATCTGGCCCGACAGAATCTGATTCATCAAATGCCGGTCCTTGTCCAGATCGTCGGGATGAGTAATGTCCTGAAAACTCTTTTGCAGCAGTTCCACGCGCGGGTAACCGATGATCGCGCACAGCCGGTCGTTGACCCGCAGCCAGCGGCCGTCGGGTGCGATGTGGGCAATGCCGACCGCCGCCTGCTCGAACGTACCGCGAAAGCGCCGCTCCCGCTCGGCCAACGCGGCTTCTGCCTGCTTGCGTTCGGAAATATCGCGGACCACGGACTGATAGTAGCGGTGTTCCCGACTGGTCAGGGGACGCGCGCTGACTTCGACCGGGAACGTGGCACCATCCCGTCGCTGGTGCAGCACCTCGAACAGCGCTCCGCCGGCGGCGGCCACCCGACGATAATCGTTCTCCACTGCATCCTGCCAGGAGGGCGCCCGCAGCACACTGACATGTTGTCCTTTCAACTCCTCTGGACGGAGGCCGTAATAGTTCCACACCTGGTCGTTGGCTTCGATGATGGTACCGTCCTCACCCAACAACAGCACGACATCCAGCGATTGCTGAGCGAGTTGCTCGTAGCGATGCTGGAGATTGGCGCGTTCGAGTTCGTCGCGCAGGTGCTCCAGTTCGAAGCGCGACTTGGCGTTCTGCCACCACAGCACAATACCGGCGGCACCGGTGCCCAGCGCGAACAGCAACACGAAACCAATCCACAACGCCAGCCAGCGGATGCGAGCCAACTCGTTGTAACCCAGGTTCTGGATCACTTCGCGGTAAGCAACGGCGCCCAGCATCGCAACGATCATGATCAGGGCCACCGGCACCACGACCAGCGTCAACGCGGTTCGAGGAGTGGAAACGACCCGACCAACCCGGTCGTTCATCGCATCGCGTTCGACTTCGAAGCGGCGTAGGGTCAAATACAGCAGCAGAGCGGTAACCGCCACGAAAAACCAATCCTTGGCGGTTTGTATGCGAGTCAGCGCCGCCGGACCGACGCCCAACCACAGCACAAGTTGATCGGACCCGAAGATCCAGAACGCCGCGACCAGCGCGTAAGTAAATGCCAAAAACAGCGATTGCGACATACCCATCCACATTCGAAGACAATGCTCGATCCGTCACGGATCATGCCGCCCGGCGGCGGGCGGAATCCTGTGACTATAGACAATCGTGGAGAGGGTTGCCGCCCACCCCTTGCCAACCCGACGCGGCAAGGATTCGCGTCACCGCTTCCTCGGACCTGTCCAGCACGGCCGAACCCGCCCGATCGATCTTATGGCGACTCCCGAAATCCGCTCAACGCTTGCCGGAAATAGAGCCCGATCTCATAATCCTTGCTGATCAAACTGTCGGATGCTGGCCAGCCGCCATCGTCCAGCCTTACCGGCTCATCGGGAAAAACGCCGCGCCACGCGGCAACCGGCTCATCTCTTCAAGCCGCTGGTAAAACGGAACCGACACGCACGGTAGCGGCATCCCGCATGCAGCGCGGATTGCCCGACGGCGACCGTAACACCCCCTCACGGCGGCATGCCTCCAACGGAGCTTCCCCATGCAACGCAGCGACATTCTGGCTCTTCTGGGTTCCCTCGGCATCACCGGCTTGCTGCTCTGGGGGCTGGTGTACTTCGTCAACGAATGGTGGGCACGGCTGCCCAAAGCCGTCGCCCTGACCGTCTGCATCCTGCTGGCGGTGATGGTCATCGGCTACCCCATCTATGCGCTGGCACGCTGGTCGGATCGCTATCTGGAACGGGCGCGGGCAGCCAAGGCGCAAGAAGAGCGGAAAGATTAGGCGGGAATCTCGCCTAATCTCGACAACGCCGAGTCACCTGATGCTTGCCCTGTTGCGGAGCTGGCTGCGCCGCCGCCGGCTAGAGCGAATCCGCATTCCGGCAAGCACATGGCGGGCGGCCGTGGCGGTACTGCCGCTGGCGGACCGTTTGAATCCGACGGAACGGGACCGGCTGCGCGATTTGGCGACGCTGTTTCTACATGAAAAGGCGCTGGAACCAGCCGGTGGTTTGGAGCTGACGCCCGAGATGGGATTGTGCATTGCCGCTCAAGCCTGTTTGCCGATCCTGAATCTCGGACTGGACTACTACCGGGGCTGGAGTTCGGTGATTCTCTACCCTGAAGGGTTCCTGGCCCGGCATGAATACACCGACCCGAACGGTCTGGTCCACAGCGACCATCGGCCACTGATCGGCGAAGCCTGGGAGCGCGGGCCGGTGATCCTGTCCTGGGCCGACGTCGCGGCCAGCGCCGCGGAACCGGGCTACAACGTGGTGATCCACGAAATGGCCCACAAGCTGGATATGCTGACCGGCGAGGTCAACGGCTTGCCGCCGCTGCACCGCAACATGCCGATACAAGAATGGAGCCGTGTCTTCAACGATGCGTATCAACGGCTGTGCCGGGAGGTGGACCGAGGCCTACCGACACTGTTGGACCCTTATGCCGCTGACAGTCCCGGCGAATTCTTCGCGGTGATCAGCGAAGCTTTTTTTACCGCCCCCGACAGGGTGCTTACCGGTTACCCGGAGGTTTACCAGCAGCTTCAGGCGTTCTACCGGCAGGACCCGCTAGCGCGCCAACCGCTTAACGAACCCCTTCCAGCCGCACCCGACCTTCCAGGTCCAGCACCGTGATCCGCGCGAACGGCACGGCCGGTACTTTGAGCGCCAAACAGGGGCTGGTCACGACCTGCGCTTGCCGATAGCCCGGTGGCGGCTCGCGCCAGTCCACCCGCACCGACAGCACGCCATCCCGCACGGTCGCCGATTCACCCGCCAGGCTCAGACCGTAACCGGCCGAGGGTCGCGTCCCCATCGCAACCAGCAATACCCCCTCCCGGCTGAAATCCACCATCGGCGGGGACGGCAAGCTCATTTGCGGGCTGACGATCCGCCCATGCCAGGACCGCCACGCCGCCGCATTGGCAATCCAGATCACGATGGGGCGTTCCAAACCGCCGCACTGGCTGCCGCCGTATAACGATTCCACCGGCAACGCCGTCTCTTCTCCAGCGCCGGTTTGGGCGCAACCCGAAAGCAACGCCAACGCCGCCAGCATCCGGCGTGATCGTCTCATTACGAACCACCCACTCACTGATTCGTGCCTCGCCGTATCCCGGTTTCGCGCTTGGCGGTGGTCTGGACACCCGGTAGCTGCACGAGGTAACTGCTGACAAAATCCAAGCCACTCATATCCCGATCGACCTCGATGGTCACCGGCGCATCGAGGGTGACATAGGCGCCGCAAGATTCGCCGGCATCGCAAATAAACAGATCGTTGTTGGCGTCGGAACCAGCGAAAAGCTGGTAGGTGCCGGCCGGGATGTCCGACAGGGTGAAGGTGTAACTACCGTCCGGCTGCAACTGTCCGGTCGCATCCTTCACGGTTTCGCCGCTATCGGGCTTGACCAATAGCACATATTGCTGCCCGACCGAGCCAACGCTCAGATGATTGGCCACCTGCATGATCACGCCGACCGAGATCGTATCGGCATTGGAGGTAAAGGTCATGGTCGCGCTGTACACGCCATCCGCCAGATTGTCGCGCCGCACCGCGACCGTGTAGCTACCGGTGCCGTCGGCGTTCACTTGGGTCGGCGTCACGCTCAACCAACCACCGGAGTCTTCGGTGGGCGGATTCACGCTCAGTTCGCCGCCGCCGCCATTGAGCACCGTCAAGGTCTGACTATCGAGGCTGATGCCAAAATTCAGCGCCGCCGGACTGATCGTGAGAATGGGCATCGGGTTCACCGGTCGCCCCGCGCTGTCGGCGGCGGCGACCACTGCCTTGTAAGCATTAATCAGACCGTCACCGAATTGCTCGTCCCGCCCTGGCGTGCCCAAATCTTCGGTCAGCGCGCCGCTGGCTAGCAGCCGCTCGATATCCTGGGGCGTCAGCTTCGGCGCCACCGACTTCATCAGCGCCAGCACCCCAGCCATATGCGGCGTCGCCATCGAGGTTCCCTGCCAGATGGCGTAATCGTTGACCAGCGTGCCGCTACTGTCGCTGGCGGCGGTGCTGAGCACGCCGTCCGGCTTACCGTCGCCGTTCACGTCGCGGGCGGTATTGCCGCCGGGCGCGACCACGCTGACGGCGGTGCCGAAATTGGAATACGGCGCCCGTGCCTTGTCGATGTCCACGGCACCGACACCCAACACACTGGGAAAGGCCGCCGGATAGAACGGCGTACTGCTGCCCTCGTTGCCGGCGGCGGCGACGATGACCACGCCAGCGGCGCGCGCCTGATCGTAAACCGCCTGGGTGGCGGTGGAGAAACCGGGACCACCGACGCTGAGGTTGATCACGTCGGCGCGGCGCGGCGGCACGGTGCCGGAGTCGTTGGGCAGACCGGCGGCGTACCGCACCGCCTGTTCGATGTCGTAATCGGTGCCACCAAATCGACCCAGGGCGCGCAACGGCATGACCTTGGCACCGAAGGCGACGCCCGCGACCCCGACGCTGTTGTTGGTGGCGGCCGCCACCGTGCCGGCGATGTGGGTACCGTGGAAGGAACTGCCGCCGCCGGGATCGGTGCCGTCACCGGGATCGTCCGGATTGGCGTCGATGCCGTCGCCGTCGCCGGCGTTGCTGGGATTGCTGATGAAATCGTAGCCCGCCACCCACTGCCCTTGCAGATCGGGATGGCTGAGCACGACACCGGTATCGATTACCGCCACGATCGCATCGGTACCGGTGGTCAGATCCCAGGCTTGCGGCAGATTGATCTGCGGATAATGCCACTGGAAGCGGTACAGCGGATCGTTGGGAACGAACTGCGCGCGGCGGATGTAGTTGGGTCCCGCGTCCGCGATATCCGAATCGCGCCTCATCGCCTTAATCGAATACAGGGTTTCCAATTTCTCCCGCAGGACCGAATCGACGATCTGGAAACCACCGGGGAAATGGGCCTGAGTGGTGCTGGCCAGTTTTCGATAGGCCGCGCTCCGCTTCAGCCCCGCCAAATCGACCAGCGCATTGCGCGGCTCGGATTCCGCCGGCCGATCCGCCATCAAACCCAGCGCCCGCAGTTGAGCCCGCAAGCCATCGCGCCGCACCGCCGCTGGCTGAAAGCGAGTGATTGCCTCGCCCACGACGAATGGATCGCTCAACCGCATCCCCCCTGCGGTCGACGCCAGCGACTGACCAACGGTCAGCACGTAATTCGACGCGCCACGATCCGCGGTCACGACCAGCAGATAGTCGCCGCCCGTGGTCACCGTCAGCGATTCCACCCGGTTCTGGCTAACCGCCGCGTCGAGAATGTTGCCCTCGATATCGGCCAGCCCCAGATCCAGATCGTTCTGAATGCCGTCGCCAGCGACTTGCAGACTGATCTGCTGACCGGCCAGCAGCTTGATCTTGTACACATCGCTCGCATCGCCGCCGCTGCGCGATCGGCCCGCCGGTCCAGCGCCGGGTTGGTTGACGTAGCCGCCGAGCGTGACCGGGTTGGGAAGCGACTGGGCGTCGGCAACCGTATCGTTGGCGCGGTAGGGAGCCAGCGGATCGTTGACATCGCTGTCCGAAGCGACGCCGGAGGCCGGCCGCACCGTGCCACTCAAGGTAAACTGGGTGGCTGGCGGCGTCGGCGTCGGCGGCACATCGCCACCATCATCGTCCCCACCGCACGCTTGCAGCAGCACCGCCAATCCCACGACCAGGAACGCCCGTCTTGCAAGTTCGGGTTTCATGCTGCCCTCTCCAAGCACCGAGCGACGCTACCAAAAATCATCCAGCTTCGCCCGCTCCCAGGCGGCGTGCAGAACCTGCCAATCATCCCGGCCTCGGCGGATCAGCGTGAAGTCGAAGCGGTAAAGATCGGCGTTCAGACCGACCAATTGGTCGGCGCTGGCCACCGGCCGACCGGCCAGCGCCGCCGCCACGCTGACCGTGGCATGATCCGGGTCCGTAAGCACGATGTCGCGAATCCGGGTGAATAAATGGACGGATTGATGGCGCAGGACATGCAACCGGATCAGACCTTCCACCGCCTTGCGATCGCGACCCTGGGCATCGCTGTAGTCATCCGCAATCAACCCGCGCAAATCACGCAGGTTGCGCTCCTCGCCCGCGACCTGAGCCCGGGCGATGAATTGACGAATTTCAGTCTCGGGGGAATCGGCTGGGGGCGAGCAGGCCGTCATCGCCAGTACCAGAACTGCCCAGACCCACGACCGGCCACCGTATCGAGTTATCATGATCATCCGAATATCTCCGCTACCCTCGGCCGGCCGACCGCCGGCGACAAGCTGGGTCATTCTTTCCATCCGCGCGGGACCTGCCATGAATCACCAATTTACCATCCTCGACAAGATCCTCTGCTATCGCGGGTTTTTCCGCATGGAACAATACCGCCTGCGCCACGAACTGTTCGCCGGCGGCTGGAGCCCGGAAATCACCCGCGAATGTCTGGAGCGCGGCCATGCGGTTGCGGTCCTACTGTTCGACCCGGATCGAGATCGAGTGGTTTTGCTGGAGCAATTCCGGGTCGGCGCGCTGGAGTTTCCCGGCGGCCCTTGGCTGCTGGAGATCGTCGCCGGCATCATGGACGACCCCGCCGAAACCACCGAGGAAGTGGCGCGGCGCGAAACCGAGGAAGAAGCCGGCTGCGAGCTACTGGAGTTGCTTCCTATCTGCCACTATCTGGTCAGCCCCGGCGGCACCTCCGAAAGCATCACCCTGTTCTGTGGCCGGGTGGACACCTCGAACCTCGCTCCCGGCATCCGCGGGCTCGCTTCCGAGCATGAAGACATCCGCTTGCACCTGGTCTCCCGCGCCGAGGCGCTGGAGCTGCTGCACACCGGTCGCATCAATTCGGCCGCACCGATCATCGCCCTGCAATGGCTGGAATTGAACCGGCCGAAACTGCTGGAACGGTGGGGGCTGGCGCCTGCCTAGATTCCCAGCCGTCGCAGGTCGAGATCGGGCTGCGATCGCTCCCAGATCAGGCGGAACAGTTCCAGCAACTCCTTCATGCGCTCGCCAGGTTCCGGCTCGTAGCCGCCGATCAAGCGGCGCGGATCGCTGAAACGCAACAGTGCCCGCTCGTCGGCGATAACGAACGCCTGACTCAGTTCCGGCCGGTCCGGGATTTCCGGCCGGTTCGGGGTATGCAGCAGCAACGCGCTGGTCAAGCGTTCGCTCAGTCGCGCCAACCGGGGGCAGTCGCCGCGCCATTCCCTGGCTGGCGGCAACACCAGATGCAGGCGCAACTTGGGCTGGCTCACCACCCGCTTGCGGATGGCATCGAGCACGTCGGGATCGTCGTACAACTCAGGCCGTATCAGCGGCGTGTACCACACCAGCGCCCGCCGCAGGCCGCCAAGCAGATCCAGCAGGGCGCACCGGCTGTCGTCCAGTCCGTTCAGCATCGTCGGGGCAAATCGTTCGTCATTCGCCATCGCCGTTACCTCGCTGTTTGGGATCGTGAAACACCACCTATCCGAACGCCATCGATCAATACCGGGCATGGCTCGAACTGCCCGGGCTGTCGCGAGGTTGCCCCGCGCCACATCATTCCGACGCCGACTACGATCCGGTAAACGAGACAATCACAAAGTTCTGATTCGGTTCGGCCCAGTTTACGACGACGCTACTCCCGGTTTGCGGGAAATCAAGCAGACGATACAGACCGCTGGCTCCTTGCAGATACTCCACGCCCAGGGTGGTCACGGTGAAGTTGACGTTGGCGAACTCCACGCCGTCGGCGAAGGCCCGCAAGTTGTGGCTGCCATTGCCCAGCCGGTTCCAATTGAAGGTATAGCCAAAGCCGTTGTTGTCGTCGCCGCAGACCGCTGCCGTGTCGGGCCGGGTAGTGCCGTAGGCCACCCGTTGCGACGCGCCGCCGTCGATCTGTACTTCCACCGTGCTCGCTTGGCAGATCCACCCCCGGATCAGGCCAATGCCGCTTTCGAAGGAACCCTGTTGCGGACTCTCCAGACTTGCGGACGACCCGGCCCGTGTGGTGACCGTCGTCGATCCCGTGGCCGCTTTGCTGGTCCCGGAGATCACGAAATTCTGATGCGGCTCGGCCCAGCTTATGACAACGTTGCTGCCGGCTTGCGGGAAGTCGGGCAGGGTGTATGTGCCGCTGGCTCCTTCCAGGTACTCCACGCCCAGGGTGGTCACGGTGAAATTGACGTTGGCGAACTCCACGTCATCGGCGAAGGCTCGCAAATTGTGGCCACCGCTCCCCAGGGTGTTCCAGTTGAAGGTATATCCAAAGCCGTTGTCGGTATCACCGCAGGTTGCGGACGTGTCTTCCCGGGTGGTGCCGTAGGCCACTCGTTGCCGTGCGCCACCGTCGATCTGGATTTCCACCTTGTTGGCTTGACAGGCCCAACCCCGGATCAAGCCGATGCCGCTCTCGAAAGAATCCTGTTGCGGGCTTTCCAGATGGGCTCCGCTTCCGCTACCGGACGCATCCAACCATTGGCTGACCGAAGGGTAGGTCAAATCGAAACGACCATACCAATCGGGCGCTGTCGGGTCTGAGCAGTATGAATAACCACCACTCAAACTACCAACAAAAAGTTGCTGGCCGTCTTGCTCGCCGGTAATGGCGAAGATCCCGGACCCACTACTCCCTTTTTCGGTGATTCCTTGCGACCAAGTTATATGGATGTGACTACCGGTTCCATCTACCGGCATTAACAATGGAGCATATCCATCGGCGGTGCCTTGACTCCATTTTTTCAAGTCGCCCATTGGATGGTGTATGCCAATCACCGTCAAACCGGTTGGATTATTAGTGCTCCAACCGGCAAACTGGATACCCGACAAGCTACTGATTTGAGTATCCCGCAAGCGTAGGAAGCTGAAATCGCTGTTGGTACCGGTGGCAAGCAGGTCGGCGCCGCCGGTGAAATGAGTGACGGAGGTGGGATTCGCCCCCCCGCAGACTGCACGTTCGAAAAACCAGTAACTATCGATGGTATTGGCGACGGATTGGGTCGATAGGCAGTGGTTCGCCGTCATGAAATAGGGAATCCAGCTACTGGAATCGTTGTCGTTGAGCAACGTTCCCGTGCATAAATAGCTGCCGTCGGCATCGCTGAAAATGATTTTGGCCACTGCGGCGCTTAGATTATCGGGCAGGGTATCCCGGCATTTGACATCGATGTTGCAAGAGCCAGAGTTTCCAATCTGAGAAAGATTCTTCGTCTCTGGATATTGGAACGACTGAGTCAGATGCTGTATTTTCGGCGCCCGAATCGGAAACCCGCCTTCAACCGAAGCTGGCAGGTAAATCTCCACCCCGGCGGTTTCCCCCTCAATCACCGGCGACCAGAACAGAACCTGCGCTGATTCGGTATCCGCCGAATTTCCCACCGCCTGCTGGGCACGGATGGATCTGGCCGTGAAGGGTCCGAAGGTCTCGGAATTCTTGCTTCCGAAAAAGCGTATTTCCGTCTCTTCGGGTAAACCCTCCAGATCGATCGCCACCCGCAGCGCGCTCGCGCCCGGCGAGGTGATCGAAAACGCCGCGACCTGCCCGCCGTCCGACAGCAATTTCCACGAGAGCGATGGAGACAAATCCTCCTCATAAGGCTGCGGCATCGCGCGCGCAAACCCCACTTTCAAGGGCTGATCCTTACGCTGTGTCGCGAGCGCGGCTTTCTCCTCCGTCGTCGTGACGGCATCCAGCACAATTTGCAGTGGAATCGCGATCACGCTGTAATCCTGCTTGAGGGACTTATCGGGAAGATACATGGATGCCTTACCCGCCATCGGCGGCGAACCTCCGCCCACCGAGGCGGCGTAGCCTTCGGATATCGTCACCGCCAATAACACGAGCATGGCCATCGAACGCCATGGCGACGGGGAAAATTCGAATGGACTGCGTTTTTCTACCGTACTCACGACCATCTCCTATCTGCTGCCCATGTGGAAGCACACGAAAATGGAACTTTAGCAGACTCACCTGAACAGCAGCTTATAGCTGCTAGCACAACCCACCGGAGAGCCATAGTCAAATCTGGTGGATAAGCGGTTTGAATCAAGCGGCGATTTTCTGCTGAGCGTTCTCGGCTTTGCCGGGTGGATCGACGACGGCGATGCCATCCTGGAAACGAACCCCTCGCACCACCTCGGGCAAGCGCTTGAAACCGCCCAGCTTGCGCCAACTCTGTTCCGCCATCGGCGCCCATTGGAACATCAAGCCCAGTAAGGTGTTTTGGGATACGCAGTTCTTGGGGTCTGTCCGGAAATAAAAACAATTTATTGTCTAATGAGTTAGAGGCGATCAATGGAGAGGGGCGCCGTCATGATGCCTAATCCGATTAAGCAACGCTACGAGTTAATAGCCGGGCACTTGAATGAACACCAGCGGCGGCTG
>NZ_SPMZ01000080.1 GCF_012939995.1 Candidatus Competibacter phosphatis | reverse complement strand
ATTCATCGATCTCACCAAAAGCCGCCGGCAACTCCCATCATCGACGTGATGCTGCTTTACACGCCGGATCTGGCCATCCACTACGGAGCTGGCCTGCAAGCGCACCTCGATAGTTTGATCGCGACGGCCAATCAGGCTTACCTGGACAGCCAGGTGAACATCTCGCTGCGCCTGGTTCACCACGCCCAGGTCAGCTATAGCGAAACTGCTTCCAACACCGATGCTCTCGATGCCCTCACCTACGGTTCCCATCCATCGCTGGTCAACGTGAGCGCCTGGCGGGACCAATACGGGGCGGATCTGGTGGCTTTGTTGCGTCCGTTCAGCATGGCCAATCATGTCGGTTGTGGATTGAGCTGGCTCAACGGCTTCAACGGTCAAGCCATGAACGCGGCCTATGGGTTTTCGGTGATCGGCGATGGCAGCGATGTTGGCGGATCTTTGTACTACTGTCCCGATTCCAGTTTGGTCCACGAACTCGGCCATGCCATGGGCAGCGACCACGATCGCGCCAACAGCGTCGCTCAGGGCGCCTATCCCTACGCCTACGGCTATGGCATCGAAGGCGTTTTCGGCACGATCATGAGTTACATCAACCCACGCGTTGGCAAGTTTTCCAACCCGAATATCAATTGCCTGGGGAATCAACCCTGCGGGATCGAGGACTACGCCGACAACACCCGCTCCTTGAACAATACCCGTGACAGCGTGGCGGGTTTCAGAAACGCGAACGCCAACAGTGACCAGATCGTTCTCGCGCTGGAGGAGCCGGTGGGAGGCACGACGTACTCAGGGGTCGCCAACATCCGCGGCTGGGCGGTGGCGCCGCAAGGGGTGCAAAGGATCGAGCTGTACCTGGATGGCGCGCTGCAAGGCAACATTCCGCTGGGTGGGCGGCGGGCCGACGTCGGCGACGCCTACCCCGGCTATCCCGGTTCGGCCGACTCCGGTTTCGCCATGGCCTTCAACTACTCCACCCTGTCCGCCGGATCGCATACGCTCACCGTGCGCGCCGTCGATGCCGCCGGAGCGACGCGCGACGCCAGCGCCGCCTTCACCGTGACCCGTTTCGCCAATGCCTACATCGCCGACCCGGCGGCGGTCAGCCTGGACCAGGCCACCCTCAGCCGAACCGGCAACGTCATCGCGATCCAGAACCTGATGGTCGAAGGCCAGCCCTACGCCGTCCATCTCGCTTGGCGCCCCGCTACCCAGGGTTTCGCCATCAACCAGATCGATCGGTGACCATGGAACGCTAGCGTTCGACACCCCCTCTCCATTGTTTCCGCGGGCAGAGGGGGATTTTTATCGATGCGTTTACCGGCAATGGCGGCGCACCAATTTGCATCAAGGGCAGGAAGCGCAAAAAGCTCGGTTTGCATATAATGATTCTTACCTGATGCGGTAAAAAAATAACGCGCCCGTGAGCCAGAATCTTTGCGAACCAAGACTAAACTCCCCCGGTCCGCCAACTGCTGAGAGCGCTGTTCATCGCTCTTCTCCCGCCGCCTCGCTAATCGTGGTCAACGGTCTGGAACAAAGCTTCGGTGGCATCATGGCTTTGGCCGGCGTCGGTTTCCAAGTATCGGAAGGCTTGATTTACGCCGTCATCGGTCCCAACGGCGCAGGTAAGACCACCTTGTTCAACAATCTCTGTGGTTTTTATCGACCTTCGGCCGGCTCGATCCGCTTTGACGGTCACGAGCTGTGCGGCTTGCCGACACACCGTATCGCCGCGCTGGGTATCGCCCGCACCTTTCAGAACCTGCAACTGTTCTTCAACATGACCGTGATCGAGAACGTCATGGTCGGTTGCCATCTGCGAGCCAAAACCGGCCTGCTGACCGCCGCTCTGCGCCTGCCCGGCGTGCGACGCGAGGAACGACGGTTGCGGGAATGGGCGAGCGAAGCGCTGGAGTTGTGCGATCTGACGGATCGAGCTGGGCAACCGGTGGGTTCCCTGCCCTACGGTCTGATGAAGCGGGTCGAAATCGCCCGCGCCCTGGCTGCCCGCCCGCGCCTGCTGCTGCTCGACGAACCGGCCGCCGGTCTCAACGACACCGAAACAGGGGCCTTGCGTGAGTTGATTGCCCGCATTCGCGCCACCGGTGTGACCATATTGCTGGTCGAGCACCATATGCCGCTGGTGATGAGTGTCTCGGATCGCCTGCTGGTGCTGGATTACGGCAGCGTGCTGGCCGAGGGCACGCCGGCGGAAATTCAGGCCGATCCGCGAGTGGTTGCCGCCTATCTAGGGGGCGCGGTGCAATATGCCGTCTGATGCCCTCCTCTCTCCCGCCGTCTCTTCCTCCTCGAAGCAGAAGGAACTGCTGCTCGAAGTCGCCGGCCTGAGCAGCGACTACGGCCCGGTCCACGCCATCCATCAGGCCGACCTGCAGGTCCACACCGGAGAACTGGCGGCCATCGTCGGTGGCAACGGTGCCGGCAAGACCACCCTGCTCCACACCCTTTCGGGTTTGCATCCCTCTAGTGGTGGCCGCATTCGCTTTGCCGGCCTCGACATCACTCGCTGGCCAACGCACCGCATCGTCGCCGCCGGTATCTGTCAGGTCCCCGAGGGGCGCCAGGTTTTCGCCCCACTGAGTGTCGAGGACAATCTGCGACTGGGCGCTTATCGGATTCGCGATCACGGTTGGGTGCAACGGGAACTGGAACACGTCTACACCCTGTTTCCGATCCTGGCCGAACGGCGCCGGCAACTGGCCGGCACCCTCTCGGGCGGTCAGCAACAGATGCTCGCCATCGGCCGCGCCCTGCTCGGCCGCCCGCGCCTGCTGCTGCTGGACGAACCATCGATGGGCTTGGCGCCGTTGCTGGTCGAAGAGATCTTCCGGGTCATCGTCGAACTGAACAGCCAGGGCGTCACCATTCTGCTGGTCGAACAAAATGCCCGCGCTGCCCTGACCATCGCCAATCGAGGCTATATTTTGGAGACCGGCCGCATCGTCAAGACCGCCCCGGCGGCGGAACTGCTCGCCGATGACGCGGTGCGCCGGGCCTATCTGGGTTATTGATGCGGATAATCGTCGATTTCCCTCCCCTTACCGGACAGGAACCATGTATGTAGACCGGATCATGACCCGCGAAGTGGTATGGGTCGCCGAGGAGACCCGCCTGCCGCAACTGGCGGCGCTGATGCGCGACCACCGCATCCGCCATCTGCCGGTCGTGCGCGATGGTCATCTGGTTGGACTGATCACCTCCCACGACCTGGAACGGGTTTCACCCTCATCGGTTACCACCCTGTCGGTTGGCGAGGCCAACTATCTGCTGGGCAAGCTCAACGCCGCCAAGGTCATGCGCACCCAGATCATCACTTGCGCGCCCGACACCCTGGTCGAGGAAGCCGCGCGCCTGCTCCGCCAGGAAAAGATCGGTTGCCTGCCGGTGGTGACGGAAAGCGGCGAGCTGGCGGGCATCGTCACCCATGAAGATCTGCTGGATTTTTTCCTGGAGATCACCGGCTGCCTGATGCGGGACACTGCCCGCATCGCCGTGCATCTACCCGACACCATCGGTCAACTGGGCAAGCTGTTGGCCGCGATCAACGACGCCGGCGGCTACATCGCCACCGTCGTCTCGCCCCCGCACCCCGATCAAACCGGACTGCGCGTGGCGGTGGTGCGCTACCGCGCCGCCGACCCGCGCGCCCTGAGCCAGCGGCTGCGGGAACTCGGCTACGAACTGCTCGCCGAAACCCCGCCAAGCGGGTAAGACAGGCGGCGATGCGGCGCGAGCCGTCGGAGAATCCGTCCTCCGTTCACCTGAGTCTTTCCTCAAAACAAAACAAAACGGAACCGCCTCCATGATTCTGGATATCGAACAAGAAACCCTGCCGCGCGAAGACTTGCAAAGCCTGCAACTGCATCGGCTGCGCACCACCGTCGAACGCTGTTACCAGACCGTTAATTACTACCGCGAAGCCATGGACGAACTCGGCGTCAAGCCAAGCCATATCCAATCGGTGGCCGACGTCCGGCTGTTGCCGTTCACCAAGAAGGAAAACCTGCGCGAGAACTACCCCTTCGGCATGTTCGCCGTCCCCACCGACCAGGTGGTCCGCATCCACGCCTCCAGCGGCACCACCGGCAAACCCACGGTGGTCGGCTACACCCGCCGCGACATCCGCACCTGGGCGCGGGTGGTGGCCCGCTGTCTGGCCGCCGCCGGAATGCGTCCCGGCGATCGCCTGCACAACGCTTACGGTTACGGACTGTTCACCGGTGGATTGGGGCTGCATTACGGCGCCGAGGAACTGGGCGTCATGGTCACCCCGATTTCCGGCGGTCAGACCCAGCGCCAGATCATGCTGATCCGGGACTTCGAACCCACCGGACTATCCTGCACGCCGTCCTACGCCCTCAACCTCGCCGAAACCGCCGAGGACATGAACGTGGATCTACGCAAACTGCCGCTCAAGGTTGGCGTTTTCGGCGCGGAACCGTGGACCGAGGAAATGCGCTACGAGCTGGAATCCCGGCTGGGCATCGATGCGATCGACATCTACGGTCTGTCCGAGGTCATCGGCCCCGGCGTGGGGATCGAGTGCCTCGAAGCCAAGGATGGCCTGCATGTGTTCGAGGATCACTTCCTGATCGAAGCGGTCGATGTCAACACCGGTCAGCCGGTTCCCAACGGCGAACCGGGTGAAATCGTCATCACCTCGCTGACCAAGGAAGCTTTCCCGGTGATTCGCTACCGCACCCGCGACATCTCGGTGCTCAACCCCGCGCCCTGTCGCTGCGGTCGGACCCATGTCCGCATGCAGCGCGTCACCGGTCGTACCGATGACATGCTGATCATTCGCGGAGTCAACGTATTTCCGTCGCAGGTCGAGGCGATCCTCATGCAGACCGAAACGCTGTCGCCGTTCTACCAACTGGAAATATCCCGCGAGAACAATCTCGACCTGCTGACCGTCAATGTGGAAGGCAGCCCGCCGCTGGTTGCCCAGGGTCGGGACGCGATGAATCGAGTGGCGCACAAGGCTCAGAAGGATATCAAGGATTTCATCGGCGTGACCGCCAAGGTCGTGGTCAAGGCCACCGGCGAAATCCCCCGTTCCGAAGGTAAGGCCGTGCGGGTGGTCGACCATCGCAAGCAGGACAAGTAAACGAATAGCGACTTCGGAAATTGCCCCCTGACCAGCATTGAGATTGCTCTCCTGGTCATTCGGGGCTCAGGAAGCGGGTACCGGCTTGCTCAAGCCGGACCACCATTTTTCCCGCTGGAGATCTTTCGCCGCTCAACACGGGGCTGAGAACGGCGGTCGCCATGACCGGATCGCCGCGCATCACCCCTCATGCCTCCACGCCGCGGCCTGTCGATGATCGGCAGGCTGCCCCGCTCGTAGCACCCGAAGTACGGAGAAGCCGCGTTCGATTCGAACGACAGGCCACCCAGTTCGTCGACGACCGACAATTTCGATTTTGCCCAAGGATCAGCCGCTCCTCCAAGCGACTGTCGCGGTGGGCCTTTGGCATGGCCGCGATCTATTGGGATTTGCTTGTCCCGCTCATCCAAAGATGGAGCAGTTTGACACAGTGCGTGTGCCAGTTTTTTTCACGGTGCCTTGGCGGCAACGACTTGCCCGATTTGGGTTTTATTAAAAATTTTTAAAATAAAAAACAATGCGATATAAAAAAAATAATAAAGGGTTTTTATCATGGCATTTTGTTTGCCAATACCAAGATGCCATAAAGCGTTAAAGCGTGGGTCAATGTGCCGATTCATTCATGTCGCAAGTCACCATTGCCGCGCCACGCAAGTGCACACCGAATAGCCTGACAGGCAATTCCCTATCTTAGATAGGGAAAATAATGCGGATCTTCACATCCGCGCATAGTCATCAAAGGAAGAGGATCGAACCGTGGAAGCACACAAACTCTGGCAGTTCCCCATTAAAGAATTTCATCGCATTCCTCGTGGCCTGCTCGGTCCGGGTGCTTACGAAATGGTCGGTGTGGAAGCCAACAATCTCGGCTTCAAACGTTGCGTACTCGCCACCTCCGGGTTGCGCGGCACCGGCATCGTCGAAGACATCGTCGGCAAACTCAAATACCGGGATATCGACGTGGTGGTCTATGACAAGATCGAGTCCAATCCCAAGGACTACAACGTCATGGAAATCGCCGACCTCTACACTCGCGAAAAGTGTGACAGCTTCGTCTCGGTCGGCGGCGGCAGCGTGACCGACGCGACCAAGGGCGCGCGTATCGTGGTTTCCCACGATGGCCGCAACATCAACGAATTCGATGGCTTCAACAAGTCCGACAACCCCAACAACCCACCTCATATCGCCGTCAATACCACCGCCGGCACGGGTTCCGAGACCAGTTGGGCCTATGTGATCACCGACACCACTTCGGAAAAAGCCCCCTACAAGTGGCTGGGAATGGACGAAAACGTCCCGGTGACGCTCAGCATCAACGATCCGGTTCTGCACTTCTCCATGCCACAGGACTTGACCGCCTTCTGTGGTTTCGACGTTCTGGCTCATGCTTCCGAACCTTATGTCTCCCGGATCGATTTCATGCCGAGCCTGGGCAGTGCGCTGCTGGGCATCGAGTTGGTGGCGCAAAACCTGCGACGCGCCGTGCTGGAACCGCTCAATTTCGAAGCTCGTACCAACATGATGTACGCCTCCTACATCTCGGCACAGGCGTTCAACAGCGGCGGTTTGGGCATCATCCACTCCATTTCCCATGCGGTCAGCGCTTTTTACGATTCCCATCACGGCCTGAATAACGCCATCGCCCTGCCTCGGGTCTGGGAATACAACATGCCGACCAACTACAAGCGCTTCCGCAACATCGCCAAGGCGATGGGTGAAAGCGTGGACGGTCTGTCGGACATTTCCGCCGCCGAGCGGGCGATAGAAGCCGCGATCCGGCTGAGCAAGGATCTCAACATTCCCGCCAATTTCGCCAGCGTCGGTCCTTACACTAAATCGCAGATGGGTAAAGGACGTTATGCGGAATTGAGCAGCGCGAAAATCACCGCCAATGATCGTGACATCGAGCGCATTACCCATCATGTGCTTGGTGACGGCTCGACACCGGGCAACGCTCGCGAATGCAACTTCGAGTCCGTGGCGCCCGTCGTGCGTCATTCCCTGGTTGGCGCCTATTAAGGGCTTGATCGACTCAGACCTCGCTACGACCACCTGGCAACCCGGATATCCTCGGCATCCAACCGAGAATGTCCGGGTGTGGAGCACGCATGTTCGCATCGATCGAGCACACCATCGCGCAGTTGCGCGAACAGCAATACCTGTGCGACCGCAAACTAGCAACTGTCGCGTTTCTGGCCTCGCAAATGCGCAAGCCGATCCTGATCGAAGGACCGGCCGGCGTCGGCAAAACCGAATTGGCGAAAGCGGTGGCCGCCGCGCTGGGACGGGCGTTGATTCGGTTGCAATGTTACGGCGGACTGGATGAGGCACATGCGCTCTACGAATGGGAATACGGCAAGCAACTGCTCTACACTCAGATTCTGCGGGACAAGATCGGTCGCCTGTTCGAAGGCGTCGGTGATTTGCATGAGGCGGTCGGGCAACTGCACCTGCATGAGGATGTGTTTTTCTCGGAGCATTTCCTGGTGCGTCGCCCCATTCTCCAGGCGATCGATTCCTCCGAGCCGGTGGTGCTGCTGATCGACGAACTCGATCGCGCCGAGGAGCAATTCGAAGCCTTCCTGCTGGAAGTGCTGAGCGATTTTCAGGTCACGGTGCCGGAAATCGGCACCGTGAAGGCCACGACCATCCCCTACGTCATCATCACCAGCAACAACACCCGCGATTTGAGCGACGCGCTCAAGCGCCGCTGTCTGCATCTGTTCATCGGCTACCCGGACGAGCAACGGGAACTGGACATCATTCGGATGAAGGTACCCGAGCTGCGGGAAACCCTGGCGGCGCAGGTAGTTGCGGTGATCCGCCGGTTGCGTGCCCTGGAACTGCGCAAAGCCCCCAGCATCAGCGAGACGCTGGACTGGGCGCAAGCACTGGTGCTGCTCAACGCCGATTCGCTGACTCCGACCCTGCTGGAGGAAACGCTGCATCTATTGATCAAATACGAGCGCGATACTCAGCAAGTCAACGAACGATTGCCGTGGATCGTCGAGTCGCTGCAATCGCGGAGTCCGCCGGAAACTCTCTCGGCCGCCGAAACCCCGCTGCATCCGCCGGCGCGGCCCGCCGAGCCGGATGTGAACGGTCTGGAGCAACGCCGCCAAGAGCACACCGCCCGCTACTTCACCAGCTATCGCGGTCGTACCGACGGCCGTACCGGTGGCTGACGATGGACGCCGTGATCAATCGTTTCATTTTTCTGCTGAAAAAGCAGGGCGTGCGGATTTCGCCGGCCGAATCGCTGGACGCGATGCAGGCGTTGGCATGGGTCACGCTGCACGATCGCGACACGGTGCGCGCGGTCCTGTGTAGCACTCTGATCAAGGATGTGCGTGATCAGCCGGTGTTCGAAGA
>NZ_SPMZ01000008.1 GCF_012939995.1 Candidatus Competibacter phosphatis | reverse complement strand
CTTCTTCCTCGACTTCAGCCCGGCGACGGGCTTCTTCCTCGACTTCGGCTCGGCGACGGGCTTCTTCCTCGGCTTCAGCCCGGCGACGGGCTTCTTCCTCGGCTTCAGCCAAGCGACGGGTCTCTTCCTCGGCTTCGGCCCGGCGACGGGCTTCCTGTTCCGACGGCTGCGCTTGTACTGCCGTCACCACCACCGACTCAGACCGCACACGACTGGTTTCATCTTCATGATGGAGCCGTTCTTCCACGCCCATCGTTGGCGCGAGCAATTCGACTGGCGTGGGCTCGCGCTGGCGGGAGGTGTCTTCCTCGGCCAAACCGCGCTTGACATAGGTACGCTTTTTGCGTACTTCGACGCTGACGGTTTTAATCTGCCCACCACCACCGCCGGCCATCTTGATTTCGCTATGGGTCTTACGCTTGAGCGTAATCCGTTTGGGCTCGGCCGCCGCGCCTTGGACCGGTCGGTTACCGTGGCTCTTGCGCAAGTGCGCCAATAGATCCATTTTCTGTTTTTCCGTAATCGTCACTTCCGCGCCGCCAACCGGTATACCGGCTTCAGCAAACTGTTCCAATAGGCGATCCACCGGTATGCCGACGACCGTTGCAAACTGCTTGACCGTTACATCCGCCATTTACCACCCCCAGCCCAAGCTCGTTCCCGTCTATCGCTCGTCATTCGAAAACCAAGGCGCTCGCGCCGTCATGATCAGTTTCGCGGCCCGTTCGTCATCCAATCCGGCTATATCGTTGAGATCGTCCACCGACAGCTCGGCCAAATCCTCCATGGTCGCGATCCCGTTACTGGCCAGCGTAAAGGCCAGTTCCTCGTCCATGCCGTCCATCCCCAGCAAATCCTCGGCCGGCCGGGTGCTGTCGATCTGCTCCTCGGCGGCGATGGCGCGAGTCAACAGCACGTCGCGCGCCCGCCCGCGCAATTCCTCGACGATCTCCTGATCGAATTCCGGAATCTCCAGCATCTCGTGGACAGGCACGTAGGCGACTTCCTCCAGGCCGGCGAACCCTTCGCGCACCAGGATCGCGGCGATCTCTTCATCGACCCCCAACTGCTCCACGAACATGCGCGACAAGCCTTCGTCCTCCTGACCGCGTTTGGCCTGGGCCTGGGTTCGGGTCATCACGTTCAGCGTCCAGCCGGTCAACCGGCTCGCCAACTGCACGTTCTGCCCCCCCTTGCCGATCGCCTGCGCCAACTGTTTTTCGTCGGCGACGATGATATCCATGCTATGGGCGTCCTCGTCGACGATAACCGACTCGACCTCGGCCGGCGACATCGCATTCATCACGAAGCGGACCGGATCGTCGTCCCATTGCACGATATCCACCCGCTCGCCGGCCAATTCGTTGGTGACGCTTTGCACCCGGGCGCCACGCATGCCCACGCAAGCGCCGATGGGGTCAATGCGGGCATCCTTGCTCTTGACCGCGATCTTGGCCCGCGAGCCGGGATCGCGCGCCGCGCCCTTGATTTCGATGATGCCCTGGTTGATTTCGGGCACCTCCAGCGAGAACAGCGCGCTCAGAAATTCTGGCGCCACCCGGCTGACGAAGAGTTGAGGACCACGGCTTTCGGTGCGCACATCCTTCAGGTAACCCCGCACCCGCTCGCCAGTCCGGAACGATTCGCGGGGAATCTGATCCTCGCCCATGATCTTGGCTTCGACATTGCCACCCACATCCAGGATCACATCGCTACGCTCCGAGCGCTCGCCACGCTCCGAGCGTCGATCCCGATCCCGCTCCAGGCGCTTGATCACCCCACCGATCAACTCACCCTTGCGGTGCAGATAGGCGTCCACGATCTGCGCTCGCTCGGCGTCCCGCACCTTCTGGACGATGACTTGCTTGGCGGTCTGCGCGGCAATGCGGCCACCGAAATCGGCGTTTTCCAGGAGGATCTCGACATAGCCGCCGGCCTGGACATCCGCCTGGATTCGGCTCGCATCTTCGAGGTTCATCTGCCGGTCCGGGCTCTCGATCTGCGCGGCATCGTCCACGACCAGCCAGCGCCGGAAGGTTTCGTAACCGCCGGTTCGCCGGTTGATCGCCACCCGCACGTCAGGATCGCCCTCGTAGCGCTTCTTGGCCGCCGATGCCAACGCCACTTCCAGGGCGCCAAAAATGATTTCCTTGCCGACGCCTCTCTCGTTGGAAACGGCATCCACGACCAGCAGAATTTCTTTGTGGCCTTCTTTGCTGTCTTTAACGCTAACGCTGTCTTTAACGCGCATGTCGTTCTGCCTCCCAGCCGGAGCCGCACGCTGTCATCCTGCCTTTAGAGTTGGGGCACCAACCGAGCTTTCTCAATCCGCTCAAGCGGCACCTCCCATTCCTGCCCGTCGCTGCTCGCGATCACCACGTCATCGCCGCGCATCCCCAGCAGGTGCCCGACCAGTTTCCGTCGCCCGTCCAGCGGTTCTCTGAGCTGGATTCGAACCACCGCGCCGGCAAAGCGCGCAAAATGCTTGGCCTCGAACAGCGGACGGTCCAAGCCGGGCGAAGAGATCTCCAGAGTGTATGGCCCGGCGATGGGATCCTCGACATCCAGCACGCCGCTCAGTTGATGGCTGACCTGTTGGCAGTCATCCAAAGTGATTCCGTTTTCGCCGTCGATATAAACTCGCAACAGCGCGTTGCCGGGGCGCGGGTGGAACTCCACGCCCACCAGTTCATAGCCCATCGCTTCCACTGTGGCGGCCACTATCCGCCGGAGCATCTGAAAATCCTGGCGCATCTCGATCACCAAATAAAAAGTGGGCCAGCGGCCCACTTCGTTCGCCAATCCGCCTGATCCCTCACGGCGCAAAAAACGCAAGCCGGGGAGTTCCCTCGCCTATCCGCGCGCCGTCTTCTCCCTCAGTCCCGGCGGGCATCCGCCTCACCAACCCGCCTATTTATCAGTTCGAACACGCCTGACGCGGCCCCATAAAAAAAAGCCCTTGACGGGCTTCCTTGGAATTTGGTAGCGGGGGCAGGATTTGAACCTACGACCTTCGGGTTATGAGCCCGACGAGCTACCGGACTGCTCCACCCCGCACCAGAGTTGGTCATACTAACATGATTGAGCGAATCTTTACAAGCCATATGGACCATGTCAGGGCCGTGAGGTTCATCGCTCCTTGGATTCCATCCTGGGCGGCACGCCGCTCTCGAGTTGAACAACATGAGCGGCGGGAACAACGATCGGCTCGTTGACCGCCGCTCGCCACTCCAGGGAACGGGAGCGGACGTACAGAACCGCGCCCAGAAACAGCAATACGCTAAATCCGATTTCGAGCCAGGCCATCCAAGGATGAACCATGGGTCCGGCAACATTGAAAACCCCGACCGTAAAATAAAACAGCGCAAGGAAGCTGGTCCAGGCATGGGTATAAGGGCGGCCGTGCAGCAGACCTCGCAAAGGCATCAGCAGCGGCCCCACCAGCAGGATCAGCACCAAGGCGGTCGGCAACCGGCTCGACGGCTCCAACCAGGCATACCAAAGCAACAACACGCCGAACAGGCCGAAGTAACCCGTTAATACAACTCCACCCCAAAACCGGCTCACACTGCCTCCAATCGCCGCGCGATCCACGCCAATCGCCGACCCAGAGCGCGACACAACCGCTTTTCCTCGGCGGTGAGCACGGCGTTGGATTCCGGCCCGGACCAGTGGCTCGGACCGTACGGCGTTCCGCCGCCGCGGGTTTCGTGCAACGCCGCCTCCGTGAAAGGGATCCCCACCAACAGCATCCCGTGATGGAGTAACGGTAGCATCATGCTCAGCAAAGTGGATTCGTGACCGCCGTGCAAGGTCGAGACCGAAGCGAACACCGCCGCCCGGCTTGCCCGCCAGCGCCCCCGCCAGCCAGAGCCCTCCCGTGGAATCCAGAAAGTACTTGAGCGGTGCCGCCATGTTACCGAAACGGGTCGGGCTACCCAACGCCAAGCCGGCACACTCCCGCAGATCGTCCGGACCCGCATATGGCGCTCCATCGATTGGAATTTCGTCTTCGACCGCCTCGCAAACCGCCGAAACCGCCGGTACGGTACGCAACCGAGCCGTCATGCCTTCCACTTCCTCCACGCCCCGAGCCACTTGGCGCGCCATCTCGGCGGTACCTCCGGTGCGGCTGTAGTACAAGATCAATATTTCCGCCATGTTTCCCACACCTTGGATTTTCAGCGATAAACTTGCCCGAGGCAACGAAACCGCATTGCGGCCATCGGGCGCCTCCTTCTTCTGCACTGGCTTGACGACTGAGACAACCGGTGCTAGTTTACGTAGTGAATTCATCGTTTTACTAGCCAGGCACAGCGGCCTGCCGCCTTCTCAGATTCAAAGCATTGTCCACTCGCGGATCCACCCTGTTCGTTGTTACGGTATTGGCGCTGGCAGCTTGCGCGAGCGCCCCCGTGCAAGAGATGAGCGACGCCCGACAGGCTATTTGGTCGGCCGAGGCCAGCGGCGCGGCGCGGCGCGCGCCCAACACCTTGCAGGCGGCCTGGATTCTGCTGCAAAAAGCCCAAGCGCACTTGGAAACGGGCGCCTACGAAGATGCGCGCCGGTATGCCCTGGACGCACGCGACGAAGCAATCAAGGCCCGAGAGGATGCGGTGCGCAATACTGCGGTTCGACCGGAATCTCCCTAGACTTGCCGCTCCACACCGAGCCCCGCAACCGAGACCTCCAGTGCCCACCATCGCCCCATACCACTCTTATCGGATCGATTTCCGGCCGGCGCTGTTGCTGCTGGCATTGCTGGCGCTGAGCCCTCTCGCCCGCGCGCAAGGCCCGGACTTTACCCTGCCTGGCGTGGACGGTCAGCCGGTGCGGCTGGCCGATTTCCGCGGCCGGTGGGTCATCGTCAATTTCTGGGCGACCTGGTGCACTCCCTGCCTGTTGGAAATGCCGGAATTGCAAGCGTTTCACAAGCAGCACCACGAACGCGCCACCGTGGTCGGCATCAATTTCGAGGATATCGCCCCCTCCGAAATCCGCGCCTTCGTCGAACGACTGGCCATCACCTTCCCCGTGGCGCTGAGCGGCAGCGAACCGCTGCCCGGATTCGAGCTGAAGGGCTTGCCCACCACATTCCTGATTTCACCCACCGGGGAACTCGTCGATACCCACTTGGGGACCGTGAACGCCGCCATGCTCGCGGAGCGGCTGGCTGAATTGGAATCGACCGGTGGTTCGTCCCGCTAGACCAATTCAAGAGGAAGTGCCTTGAAAACCCTGTGCCTCCACTGCCATGTGACCGGCCGCGTTCAGGGCGTCGGCTTCCGTTACGCCACCGCTGAAAAAGCCTGGGGGTTGGGCGTCAACGGTTATGTGCGCAACCTGCCGGACCGGCGGGTGGAAGTCTTGGTCTGCGGGGAAGAAAGAGCGGTGATCGCCTTACGCAACTGGTTGTGGCAAGGTCCGCAAACCGCCCGAGTCACTGACGTCCAATGCGAAACATTGCCCTATCGGGATTTTCACGATTTTCGGATTGACTAGACGAAAAACAATTTTTTTTATTTTTAAGAGAGCTTGACTTATCCACAGGCTTATGCGCTTTCCGTTCTTGGCCATTGTCGCTCGCCATTTTGGTATAAATTCCTCGCTTGATTCCAATTACTAATATAACTTGTTGATAATAAAGAAACCATAAGCTGATCAAAAAAGTCATCAAACCGTCATTCTTCTATTCGCGACGCGGAGTTAGGCCCATGGGGCGAAAGTTATCCACAGAGTTATCCACAGGTTCTGTGGATAACTCCGCATATCCTTCCACGGCATGCCCGCGTCGACCTAAGAAGCTGTACAAAAACACCAAACCGTAAATCAACAGGTTATGCGTAAAAGTCCGTTTACGCATGATATTGGTCGAATACTACCGGAAGTTAATATCATATAATCAATATGTTAGTTTTTATACAGTCTCTAAGGACTACCGGACAAAAACCTGAGCGAAGGAAGATAAGACAAGCGGCTAATTGAATCCAGCCGAGGAATCGTTTGACGGAGCGATCCAACCGGCGGCCGATGCGACCGAACTGGGCGAAGAAGTTGTGGCAACGTTCCACCGCTTGGCGAATCCGGCCGAGGCCTGGTCGGCGCAGGCCCCGCGACGGGGCCTGCAAGCGAAAGCCGGCGGCCTGGGCGCGCGTCCGGCTGGGGCGGTTGCCGTAGGCGCCGTCGGCTTGAGCCGTGGGCAAGCTGCGGACATCGAGTTCCTCCAAAGGTCGAGTCAGAGCCGGTGGCGACACGACCAGCGCGGCAAGCAGCACTTCGGTGTGGCAACCGTCGTTGGCATTGGCCGCGGTCACGACTACTCCCAAGGGCATGGCCCGACCGTCGCACGCGAGTTGCAAGGCAGTCCCGCATTTGGCCCGGTCCACCGGCGAAGGCCCGGTTTGTTCGCCCCTTTTTTGGCCGGCTTCTTGGAGCCGTCGAGGAGGACCTGGTCCCAGTTGATTCCGTGCAGCGCTTGGTAGCGCTCGGCCAACTGCCGCCAGGCTTGATAGAACACATCCAGCGCCAGCCAGACGGCCAACCGCCGCTGGACCGTTTTGTGGGACGGAAACCCGGCCGGGAGCATTTCCCAGGGAATCCCCGCCACTAACACGTAGAGCAAGGCATGGAAACAGTCGCGATTGCTCTTGGGCGGACGACCATTCCCACACCAGATGCGAGCCGGCAAAATCGGCTCGAACAGCGTCCAGATCTCCTCCGGCAAGCAGTGCGCGATGTCTTTCAGTTGCATGGGAACTCACCAAGTAGCCAGACCCGTTACACCGGTAGACCGCTTCTCGGAGGTTTTGTCCGATAGTCCTAATGCCGCTCCCCCACCAGTCGCTCCCGCAACCAACCGAGCAAATCCGCTTGCATCACTCGCGTGTGGTCCGGATCACGCCGACCACGGTACTCTACCTGACCAGCGGCCAGGTTTCGCTCGCTAACCACCACCCGATGCGGAATGCCGATCAATTCCATGTCGGCGAACATCACGCCGGGCCGGGCGTCGCGATCATCCAGCAGGACCTCGATGCCCGCGGCCACCAGTTCCCGATACAGCGCCTCGGTAGCCTCGCGCACCGCCGCCGAGCGCGCCGCGCCGATGGGCAGCAGCGCCACCTGAAACGGGGTCATCGCCGCCGGCCAGACGATGCCGCGTTCGTCGTGGTTCTGCTCGATGGCCGCCGCCACCACTCGCGACACGCCGATACCGTAGCAACCCATGGTGACGATGGCCGGCTGACCATCCTCGCCGAGCACCTCGGCCTGCATGGCGGCACTGTACTTGCGACCAAGCTGAAAAATATGGCCGACCTCGATACCGCGAGCAATGGCCAGCGTGCCTTGTTCGTCGGGACTGGGATCGCCCTGGACCACGCTACGGATATCGGCGACCAGCGGTTCCGGGCAATCGCGGCCGAAATTGACGCCGGTCAGGTGCCAGTCGTCCTGGTTCGCGCCAGCCACCATATCGGCCATCTTGGCCACGGTGCGATCGGCGATCACCGTACCGCCGAAACCGACCGCGCCGAGTGAACCGGGACTGGCGCCAAATGCCGCCCGGATCGCCTCGGGGCTGGCGAAAGCCAGCGGCGCCTTGACCTGTGGCAGCTTTTCGGCCTTGATCGCATTCACCTCATGGTCACCACGCACCAACAGCAGCACCGGTTGCCCGTCCTCACCCTCGACCACCACCGCCTTCACCGTCCGCTCGGCGGGAATCTTAAGGAAATCGCACAGCTCGGCGATGGTCTTGACGCCAGGCGTATGCACGCGCGTCAGGGTTTCGGCTGGCGCCGGGCGCTCGCCGGGTGGAGCCAGCGCTTCGGCCAGCTCGACGTTGGCGGCGTAGTCGCTACCGTCGGAAAAGGCGATGGCATCCTCACCGGATTCGGCCAACACATGAAATTCGTGGGAATGCGCGCCACCGATGCTGCCGGTATCGGCCAGCACCGCGCGAAACCGCAGCCCCAATCGGGTGAAGATGCGTGAGTAGGCGTCGTACATCCGCTCATAGGTTTCCTGTAACGAAGCGGGGTCCAGATGAAAGGAATAGGCGTCCTTCATCAGAAACTCGCGGGCCCGCATCACCCCAAAGCGTGGCCGGACCTCATCGCGGAACTTGGTCTGGATCTGGTAGAAGTTGACCGGCAGTTGCTTGTAACTCTTGATCTCGCGGCGAAACAGATCGGTGATCACTTCCTCGTGCGTCGGACCGAAGCAGAAATCGCGTTCGTGTCGATCCTTGATCCGTAGCAGTTCCGGGCCGTACTTCTGCCAGCGGCCGGATTCCTGCCATAGTTCGGCTGGCTGAACGGCGGGCATGGACAACTCCAGCGCGCCGGCTCGGTTCATTTCCTCGCGCACCACCGCCTCGGTCTTGCGCAGCACGCGCAGACCCAACGGCAGCCAAGTGTAGATACCGGCGGCCAGCTTGCGGATCAGGCCCGCTCGCAACATGAGCTGATGGCTGACAACCTCGGCGTCGGCCGGAGTTTCCTTGACGGTGAACAACGGAAAGCGGGATACGCGCATGAATCGGCCTTATGATGAATCGATGGATCAGGGGTTACAGAAATAATCCTGGTCTTTCTGAGCCTTTTGCAATTCCGTCGCGCGCTGCTGGGCGTCGAGCGCCACCTTGTTGCCCTGCGCATCAGCCTTGACCACTGGCCGGTCGCTTTGCAGCGTTTCCACGTTTTTCTTGGCAACCTCGCAGTTCTTGGCGCGCACATCTTCCTCCTTCCGCGCCTGATCTTGCTGCTGTTGCTGCGTCTTGGCTTCTTCCTCGGCCAATTTCTTGGCCAAATCCTCTTGTTCCTTGGCTAGATCGCGGGCCTGACCGCCTTCCTTTCCGAAGCCGGTGGGCTTGCGTACCGTCTCATAGGACACGCCGGACGGCGGCGGCAATTCGGAGTATTGTATCTGCCCCTGCTCGTCGTTCCACTTGTAGATGAACTGCTGGGCCTGCCCCGTGACGGCGATCCCGCAACCAACCAACACCCATACCGATAACAGCATTCGTTTCGACATACAGCCTCCAATCGACCCTGGAATTGCCGGAGGGAAACAGCGCGCCGGGCACCCGACATCCCGTGCCCATTCCCCGCCAGCACGGCGGGATTTTGCTCAAAAATAAAGTTTATGTAGTATAAGCGGCTAGCAAGACCCGCGCCCAGCGCGTACCGGCGACTTTCATGACGGGTTGCGCCCGCCGGCGCCACCCCCACCGCACGGCGGTCACCCCGCCCTGTCGCGGACCCGGCATACCACCGCACGGACCCGATCATGATACGCCCGTACTGTGGCGAAAGAATGGTTCTGCTGCCTGGCCTATCTCTTAACCCCGATTCACCATGAGGAGTGAACGATTATGGAACTCATCACGGGTGCTGAAATTCTCGTCCGTTGCCTGAAGGAAGAAGGCGTCGAATGCATGTTCGGTTATCCGGGCGGCGCCGTGCTGCACATCTATGACGCCCTGTACGCCCAGGACCATATCAAGCATGTGCTGGTCCGTCACGAACAGGCCGCCGTCCACGCCGCCGAAGGTTACGCCCGCGCCAGCGGCAAGACCGGCGTGGTGCTGGTCACCTCCGGCCCCGGCGTCACCAACGCCGTTACCGGCATTGCCGATGCCTACATGGACTCCATCCCGCTGGTGGTGTTTTCCGGGCAGGTGCCCACGGCGCTGATTGGCAACGACGCTTTTCAGGAAGTCGACGCGGTCGGCATTACCCGGCCTTGCGTCAAGCACAACTTCCTGGTCAGGGACATCAAGAACCTGGCCGAAACCATCAAGAAAGCTTTCTATATCGCCAGCACCGGTCGCCCCGGCCCGGTGTTGATCGACCTGCCGAAGGACATCACCATCGGCAAGGCGGAATTCCATTATCCGAAAAAGATCAAGCTGCGTTCCTACAACCCGACGGTCAAGGGTCACGCCGGCCAGATCCGCAAGGCGGTGGATCTGATCCTATCCGCCAAGCGACCGATGATCTACACCGGCGGTGGAGTGATTCTGAGCGAAGGGTCGCCGGAACTGGTCGAACTCGCCCAATTGCTCGGCTATCCGGTCACCAACACGCTGATGGGATTGGGCGCCTACCCGGCCACCGACCGGCAATTCATCGGCATGCTGGGCATGCACGGCACCTATGAAGCCAACATGGCCATGCATCACTGCGACGTGCTGATCGCCATCGGCGCACGCTTCGACGATCGGGTGACCGGCAAGATCGACAAGTTCTGCCCGGAAGCCAAGATCGTGCATGTGGACATCGACCCGTCGTCGATCTCCAAAAACGTTCAGGTCGATATTCCCATCGTCGGCTCGGTGCCGAGCGTGCTGCGCGGCATGATCAACGTCGTCCGCGACGAAAAGCTCAAGCCCGATACCGAGGCGCTGGACCGCTGGTGGCGACAAATCGACGAGTGGCGGGCCATGAAGTCGCTGAGCTACCGCCAAAGCGACGAGGTGATCAAGCCGCAATACGTGATTCAGAAGCTGTACCAGGTGACCGAAGGCAAGGCCATCGTCGCTTCCGATGTCGGTCAACACCAGATGTGGGCGGCTCAGTACTATCTGTTCGACCGGCCGCGGCAGTGGATCAACTCCGGTGGGTTGGGGACCATGGGTTTCGGCCTGCCGGCGGCGATGGGCGCCAAGCTGGCCTTCCCCGATCAGGACGTGGCCTGCGTGACCGGCGACGGCAGCATCCAGATGATGTTGCAGGAACTGTCGACCATGAAGCAGTACTACACGCCGGTCAAGATCGTGAACCTGAACAATGGCTACCTCGGCATGGTGCGGCAATGGCAAGAGTTCTTCTACCAGAAGCGCTATAGCATGACCTACCTGGAAGCATTGCCGAATTTCGTCATGCTGGCCGAGGCTTACGGCCATGTCGGCATGCGCATCGAGAAGCCGGGCGATGTGGAAGGCGCGCTGCGCGAAGCGTTTGCCATGAAGGACCGCACGGTATTCCTGGACTTTATTACCGATCAAGGTGAAAACGTGTTTCCGATGATCCCCTCGGGGGGCGGCCAGAACGAGATGCTGCTAGCCGAACGCGACGAGATGGTCTCGACTCACGACGAGGGTATGGTGCTGCTGTGAATAACAACAATCGTCATTTGATTTCGATCCTGATGGAAAACGAGGCCGGCGCTCTGTCGCGGGTGGCCAATCTGTTTTCGGCGCGCGGCTACAACATCGAGAGTCTGACGGTCGCGCCCACCGACGACCCAACGTTGTCGCGGCTGACTCTGGTCACCTACGGCAACGAGCAGATCATCGAGCAAATCGTCAAACAACTCAACAAGCTGATCGACGTGGTCAAGCTGATCGACCTCAGCGAAACCGACGCCATCGAGCGCGAACTGATGCTGGTCAAGACCAAGGCCAGCGGCGAGCAGCGGGCCGAAATGAAGCGGCTGGCCGACATTTTCGGCGGGCATGTGCTCGACGTGACCGAGGCGACCTACACCATCGAGCTGACCGGCACAGGCAGCAAGCTGGACAACTTCCTGCGCGCGATCGAGAAGGAAGCCATCCTTGAGGTGGTTCGTTCCGGCGCCACCGGCATCGCCCTCGGGCAGAAGGCGCTGCGCGCCTGAGTTCCCCCACCCCGCGCCGTCCCCACCGGGTCCGCCGGTCGGGATGGCCTGTTCTTCACCGTTCAGGAAATTGCCCCATGAATATCTATTACGACAAAGACGCCGACCTGTCGCTGATCAAGGGTAAAACCGTCGCCATTATCGGCTACGGCTCCCAAGGCCACGCCCACGCGCTCAATCTGCGCGATTCCGGCGTCGAGGTGATCGTCGGCCTACGACCGGGCTCCGCTTCGGCGGTCAAGGCCGAAACCGCCGGCCTGACGGTCAAACCGGTCGAGGACGCGGCGGCGGCGGCGGACGTGGTGATGATCCTCGCCCCCGACGAGCATCAAGGCCAGATTTACCGGCAGATCGAAGCGAAGCTCAAGAAGGGCGCGGCGCTGGCTTTTGCCCATGGATTCAACATCCACTTCGGTCAGATCGTGCCGCGCGCCGATCTGGACGTAATCATGATCGCGCCCAAGGGTCCAGGCCATCTGGTGCGCTCCACCTATACCCAGGGTGGCGGCGTACCTTCCCTGATCGCGGTGGCGCAGGATGCCTCCGATCAAGCCAAGGAAATCGCCTTGTCCTATGCGTCGGCCAATGGCGGCGGGCGAGCCGGCGTGATCGAAACCAGCTTCCGCGAGGAATGCGAGACCGATCTGTTCGGCGAGCAGGTGGTGCTGTGTGGCGGCCTGACCGCGCTGATCCAAGCCGGCTTCGAAACGCTGGTGGAAGCGGGCTACGCGCCGGAGATGGCCTATTTCGAGTGCCTGCACGAGGTGAAGCTGATCGTGGATCTGATCTACGAGGGCGGCATCGCCAACATGCGCTACTCGATCTCCAACACCGCCGAGTACGGTGATTTCACGCGCGGACCGCGCATCGTCACCGAGCAGACCAAAGCCGAGATGCGCAAGATCCTGAACGAAATCCAGACTGGCCAGTTCGCCCGGGAATTCATCCTGGAAAATCAGGCCGGCGCGCCGGTACTCAAGGCCAAGCGCCGGATCAGCCGCGAACATCCGGTCGAGCAGGTCGGCGACAAGTTACGCGGCATGATGCCGTGGATCAAAGCCAACCGGCTGGTGGATACCAGTAAGAATTGACGGGGTAACCGGCTAGTCAGCGGGGCACGATGTCCGTTATTTTCCATTCGTGCTCCGCTTCCTGGACTCGCATCAGGCCGCTTCTTGAAAATGAACGTTGACCTTCCAGTCCAGCGGCGGCTTGCGGTTCTGATCGACGCGGACAATGCCCAGCCAGCGATCATCGAAGGGCTCGTCCGGGAAATCGTCAAATATGGTATCCCCAGCGTCAAGCGCATTTACGGTGACTGGACCACGCCGAACCTGGCGGGATGGAAATCGGTTCTGCTGGATCACTCCATCCAGCCCATCCAGCAATTCCGCTACACGGTCGGCAAAAACGCGACCGATAGCGCCATGATCATCGACGCGATGGATTTGCTCTACACCCGCCGCTTCGATGGCTTCTGCCTGGTCTCCAGCGATAGCGACTTTACGCGCTTGGCATCGCGCATCCGGGAAGAAGGTCTGCTGGTGTACGGCTTCGGTGAGGAGAAAACACCAAAAGCTTTTGTATCCGCCTGCGATAAATTCATTTTCACCAAGGTCCTGCTTACCGAGGAAAATCCAGATACCGCCATCCACAAGCAAGAAACCAAAAAACTTAAGGGAGACACCAAACTCGTGAACCTCTTTCGAAATGCCCTGGAAGCGGCTTCCGACGACAGTGGCTGGGCTCATCTTGGCGCGGTGGGCCATCACATCGCCAAACAGGTTCCTGAGTTCGACTCTCGAAACTATGGCTACAAAAAGCTGGTTGACTTGGTATCGGCCATCACTTTGTTCGAGATCGACAGGCGATCTCAGGGCACCGTTTACATCCGGGACAAGCGCAGCAAACTGCAACCCTAAACGGCTCAGAACAATAACGACCCAAAGCGTCCACTCAACCCGATGACCAGCGAAGAAACCCATGAAACTCGCCGCCCGCGTGGCGTTTACCTGCTACCCAACCTCTTCACCACCGCCGCGCTGTTCTGCGGCTTCTACTCCATCATCGCTGCCTTGCGGGGTCACTTCGAACCTGCCGCCATCGCGGTTTTCATCGCCATGGTGCTGGATGGACTGGATGGCCGGGTCGCCCGGCTGACCCACACCGAAAGCGAGTTCGGCGCTCAATACGACAGCATGGCCGATCTGGTGTCCTTCGGGCTGGCGCCGGCCTTGATCATGTATGAATGGGCGCTGGGAACCATGGCCGAAATGGGACCGTTCTTGTCCAAGCTTGGTTGGCTGGCAGCGTTTTTTTACATGGTGATGGCGGCGCTGCGGCTGGCCCGCTTCAACGTGCAACTGGGTAGCACCGACAAACGCTACTTCATCGGCCTACCCAGCCCGTCGGCGGCGGCCATCGTGACTGGGTTGGTCTGGTTCTGCACCGATCTCGGCCTGACCGGCATGCAAATGCTGTGGCCAGCACTGGCCGTCACCATCGGTGCCGGCGCGCTGATGTTCAGCAATATCCTGTACTTCAGTTTCAAACAGGTCGACTTGCGCGGACCGGTGCCCTTCATGGCGGTCTTGATCGTGGTACTGGTCTTCGTGCTCACCTCCATCGACCCGCCCAAGGTCCTATTCTTCGGCTTCCTGCTGTACGGACTATCGGGACCGATGCTGTTCCTGGCGCGGCTGCGGCAGCGCGCCCGCCGCCGCGCCCAAGGCCTAGGGGAACCCCCAGAACCCAAGTAGGCGCGTGGGCGAGGCGGTACGTACAACCCTCGTCAGTTCTGTACCGACTCGTTGATCAGCAGCGCCACCGGGAAATGCTGGAACACTTCCCGCAACCACAACGCCTCCTCGCCCTGCACGGTTTGTCCGGTTAGGACATTGTGCCAGCGCAGGCGTGAGCCGGTCGGTGGCAATACCCGAGTTTCATGCCAGACCGCCTCGCCCAGCGGGTACTCGCCATCCTTGACCAAGCTACTCGGGAAGCGCGGCACCACCACCAACGCCCGCCGCTCGCCCAGATCCCGGGCGAATGCCACCACATGCGATTTGAGGCTGCCGATCACCGTCAATTTCTGGTAAGCACCGTGCTGGAACAACTCCGATTCGGCTCGCCGCGCCTGCAGGGCTCGATGGATCAGAAACAACTTAATCCGCCCATCCTCCGGCATGGCCAGCAGTTCCGTGATCAGGTGTGGAATGTTCCCCCCCACCATAGTTCTGCAACGCCTTGAGCAGCGCGCCGCGCCGCTCAAAATCCACTGGCCGCCGGTTGTCTGGATCGACCAGGCTCAAATCCCATAATTCGGTGCCTTGGTAAAAATCGGGCAGGCCGGGCGTGGTCAGCTTGAGCAGGGTCTGGCTGAGCGAGTTGAGGATGCCATAGTGTTGAATCCGTCGCTGGAACGGCAAGAACGCTTGCAGAAAAAGGTTGTCCATGCCCGATTGCATCACGCGCTCGGCGAAAGTCAGCAAGGCTTCCTCGTATGGACCGTCGGGCTCCAGCCAGTTGGTGTGAACCTTGGCTTCACGGGTGGCTTTGATCAAATAATCCTTGACCCGCTCGATGAACCCTGGATAGTCCGCCAGATCGAAGGGATAGGCGCCCAGCAAAGTTTGATAGAGCAGGTACTCGTCATCGTTCTCGGGGGCCATCCGGGCGCCGATCTGTACCTTGCGCGACTGGTTAATCTCGTGCCATTCCAGCAACTGCCGTTCCCACTCCTCCGGCATCTCCGACAGCACGTTCAATCGGGCGCGGACATCTTCGCCCCGCTTGGTGTCATGGGTGGCGCTGGCGTTCATCGCATGCGGCCAGGAAGCGACCCGCTGCTGGTTGAAGGCGTGAAACTCATCGAGATCGATGCCGAACTGCAACGGCCCCGCGCCGACTTCATTGAGCGACAGAAGCCGGTTATACACATAGAACACCGTATCCTCGACGCCCTTGGCCATCAGCGGTCCGGTGAACTGCTGCAAGCGCATGATGAAATGCAGCCACTGGTCCTTGTCCTCGGCCGCCATGTGCTCGTCGAATTCCAGACGCAGGAACCGTTCGATGAAATTCAGCTCATTGCGGAAGTTGGGGATATTGAGCCTAGCCTGGGCGATAACCTGCCGGATATGTTCCTGATCCGCCCGGCTGGAGCCGGTCCGACCGATGTAGGTGCGATAGACCGGAAACAGCACCAGAATTTCGATCAGCGCCACCTGGAGTCCGTATAGGGTGAAATCGCTGGCATACCGGTAACGCTCGGAAATGCGCTTGAGCAGATGGGCCAGGTTATCGATATCGCCGGCCAGATGCTTGTCCACGATCATGCGCTTGCTGCCGTCGATCAGCATCTCGCAGGACGTGGTGTTACCGATGAACGAGTGATAAATCCGGGTGAATTCCGCCTCGGCGTCCGGCTGGCAAAACAGGCTATTGACCATGCCGAGAAAATCATAGCCGCTGGTACCTTGGCACGGCCAGTTCACCGGCAATTCCTCGCCATGTTCCAGAATTTTTTCCACGACCAGATAAACATAGGGTACCCGCTCGCGCAGGCGATGCAGATACTGCGCCGGATCGTAGAGACCGTCGATATGGTCGATCCGCAGACCGCTGATCTTCTCCTCGGCCACCAACTTCAGGATCAACTCGTGCGTGAAGTCAAAGACCTTGGCGTCCTCGATCCGCAGCGAGATCAGGTCGTTGATGGTGAAAAACCGCCGATAATTCAGTTCCTCGTTACCAACCTTCCAGTAGGATAACCGGAAGAATTGCTCGTCGAGCAAGCTGTCCATCAGGTCGAAGCTTTCGGGTTTTCCCACTTCGCCATTGAAAATGCGGATATTCTCCTCAATGAACTCGCGTACTTCGGGGCTACCGTTCCACAGCTCCCACAACATCTGCTTGATGAAGGAAATCTGGTCATAGCGCTCCTGCCCTTCCTCGCCGGATGGGATGTACTTGAGCAGGTAAAGCACCCCCAGGAACTTGACGAAGTGCGGATGAGCGCGATCGAGACGGGCGCGCAACCGCCCCAGATCGTAGGTCAGCAATCGATAATAGGACTCGATGCGGATCGGGAAACGGAAATCGTAGTAGTGAACGGCCAGTCCCTGCTTGCTGTAACGCAACTGCAATTCACCGCTTTCCAGGCAGTCGCCGTAGAACTTGCCGAGAAAGGGCGCCAACACCCGACCGCGGATTCCTTCGTACAGATGGTTCCAGTTGATATCGAAGAACTCGTGATAGAGCGAGTCCGGACCATTTTCCAACACATCCACCAACACCCGATTCTGGCTGTCGAAGGCCATGTGGTTGGGCACGATATCCTGCACCCAGCCGATACCCTGTTCCTTCAGTACCTGACTCAGCAGCTCGAACCGCTCCATGCCGCCCAATTCGGGATTGATGGCGTGCGCGTCCACCACGTCGTAACCGTGTTGGCTCCCTTGACGCGGCGTGAGGATCGGCGAGGCGTAGATATCGGATACCCCCAGTTCGGCCAGATAGGGGGCGATGGCGGTTGCGGCGTCGAAGCCGAAATCGGGCGTGAATTGCAGGCGATAAGTCGCGACGGGAATGCGCATCATGGAATTGGGTCCTCGTCGTTGAACGTTCAAGCGGAAACACCGGCGGCGTAGACCGCCACAGCGTAAGGCGGAAGGACGAGCGGGTTCGGCGCCATGCCATCGACCAGTTGCGCCGGCAAGGTCGAACCGTCGCCACCCCAGGCTGGATCAGCCGCATCAAGTTGCCTATTCCAGGGGCCAGCGCCCGGCGCGACGGTCACGGTCGCCGGTTCGGCGGCGAAATTCATCCAGACGACGACGCGGTTGTCATCGCACCAACGCCGCAACTCCAGCACGGTCGGAGCAACCACGGTCGCGGTCAGGCTGGCGTTGTCCAAGCGAGCCAGCGCCGGCAATTCCCGCCGCAACCGCAGTAATTCGCGATAGAAGGCGCGTAATTGACCGTGTCGGCCGATTTTGCCCAGATTCCATTGCAGCTTGGAATCCTCGAACGTCACTTCGGACTGCGGATCGGGCGCCTCGCCCTCGACGTGGAAGGCGGCAAACTCCTGTTTTCGACCCTCTCGCACCCCTTCGATCAATGCCGGGTCGCCATGGCTGATGAAATACAGGAACGGGCGCGGCTCGCCGTATTCCTCGCCCATGAACAGCATCGGCAGGTAGGGCGACAGCAGCACCGCTGCTGCCGCCAGTTTCAGCGCCGGAAACGGCAGTAGGCCCGATAGCCGTTCACCTAGCGCCCGATTGCCGACTTGATCATGATTCTGACTGCACACCACGAAGCGCCAAGCCGGGCAATCGTCAGGATCGTCGCCATGGAAGCGCTGGCGGTGTGGAGAGTAGTCCCAAGCGTAAACAAAGGGTCGGCGATAGACTTGGGCCAACTGTTCCAGGGCGCCGAAGTCCTCGTAGTAGCCGTGGCGTTCACCGGTAAGGATGGTGTGCAGCGCGTGATGAAAATCGTCGCTCCATTGCCCGTCCAGCCCGTAACCGCCGGTGGTGGGCGGGCGCACGATACGAGGGTCGTTGAGATCGCTCTCGGCGATGAGATAAAAAGGCCGGCCTTGGCGTTGTCCGCAGTCAGCGGCGGCTTCGGCCAGTTCCGACAGGATGTGGCGGGCACCGAAATCGTAGATGGCGTGAATCGCATCCAGCCGCAGCGCGTCGCAATGGCAGGTTTCGAACCAGTAACGGGCGTTACCAACCACGTACTCGCGGACGCCGGGGCTGTGCGGGCCGTCGTAGTTGACGGCATCGCCCCAAGGGGTGCGGTAGTGATTGGTGAAATAGGTTCCCAGCCCCCACAGATAATTCCCCTCGGGGCCAAGGTGGTTGTAAACCACGTCCATGATCACCGCCAAACCTTCGCGGTGGCAGGCATCGACCAGCCGCTTCAGGCCCTCGACCCCGCCGTAGGAATGCTGCGCCGCCCAGGGATAGACGCCGTCGTAACCCCAGTTGCGATCACCGGGAAATTGGGCAACCGGCAGCAGTTCCAGGGCATTGACCCCCAGTTCCCGCAATTCGGGCAAGCGCGGGATGATCGCGTCGAAAGTCCCTTCGGGAGTGAAGGTTCCGACATGCAGTTCGTACATCACCCATTGCGGCAGCGGTGTCGGTCGCCAACCGGCGTCGGTCCAGGCGAAAGCGTGGTCCACGACTCGCGATGGACCATGCACGCCTTGCGGCTGGCTGTGGGAAACGGGATCGGGACGGTCGGTTTCCCCGTCCCACCGGTAGAAGTACAGCGCGCCGGGATCGATGTCGGTGACGGTGGCGTGCCAGTAACCGCGCTCGTCGCGGGTCATGGGAACCAGCCGATCCTCGGGTGCAACCAAGTGAACCGCTGCTTGTTTCAACAAGGGTGCCCATAAAGTAAAAACACATTGGCGGTCGCCGCGATAATCAGCACCCAGTTTAATGGGATTCATGGGAACGATGCCTCCTTGGCGGGTCGTGGTCAGTGGATTGAGTTGCCGGTTTATCGGCAAGACATAAGACTGGAAGCTGGGCAGGATACGTATTGCGTACCCTACGGCTACGGTTACGACTATTGGTTATTGGCGCTGGATGGCCGCTGCAAGACTACCAACGCCCGGCCAGCCACCGGCACTTCCGGCGCTTCGGCCCCATAACCACGGCCGCGTTGCAAAAAGCGGGGTTGGGCAGTATCCATCACCGTCCGCCATGCCCAGTCACGCAGATCCTCGGGCAGACTGAATTCCACCGGCTCGTGATCGGCATTGAACAGCAGAATAAAGCTATCGTCGATGATCCGCTCGCCGCGCTGGTTGGGGGTGGCGATTTCCTCGCCGTTCAGAAAAATCCCAATGGCCTTGGCCAAGCCGTCATGCCATTGCTCCTCGGTCATCTCGCCGCCATCGGGGTTGAACCAGAGGATGTCGTGCACGCCGGAACCATGGATCGACTGCCCCTGGAACCATTTGCGCCGACGCAACACCGGATGTTCGTAGCGGAACGCCATCAACTCGCGCACGAATTCCAGCAGCGCCGCGTTTTCCTCCGGCAGATCCCAGTTCAGCCAGGAGATCTCGTTATCCTGACAATAGGCATTATTGTTCCCATGCTGGGCACGGCCCATTTCGTCGCCGGCCAGCAGCATGGGAACGCCCTGCGACAGGAACAGCGTCGCCAGAAAATTGCGCTGCTGGCGCTGGCGCAGATTCAACACGGTCCAATCATTCGTCTCGCCTTCAGCGCCACAGTTCCAAGAACGGTTATGCGATTCGCCGTCGCGGTTGTCTTCGCCATTGGCGTCGTTGTGCTTTTCGTTGTAACTGACCAGGTCGCGTAGGGTGAAGCCGTCGTGCGCGGTGATGAAATTGATGCTGGCGCTGGGATTACGGCCATTGGACTGATACAGATCGGAACTGCCGGTGAAACGAAAGGCAAAGTCGGCCAGCCGGCTTGATTCGCCGTGCCAGAAATCACGCACCGTGTCCCGATAGCGACCATTCCATTCCGACCACAGCAGTGGAAAACCGCCCACCTGATAACCGCCGTCGCCCACGTCCCAAGGCTCGGCAATCAGTTTCACATTCGACAGCACCGGGTCCTGGTGGATGATGTCGAAAAAGGCGGCCAGCCGGTCGACGGCGTACAGCTCCCGCGCCAGCGCCGAGGCCAGATCGAAACGAAAGCCGTCGACGTGCATCTCCAGCACCCAGTAGCGCAGACTGTCCATGATCAGCTTGAGCACTTGCGGGTGACGGACGTTGAGCGAATTGCCGCAACCGGTGAAATCCATGTAGTAGCGGGGATTGTCTTCAACCAGCCGGTAATAAGCGGCATTGTCCACCCCGCGCAGACTCAGAGTCGGCCCCATCTGGCTGCCTTCGCCGGTGTGGTTGTAGACCACGTCCAGGATCACCTCGATGCCAGCCTGGTGCAGCAGCTTGACCATGCCCTTGAATTCGCGCACTTGTTCACCGTTGCCGCCACTGGCGCTGTAGCCGAAATACGGCGCAAAGTAATTCAGCGAATCGTAACCCCAGTAGTTGCTCAAACCTTTGCTGTTCAGATGGCCGGGATGCGCCAGATAATGGTGAATCGGCATTAGCTCGACGGCGGTCACATCCAATGAATGCAGATGGGCGAGAGTGGCGGGATGCGCCAGGCCGGCATAGGTGCCGCGCAGCTCTGGCGGAATGTCCGGGTGCAGACGGGTGAAACCCCGAACGTGCAATTCGTAAATGACGGTTTCATGCCAAGGCGTGCGCAGCAGTTCGTCACCTTCCCAATCGAAATGCGGGTCGACCACCACGGCCTTCGGCATCAGCGGCGCACTGTCGCTTTCGGAAAAGGCCAGATCGTCCTCGGGCTGATCCCACGGATAGCCGAAAATGGCTTCACCAGGCTGGACATCGCCATCGAGCGCCTTGGCGTAGGGATCGATCAGCAGCTTGTTGGGATTGAAACGATGCCCTTCCTGTGGCGCGAACGGTCCATGCACCCGAAAACCATAACGTTGCCCCGGTCCGATTTCCGGCGCGTAACCGTGCCAGATGAACTTATCGACCTCCTTAAGCTCCAGTCGGGTTTCGTGATCTTGCTCATCGAACAGGCATAGCTCAACCTTGGTGGCGTTTTCCGAAAACAGCGCGAAATTGGTGCCTTCACCATTCCAATCCGCGCCAAGCGGATAGGGTTTACCAGGCCAAAGCGATTGAGACATACAATCTCCTGACTCCATGACTAGAGCTTATCATTGTAACAGGCTATCACCGGCCGTCCGGCGAAAAGCACCCCGACGCCCTAATGCCAGACGGCGCGCGCCGAGCTGGGCGTCAGCCCGGCACCACCCAACATTCGGCTGACAAACCTCGCAAAATCGCCATAATCAACCGCCATGGTCCGCCGGCTCCGCCAGCCACCGGCGCGGCGATCGAACCTCACTGGAGAACACCCGCATGAACAAACTGATTATCTTCGACACCACCCTGCGCGACGGCGAGCAAAGCCCCGGCGCGTCCATGACCAAGGAAGAGAAAGTCCGCATCGCCAAGATGCTGGAGCGGATGCGAGTCGACGTGATCGAAGCCGGTTTTCCGATCGCCAGCCCTGGCGATTTCGAAGCGGTGCGGGCGGTGGCGCGAGCGGTCAAGGACAGCGTGGTCTGCGGCCTGGCGCGCGCCGCCGACGTCGACATCGACCGGGCCGGCGAGGCGTTGAAAGAGGCGGCGGCGGGCCGTGTCCACACCTTCATCGCCACCTCGCCAATCCACATGCAGATGAAACTGCGCATGGAACCGGACCAGGTGATAGAACGAGCGGTCGAGGCGGTACGCCGCGCCCGACGCTGGACCGACGACGTGGAATTCTCGGCCGAGGACGCCGGTCGTTCGGAACTCGACTTTCTGTGCCGGATCGTCGAGGCGGTGATCAATGCCGGCGCCCGCACCATCAACATCCCCGACACAGTCGGCTACAACGTTCCCGACCAGTTCGCCCACACCATCCGCAGTCTGATCGAGCGGGTACCGAATGCCGACAAGGCCATCTTCTCGATCCATTGCCACAACGACCTGGGGCTGGCGGTGGCCAACTCATTGGCGGCGGTACTGGCCGGCGCGCGCCAAGTGGAATGCACCATCAACGGCCTGGGCGAACGAGCCGGCAACGCTTCGCTGGAAGAGATCGTGATGACGGTGCGCACCCGCCACGACGTATTTCAACTGGAAACCGGCATCGACACCACCCAGATCGTGCCGGCCTCGCGGCTGGTGGCCAACATCACCGGCTTTCCGGTGCAACCGAACAAAGCCATCGTCGGCGCCAACGCCTTCGCCCACGAATCCGGCATTCATCAGGACGGCGTGCTCAAACACCGCGAAACCTACGAGATCATGCGCGCCGAGGATGTGGGCTGGAGCGCCAACCGCATGGTCATGGGCAAGCACTCGGGCCGCAATGCCTTCCGCACGCGACTGGAGGAATTGGGCGCCAGTTTCGCAACCGAAGAGGAGTTGAACGATGCCTTCGCCCGCTTCAAGGAACTGGCCGACAAAAAGCATGAGGTGTACGACGAAGACTTGCAGGCACTGGTCACTGACGCTTATCTGACGGCGGAAAACGAGCGGGTCAAGCTGCTTTACCTGCGGGTCTGCTCGGAAACCGGCGAAACGCCGAGCGCCCAGGTCACCCTGTCGGTGGACGGCGAGGAACGCAAAGCGACTGCGGATGGCGGCGGTCCGGTGGATGCCTCGTTCAAGGCAATCGAAAGCATCTTGCAGACCGGCACCGACCTGTTGCTGTACTCGGTCAACAACATCACCAGCGGCACCGATTCCCAGGGCGAGGTGACGGTGCGAGTCTCCAAGAGCGGCCGGATCGTCAACGGCCAGGGCGCCGATACCGACATCGTGATCGCCTCGGCCAAGGCTTATGTGAACGCGCTCAACAAGGTGTTGCAACCCGCCGAGCGGGCGCATCCGCAACTGCTGTGAGCAAACCCCGTGACCGGCGACCGCAAACGCGAGTACCTAGCCGCGCTGGGCATTTCCTTGTGGCTGCCGCGCCGGCCATTGGCCGGGCATCCGCAAGCAGCGGATTCCTCGCTTCCACCCGTGGCGGAAGGCTTGGAGGCGTCCACCCTCTCGCCCAATCCCGCCGCCGCGCACCCCTCCTTTGCCGAGGAAGAGAACCCTTGGGATGGACCCCAGCCGACCAGCATGAGGGACGTGGAGGACTTCGAATCTTTACCCCCTGACGACTGGATTCCACCCATGACGGACGATTGGGAACCGGTATTCGAAACCGCCGCCGATCAGGTCTTCACACCACCCGCGCCCAGCCGTGAAGCGCGCATCGCCCGGATGGATTGGGAAGAACTCGCAACGGAAGCCCGGCAATGCACCGCCTGCGGCCTGTGCGCCACCCGCACCCAAGCCGTGTTCGGGGTCGGCGACCACAAGGCCGACTGGCTGGTGATCGGCGAGGCCCCCGGCGCGACGAGGACCGGCTCGGCGAGCCGTTCGTCGGCCGGGCCGGCAAGCTGCTCAACCCGATGCTGCTGGCGATCGGCCTGAAACGCGAGCAGGTCTATATCGCCAATATTCTGAAATGCCGCCCGCCGGAAAACCGCGACCCGGCACCCACCGAGGCCAACCTCTGCCGGCCGTTCCTGGAACGACAGATCGAGTTGATCCGACCGCGTATTATCCTCGCTGTAGGTCGCATTGCCGCCCAGAATCTGTTGGATACCGACACCCAGATCGGTAAGCTGCGCGGCCGGGTTCACCGTTTCGGTCCGGCGCAAATTCCGCTGGTGGTAACCTACCATCCCGCCTACCTGCTGCGCTCGCCGCGCGAGAAGCGCAAGGTCTGGGACGACCTGCGGCTGGCGCGACGCGCCATGACCACCGTCGCGGGCGAGTCGGCTCGGAAGCTCGCCGAGTCATGAAAGCCTTACGGGAATCCCGAGCCAGCCAGTTTCGACAAATGCTCTACGCCGATCTCCGGGAAGTGCTCTTGATCGAGAAACGCGCTTATGAATTCTCCTGGACCGAAAGCATCTTCCGCGACTGTATCCGGGTCGGTTACCACTGCCAGGTATTGGAAACCCCGCACGGCTTCATCCAAACCTACGGCGTGATGTCGGCGGCGGCTGGCGAAGCCCACATCCTTAACCTTTGCGTGCGCCCGGAACTGCGGGGACGTGGGCTGTCGCGGCGCATGCTGGAACACCTGCTCGAACTGGCGCGCACCGCTGAGGTGCAGAGCGTATTCCTGGAAGTCCGCCCCACCAACACCGCCGCCTTACGGCTTTACAGCTCCGCCGGCTTTTGCGAAATCGGCTTGCGGCCGGGCTATTACCCCGCCGCCGGCGGGCGGGAAGACGCACTGGTGATGGCCAAGGAGCTATGATGAGAACAAGAATAAAAGTAGGAATAAAAGCAAAAATGCCCTGCACGAAAATCAACTTGCCCTACCGATGGGCTTCGCCTATAGTTTTGGTGCGTATGATTTTTAAGTGGTGAATTTGCTCGTCGCTGCAACGACCGTCGGTTATTCAGTCCGTCATTTTCCCCGTCTTGAATTCGTGCGGCTTGTTCGGGTTTCCGCCCGATTGTTCCAATACCCTTAGTTCTCAGGAAATGCATCAATATGGTCACTGGTACCGTCAAATGGTTTAACGAATCCAAGGGGTTCGGTTTCATTACGCCCGATAACGGCGGCGACGACGTGTTTGCGCACTTTTCCGCGATTCAGGCGCGCGGCTTCAAGACGCTCAAGGAAAATCAGAAAGTTTCCTTCGACGTCACCATGGGGCCAAAAGGCAAACAAGCAACCAACATCAAGCCCCTGGACCAAGACTAGATTTTTCGTTCGGCTGTCCAGATTCCTAAGAAAGCCCGGTTATCCCGGGCTTTTTTTCGCATCCTTCCGCCCGCACCGCTCGTCTCCGTATCGAGCGCGAGGGTGTCGCATATCCCGCTTCAGACGGTCGATGGCGCGACAGCGAAACCCGGCAAAACCGATAAACCCAGCATCGATGCAGCCTGCTCGGAACTGTCGCCGTACGGAACCACCCCCAACAACGGTGCGTTCAGCCGGGCGCGAAGCGTGTCGAGATTCGCCTCGAAGCAGTTCATGGCCGGATCGATGCGATTGGCGACCCACCCCGCCAACGTCAACTCCCGCCGGGCGATCGCTTCGGCGGTGAGCAGCGCGTGATTGATGCAACCCAGCCGCATACCGACCACCAGCACCACCGGCAAGGCCAGCATGCGCGCCAAATCGGCCGTATCGCGGCCTTCGTCCAGCGGTACCCGAAACCCGCCCACGCCTTCCACCCACACCACGTCCGCTAGGGCTTGCAAGCGCTCGAACGCTTGCTGAATCACCGGCATCTCGATCGGCCGACCCGCCATGCGGGCCGCGATATGCGGGGCGATGAACGGATCGTACAGAAAGGGGTTGATCCAATCGCGCGGCGGCGTGATGGAACCAGCCGCCAGCAGGCGCGTGACGTCTTCATTATGTCCGTCATCCCCAACGCCCGCCGCGATCGGTTTCATGCCGACCGTGGTCCGACCTTGCCGGCGCGTGGCGTGCAACAGGGCACAGGTCACATGAGTCTTGCCGACCTCGGTATCGGTGCCGGTTACGAAAAACGCCTGCTTCATGACCATCGTTCAACCCGTTCTCGTGGCGATCAACCATACCGCATCGTAGGTCAGCGGTAGGCCAGCGGCTTCCCGCAACCGTTCGTAGCGCGCGGCGATGGCCTGCCAGGCACCACGACTCAAGGGTGTGGGGCGGCGCTGCTCGACCTCGCGCGCTCCAACCGCCTTGACCGCCCGCAGCAGGGTCCGCAAATCGGGATAATGTCGGCACACCGGCTGCCGTTGCCAAATCAGCACCTTCCAGCCGCCAGCCGCGCAATCGGCCAGCAGACGCTCGGGCGGCGCCATGGTCAGCACATGACTGTATTCATCGATCGCGGCGAACGCATGGCGCAATTCGGGGAAGTTATCGGTTCCCAAGGTGGCGACCGCCAGCGCGCCGCCGGCTTTCAGCACCCGCCTGGCCTCGGCCAGACACCAGCCGGGATCGTTCCACTGCCAAGCCAAACTGGACCAGTACAAATCGAAACCGCCGCCAATCAGCGGCAGGGCCTCGATATCGGCGCAGACCAGCGCCGCGCCGGTACCATGGGCACGAGCGGTTACCAGCATGCCGGGCGCGAAATCGATCAACGCCAACTGGGCGCGCGGCCAACGTTGCCGCAGCCAGAATGCGCCGTAACCGGTGCCGCAGCCCGCGTCCAGAATGGCTTCAGGATCGAGATCGATGCCGGCCTGCTGGAAACAGATCGCCAACCGGTCGCATACCTCCCGCTGGACATCGGCGGCGGCATCGTAGGTCGCCGCCGCCCGGTCGAAGGCTTGTCGGATGCGCTGCTTGGCCGGCAGCGCGACGGGCGGGCTAGTTAGGGCAATCGGCACAGTCATGTAGAGTCGTGATGAGGGCGTCAAGCTGACTGGCATCGTGCGCGGCGGAGAGGGAAACCCGCAAGCGGGCGGTTCCGACCGGCACGGTGGGCGGCCGGATGGCCGGCACCCACAGGCCACGCTCGAACAAACGTTCGGACAACCGCACGGCGGCTTCGTTGTCGCCGACCAGCAGCGGCTGGATCGCCGTCCGGGACGGCAACAAACGCCACGGCAAGTCGGCGAACCCGACTCGCAAGCGGGCGATCAGCTCTTGTAAATGGGTACGTCGGTCGTCGCCCGCGGCGATCAGATCCAGACTGGCCAGCAGCACGGCGGCCATGATCGGACTGGCAGCGGTGGTGAAAATGTACGGACGCGCCCGCTGCGCCAGCCATTCGATCACCCGCCGGTCGCCGGCCACGAACGCGCCGGACCCACCGGCCGCCTTGCCGAGCGTCCCCATCAGGATCAAGCGTGGCGAGGGTGGCAACCCGAAATGGGCGAGGCTGCCTCGACCAGCGGGGCCGAGTACTCCGAAGCCGTGCGCATCGTCGACCACCAGCCAGGCATCGAAACGTTCAGCCAGTTCGAACAGCTCCGGCAACGGCGCCAGATCGCCATCCATGCTGAACACTGCGTCGGTGAGGATCAGTTTGCGCCGGGCTGAGCTCCGTTCCAGGCGCTGGGCAAGCGCCTCCATGTCGCCATGCGGATAACGCAGGTGCTCGGCGCGCGCCAGCAAGGCGGCGTCGATCAGCGAGGCGTGATTCAGCTTGTCGGCGAACACGGCGTCGTCGCGCCCCACCAGCGCCGGTACGATCGCCAGATTGGCCATGTACCCGGTACCGAAATACAGCGCCCGCTCGCGGCCCACGAAGGCCGCCAACCGTTCCTCCAATGCCTGATGGGGCCGCAGGTGACCACTCACCACATGCGAGGCGCCGCTACCCACTCCCCAGCGTTCGGCCGCCGCCCGCGCCGCCGCGACCAGGGCCGGATGGCTGGCCAAACCGAGGTAATCGTTGCTGCAAAACGCGATCAGCCGCCGGCCATCGACCAATGCTTCCGGACCACAAGGCGCCTCCAGGGTACGGCGGCGGCGCAACAGGCCATCCGCCTTCAGTTGGGCAAGGCCGCTGTCCAGTTCGTCCCAGATCATGCCAGCGCGGCGTCCAGAGCCGCCACCGCGCGTTCGGCCAGCAAGACCGCTTCGTCGTCGTCGAGGATGTAGGGCGGCATGAAATACAGCGTGGTCCCCAGCGGACGCAGCAGCAGTTCGCGTTGTAGCGCCTCGCGAAAGAAACGCAACCGAAAATCGGGATCGGCGCTGTCGATATCGACGGCCCAGATCATGCCGCGTCGGCGAAAATGCCGCGCCCGTGGATGCCGCGCCAGCGGCACCAGCAGATCGGTGAACCGTTCGGCAAAGCGCCGGTTACGCGCCAATACCTCGTCCTCGGCGAAAATGTCCAGGGTCGCCAACGCCGCTCGGCAGGCCAGGGTATTGCCGGTGTAAGAGTGGGAATGCAGGAAAGCACGAGTGTAGCTGTCGTCGTAGAAGGCGCCGTACAAGTCATCGGTGCTCAGCACCACCGACAACGGCAGGTAACCGCCGGTAATGCCCTTGGACAGACAGAGCAGATCGGGGCGGATGCCGGCCTGTTCGTGGGCGAACAGGGTGCCAGTGCGACCGAACCCGACCATAATTTCGTCGGCGATCAGATGGACCCGGTACCGGTCGCACAAGGCACGAGCCCGGCGCAGATACTCCGGGTCGTACATCACCATCCCGCCGGCGCCCTGCACCAGCGGCTCGACGATCAACGCGGCGACTGATTCATGCCGAGCCGCCAGCATCGCTTCCAGTCCGGCCGCGGCGCGGCGGGCAACATCGGCGGCTGTCTCTCCAACCTCGGCCTGACGGGCATCGGGAGAAGGGACCGCGATGGCATGATGCATCAGCGCTCCATAGGCTTCCTTGTACAAACCGATATCGCTGACTCCCAGCGCGCCCAGCGTCTCGCCATGGTAGCTGCCGGCCAGACAGAGGAATTCCTGCTTGCCGGGCTGACCGTGATTGCGCCAATAATGATGCGACATTTTCAGGGCGATTTCCACCGCCGCCGAACCGTCCGAGGCGTAGAAACAATGGCCCAGCTCGCCGCCGGTCAGAGTGGACAGCCGCTCCGACAGTTCCACCACCGGCGCGTGGGTGAATCCGGCCAGAATCACATGTTCGAGCCGGTCAAGTTGATCCTTCACGGCGGCGTTGATACGCGGGCTGGCATGGCCGAACAGGTTCACCCACCACGAACCGATGGCATCCAGATAGCGCCGGCCTTCGAAGTCGTACAGCCACGCGCCTGCGCCGCTGGCCACCGGTATCAGCGGCAGCTCCCCGGAGTCGTGATACTTCATCTGGGTGCAAGGGTGCCAAACCGCTTTCAGGCTGCGATTCAACCAGTCGGCGTTGGTCATGGGCGGTCGTCGTTCAGATGCCGTGCAATCCGAGCTTGTCAAACAGCGTGTTATCCAGAGGCGTTTGCGGATTGCTGGTGGTCAGCAGGTGGTCACCGTAGAACATCGAGTTGGCCCCGGCCAGAAAGCACAACGCCTGTTCGGATTCACTCATCTGTTCCCGTCCGGCCGACAGGCGCACGTAGCTGCGCGGCATGGTGATGCGAGCGGCGGCAATGGTGCGGGCAAACTCGAAAATATCGATCGGATCGCTGTTGGCCAGCGGCGTGCCGGGAATCGGCACCAGGTTGTTGATTGGTACCGATTCCGGCGGCGGATCAAGATTGGCCAGCTTGGCGATCAAACCGGCGCGATGCCGGCGCGATTCGCCCATGCCGACGATGCCGCCGCTACAGACCTTCAGACCGGCCTCGCGCACGTTCCGCAAGGTGTCCAGGCGATCCTGATAAGTGTGCGTGGTGACGACATCCCCGTAAAACTCCGGGGCGGTATCGAGATTATGGTTGTAATAGTCCAGCCCGGCTTCCTTCAACTGTTCCGCCTGACCGTCCTTGAGAATGCCCAGGGTTACGCAGGTTTCCAAGCCGAGCGCCTTGACGGCGCGGACCATCTCCATGACCGCCGGCAAGTCCTTCTCCTTGGGACCGCGCCAAGCCGCGCCCATGCAGAAACGACCGGCACCCTGTTCCTTGGCTGCCTTGGCCGCCGCCAGCACTTCTTCGGTGGACAACAGACGCTGCGTCTCCAGCCCGGTCTGGTAGCGTTTGGACTGCGAGCAATAACCGCAATCCTCGGAACAGTTGCCGGTCTTGATCGACAGCAGGCTGGAACGCTGCACCGCGTTGGGATCGAAATGCTTGCGCAATGCTTCCTGGGCCAAAAACAGCAAATCGGCGAAAGGCAGTTCGAACAGAGCCAAAACCGATTCGACGTCCCAGCGCGGAGCGGAAGAAACCGGTGGCCGAGCATGGGTTTCGGCTTGGGAAAGTAGAGCGGTATCGTTCATGGGTGTAATTCTCAAGGATGGTCTACGTGAATCGCTGATAAAGCTTCGGAAACGTGGCGAGGCGGGTATCGAGGGTCACGGCGCCGCAACGGCGCCGCCTGCCGCTACCCCCTCTTTAGCGGCTCTAAGATAGCATTCCCGGTCTGGAAAACCATCCCCCAACGCCCTCGGCACGAGGTCTACCACGCCACAACGAACGCGCCGGAAAACATAGGATGCGGGATAGCTGACCGATCCCTTTGCGAGCCTGGCAAGCGGGTGCCCGAACTCGCGACTACGTCAGGGTGCCTTGCAAAACGGAAAGGCCACCGAGCTTGGATGCGGCGACCGAAAACGATCGCCCATCCATCAACGGCTATCCGTGAGCGATTCGCTTCTCCGTGAACAGGTAATCCTTGAGCTCCTTGTCAAACGTCGGGTCTTTCCTACGAATCCATTCCAGCACCATGGCAGCATGTTCCTTTTCCTCGTCCCGATTATGAACGAGGATCGCTTTCAGATCCTCATCTCGGCAAACATCCACTCTCTGGTTGTACCAATCCACCGCTTCCAGTTCTTCCATGAGCGAAATGATCGCGCGATGCATGTCCCGTGTGTCATCGGAAAGTTCCGAAATCGGTTCGTGATAACCTTCATGAGCCATTTTGCTTCCTCCTAATCATCTGAACAAATGCGGGTTTGCACAACTGCACTCCATACATTTACAGAGTATCAATGTGGCAAATTTTCTTCCAGTATACTCGTTACTGGAACAGGCCGCCCAATATGATATCCTTGGGCATAGTCAATTTTATATTTATCGAGCAAAGCAAGTGTTTCCTGGTCCTCCACATATTCGGCAACCGTCTTCTTACCGAAGGCATGGGCTATTTCCGCCATGGCCTTAACCAGGATCTGATCATCTGTACGCGAGCTAAGTTTTCGGATGAACGAACCATCAATTTTGATCAGGTCAAATGGCAATTCCTTTAAATATTGGAACGAAGCGAATCCTGTTCCAAAATCGTCCAGCGCAAAACGGCAACCGATCTCGTTGATGGCCTCCATAAATCGACGAGCCGCCACCAAATCTGAAATTGCAGCCGTTTCGGTCATTTCGAATATGATTCGCTGAGGAGCAAGCCCGGTTTCCTGCAAGAGCTGTTTGAGATAGCTCAGTAGATCAGGGTTGTTAAATGCATGAGCAGATAGATTTATGGTAAAGATGACTCGCAATCCCTGTTTTTCCGCAAAGAATTGATAATGGATTGCCTTCGACATCACCATACGATCAATGGAGTGAATAAGTCCTGACTTTTCCGCGACTTCGATAAATTGGCCTGGCAATATTATCTCTCCATCGTCACCCTGCATTCTTAAGAGTATTTCGTAATGAGAGACTGTCCGGTCGTGAACCCCTAAGATCGGCTGGGCGTACAGCAGAAAGCAATCGTTGACGAGTGCGTGCTCTACCCGTTGCTTCCAAAGCACGCGAGTACGCATGAGTCGCTGGCTCTGATCATCACCCGATAGGAGATGCCATCCGCCGCGCCCACTATCCTTGACTCGATACATGGCGAGATCTGCTTGGGCCAGCAACTCTTCGATATTGTTGCCATGCTCCGGAAATAGCGCGATACCGATACTGGCCGATAATTTGTGTATTTGATCCTCGACTTGAAATTCTATTTCACTGATGCTAGCAAGAATTTTTTCTAGTCACTTGCACCGCTTCTTCGCTCGTGGCCTGGGTGAGGATCACCGCGAATTCATCGCCTCCCAAGCGGCCGATTACATCAACTTCACGCAGGATGCTAGGAAATAGCTCGCCGAGCCGCTGGAGTAGACGGTCTCCCGCGCCATGGCCGCTGGTATCGTTGATATACTTGAATTGATCCACATCTAGAAACAGCAATGCTCCACTATGCCGATAGCGCTTGGCCGTCGCAATCGCCTCCTTGAGCTCATGCTCAAAGCGGCGTCGGTTGTAAAGACCGGTCAGCGGATCGTGATCTGCCAGCCAAGCCAGCCGCAATTCAGCATTTTTCCTAGCGGTGATATCCATTCCCACTGATAAAATTATTGGATCGTCATCTATTTGGTTTTTGAGGCGAGAATGATACCAAATTACATTACGAATACTTCGATCATGGCAATACAGATCGCACTCCATTTCGACATGCTCTCGCATGCCAGATACCAACTCAGATAATTTTTCCTGAATATTATCGGCACTCTCCTTATATGAAAGAAGAGTAATAAATGGCCGCTCCTTCAACTCCGCAAGACTATAACCAGTAATCATTAAACCATAAGGATTAATCCTCAGAATATTATTGAACCGATCCTGAGTCAAAATGATAGTCTGGGCTGTCTCCAGGATATGGTTCACAAAGTTGCGCTGCTGTGTAATCTCGGTCATTCGTTTGGAAAGATCCCGTGTTCTCTCCACCGCTTCATCGTTCAATACTTCGAGTTGAAGTGAAAGAGCAATCGCCGTATCGTTTAAAACACTCACCTCATCTCTAAAGAACTGTGTCTGTCTTGTTGCCGTGATCGCTTCGCGAACCTTGGAGAAGGCACCGTCGGCAAGCCAAGGCAAATTGGCGGCCGCGCGGCGCAATCGGGACATGGGTGCCCATAGTATTGCCAATAGTAAGAGTTCTGAAAGAATCAGCCCAATTGTTCCCAAAGTAATGTTACGCTGGAGTGCAGATCGGATTTTCACCATCGCATCGCTAACATCGGCAACTATCACCAAATATGCATCTGTCCACTCACCAAAACCAACCAATGGAAACAGTCGAACTTCGAATTCACGATTATTTATGTTGATATAAACCGATTGTTTAGCGCTGTCGGACAGCGTATTTTCTCGAGTCGCAATACGCAAAATTTCGATGTTAGTACGCATATTGCTAAGCGCTGCTATCTTGACGCCCCATTGCTGGAGCCAGCGTTCATCATCGCCGTTCTTAGAGGTTTTTCTAGTCTGTTCGACAAGCAAGCCGAGATCGGTACCGGAAACTTGCTGAAAATCGAGCACGATATCCGCCAGTGACAATCCCAATACCAACGTACCACCGACACCCAAGATGGGTACAATAGCATATTGTAGACAAGTCTCGGAGCAATCAAGCAGGCTAGCTGGGCTCTCTGTGGTTGCGACTTGCCTACTCACTTGGGCGAGGGTTGTCCATGTGCTGGATCCTGGTTCCAGGCCATGCATTGCCAGAAAGTGATTGCTCGAAGAGACAAGCGCGATGCTTTCCATCCCTAAATCCAACTCCAGAACCGCTGCCAGATGCTCAAATGTAGCTATCATCTGCTTCTGATTTGGATCAATAGAGTCAACATGAGTTCTGAGCAAGGAAGCGATTATCGTACTCCATTGCCGTAGTTGTTTACTCGACTGCTCCAGCAATCCTTGAACCTGACGGGCATACTGGTTCTGCGATTCTGCACGGCGTTGTTCGAATTGGTTGCGTAATTCAATATAGTTGATGGTTACCAATGCGCCAGTCACCACGACAAGGGCTACACTGCTTAGTAGTAAAGCTTTCCATTTGAGACTCAAAAAAAAAGCCATGGCGTGTCGGCGGGATCATTTTCTACTATACCTTGGATAGTCGGAGTGATCCAAAAAAACCGCATCTTGTCTCAGCGAAAACTTATGCCAATCTGGTGCAGTAAAAAACGATATATTTAACCATAAACATTAAAATAAATCATTAACCTTCAGAATCTATATTTAAAATTGATAACCAACTGCCATGGAAAACATATGCCATCGTTGCTCCCAATTACCAGGGTCAGGATTATCTTGAAGTGGTAACCAAGCAACGCCATTGACATAATGATACTCAGCAGCAATCAAAAAAAGATGGATCTAAATAATAGCGGACTCCAAATGTCCAATCCTTAGCAAATTGTGTGTAATTTGGCCTTCCAGTTAAAGATTGGTATTTCCACCCATCTTTGTCATCACGATTATTATAAAGGACATCATAGCGCACAACAGCTTGCCAATTCTGATTAAGCCTATATAGTGCTTGTAAGTAATAGCTTTCACCAGAAATATCTAAATTCGATGCTCCATCATTAACAGTCTCTTGAATTCCACGAATCGCATATTCTGCTGTAATACTCAGTTTTTTCCCTATTATATTGCACTGAAAAAAATCACAGGAGTAAAGATATCTTTTAGTGCCGGTAGATCGTCAGGTGGAAGAAATTTTGGATTGTAGCGAGTATCCACATACGCAGAGCTGATGGCCATACGATACTTTCCACCATCAATATCATAGCTTAGCCGACCAATGTATGACATCTTTGAAGTAGTGTTTCCCGGATAATCAAACCCAAGGATAGCGACTTCAGAATCTAAACTGGCACCCCTTGGTATTCCTGCCCCAAGCTCTAAGAACATATCTCCCCAATCATTTCGATACTCACCATAAAAAAATCCCGCCATCCGCAGATATAGCCAAATCTCGAGTACGTTCCTGATAGATAGATTGAGGTAACAATATTGTCGGTCGGGTAAAAATCACATCGCGGGTATCGTTGTATAAACCAAACGGGATTTTAAAGCGCCCAAAACTTACCCCAATACGATAATCATTTGTTGAAAAAGCAGTATAATCGACCACACCAAAATCCAATTCCACATCATTCTGGTGCCCGACTCCAGCACGTCGAAACAACACCTGCCCTGCTAGTCGCAAATCAGTATTAGGTGCCCAGGAAGCATTTAATCCAGCTTCAGTAAAGTCAAAACTCCCTTCCGAGTCACTCGTTCCAAAAATATTATTATCTGATGTTAGAAAGTATCCCTGGGTTAAAAATCCATGCACTTGAACATCCTCACTCAACTCAATAGCTAACACTCGCTCAGATACTATTAAAAAAAATGGCGATGTAAAACAACCCGGCCATGACCCAACCGGATATCACAGAGATCATAACAAAGCATATCGCACCGAAGCCGCGACAAAATTGAGAGATTAATAATATTTTTATTCATCTTCCACGCTGTATTGAATAAAGTCTTCCCATACTCAATATAAGGAAATTTTTGTCGAACCCCAATTAATCACTAGAAATAGGTTTAACAGATTCATCGATCATCGACCTACTCAAATAACCTATAGCGCCAGGCGTTGAGCCTACAATCGCGCGCATTTTTTTGTTCGGATTTTACTATAATTGGCTCTTCTCCCGTACCTGAAAATACTAAACGATTCCATGCGGCACGTAATTGATAAGGAAAAAACACGAAGGACATTCTTTGAAAATGAAATATGCAAAGGATGCTCATCGGGCATTACAAAAACTCTGATCGGTGAGCCATCCTCCCATTTTTCTTAGGCGCATTCCAAAAATAGCCCTGAGTGCACTTTGCGAAAAAAAAAAGCCTTAGGGTGAGTTGCCGAATGAACGACAACAATTGGTAACTCCTCTGTAAACACTGCCTCACTAGCAAGAAAAAATAGCGAGAATCCCTAATAATGGCCGTAAAGCGCGGTTGATAATTCCCCCTAAGTATTTTGAATACTTACTTTTTTTAAATTAACCACAGAAAAACAGCAAGAAATCAGACAAGCATGTATTTATTTATCTTATAAAACCAGCATAGGTATAATCAAAGTCACTCAGAATGCGAAAAAAAATACGCCATCATTAGTCAATAAAACCCATATTTCTGGATTTGTCCGATAAATTCCTCTCAAGACATCTGAAATATTCCCTAGATAACTTTGACAGGAGCCATAATAATCAACAATAGGACTAATTTGTGTAAAACGAATACCAAAAGCTTGAAGCAACCTCGCACAAAGCGGCTCCATTCCCGCATACCAATAAGTTAAATTATTCTCGGCACTCATTCGCACGATTGCCACAAATAAACCCAGAATTGTATGAGGAAAACTCCGACGTTGTTCATTCTTACTGGAATTCTGCTCTTTCAATGGTAAATAGCTTTCACACTGATTGCCATATTCTGTGGAACAATCAGTATTCTTCGTTAATCCTTGTGCACTTAACGATTCTCCTTTTCGTACCCGAAACTCTGGGGCGATAATCAGTCGCGAAATTTCACCAAGCTGCGATCGAGGCAGATTTCTCAAGGATACATCATCCGTGTAAAACGAATGACCAGCGAATTCCTCGACTGGAAACAGCGCGCCAGAGTTTCCCGGTATTGGCAGTATTATCCTCACTGTACCAGCGATCTTACCACTGGGCTTATGGATGAGCAGACTATGCACAGAACGCTCGTCATACAGATCACGCTCCAGACCCTCTGGATAACAGTCTGGATAAAATCCAGAGACCTTCGATTCTAAGCAATAGACTTGGTATCGTAGCCGCCAACATTTCTGCAGATGTTCCTGTGTATCCGCCGAAATAACTTCGAAATATTTATTAAATAAAAAAATAAGATTGTTATTGGTTTCCAAAACATCCATTCCTTAGTTCCAGATAATGTCTGTTCTATTGTCACACATGTAAATAAACCCAATGCTATTCCAGTCAATCTACCCAGAGTGTAGAAACTTGGGTCCGAACTTACTCCCGGCACTCGATCTTAAGTACGAAATCGCGGGCCTCGGCAGCGATCTCGGCGACAGAGCGAACGGGACGCGGCGCGCGGCACTGGTGGTCCACCCCGACTGCCTCCAGAAACTCGCGAGCCAGCGCCGACTTGATAGCGAAATTGACGTTCTGTGGAATGTCGCCGGTCATTTCGTGTACCCGGACCACGTTCAGCTTCGAACTGACCACACCCACCACCGCGCCATCGCCATCCAGCAGCGGTCCACCGCTATTGCCGGCCTGGGTCGGCGCGGTGAATTGCAGAGCGCGGGTATCGTCACCGGGACCGATCAGGGAGCTGACGTTGCCGGTGGTCACCTGCGGCCCCGACCCGAGCAGGCCGCCCAGCGGATAGCCGACCACGATTACCGTCTCGCCCAAGCGGGCCGACGAGCCCTCGCGAAACACCGCCATGCCGGACAGGGGGGTATCGGAACGCAACAACGCTAGATCGTTGGTCGGGTCGGCAAACACCGGCTCCAACCGGCAGCGCTGGCGCGGCGAGCGGGCCAGGATTTCGCTCGCACCCTCAATGACGTGATGATTGGTCAGTACGTAGCCTTCTGGATGCACGCAAAATCCAGTGCCGCTGAACGCGGCGAGCCCCTCCGGCCGCGCTGGCTTGCGCCGTTGTCCCATCCCACCGGAGGGAGTTTCATTCGGCGCGGGTTCCGGCAAGCGCAGGCCAAAATGCGCCGCCAGCGCCGGTAGCCCCGCCGCGAATCCCTGCCCTACAGCCCGGAATTTCCATTGCCCTTGATGGCGGTACAGTTCCGCCAGAATCATGGCGGTTTCGCCACGACTGGCCAGCGGCAGCGGAAAAACCAGCAGCGGCTGGCCCGCCGCATCCGCCAACCAACTGCGAATCGAGGCAAACACCCCGAAAGTCGTCCCCGGCCCCAGTCCAGGCCGGACCGTCAACACGATAGCGATGCGGGCCGCCGCCGCCGGCACGACATCCAGATCCACTCGGAACTCGCCGGGCGACTCGGCGAACCTCACCGATCCATCGCGAGATTGCGGCTGCTCGGCACTCACCAGGTCGTCGGGGTCGAGAATCCGGCCGTCGGCGGCCAACAGCAGCGCACCCGCCTGCGTGCTGGCGGCAAAATCCTCGCACGGTTCGCCAACAACGCCGACGTTAACCCGACCGTTACCGATCGGGCGATTTTGTCCGGGCTGAAGTTCCTGCATGACCGTGTTCCCCTCGCCGCTAGCAGTCGTTCGCACGACCGGCGGAATCCCTTGGCACAAGAGTGGATCGGCTGGCCGGCCTCCGTCAGCGACCGGAGCCGGTTGATAACGCTTCAATCTTTAATGCGACATCGCGACTGAACGCTTCCAGATTCCGGTTCATGGCAGCCACCGTCGCCGCGTAATCCGATCCGGTCGGAGTCTCCCGGTAGGCCGATGTCCGCGACAACAGCTCCTTGCCACCGCCGTCGAACACGCGCCATCGCATGGCGAACACGCTTTCCCCATTCTCCATCCGGTCGAACCGGCTAACCTGGACGGTGATCTGATAGTCGACCGGCGTCGCTCGCTTCCAGGGGTATACGGACACCCGCTGGCTTGGCAACAGCATCGCCAAATTTTCGGCCAGCACCCGAATCGTATTGTCCTTAAGCGACTCGGCCCAGCGATCGAAATCGGCCACGTTCAACTCATTCTGACTAGTACGAGTTACAATCTGAGGCCGATCAAGATATTCCGGCAACTCCACGGGACCGACACCGACGGGGATATCCCGAACTGCCGCACCACTCGGTCCCGTCGGTGTGGCACTTAGTACATAATAGCGCACCGATTCGCTGCCGGCGCACCCCGTCAGCGCCAAAACTCCACCCAGCAGCGCCGCGCGGGCCGCCATCGATAGTCGATCGTTCATTGCTTTGCTCCAGGTCCGGGTCCGCCCTTGCCATACAGCAGAGATTCGGGATGGCGGTCCAAATAGTCGCTCAAGGCGCGGATGGAACGAGCCGCCGCCGCCAGTTCCTCCAAGGTATTGGCGAGATCGACCATCAACGGCGCCTCGGGATCAAAGCTGTCCAGGGTGTTGCGCGCGGCGCCCAGGGTTTTCCCGGCATCGACGGCCAGCGTGGCTACTTGCCGGTCGGCGGTTTGCGCCAGCACCCGCACATCCTTCAAGGTCGCATCCAGGGAGCGAATCGTCGCTCGCCATTCCGGGGCATTAACCAGATGGTTGGCGCCCTGCATCGTTCCCAGCAGCTCGTTGGCGATTTGATCCAGGGGCAGCTTACGCAGGCCATTCAAGATATCCATGGCCGTCTTCTGGAAGGCTTCCAGCGTACCCGGCACCGTCGGGATCTCGGGATACTGTCCGCCGTAAACCAGCTCCAGTGGCGGACTGTCGGGATAAAAATCCAACTCGACAAAAAGTTGGCCAGTCAGCAGGCTGCCCGTTTTCAACTGCGCCCGTAGCCCGTGCTTGACCATGTGCTCCATGCCGGGCCGGCGGCCTTCCGCGCGGAGCGCGCCGTAGGTCTCGTCAAATTGCTTGACTTGTTCCGCTGACAGGATGCGCTCCAGTTCCAACTCCACGAGCACCGGCACGCGGATGTTGCCGGTCTTCAGATCGATGTCGAGCTTCACTTCGGTCACCTTGCCGATCTTGAGACCGCGAATCTCCACGGGTGCACCCACGCTCAAGCCCCGCACCGAACCCTCGAAATACATCAGATAGGAATCGCGACGGGTATAGGATGATTCGGCGATATCGGCAAAGCTGTCGTACAACCGAAACTGGGTACCGTCCCGGCTCGGCGAGTCCGTTTCGTCGTGGACCGAGGTATCGAAGGCGATGCCGCCCAACAACAAGGACAACAGCGATTCCATTCTCACGTCGATGCCCTGCGCGCCGAGCGAGACCTCGAAACCGCTGGTTTTCCAAAATCGACTGTGGTCGCGCACCAGGCGGTCGTAAGGCGCGTTCACGAACACATGCACCAGCACGTTCCGCTTGTCTTCGGCCAACTGGGTTGTCAACACTTCACCCACCTGAATGTCGCGGAAATAAATCGGCGAACCCCGTTGGATCGAACCCAGTCGGTCAGTCAGCAACAAATAGCGGTGACCGGGAGTATCGGTCCTGACGATCGGCGGTTGTTCAAGCCCGGCGAAGGTCCTGGCCGGATTGCCGTCGCCGAATTCCACTTCGATATAGGTTCCGGATACCACGGTTTCCAACCCCGACACGCCGCCGAACCCTAGCCGGGGCCGCACCACCCAAAACCGACTGTTTTCGCCCAGGTGCCGCTCCACTTCCTTGCTCATTCGAGCCGTCACGATGACCTCGGACAGATCCGGACCGAATCGGACAGTTTCCACCACGCCGACATCCAGGGCCTTGTATTTGATCTTGGTCTTGCCGGCGTCCAAGCCCGTGCCTTCCCGGAAGGTGAGAGTGATGATCGGTCCTTGTTCGCTCAAGGTCTTGTAGGCCAGCCAGGCGCCGACCAGCGCCGCGACCAGGGGAATCAACCAGACGATCGAAAAGCCACGGCGTTTTTCCACGACCGCGTCAGGTAAGGAATCGCTCCCATTCAAGTCTGGGTGTCGACTGTCGTTATCGCTCATCGGGGTTCTCCAACGCATCCCAGATCAGGCGGGGATCGAAGCTCATGGCGGCGAACATAGTGACGATCACGACGGAGGCAAAGGCCAGCGCGCCCGCGCCCGGTTCGATCGTGGCGATGGCACCGAGTTTGACCAGCGCCACCAGGATCGAAATCATGAACACGTCGATCATCGACCAGCGCCCGACCGCCTCGGTGATGCGGTACAGGACGGTGCGGTCCCTGGGGCGCCAGCGCGATTTGCGCCACACCGAAACCAGCAAGTAGGTCAGTGCGAACAGCTTCAGCACCGGCACCACCACACTGGCGAAAAACACCAACAAAGCCAACGGCCACAGGCCACCCGCGATCAGTACCCGCACCCCGCTGAGGATGGTGTCCGGCTCGCCGTGCCCCATCGACACCACCGTCATGATCGGTAGGGTATTGGCGGGAATATAGAGAATGTAGGCCGCCAGCGTCAGCGCCCAGGCGCGCGCCAGACTATCGGGCTTGCGCAGGTGCAACGCGGCCCCACAGCGCGGGCAATGGGCGTGGCTACCCGGCGGCAGCGGTTTCATCCGGCTCAACAAATGGCAGGCGTGACAACGGGCCAGCGCGGCGCGCGCAGCGGTGATGGGCAAACCAGGGTTCATCGGCACGGCTCCAGGCGTTCCCAGATCGCCTCCGGTTCCAGCGCGGCGTCGGTGGCGGCCATCACCACGATCAGCGCCGCGAAGGAATACAGCGCCACCCCCGGCACGATGGTGGCGATATCGGACAGCTTCACGAATGCCACCAGCACCCCCAACAGGTACACCTCGGTCATGGCCCAGGGATGCAGAGTTTCGATCCAGCGGAACACCTGCGCCATCCGCCAGGGCCGGCGACCAAAATGCAGCGGCAGCAACACGTAAAGCAACGCCAGAAGCTTCAGCAACGGTGCCAGGATGCTAGCGACGAACACCACCATCGCCAGGGTCCACATGCCCTGTGCGTACAATTCCCGAACGCCGCTGAGTACCGAGCTCTGTTGCGCGCGGCCCTGAAACTGAAAATCCAACAGCGGGTAGATATTAGCCAGCGCAAACAGAATCAGCGCGGCCAGCGCCAGCGTCAGGGTGCGTTCGATGCTGTTCGGCTTGCGGGTATACAGCAACGCGCCGCAACGGGCACAACGGGCCTTTTCCCCTTCACGCAGCGGCCGCTTGCGATAGAGCAAATCGCAGTCGTGGCACGCAACCAGGGCATCCGCCGCCGACGCTGAAAAAGTTGCAGGATTGGGATCATTCATTATTATTAAACTTAATATTAAATACTGAAAATATTCTATTCAGTTATAGAAAAACCACCTTCCATCGAATCGAGCAGTTTTCACCAGCGTGGGTTGGACGGCTCCACCCTATTGAAACCAGTTGCACTCAATCTTAGCATCCGCCTCACTACCGGTCCGGTCACTGACCGGCAGCAGCCCGGAAAAATCGTGAATCGCCGGAAACTCGCCCGAGGGTTTGGGCGGGTCGGCGGAATCCGGCCGCAGCACCGACACCAGATAAGCGATCCCCTGTGCCCGCGCCGTGCGCAGGATCGCCAGATTGTCGTCCACCAATAGCGTCGTCTCCGGGTCGAATGGTTCCACTTCGCGCAAGCGCGGCCAGAACTCCGGCTGTTCCTTGACCAGACCCAGATCGTGCGCGCATACGATGACATCGAAGTATCCGGCCAAGCGGGTCTTCTCCATCTTCAGCGCCAGACTGCGCGGGTGGGCGTTGGTCACCAACACCACTCGCTTGCCGGCGACGCGCAGCGCGTTCAGAAATTCCACGACATGGGGATGCACGGCGATCAGATGGGCGATCTCGCGCTTGAGGGTCGCGATGTCCAGCGCCAGTTCCCGACTCCAGTGGTCCAGGCAATACCAAGCCAGTGTCCCCTCCACCAACCGGGTGCGAGCCGCCACCTCGGCACGCGCGCGGGCCAGCGGCAAACCGTGACGCTCGGCGTAGCGCACTGGCACCAATTCTCGCCAGAAATGATTATCGAAACGCAGATCCAGCAGCGTGCCATCCATGTCGAGCAGCACCGTTTGAATCCGTGACCAGATTAAGCGCATGGTCATAAGCAACTCCGATGGGGCAACGGCTCAGGCCGCAAATTGTGTAGAATGAACGTAAAATACAATCCAGACGCTTCCGAGGTTCTCCCCGGCATGACCGACGCCCCCGATATCGACCTGCCCGCTCTGGCGGCACCGGTTCAGGACATCGCCCGCGAAGCGGGGCGCCGGATTCTGGACGTGTACGCCGGCTCCTTCAGCGTCACCGCCAAGCCCGATCAAAGTCCGGTCACCGAAGCCGACTTCGCCGCCCACCGCTGCATTCTGCGCGGCCTGAAGGAACTGACGCCCCAGATCCCGATTCTGTCCGAGGAAGCCTCCGACATCGGCTTCGCCGAACGCAGCCGCTGGGAATGGCTGTGGCTGGTGGACCCCCTGGACGGCACCCGCGAATTTATCCGGCGCAGCGACCAGTTTACGATCAACATCGCCCTGATCCACAACCACGAAGCGGTGTTCGGACTGATCCTGTCGCCGGTCGACGGCGTTTGCTATCACGCCTGGCGCGGTGGCGGCGCCTACAAGCGGCCGAGAAACCAGCCAGTCCGCCGCATTCAGGTGGCGCGGGCTTGCCAACCATCGATCCGGGTCACCACCAGCCAAGCATCCTACCGCAGCCGGCGTTTACAGGAGTACCTGCAACAGCTCGGCGATTACCGCCACCTGTTCGTGGGCAGCGCCCTGAAATCCTGCCTCATCGCCGAAGGCACGGCCGACCTGTACCCGCGCTTCGGACCGACCGGCGAGTGGGACACCGCCGCCGCGCAAGCGATCGTCGAGGAAGCCGGCGGCCACCTGACCGACATGCAGTTACGACCGCTGCGCTACAACGCCCGGCCGGTGCTGATCAATCCGGATTTCTTCGCCTTCGGCGACGCCAACCGCGACTGGTCCCAATATCTCCCCCAGCGCAACCAGGCCGGACAACCGCTTTCCCTGCCCGGCCACTAGCACAACCCGCTTTCGAGTTTCGCCATGCCTTACGAACGCTATCGCCAGGATCTGCAACGGGAAGGTTTCCAGCACGATCCCGCCCAGGAACGAGCGGTGCAGTCCCTGCAAAAAATCTACGATCGATTGATGGCCCAGCCGGAGCCGACCCCCGTCAGCAAAAAACCGGGTTTGCTCGCCCGCTTGGCCGGACGCGACAAAGCCGCCGCCGCGCCGTTCGCCGTGCGCGGCTTGTATCTGTGGGGCGGGGTCGGACGCGGTAAAACCTATCTGGTGGACACCTTCGTCGATGCCCTGCCGCTGGAACACAAGCAACGCATTCACTTTCACAGCTTCATGCGGGCGGTCCACGCCGAACTGAAGGCGCTGAAAAATCAGCAGGACCCGCTGCGCATCGTCGCGCGCCGCTTCGCCGAACAAGCGCGGGTGATCTGCCTGGACGAGTTCTTCGTCGCCGACATCACCGACGCCATGCTGCTGTACGGCCTGCTGCGGGAGCTGTTCAACCAGGGCGTTACCCTGATCACCACGTCCAACATCCCGCCGGACGATCTATACAAGGACGGCCTGCAACGCGCCCGTTTCCTGCCGGCGATCGAACTGCTCAAGCAGCATCTGGATATTCTGAACGTGGACGGCGGGGTGGATTACCGGCTGCGCTACCTGGAAAAGGCCGAAATTTATCACTCACCGCTGGACGAACGGGCCGAACAGATCCTGAACGAAGTGTTCGACAACATCGCGCCCGAACCCGGCCATCGGGGTGGCGACGTGGAAATCGAAGGCCGCTACATTCCCACGCTGCGTGAAGCGGATGGCATCGTCTGGTTCAACTTCCGGGCGATTTGCGACGGGCCGCGCGGCACCACCGACTATATTGAAGTTGCCCGCTGCTACCACACCGTACTGATCTCCAACGTACCGGCGATGGATTGGCAGATGGAAAACCAGGCGCGGCGCTTTATCAATATGGTGGACGAATTTTACGACCGCGGCGTCAAGCTGATTCTATCCGCCGCCACTTCGCCACTGGAGCTGTATCAGGGCGAAAAACTGAAGTTCGAGTTTCAGCGCACGGTCAGCCGTCTGCAAGAGATGCAGTCGCACGAGTACCTGGAACGACCACACCTGCCATAAGTCTCGTCTCAGTGGAGCCTACTCATGATGACCACGCCCGGCGACCCTTCCAACCTGCGGCTGGTCCCATTGGGAAACACCCTGGACGACGCGATCCGGCAACTTACGACCTGGTTCGATCAAATCCCCGCCGCCACCTACCTGTTGCGACCGGACCCCGAAAACATTGATGCCCTGCAAACGATCCACGTCAGCCCCGAAATCGAAAGCATCGCGGGCTACCCGCCGGATGCCTGGTGGCAACCCGATTTCTGGACCACACATGTTCACCCCGACGACCGGGCGGTCGCGTTGGCGCTTCAGCAGCAGCTCCGACACAAGGATCGAATCGAGCACGAATACCGCTTCCGCCACCGCGACGGCCACGATATCTGGATTCACGACCGCTTGAGCGCGCAACGCGACGAAACCGGCGCCATTCGTCTGATCCTCGGGATATACCGGGACGTCAGCGCGCATAGGAACGCCGAGTGGCTGCTGACCGCCCATCACGACCTGTTACTGGCGCTGCAACGGATCGCCGCCGACCCCGAAGCGGCAATGCGAGCGGTCCTCGATTCCGCGTTGGAGTTGCCGGGCATCGACTGCGGCGGCATCTACGATGTAGACCCTCAGAACGGCCATTTGACGCTAATCGTTCACGGTGGCCTCTCCAGCAAATATGCCGCAGCAACGCGCACGCTGTCGGGCGATATCGGCCTCGGCGCGATCGCGCACGCTGGCCAACCGCGCTATAGCTTCCGCGATCCCGCCCCGCGAGACCTGCCCTCGGCCACTCGGGAAGAGGGTCTACGCGCCATCGCCATCCTTCCGATTCTAGACGGCAAGCAGGTGATCGCCTGTCTCAAGCTCGCCAGCCATCAAGCCGATACGATCCCCGACCTGAGCTGTCGGATGTCGGAAACCCTGGCCCTGCAACTGGGCGAGGTGCTATCCAGGATTCGCGGCGAGGCCGCCGCCGCAACCGAGCGACGCCATTTGCTCGCTCTACTCAAAGCGCAGCAAGAAGCCAAGGAAACCATTCACCGCCTCTACCAAGCCATCGAACAAATCCCGATTTCCATCGTGCTCACCGATCTGCAAGCCCGGATCGAATACGTCAATCCCTATTTCACTCAGGCCACCGGCTACAGCCAAGAGGAAGCACTCGGCCAAAATCCGCGCCTGCTCAAATCGGGCGAGACACCGCCAGACCATTATCGGCGGCTGTGGCAAACCCTCGCCGATGGCGGCATCTGGACCGGCGAGTTTCACAACCGGCGTAAGGATGGCTCACTGTATTGGGAACGGGCCATCATCAGTCCCGTGCGCAATTTGGACGAACGCATCACCCACTTTCTCTCAATCAAGGAAGATATCACCGCCCAACGTCAGGCCGAACAACAACTGCGACTAGCCGCCAGCGTCTTCAAACACGCCTACGAGGGCATTCTTATCACCGATGCCAACGCCTGCATCGTCGAGGTCAACGATACCTTCAGCGTGCTGACCGGCTATGACCGCGAGGAGGTGCTCGGCCGCAACCCACGCCTCCTCCAGTCTGGCCGCCATGACCCCGAGTTTTTTTGTCGCTCTGTGGCGGGCCTTGCTCGAAGAAGGCTTCTGGACCGGCGAGCTATGGAATCGCAAGAAGAACGGCGAGATCTACGCGGAAATTGCCAGCATTGCGGCGGTGCGCGACGACACCGGCCGTGTCACCCACTACGTCAACGTCTTCGCCGACATCACCGCACTCAAGGACAGCCAGCGCCGTCTGGAAAATTTGGCCTACCACGACCCGCTCACCCAACTGCCCAACCGCGCCCTGCTCGCCGACCGGCTGCAACAGGCCATCGCGCAAGCCAAGCGCCAACGGACCTTACTCGCGGTCTGCTACCTTGATCTCGACGGATTCAAGCAAATCAACGATACCCTCGGCCACGCCGTCGGCGACCGACTGTTGATCGCCGTCGCCGAACGCCTGCGTACCTGCATGCGTTGCAGCGATACGGTGGCGCGGTTGGGCGGCGACGAATTCGTCGTGCTGTTCGGGGGATTGAGCGACATGGGCGAATGCGAATGCGCCGTCATCCGGCTGCTGAGCACCCTGGCCACGCCCCATGTGCTCGGCGAGCATTCGCTTGCGGTGACCGCCAGCATCGGCGTTGCTCTCCATCCGCTGGACGGCGACGACGCGGACACCTTGCTACGCCATGCCGACCAAGCCATGTATCTGGCCAAGCAGGCGGGTCACAACCGTTATTGGTTGTTCGGCGCCGAGCGGTGTTCCCGATAAAAACCTCGAGATCGGCGCTCCTTATTTAGGAAACATCAACTGCACCTGCGCGCGGATCCGCCAGTTGGCGGCATCATCCGGGGCGGCCACATGTCCGCATCGGGCCTGTCTGAAAGCGCTTTATAAGGACAAAGGCCCCACAAGGGGCCAGTTGTCTTATGAAATCAACTTAGGTTGGGGATCAATGGGCACACATATCACTGGTCCATTGTAACCGTCACACCGGTCACGTTTCCGAGATTGAGATTCAACCCCTTGGTGCGTGAGCGCAGGTTCATAATCACCCCGTTTTCGTTTTGCAAGCGCAGGCCGCCCACACCGCCGCCCAAAGCGATGCTCGCTTCGAATTTGGTGAAGGTACCGGGGAATTGGGAAACTTTCTTCATATCGTACACTTCACCAACGGCGCTCATCTTCGAAACCCCCACGTCGAGGCCGGCGCTCAGCCCCTTGAGCTTGAACGGGTATTTCTTGCCGTGGAACGTCAGCGTCCCGCTGCCGGTGCTGCCGCCCAGGATCAGTCCGAACTGTTTCTCTTCAATCGAGACCTTGCCGACCGGCTTTTTCACATCCGCCGCCAGCGCCAAACCACCCACCAACAACGCCGCGACCAGCAAAATATGGCCCGTTATTGTGCGAACATTCTTCATCATCAGATTTCTCCTCGGGTTAGAAACAACTTTCTGCTTTGTTATACATCGCTCCCATGCAGGCGATGGTTAGTTGGTCAACTTGATCTCAACTTCACTACGTCCCAGTGAGAGTACGGCCCCTTCGCTGGTACCGGTCAGATGCATAATCACGCCCGCCTCGTTCTGCAGCCACAGATCGGCTTGATTCGACGTATCCAGCCCGGCTTGCCCGGTTCCCTCGGAGTAGAGACCCTCGAAATCCGACAGCTTGTTCAGCTTGTACACCTTGCCTACGGCATTGATCTCGGAGGCGCCACCCGGACCGACGACACTGCCGATCAGAATGAATGGATAGCTTTGTCCTTGGAAGGTCAATGAACCTTTACCTCCCGTCATGCCGACCGCGACAGTCTCGGTCATGGTTACAGTGCCGACCGGCGCTAAACCAGCGATGCTTTGCTCGGTCGGAGGCACTTGCATGGTGCCGCATGCGGAAAGAGCGAGGAAACTGACTGCCAAAAGCCCTGAACACAGGCTGCTTAGTCGACTAAAACAAATTCTCGCCATTATCGTTACTCTCGGTGGGAAGGTATTCATATTCGCCGAATCGGCTCCAGCCGTTGCTCAAACAAGATAGACTGTACTCAGTATCGGTCCGGCCTCATCGATCAAGAGGTCATACCGTTACCAGCCCCACGGCCCCCACATCTCCCAATCCATGGTATCCATCTGCGCCGCCGATACCTCTTCCAGAGCGATCTGGCGTTGCAAAGCTAGCTTCTGGTACTCTTGATAGTTGGTCTCGGTCCCCGCATACACACACTGGCAATATTGGGCGTCAACATAGACATAACGGATAGCACCGTTTTGCTGTTGCGGTACCAGTTTGCGTTGCGGCAGACCTTGTAACTGAGCCAGTTTCGCCGGCGTATCGGCCAGTTTCATCTGAAATCCAGCGGCGGACAGGGTTTGTTCGGTCGTTTGGGTATTATCTTTCTGCATCACGGCGCAGCCAACCAACGCTACAGTGAACGTCGCTGCGAATCCCCAGGAAGGCAAGGCTTTATTTAACACGCGGATTTCCCCCGTTGATTATTGGTACTTGAAAATCAACATCCTATCTTAATTCTCGAATGTCTTTCATACCGATGGCCATCCAGTCGTCTTTATTGGCTGCGTCATATGGCACCTACGAGAAAGCAAGATCTCCGCTTACTGCGGTACACGCAAAGATTCAGCAAGACCAATCAGGTTTTGGGGAGTCACGCGAATGACACCATGGCGTGGAGCATCGATGTCTGCTATCAGCATGAATGCGATAGAGACAATCAGCGGGAGAACCGGCAGCAATTTGGTTTCTCTTATGGTGTCTCGCAAACCATAGCCGACCAACACATTGCAACAGATGGCGATCACCATCATAAGAGCCCATGCCGCAGCGGGAATTCGGTTCCACAAAGCAGCCTGGGCGTATCCCTGTGAGTTCAACACATCGTTCATGCCTGAAACGGCCAGGGCAACGATCGGTGTTGGCTGCGCCGCAGCTGGCACCTGGATGGCGGACCACAGTTCGTTTTGTAATTGAGTGGTACGGACATTGATTTTCTGCTGAAGCAGTCGATCATGCTGGGCCGTGTAGAACAAGATACGCTGATCGAGGTAGCTCTGTAGCAACGCGCGTATTTTTTTCCGCATCGGCAACCGGCAGCAGGTCAGCCCTAACGTATTCGGTACCGATCGCGTTGGCTTCCGCCTCCTCGAAGTTCTTGCGTTGATCGTAGCGTTCTATCGCCATCGAAAAACTGAATCCGATAATGAGGCCGAGCAGGGTCAACGTTGCAGCCAGGATAACTCCAAGATCTTCATGTGTATCCGTGTCCAGCTTATGTTGCGTCCTGAGAAAGGATCGCCCAATCCAGGCTGACAGCCACAACACAATGAGGGAGATCGCGAAAACGAGAAATGGATAGTGAGTGATATTGTCCATACTTCAAGCTTACATCGCCCCGTTGCTGCCACGCCCGCGGCTAAGGATACGGTTCACAAGACCACGCATTACCAGATAGGGCAACACCGAGAGGATCGCGGCAACCATCAATGCCTCGGATGGATAAACCCAGTGCCGCACAATGATTTGATAGATGACATCGACCACGACGGCTGCAATGAAGACTTTTCCCACATGTTTCCAGCCTTCTTGCAGGAGTTCTCGCCGGTATACCGGATCGCTCATGACGACGGCCCAAAAAAAATAGCGGTCGGCCAGCCCGCGCGTCTTGCATCCCGGAGCGGATCGCGAAAAAAAACAGCGACCAGTGGCTGGATAATCAAGCGGAACGATAGCGGTGCATGTGCGCCGCTGGTGATATCGGTCCACACGCGCGTAAAAATAGCGACACCCTCGTCCATAACGTTTTGTTACCGTTTTCGGACTAGCTGTAATAAATGGATTTTTCGGACCATTATTTCGTCAATTGACTTGCTTATCGCTTCAGGATGTTTACAGTTTCAGGCTGATATTTTTGCCGGTAAACCCGTAGGCACTTCGATTCTGGCGAGTCGCTCAGGATCGAATCGCTAACCGCTCGAATTACCGCTTGGACCCTTTGCTTTCATCATCGAGAAACGGTATCTCAGCATCTTGATCAAACCGTTTGGCTCGTTTTTTTTCCGGTGAACACATAGATGACAATACCCAAAAAAACCTATCGCCAAGATGAGCATATAAAGTAGGCCAGTACCTTCTATATCCCTTAGTACATCGAATAAATCTTGCATAGGTCTATTCCTCTTAGCATTAACCTGTCCCAATGTTGGATCAAACGGGATTGAGCAGAGCTTGACTCTCAGGCCGCGAATGCGTGAAATCCCGTGAGGGCAAACTGAACTCCCATGGAAAGGACGATTAATCCCATCAGGCGTGTCATCGTATCCCGAATGAATCCACCACCGTCTTGTTTACCGGTGAAACGCGCGAAGAACAACATAACGAGCCACGTAACCATGACCGCAACGACGATGGCCACCAGAGCGGTGATCGGTAGTTTCAACCGTGTGTGGGCGGCCGAGAGGGTGATCACTCCGGTGATGGTCCCTGGACTGGCGGCGAAAAGGATCAATGGCGTAAGCGATGGTTCCGAGTTTGCCTGCGCAACGGTCGAAGCCGATGCGGTCGACTGACTGCTGAGCATGGCAAATCCCATCCAAGCCAGCACACCGCCACCCGCCACCATGAAAGCATCCAAAGACACGCCGAACAGATGCAACAACTGGGTCCCCACGAGGGCGGCGCCCACCAGAATCACCAGTATGGCCAACCCCGCCTTCGTGGCGTCGATCAACTGCCCGCCAAAAGAACGCCCAACCTCCCCATGCACGAACATCATCGCACAGATCGCGGGATTCACCAGGGACAGCACCGTCACGATGGCCTGAAGTTGCTCTTTCAACCGTATTTATTCTCGTGTTTGGAGATCGAGGCCAAATTGCATGGTCCTCACCCGCCGCCCCATTCTTGCACGACAAGATAGCGGGGATACCTCCCAAGGCCAACCGTGCATGGGAACTCGCAAGAGGTGTGTCGTAGAGAAAAATCAGCCACCCCTCTTCTGGGGGATGGCTGATTTTCATCCGTCCTCACTGGATCACTGGCACAGTACCGACTGTGCGTTTTGGCAATCATGGCGGCATCTTCGTTTCTTGAAGAGATCCTGATGATGCAAAAGGCCGCATGATTCCCAAACAACAGCCTTCAATCTCTCCTCCCTTCTCAACCGATCCAGCAAGGTGACTTACAGTGATTTGACCCCAGTGCCAACGTGGCCAAGAGCGCGCGAATGACAGCGGCTTCCCGCCACCGATGTCCGCTTAATGGCTGGTCATGCCCTGCCATTCATCCTTAGTCATGGGAGAATCGTAAGGCTTGTTTTTATCGTGCTGATGGGCCGCACTAAAAAAAGCTCTTCATGGAATCCTCGACGTTGGCTAGGTTTCCTTTTGTCACCGCAGCGACCGTACCCGGATGCGCTTTCGCTTCATCCATGCTGATCATACCGTCTTTGTTGGCATCGACTTCCTCAAAAGACGGAAAGGTCTCATTGTTCCATTGCGCCAAGGCAATGCCGGAACCCATCAATAAAGCCAAGCCACTTGCAGCAATAAAAGACTTCTTCATATCGTATCTCCCAAGCAAATGTTGTCATCTTAAATTACGTCAACCTGCTCCGCCAAGCGTTGACAGGCTGAGCGATTTTGCCGGTAGTACCACTACGGCGCCTCTCCCTTTGCAATAGGGAACCTGAGATCAAAAATTAATTGGACGGCATTAATAGTAGAACGCCCGACGGTACGACCGGCGCGCGACACCGGCGTAGGACAGCGGCGTCAGCGGCATGCCAATGATATCGATGAACAACGAAGCCGCTCCACCCTTGGCGGGCATCTCACCCTCCAGCACCCGCACGTTGTAGCTCAATTCGTCGCCTTTCAGTACCGGATCACGCAGTTCCACCACCACATCGTCAACCTTGTCTTCATGGATGACCGACAGAGTGGCGTTGGGCGGATCGGACAGGAAACTATCCTTACCCTTCGACCAGAAGGGCACGAACCGGGCAGTGGCCATGTGACCAGCGATCCGCTCGGGGCGGTCGGAAAACATGATGGTGGTCGGGCTGACACCCTTCAGGGTCAGCTTGCCGTCGGCGTAGTGGATGTCCTGGGCGTTTTGCACGAACAAGAAATCGGCCTGCTTGACCGCTGCCTCGGTTTTCGCCTCTGCTTTCTTGGCCGGTTCCTCAGTAGCCCGTGCCAAGCCGGGAACAACGAGAAACGATGCCAGCAGCGTCACGGCGGTTAATAGGGAACGTCGAGAAACCATAAGGTATTTTCCTTTTTAAACAAAGCGTTAAAAACCCATAGAGCGGACTGTGACTGGTTACGCCAGTGAATCATTGCGTCAATCCACTCCACGAAGCATCGAAAATCATGTCCAATGGGTATTGCAAATACTATCCGTAGTCTTACCTAGGCCACTTAAGTAACGGGGACGATGGCAAGGATCGGTCAATGCCCTCGCCCGTTGACCAGGAAATCGGCGGGCGGTTCCATGATGGGGCCGACCACCAATTCATTCAACAGGTGGCCGTGATGCACTTCGATGGCGCGGGGATGGTTTTCAAGATTCATTGCATCACCCCACCACTCGCACCGGTGCGCCGTTCAGAAATCCGGCGATGTTCTCCACCAGTTGTCCGACCAGCCGCTGGCGCGACTCGCGGCTGCCCCAGGCGCAGTGCGGAGTCACGATCAGATTGGGGATATCGGGCGCCAGCAGCGGGTTGCCCGCCACGGGTGGTTCCAGACTCAGCACGTCCACGCCGGCCCCGCCCAACGCACCCTGGCGCAGGGCATCGGCCAACAGCGCTTCGTCCATCAAGCCGCCACGCGCGGTGTTGATCAGGATCGCGTCGCGGCGCATCAGCGCCAGTTCCCAGGCACCGATCAGACCTCGGGTCTCCGGCGTCAGCGGGCAATGCAGGCTGAGCACGTCCACCTGCGGCAGCAGGATCGACAGCGGCACTCGTCCCTCCTGCTCTTCCTCCACCGCGCCGGGGCGCTGGGCAATCAGCACCCGCATGCCGAACGCCTCGGCCACCCGGGCCACGCCCCGACCCAGTTCGCCATGGCCGACGATGCCTAGCGTCTTGCCGGCCAGCTCGCGGATTGGGAAATCCAGCAGACAAAACTGACTGGCTTGCCGCCAACGACCGTCGCGCACCGCCTGCCGGTAGTCGGACAGCCGGGTGACTAACGCCAGCAACAGCGCGAAGACATGCTGTACCACCGCCGCGGTGCCGTAACCGCGACAGTTGCAGACCGTCACGCCCCGTGACGTCGCCGCCGCCAGATCGACGTTGTTCAGACCGGTGGCGGCGATGCAGATCAGCCGCAGTCGGGGAGCGTGGTGCAACGCGGCCGCGTCCAGCACCACCTTGTTGCTGATAACCACTCCTGCCTCGGCGATGCGCGCGGCGACCTGATCGGGCGCGGTGGCGGGGTAATAGCGCAGATCCGGCAGGATGCGGTCGATGTCGTTAAAATCGAGATCGCCGCAATCGAGCGAATCCCGGTCGAGAAAGACACCCAGCATGGCAATGGCCCCCCATGGACGATTCATTCATTATAAAACACCGAGATGCCGAGGCATGACCGCCCCATGATACAAATAACCTCTTCCACCGCCTTCTCCCACGATCAGCTCACTTGCACCGGCGTGCTGCTGGCCAATCTCGGCACCCCCGACGCCCCCACTCCCGCCGCCCTGCGTCGTTATCTGGCCGAGTTCCTCTGGGACCCACGGGTGGTGGAACTGCCTCGACCGCTGTGGTGGCTGATCCTGCATGGCATCATCTTGCGCATCCGTCCGGCCCGCTCCGCCCGCAAGTACCGGGTCATCTGGACCGAGGACGGCTCGCCGCTGCTGGCGATCGGTCGTCGGCAGACGGTGGCGGTGGCGGCGGCACTGCGCCAGCGATGCCCGGGGCCGGTGCGGGTGGCGCTGGGGATGCGCTACGGCAATCCTTCCATCGCCTCGGCGCTGGCCGAGCTGCGGGATGCCGGCGCGCGCCGGCTGCTGGTGCTGCCGCTGTACCCGCAATACTCCGCCGCCACGGTCGCCTCGACCTTCGACGCGGTTACTGCCGAACTGCGACGCTGGCGTTGGCTACCGGAACTGCGACTGATCACCCACTATCACGACGATCCCGCTTATCTGGACGCGCTGGCCGCCAGCATCCGCGCCGCCCGCGCCGAACAATCCGGCGAACGGCTGCTGTTCTCTTTCCACGGCCTGCCCAAACGCAACCTGCTGGCTGGCGACCCCTACCACTGCGAGTGCCACAAAACCGCCCGGCTGGTCGCCGAACGGCTGGTCTTGCAAGAGGATCAGTGGGCGGTGGCGTTTCAGTCGCGCTTTGGCCGCGCCGAATGGCTGCAACCCTACACCAGCGAGCTACTGGCCGCTTGGGCGCGAGCCGGGATCAAACGCGTGGATGTGATCTGCCCCGGTTTCGCCGCCGACTGCCTGGAAACGCTGGAAGAAATCGCCCTTGAGAACCGGGCGGTGTTTCTGGCAGCCGGCGGCGAACACTATCGCTATATCCCGGCCCTGAACGATGCTCCAACCCACATCGACATGCTGACCCGACTGATCGTCCGGCACGCGGCCGGCTGGCCGGAATTCGATCCCGACCATGACCCGGTCGTCACCGCCGCCGAACGGCTCGCCGGGCAGACCCGTGCCCTGGCCATGGGCGCGAAGGTTTAACCCGAGCCGCCAGCGGTCCGCCACGGTCCGCCATCCCGGACATGCCAAGTCGCGGGAAATTCATGGGGCCGGCCTTCCGGCGATTTCGCCCTCCATTGGACCGGACGCCTTCTATACTGACTCGGTAGATGCGGTGTCTAGGAGTCCTCCGCGCCACCACGACCCACGGCACGGTCGCGAAATCGATCCGGTGAGGGCAGCATGATTCATGGTGTGTTATTTGATCTGGAAGGTGTGCTATACACTGGTGGACACCCTCTGCCCGGTGCCCGCGAAGCCCTGCTCAGTCTGCGCGCGGCTGGTATTCCCGCCCGTTTCGTCACCAACTCCACCCGCCTGACGCGCGGCGCGATCATCAACCGCCTGGCGCGAATGGGGTTGGAGGTCTCGCCCCAGCATCTATTCACCCCGGCGGTCGCGGCACGCAACTATCTGATCGCTCGGAAACTGACGCCGCATTTGCTGGTGCATGCCGACGTCCAGGGCGAGTTCGCCGACCTGCTGGGCGGACCGCCCGGCGCGGTTCTGCTCGGCGACGCCGGCAAGGCTTTCGGTTACGAGGCGCTCAACGAGTGCTTCCGGCTGCTGTTGGACGGTCTGCCGCTGCTGTCGATGGGTTCCAACCGCTATTTTCGCGAAAACGGTCAATTGAGCCTGGATATCGGTCCGTTCATGGCCGCGCTGGAGTACGCCGCCGAGATGGAAGCCGTGGTGCTGGGCAAGCCCTCGTCCGAGTTCTTCCTGGCGGCGGTCAACAGCCTCAACCTGCCGCCCCAGGATGTGGCGATGGTCGGCGACGATGCCGAAATGGATGTATGCGGCGCGCTGGCGGCTGGCCTGCACGGCGTGCTGGTGCGCACCGGCAAGTACCGTCCGGGCGACGAAGCCAAGGTCATGCCCCACGGCGGCCGGATATTTGACGATCTTGATGCGGTAATCGATTACATTCTTTGAAGCACCGCTATTGCGGGTAAAATCCGCTCCTCATTCCCAATCCCTCTTCCGCTGGCGGTTCCGGAAAATCATCGGCCGACTCGCCCCCTTCCGCACCGAATCGGAGTACTCATGCGCGTTCTGTTTCCCGATATCAAGCCCTATGCCACCCAACGCCTCGCGGTGGACTCGCTGCATACCCTGTATATCGAGGAATGCGGCAACCCCAGCGGCCTGCCGGTCCTGTTCCTGCACGGCGGCCCCGGCGCCGGTTGCGAACCGATGCATCGGCGTTTCTTCGACCCGCAACGCTACCGTATCGTGCTGTTCGATCAGCGCGGCAGCGGCCAATCCAGCCCGCACGCCGAACTGCGCGACAACACCACCTGGCACTTGGTGGCGGACATCGAAAAACTGCGCGAACACCTCAACATCGACCGTTGGGTGGTCTTCGGCGGTTCCTGGGGCTCGACCCTGGCCTTGGCCTACGCCGAAACCCACCCGGATCGAGTGCTGGGCCTGATCCTGCGCGGGGTGTTCCTGTGCCGCGACCGGGATATCCACTGGTTTTACCAGCATGGCGCCAACCGTCTGTTCCCCGATTTGTGGGAACATTTTCTGGCACCGATTCCGGCGGTGGAACAGCACGACCTGATCCACGCCTACCATCGACGGCTCACCGGCGCCGACGAGCTGGAGCGACTGCGCGCGGCCAGAGCCTGGTCGACGTGGGAAGGCGCCACCCTGACCCTGGAAAGCAACCCGACCATGGTCGAGCACTTCAGCGAAGCCCACCGGGCGCTGAGCCTGGCGCGCATCGAGTGCCATTACTTCGTCAATCAGTGTTTCATGGAACCCGATCAGTTGCTGCGCGACGCCGACCGGCTGCGGACCATGCCCGGCGTCATCGTCCACGGCCGCTACGACGTGGTCTGCCCGCTGGACAATGCCTGGGCGCTATACCAATCCTGGCCGGAAGCGGAGCTGCGGATCGTTTCGCCGGCCGGGCACGCCGCCAGCGAACCGGGCATCGTCGATGCGCTGATCACCGCCACTCAGGCGTTTGCCGATCGATTGGCATGATCGGGCTACTACAACGGGTCGCCGCGGCCCAGGTCGAGGTCGACGGCGACCCGGTGGGCGCCATCGACACCGGTTTGCTGGTGCTGATCGGGGTCGAGCGCGGCGACACCGAGATCCAGGCCGACCGGCTGCTGGAGCGATTGCTCGGCTATCGGGTATTCGCCGACGCCGATGGCAAAATGAACCGGAGTCTGCGTGAGGTCAGCGGTGGACTCCTGCTGGTGCCGCAGTTCACCCTGGCGGCCGACACCCGCAAGGGCATGCGTCCCAGCTTCACCCCAGCCGCGTCGCCGACCGAAGGCGAACGATTGTTCGGCTATCTGGTCGAACGGGCGCGACGCCAACACACGCCCGTCGCCACCGGCCGCTTCGGCGCTCACATGCGGGTCGGTCTGACCAACGACGGCCCCGTGACTTTTTGGCTGCGCGCGACCCCGACCACCGATACCTAACCGATTTCTCCTTCGAATCCCCGCCATTCGCATGATCCCGTATTTCCCGCCTTCCTCCGGCGCTGCGTCGCGCGCCGGAAATTTCGCCCTTTTTCTGCTGCTGACATTGATCGTACTGGCGGCGAATGTCCGGGCGCAGCCGACCATGCCGATAACGCCACCGACCGATCCCGCCAAGGTCGCCGAGCAGCAAGCAGCGCGCCGACAGGCCCTAGCGCACGACCGGGAGGCCATCGACCGGACCCGCCAGGACTTGCAGGCGCGACTCGCCGATCTGCCCCAACAGATGGAGGCGCTGCACCCGGAACAAATCGACGAGGCGATGCTGGAACAAACCCGGGTGGATGTGGAATCGGCGCGGCTGCGCCAGGAAAGCGCGCTATCGGAACTGAACAACAGCGAGCAACGCATCGAAGAACTGCAAAAGGAAATCGGTGAACTGGAAGCGCGCGAGCAATTGCTGAAAAACCCCGCCAAGAACCCCACCGAAGGGGTGACGGACCGCGCCGCGCAACTACAACAAACCAGCCAGACCCTCGCCCAGCGCCGCGCCGATCTGGAGCTGGAAACCCTCAATCTGACCAATCTCCGTGATCAACTCGAAATCGCCAAGCTGCGGCTGAAACTGGCCGAGCAATGGCGGGAACAAATCGAACGGAGCTTCCAGCAGCGTCAGGAGCAGGGTCGGCAGAGCGCCCAGGCCGAACTGGTCGGCCGGCTGCAAGCAGACCTCGCCACTCAACAGGACCGAGCCAACGCGCTGCGCCAGCGGTTATCCCAAAACCAGGGCGCGCTGCCGCTGACGCTTTGGCAACGCCTGGTCACCGAACTGCAAACGGTCGAGGAACGCATCAATCTGTTGAGCCTGGATCGCCATCTGGCCGAGACCGCCAATGTGCTGGCCCGCTTGAAGGATCTGCCGGACAACGCCAGCGTCAACCCGGACGAGCTGCGGGATGCGCTCGAACAGCTTGCCACGATGCGCGACGACCTGCGCCGCACCGAAACGCTGTTACAACAGAAAAGCACCGTCTACGAGCAACAACGCCAGGTGATCGAGCGGCGCGAGGCGGCGACGGCGAACGACCGGCGGCTGCGCGGCGAGGAACTACAATTGACCGGCCAGTTGCTGGACGATCTGAATCAGCGCGCCGGCCAAGCACAAGAGCAGGCGCTGCAACTCGACGGGATTGCGGCCCAGATCGACCGCAACTACCGGGAGAGCCTGCGGCGCGATCTATTCACCCGCAAGCCTTATCCGAACACGGCCGATGCCTGGCGGCAACTGCTGGAAGCCATGGCCACCGTGCCTCAGGTGCTGTTCTACCAGATTCGACTCAGCCTGGAGTCGACGATCCGGGCGCTGCTGGACATGACCGTGCTGCGCTGGGCCATTCTGGTGGTGTTGGAAGGCATGCTGCTCTGGGGACTGGTGGCGACCGGGCGCGGTCTGCGGCAGGCTTTGCGCCGCCTTGGCGAACAACGGCTCCAGGGCGACAGCTTTCTGCGCCAATTGATCGCCAGCGCGCTGCTGCTGGCCCGGAGCAATCTGGGCGGCGCCGGCTGCGCGGCCGCTCTGCTGCTGTTGCTGTGGTTGGCCGAGGTCCCTCAACCCGGGTTCGGCATCCTGATGACGCTGGCCCTGGCGTGGGTCGGGATCAAGCTACCGATCAGCCTGGCCTGGCTGCTGCTGGTTTCGCCACGCCTACCGGCCGAACAGCGGCAGCCGGCGCTATACCGCCAACTATTCTGGACCCTGATCGGTGGCGGTGCGCTGGTCACTCTGGTGGTACTGGCGCATCTGAGCGATTTACCCGCCATCGTGGTCAATGCCTTCGACCGTCTGTTCATGCTCTACTGGTTCTGGGCCTTCCTGCCCGGGTTACGCATCCGCCGGCTGGTCATGGATCTGCTCGGCGCCTTGCACGGGGAACGGTTCTGGTTCATGGTGCTACGTTTCGGCAGCCTGCTGTTGCCGCTGTCCCTGCTGGGCGCCGCCGTGCTGGGATTGCTGGGTTATCTGCAACTGGCGTGGCTGGTCGCCGGCCATCTCTTGATCTTCATCGCCGTGCAGGTCGGTTGGCTGTTGGCGCGCAGCCTGCTGAACGATCTAGTGGTGGCGCTGAAAAACTTTGCCGTGACTCATTCCGGCTACGGTTTGCTGTGGACTCAGGACATCATCACCCCGCTGCACCGGATTCTGAATCTGCTGCTGTTCCTAGGTGCGTGGGTCGTGCTGTTCCGCGCTTACGGCTGGACCGGCGAATCTGCGGTGGTCTCCTCCATCTGGGCTTTCCTGGAACGACCGCTGTTCGCCGTGGGCGCGGCGGAAATCACCCTCTGGCGCATTCTGATTACCGTCACCATCCTGTTGGTAGTCATCTGGTTGGGGCAATGGAGCCGGGCGATCAGCTATCGCTGGGTGCTATCCCACATCAGCGATCTGGGCGTGCGCCACAGTCTATCGGTCTTCGCCCAATACACCGTGGTCCTAATCGGATTGCTGTTGATCCTGCGGGTGGTCGGCATCGATCTCACCACCTTGGCGGTGTTCGCCGGGGCGGTGGGCGTCGGCATCGGGCTGGGCATGCAGAGTCTGGCCAATAACTTCGTCAGCGGCCTGCTGCTGCTGATCGAGCGACCGCTGCGCACCGGCGATATCGTCCAGGTCGGCACACACTTGGGCGAAGTCACCAGTATCGGCATGCGCTCGCTGACCGTGCAGACCTTCGATAACGAGTCGGTGATCATCCCCAACGCCGAGGTGATCGGCAACGCCTTCACCAACTGGACGCACGGCGATCGGGTGCTCCGCACTATTCTGTGGGTCGGCATCAGCTACGATGACGATCCCCATCGGGCGCAAAAAATCATCGAGCGGATCCTACGGGAACATCCGGCGGTCCTCGGCAACCCCGAGCCGCTGGCGTTGCTTTGGGATTTCGCCGATTCCTCGGTGAAATTCCGCATTCAATATTTCATCGACCTGAGTCGGAACCAACTGCTGAAAACGCATAACGAAATTCTGTTCGCGATTTGGGATCGTTTCAAGGAGGCCGGAATCCGCATCCCCTATCCGCAGCACGATCTCTACCTCAAGGAGTGGCCGGCCTCCAGCCCGGCCGGCTTGACGCCAACCTTGCCTAATTCCGGTTCGCCATCCGGCGGCGCCGGCTCCTTCCCTACTCACCCTACCGACGTCACTCGATGAAAACGATTGAATTCCTTCTCGAACGATGCATCTTGCTCAGCCGCTGGCTGCTAGTGCCGCTGTATTTGGCGCTGATCGCCATCTTGATTCTGTTCGCGATCAAGGCCTACCAGGAGGTGATCCACCTGTTCGCCATCATTGCCACGATCACCGAAACCGATCTGGTCTTGGCGGCACTGGCACTGGTCGATCTGGCCTTGGTGGCCAACCTGCTGGTGATGGTGGTACTCAGCAGCTACGAGACCTTCGTATCCAATCTCGATGTGCGCGAAGGGCAGGAAAAGCCGTCCTGGCTGGGTAAGATCGACGCGGCGACCATCAAGATCAAGCTGGCGGTCGCCATCGTCGCCATTTCGTCCATTCATCTGCTCAAGGCGTTCATGACCACCCCACCTCAAGATGGCGATCAGCCGTTATGGAACAATCAATTGTTCTGGCTGGTGATCATCCACATGACCTTCGCACTGTCGGCACTGTTGATGGCGGTGATCGACCGTATCGCCTTCGCCCCGCATCGTAACCACTGAACGGCTCAGAGGCCGTGCCGGCCGACCCAGTCGCGGGCGAACTGCCAAGCCACCCGGCCACTGCGCGAGCCGCGCTGCAACGCCCATTGCAACGCCTGCCGGCGGGCGGTCTCGTCCAGCCCCGCCGACCATCCCAACTGCTCCAGCCAGTGACCGACGATGGCCAGATAATCATCCTGACTGAACGGATGAAACGACAGCCAGAGCCCGAACCGCTCCGACAGCGAGATTTTTTCCTCCACCGCCTCACTGTGGTGCAACTCGCCGTCGACGATGCGGGCGTCCTCGTTTTCCCGCCGGTATTCGGGCAGCAGGTGGCGACGGTTAGAGGTGGCGCAGAGCAGTACGTTGTCGGGCGCGGCACTGATCGAACCGTCCAGCATCGCCTTGAGTGCCTTGTAGCTGGGGTCGTCGGCTTCAAATGACAGATCGTCGCAGTACAGCAGGAACCGCTCCGGCCGCTCGAACAGGGGATCGACGATGTTGGGCAGGTCGATGAGATCCTGCTTGTCCACTTCGATCAGGCGCAGGCCGCGCTCGGCGTATTCGTTGAGCAGAGCCTTGATCAGCGACGATTTACCGGTACCGCGCGCGCCCCACAGCAGCACGTTGTTGCAGGGTTTTCCGGCCAAAAATTGCCGCACGTTCAGATCCAAGGCCGTCTTTTGCCGGTCGATCCGCTGCAAGTCGGCCAGCCGCAGGCGGTGAGGATGCCGGACCGGGCGCAGGCAGCCGTGCGAGCCGAGTCGCCGCCAGCGGAATGCCCGGTCGGAATTCCAGTCCGGTGCCGACGCCGACGCCGGCAAGCCTTGCTCCAACCGTTCCAGCGCGGACACCAACCGTTCGGCCAGTACCTGCTCAAGCGACAACGTCACCGACGGCATGGACGCTAGCGGCCCATGACCACGGCGCTCTGTGCGTTCGGCGCGCTGGCCAGCACGACCAGATCGGCGACGATGCGCGCGCTTTCGTCCAGGGCCGCATCCGGAATCGCGCTGTCCTTGCCGGCCGGGATCTCGTCGTCCGCCTTGAGCGGCGGCAAGTTCTTGGCGGCGCGGTAGCGGTTTTCCCGATCGCGTTGCCAGTTCTCGATGCGCTCGTGCTCGGCCCGACGCTGTTTCTCCTGCAAGGAGACGGTGGTTCTGTCCTGCTGTTCCTTGGTGAAATCGAGGTCGCGCAGAAACGCCTGATAATCCGGGTCGCTGGTGGCGCGCTCCTGATGCCGCCGCGTCAGCTCCGGCACCAGCGCCGCCAGATTCCGGTCAGCCCGGTAGCGGGTGGCGGCAATCTCGTCCCAGGGCAACGCGTTCTTTTGGGCGCTCTCGCCGATTTCCTCGCTGTCCACCACCGAGGGAATGGCGATATCCGGCCGGACTCCACGATGTTGGGTGCTGCTGCCGTTGACGCGATAGAACTTGGCGATGGTCAGCTTCAACTGACCTTGCGGATCCTTGGCCCGGGTCAGCCGGTTCAGATCGACCAAGGTCTGCACCGTACCCTTGCCGAAGGTCGGATCGCCGATGACGATGCCGCGGCCGTAGTCCTGAATGGCGCCGGCGAAGATTTCCGAGGCCGAAGCGCTGGCGTGATCCACCAACACCGCCAGCGGCCCGCCGTACAACCGGCTGCCTTCGCTGTCCTCCTCGACTTCGACCCGACCGCTGGCGTTTCTGACCTGCACCACCGGCCCGTCGCCGATGAACAGACCGGTCAGGTCCACCGCTTCCTGCAGGGAACCACCGCCGTTTTCGCGTAGATCCAGCACCAGTCCGTCGATCTTGCCATCCAGATCCTTCAGCAACCGCCGGACGTCGCGAGTGGTGCTGCGGTAATCCTCGACTCCACGCCGGGCGGCTTCGAAATCGCTGTAGAACGCCGGCACGGTGATGATGCCGATCCGCAGTTCGCGGCCATCGGAACCCCGTATCGTCTTGACCTCGCTCTTGGCGGCCTGTTTCTCCAGTTTGATGGTGTCGCGGACCAGGCGCACGGTCTTCTCGGCCGCGGTCACGCCGGCTTTGCCGGGTAGCACCTTCAGGCGCACCACCGTGCCGCGCTGGCCGCGGATGCGCTCGACCACATCGTCCAAGCGCCAGCCGACCACATCCACCCAGGGGCCGTCCTCACCCTGCGCCACGCCGACGATTTTATCGGCCGCCTTGATCTGCTGGCTGAGATCGGCCGGACCGCCGGTCACCAGCTCGACCACCGTCACCTGCTCGTCCTCCATCCGCAGCACGCAGCCGATGCCTTCTAGCGACAACCGCATCTGGATATTGAAATTCTCGGTGTTGCGTGGCGAGAAGTAGGCGGTGTGCGGGTCGAACGCCTGCGCGACCGCGTTCATGTACAACTGGAACACGTCGTCGCTGCTGGATTGTTGCGCTTGGCGCAAGCGGTTGTCGTAGCGCTTGCTCAGCAGTTCACGGGCGGCGGCCTGATCCTTGCCGGACAGGATCAGGGTCAGCATCTCGTGCTTCAGTCGCTTGCGCCAGATTTCATCCAGATCGGCCGGGCTGGCGGCCCAGGGCGCGTCCTTGCGATCCACGTTCAGGGATTCGTCCACATCGAAACGAAACCCCTGCTCCAGCAGGGACTGGATGCGGGCGGTCCGCTCCGCCAGCCGGTGCAGATAGACGTTGAAAATGTCGTAGGCCGGGTGCAGGTCGCCTTTCTTCAGGGCATCGTCCAGGGTATCGCGATAGCGCTCGAAGCCGGCAATGTCGCTGGCCAGGAAATAGGAACGGTTGAAGTCGAGGTCATCGAGATATGTGGTCAGGATGAGCGCGGACAGTCGGTTGTCCAGGCTGCTCTGCCGATAATGGTGCTGGGACAGCAGCTCGGCGATGGTCCGATCCAACGAGGCATGCCGGGCCGCTGGCATCAGGTCGCCGACGGTGGCGATAGCTCCAGCAGGAGCGGTCGGTTTGGCGAACGCCCCCGGAGAACCCAGCGACAGAACCAACGGCAGCAGGATCAGAAATTTCAGAGTGCGAATGTTGTGCATGCTATTTCTCGACGAAAACGGCCCTCGAACGCCTCGTTTTACTCATCAGGACGAGATGGGATGGACCAGAATAATGTCGGTGGCGACCGGTTGCTTGCCGTTCGGTTCGGCCAGGGTGAACTCGAACAGGTGGTTACGGGACGGCAACTTCATGACGTTGAAACCTTCCGGCAGGCTGGAGTCATGAAAAAACGCCGTCCGGTAGGGGGAATCCGGGTCGCGGGAATCGGTTTTCCATAAATACTGCGACAACTTGACCAGAAATCGCATGAAGCCAAAACTTTTGTTGTCGTCGTGATGATAGCAGTAACCGCGAACCCGCGAACCCATCGCCCCCCACATGGGCGCGGCGTAATCGTCGCCGCGAGTCGGCAGCAACCCCGGCACCAGATAGCCGGATACGTACATATCCGCTTCTCGGCGCAGCTCCTCCGACACGTTGTCGAAGGCCAACACCTCGACCCGGCAGCCCTTGTTCTGCAGGGCGCGGACCACCTGCACGAAATCGCCGTCGCCGGTCGCCAGCAGCACCCGGTCCAGATTTTCCGATTGCAACAGCACGTCCACGGCCATGTCGAGATCGGCGTTGGCCTTGCCGTAACGGTTGCCGGCCTCGTCCTGAAACCATTTGACCCGCTTTTCGATGACCTTGTACCCCAGTTCGCGTAGGGCGGATTGATAGGCGCGGGCCTTGTCACGATAGACCGTATTGGTTTCGGCCCGTTCCTCGTCGTAGGACAGGTAAACGTTCAGGCGCAGTGGTTCGGCGTGATCGCGGCAGGCGAATTCGCGAAGGATGTCGTATTGCATGCGTTGCCCGCCGTTGCGTGAAATATTAGCGGCGTCTACGTAAACGCCAACCTTGGCGTGAGATTTGATATCGATGGTCATATGCTTAATCTGAATGTAAATGGGAGCGTCATTACTGAAGGGAATGAACTGTACCTAGGGGAGACGAATTGCGTAATATTTTTATCATAAATCTTGCACGGAACCGCTACATTTTTACGGCCTCGCCATGGATGGCGAAACGTGGCGCTGACTGCTGATTTCGAGCGGCGACGCCCGCCCCACCGACTGCCCGGCCGATCCCTCAAACGCGGTCCGACGCACCGCGCGCCGGATCGACGGACCGGCTGCTCAACGGTTGTCGGCGTTTCCCATCGACTGCCGCTCCGCATCCAGCAGGGGCCTGAGCAGATCCATCGGCACCGGAAACACCACGGTGGTGTTGTTCTGAATGCCGATGTCGTTGAGCGTTTGCAGGTAGCGCAATTGCAGGGCCTGCGGCTGGGAGGCGATGATCGCGGCGGCTTGGCGAATCCGTTCGGCGGCCTGGAACTCGCCCTCGGCGTTGATGATCTTGGCTCGCCGCTCGCGTTCGGCCTCGGCCTGGCGGGCGATGGCCCGGATCATGCTTTCGTCGATATCCACATGCTTGAGTTCGACATTGGACACCTTGATGCCCCAGATGTCGGTCTCGGCGTCCAAAATATTTTGAATGTCCCGGTTCAGTTTTTCCCGTTCGGCCAGCATCTCGTCCAGTTCGTGCTGACCGAGCACCGAGCGCAGCGTGGTCTGTGCCAGTTGGCCGGTGGCGGCGTAGTAATCCTCGACCTGGATGATGGCCCGCTCGGGGTCGATTACCCGAAAGTAGATCACCGCGTTGACCTTGACCGAAACGTTGTCGCGGGAAATCACGTCCTGGCTGGGCACGTCCATGACGATGGTGCGCAGGTCCACCCGCCGCATCTGCTGGATGACCGGTACCACGATGATGAGTCCCGGCCCCTTGACCGCCTGAAAGCGCCCCAGGAAAAACACCACGCCGCGTTCGTATTCGTACAGCACCTTGATCGAGGCGGCAACCAGCACCAGCAGCACCAGCAGCGCGATAAGAATCGGATTGAAAATCATGACGGTTCTCCTTTGTCGGAATCCAGCGCTTGCACCAACAGCAGCAATCCTTCGCGGCCGGCGACCCGGACTTGGTCGCCTTGCCGCAACGGCCGGTCGGCGCGGACGCGCCAGGATTCGCCGCGAATCCACGCCCGGTCGTCGTCCGCCATTACCGTGCCCACCGCGCCCAGCAAGGTTTCCACCCCACTGACCGCCGGCCGACGCCGCTGCCGGGTAAACAACGTCGCCAAACCGATCAGCACCACCGCGCTGGCCAAGGCGAAGCCGACGATCAGACCGATGGGAATTTCGTAACCAGGACCGGTTTCATCCCACAGCAGCAGCGAGCCGGCGACGAAGGCAACGATCCCACCCAACCCCAGCGCGCCGAAACTGGGCACGAACGCCTCGGCGATCATGAAGGCCAGGCCAAGCAACAGCAACGCCAGACCAGCATGGTTGACCGGCAGCACCTGAAACGCGAACAGCGCCAGCAGCAGGCAAATGCCACCCAGCACGCCGGGCAGCGCCGTGCCGGGATTGGCCAGCTCGAAGAAAATGCCATAGACCCCGATCAACAGCAGCACGTAAGCCACCATCGGGTGGGCCACCACCGCCAACAGTTGGTTCCGCCAATCAGGCGTGAGGGTCTCGACGGTCAGATTGCGGGTGGACAGCGCTCGCTTGGCGCCGGCAATCTCCACCGATCGGCCATCGGCTTGCTGCAGCAGGTCGGAAACGTTGACGGCGATCAGATCGATCACGCCTTTTTGGAGGGCATCTTGGGCACTGAGGCTGGCCGCCTCGGTCACTGCTTGTTCGGCCCATTCGACGTTGCGACCCCGTAACTGGGCCAGCGAACGAATGTAGGCGCGAGCATCGTTGACCAACTTGCGCTCCATGTCGGAACCGGCTGGAGTGGGTTTGTCGGCGGACTTGTCGGCGGGCTTGTCGACGGGCTTGTCGGTGTCGGGCTCGCGAGCGCGATCCCGGTCGGTCGGTCGTGCCGGTGGTAGCGGCAGGCCGCCGAGTTGCACCGGGGTAGCGGCACCCAGGTTGGTGGCGGGCGCCATGGCGGCGATGTGGCAGGCATAGAGAATGTAGGTACCGGCGCTGGCGGTACGGGCACCTTCCGGAGCAACGTAGCCGATAATTGGCACCGGCGAAGCCAGGATCGCCTGGATGATGTCACGCATGGAGCTGTCCAGGCCACCGGGCGTGTCTAGCTTGAGAATGATCGCCGCCGCGCCACGTTCGCGCGCTTGGTCAAAACCCCGCAGGATGAAATCGCGGCTGGCCGGACCGATGACGCCTTGGACCTCCAGCAGCAGCGCCGAACCGGGCGCCGCTGCTGTCGTGGCCAGCGCGCCTCCCGCCCATGCCACCAGCCATGCCAGCATCACCACCACCCGCAACCCGCGCATTCCACAATCTCCGTCGATCGCCGCGCCACCCAACGCTAATTTTAGACTGCCGGACACGGACACAGTGCGGGGTTATGCGCTTAATCTTCCAGTGCCTCCCGAATCCGGGCCGCCAGCACCTTGAGTTCCTCGGGATCGCCAGGCGCGCGGCCGTGGGCGCCGGTGCGCTGCCCTTCCCGCATCGGCACGATGTGGACGTGGTAATGGAGCACGGTCTGACCAGCGGCGGCGCCATTGAACTGGCCGATGCGCAGCCCGTCAGGCACCAGCGCTTTTTGCACGGCGCGGGCGACGCGCTGGGTGGTCCTGGTCACAGCCAGCAGGTCCGGTTCGGCGATCTCCAGCAGGTTGGCGGCGTGCGCCTTGGAGATCACCAGCGCATGGCCCGGACCGGCCGGATTGATGTCCATGAAGGTCAAGGTGTATTCGTCCTCACAGACCTTGATGGCCGGGACGGCGCCCCGGATGATTTTGCAGAAGATGCAGTTTTCGCTGGAGTTCATGCGGCTGGCCTCCTGAGCGGCAGGCGGTTAGGCGGAAAAATATTTCCCGCGTATGGGGCGGTTCCGGCGCGGGGCGCACTCGGCTTCAGGGCTGGCGCTCGACCGTCCGAATCTCCATGCGCATCACTTCCTTGCCTTTCTTGTGCTGGGCAATCCGCACCGGCAGGTAGCGCAATTCGGGGGCGAACCAAAAGGTGGTGATCCGAGTGTTACCGGGCTTGGAGTGGCTAACGCGGAATGTGCGGAGCCGGCCAAGTGAAGTATCCAGCACCTCCTCGCCCTCGTTGCGGATCTGGAAGGTCCGGAGTGCGGTCTCGTCCACCAGCGTGTACTGTTTGGGCAGACGGTCGCGCTGCAAATCCCGCATCACCACCATGTTGAGGCTCAGGGGATCCACCACGCCGGGCGACAGCGGCAGGGTGACTTGTCGCGTACCACTGCGCGCTTCGACCCGGCCGGCTGACCAGTCGAAACGCAGTTGCACGTCACCGGATTTCTTACTGGTTTCCATCTGCCGTTCATAGCGGGTCGGCTGAATCCGGCCATCGCGGATTTCCCCGCTGGCCCGCTCGCTGACACTGGCCGACGCTAGCAGCGCCACCAACCCGTTGGGGCGGACATCGGAACTCATCTGGTAACCGCCCGAACCGTCCGCGGCCAGACTCATGACCGCTTCGCCCAGCGAGAGTCCCTGGCCGTACACTTCGTAATGGGCCTGAAAGGGCGCGACGGGCAATTCGCCGCTAGCAGAGGTTGAGAGACCGAACGCCAGCCCAGCGGCCAGCATGATGGCGTGGAACAATCGTTTCATGCGACGGCGCATCCTCGCCGACTCGACGGTCGGCAATCGGTTTCAAGGATAATGACCGCGCATGATAGACCATTCCCGGCGACCGCGTGCCCACGGATCGCCGCATTGGGCGGGGGTTCAGGCTTGCAGTTGGGTGAGTTGGCCGCGGCGTTCGCGCAGCAGCGTCTCATAGGCGCGGCTGAGCGCACGTTCGTAGGCACAATCGCCGGCATCGCCCATTTCGTGCAAACGCGCCTCGAAAAAGGCGATTTCCTGGCGAAGGAAATCGACGGCCCGATAATCGGCCACCGGATGGCCACGGCTCCCTTGGCGGGTGCTCAGGGCAAAATCGGCGTGCATGGGGTGCTTCTCCTCATTTGGTTGTAGTTTTCGTGATTCAAACACAGCGTACTTTGAGTTGGTGAACTTCGCATGACATCGACATGCCATTCGCGTTTCACCAGGTACGGAACCGCATGGACAGATCGATCGCCCGCACATCCTTGGTCAGGCCGCCAATGGAAATGTAATCGACCCCAGTCTCGGCGATTCCGCGCACGGTATCGAAATTGACGTTGCCGGAAGCTTCCAGCTTGACTCTGCCGTCGACGATCCGCACCGCCTCGGCCATGGCCGCCGGATCGAAATTGTCGAGCATGACGATATCGGGCCGGGCGGCGAGCGCTTCCTCCAGTTCGGCCCGATTCTCCACTTCCACCTCGACAGTGACGCCGGGGTGCAGGCGACGAGCGGTGGCAATGGCGTTACCGATCGAGCCGGCCGCCATGATGTGATTTTCCTTGATCAACACGGCATCGAACAAGCCAATGCGATGATTGCGGCAACCGCCGCAGCGCACGGCGTATTTTTGCGCCAGCCGCAGGCCCGGCAAGGTTTTGCGGGTATCGAGAATGACCGCCTTGGTACCGCTCACGGCATCGGCGTAGCGGTGGGCCAGAGTGGCGGTGCCGGACAGCAGTTGCAGGAAATTCAACGCAGTGCGCTCGCCGGTCAGCAACGGGCGGGCCGGGCCGCGCAGGGTGCAGAGCAATTGTTCGGATTCGACGCGGTCGCCGTCGGCCGCCCGCCAGTCGATGGCGATACCCGGATCGAGCTGGCGGAACACGGCGTCGAACCAAGTGGTGCCGCACAGAATCGCGACCTCGCGGCTGACGACGGTGGCCTCGGCTTGGGCGTGCTCCGGAATCAGCGCGGCGGTCAAATCGCCGCTACCGACATCCTCGGCCAGCGCCAGGGCGACGTTGGGATTGGGATCGGGCAGAGTCATGGCAGCTCCTCGGAAAACGGTTTCGGCGCAACTATAGCGCAGCGGGGGCGCGGTATCGCGTGGCGAGGCATAAACTATGGGCTCCATTGAATCACTATAAGGAGCAAACCCATGCGAGCCATTCTATTCGGCATGCTGCTGGCGTTCGCCGCCGCGGCGTTCGCGGCCGATGGCAATCCTCTGCGTATCGAGCAGCCCTGGGCGGCCGAAACGCCGCCAGCCGCCCACACCGGCGCCGCCTACCTGAGTATCGTCAACGGCGGTGAAGCCGATCGCCTGCTCGGCGCCAAGGCCGAAGGAGTCGGTCATGTCGAACTGCATACGACGACCATGGACGGCGGCGTGATGCGGATGCGCAAGGTCGAGGTGCTCGAAGTACCGGGCGGTACGACCACCGTGCTGGAACCCGGCGGCATTCACATCATGCTGATCGATCTGAAGCAGCCGCTGCACGCTGGCCAAAGCGTCCCGCTGACCCTGGAGTTCGAAAAAGCCGGGGCGCTGCAAGTACAGGTTCCGATCCGCAAGCGCGAAGCCATGCAACCTTCGACCGCACCGCCCGCGCACGAGCACAGCCATGGCGACGGGCAGAAGATGAAGATGGAATGAATCTCCACCGCCTTCGCCCCTACTCCGCCTGTTCCAACACCGCCGCATGAACGGGGCAACGGACGCGCAACGCGGCAACGAAAGCGGTCAGCACCGGTCGATCCGGGAACCGATGGAGATGGGCGGCACAGCGGCAGTCGGAGGCACCGAAACGAAACGGCGGCGGCACGCCGCCCAAATCCTCTCGCAGCACCGTCGCCCATAGACATTCGCGATGGATCGGATCGTGGCTGATCCAGACCGCCCGCAAGACGGCGCGACTTCTCAGATAGTCGATGTGCCAATGCGGGCGAACCGCCGGCCGGCGGTGATGGGCCAGCCGCGCCGCCGCGCCGCCCGGCCCGAAGGCGCTGCCGACGTACACCGCCCAACCAGGCGCCATCCGCAATCGATGGCGTCGGCCGATCGCGATCTCCTCGGTGACGTCGATGCGCAACAGTAGCGCGTAGGTCCCCGCTCCGGCGGCGGATACCGACGGCCTCATGTGAACTCCTCTCCACTTAACATTGGCTTGTGCCATTACCGACAATCGCTACCATCGCGCGGTATCGTCTGCTACAGACTATTATTTCAATTTTAATAACTCTTTAATTTTATAGTAAATTATATTTACCTTCCTTCAGGCACGGCGGTTGCTAGCGAAGGGGTGCCGTACGTTCGCGGACGGCGGCGGATCATGTCCGCCCTTGACATGTTCACTGCTCAGGTCGCCATTGAAGGAATAATTGTATGACACTAGCAAGTTCAGTCTTCGCACTCGCAGGGCGTCAGGGCGCGGCGCGTCCGCTGCTGTTGCTGCTGCTACTCGCGCTCGGCATGAGTGCATCTCCCGCTTTCGCCGAAACGGCCCATCATGTCAGTGAGGCCAATTTGGCGCTGCCCAATCTCAGCGACACGGCACTGGCTAGCTTTGTCGGCGGCGTCTCGGGCTGGACCTTGCTCGCTTGGGGCCTGCTCGTCTGCATTGGCGGTCTGGTGTTCGGCGCGATCATCCAGGCTCGGATTCGCCGCTTGCCGGTCCACCGCTCGATGGCCGAGGTCAGCGAGCTGATTTACGAGACCTGCAAGACCTACATGTTCACGCAGGGCAAGTTCCTGCTGATCCTGGAGGCGTTCGTCGCGGTCATCATCGTTGCCTACTTCGGTTGGGTCCAACAAATGAACGTGGCGGAGGTGCTGCTGATCCTGGCCTTCTCGTTGATCGGCATCGCCGGCTCGCTGGGCGTGGCCTGGTTCGGTATCCGCATCAACACGCTGGCCAACAGCCGCACCGCCTTTGCCGCGCTGCGGGGCCAAGCCTATCCGGTTTACGCCATTCCGCTGCAATCCGGCATCTCCATCGGGATGTTGCTCATCTCCACCGAACTGCTGATCATGCTGGCGATCCTGCTGTTCGTGCCGCCGACCCTGGCCGGCAAATGCTTCATCGGCTTCGCCATCGGCGAATCGCTGGGCGCCGCCGCCCTGCGCATTGCCGGCGGCATCTTCACCAAGATCGCCGACATCGGCTCCGACCTGATGAAGATCGTCTTCAAGATCAAGGAAGACGATGCCCGCAATCCAGGGGTGATCGCCGACTGCACTGGCGACAATGCTGGCGATTCGGTTGGCCCGACCGCCGACGGCTTCGAAACCTATGGCGTCACCGGCGTGGCGCTGGTCAGCTTCATCATGCTGGCGGTGCCGGAAGCCGCCGTGCAGGTGCAACTGCTGGTGTGGATTTTCGTGATGCGGGTGATGATGGTGGTCGCCTCCGGCGCCTCCTACCTAGGCAACGAAACGTTCGCCAAGCGCCGCTACGGCGAGCAAACCCGCTTCGACTTCGAGGCGCCGCTGACCTCGCTGGTGTGGATCACCTCCGCCGTGTCGTTGCTCCTCACTTTTGCGGTGTCGTACCTGCTGATCGGCGGCATCGAGATCGGCGGCACGGTCTACGGCAATCTGTGGTGGCAGTTATCGTTGATCATCACCTTCGGTACGCTGGCCGGCGCCATCATTCCGGAAGTGGTCAAGATCTTCACGTCGACCAACTCAGCTCATGTCCGCGAGGTGGTGACCGCTTCGCGTGAGGGCGGCGCCAGCCTGAACATCCTCGCTGGACTGACCGCCGGCAACTTCTCCGCCTTCTGGATCGGCGTGGTCATTGTCGGCCTGATGGCTGGCGCCAACATCGTGGCGCAGTACGATCTGGCCGCTGTCATCAACCCCGATCCGGCCAAGGCCACCATCATGGCCGCCGTGTTCTCCTTCGGCCTGGTGGCCTTCGGCTTCCTCGGCATGGGTCCGGTGACCATCGCGGTGGATAGCTACGGCCCGGTGACCGACAACGCGCAATCGGTGTACGAACTGTCCACCATCGAGCAGTGGCCCGACATCGAGGCCGAAGTGCAACGCGATTTCGGTTTCAATCCCAACTTCGAGGTCGCCAAGGATTTGCTGGAAGAGAACGACGGCGCCGGCAACACCTTCAAAGCCACCGCCAAACCAGTGTTGATCGGCACGGCCGTGGTCGGCGCCGCCACCATGGTGTTCTCGATCGTGATGTTGCTGACCGGCGGTCTGACCGAAAATCTCGACAAGCTCTCGCTGCTCTACCCGCCGTTCCTGCTCGGTCTGGTTTCCGGTGGCGCCACGATCTTCTGGTTCTCCGGCGCGTCCACTCAGGCCGTATCCACGGGTGCCTATCGCGCAGTGGAATTCATCAAGGGGCATATGAAGCTCGACGGCGTGACCAAGGCTTCCGCCAAGGACAGCAAGAAGGTAGTCGAGATTTGCACGATCTACGCGCAGAAGGGCATGTTCAATATCTTCCTGGCCGTGTTCTTCGGCACCCTGGCCTGCGCTTTCATCGAGCCGTTTTTCTTCATCGGCTATTTGATCTCGCTGGCCATCATCGGCCTGTACCAGGCGGTGTTCATGGCCAACGCCGGCGGTGCATGGGACAACGCCAAGAAGATCGTGGAAACCGAACTACACGCCAAAGGTACGGAGCTGCATGACGCCGCCGTGGTGGGCGATACCGTCGGCGATCCGTTCAAGGACACTTCATCGGTGGCCATGAATCCGATCATCAAGTTCACCACTTTGTTCGGTCTGTTGGCGGTCGAGATGGCGGTCGGTCTCGCCGCGCAAGGTCAACAGATTCTCGCCCTGAATCTGGCGGCACTGTTCCTGGTCCTCAACCTGGTGTTCGTATTCCGCAGTTTTTACGGCATGCGAATCACTGTTGCGGCACCCGACGACGACAACGAGCCGGAAGGCGAAACCGCCACAGAGTCGGCCTAAGCGGTGTTTTTCCGCCTTACGGGGCGGATCCACACAAAAAAGCCTTCGCGTAAGCGAAGCTCTTTTTTGTGGTATTTCATTGATGAGGAGCGGCTCCGAAGTCTCGGATAGCCCAATACGGCATTACGGCGCGAGAAATCTCCCGGTTTTTCCGCCAAGGCTACATATTCGGATAATTCGGCCCGCCGCCGCCTTCCGGTGTCACCCAGTTGATGTTCTGCGTGGGATCCTTGATGTCGCAGGTTTTGCAATGCACGCAGTTCTGGGCATTGATCTGCAAGCGTGGATTGCCGTCGTCGCCGTCACGGACGATTTCGTACACCCCCGCCGGGCAGTAACGCTGCTCGGGGGCATCGTATAAAGGCAAATTGATCCGAATCGGTACCGTCGGGTCCTTCAGGGTCAAATGGCAGGGCTGGTCTTCCTCGTGGTTGGTGTTGGAGATGAACACCGAGGACAGCTTATCGAAGCTGATCACACCGTCCGGCTTGGGATATTCGATCTTCGGACATTCGCTGGCTTTCTTCAGCTTAGCGTGGTCCGGCTTGTGGTGGAAGGTCCACGGCGCCTTGCCTCGGAACAGGTAGGTATCGAGCGCCGAATAAGCGATCGCCGCCCACAACCCCCAACTGAACGACGGCTTGACGTTGCGGACCTGATAGAGCTCCTCCCACAGCCAGCTCTGGCGGAGCTGCTCGGGATACTCCGCCACCTCGTCCGCGCCGCGACCGGCCGCGACCGCTGCAAACACCGCTTCCGCCGCCACGGTTCCCGATTTCATCGCGGTGTGGGTGCCCTTGATCTTGGGCATGTTGAGGAAACCGGCGGTATCGCCGATCAACGCGCCACCGGGGAAGATCAGCTTGGGGATGGACTGAATACCGCCGGCGGAGATGGCGCGCGCACCGTAGGCGATGCGCCGGCCACCCTCGAAAGTCGGGCGGATATCGGGATGGGTCTTGAACCGCTGGAACTCGTCGAACGGCGACAGGTGCGGGTTGGCGTAACCCAGGCCGATCACGAAGCCCACCGCCACCTGGTTGTCCTCCATGTGATACAGGAAGGAACCACCGTAAGTGCTGGTATCCAGCGGCCAGCCGACGGTGTGGACGATCTTGCCCGGTTGATGCTTGGCCGGATCGACTTCCCACAGTTCCTTGATACCGATGCCGTAGGTTTGCGGGTCCACGCCGTCACGCAAGTTGAACCGGTCGAACAGGGTTTTGGTCAGCGAGCCGCGGCAGCCCTCGGCAAAGAGCGTGTAGCGGGCGCGCAGCTCCATGCCCGGCGCGAACTGTTCGGTCGGCTGGCCTTCCCGGTTGACACCCATGTCACCGGTGGCGACACCCACCACCGCGCCCTTATCGTCGTAAAGCACTTCGGCGGCGGCGAAACCGGGGTAGATCTCCACGCCCAGTTCCTCGGCCTGGGTGGCCAGCCAGCGACACAGATTGCCCAGGCTGATGATGTAGTTGCCGTGATTGTTCATCTGCGGCGGCGTCAGCAACCGGTACGAAGTCTCGCGAGTCAGGAATAGGAAACGGTCATCCGTGGCCGGCGTACTCAGCGGCGCTCCTCGTTCTTTCCAGTCCGGGATCAGTTCATCCAAGGCTCGTGGCTCTACCACCGCGCCGGACAGGATGTGGGCGCCGACTTCGGAGCCTTTTTCCAGCACGCAGACGTTCACTTCCTGATCCTGTTCCGCCGCCAGTTGTTTCAGGCGAATGGCCGCCGACAGACCGGCGGGGCCGGCACCGACGATGACCACATCATATTCCATACTTTCGCGTTCCACCGGTCACTCCTTATCGAGTTTTAGTTGGTAGTGGCGGGAACCATCCCCCAAGGGCAGGATTCTCGCAATGGTCGGGATTCCAGGTTTGGCCGTTGGGAGCGGTCCCGTTCAAACCAGTGATCGCTCCAAGTATAACATTTTAATTAAAGACGGTTTTTTCGAAGAAGCATACTGTGGATAGGGAAATATCAGGCTTGCAGCGCGCGGCAACGCGCGGCGTAGCGGCGCCAGACGGCGGGTTCCGGGGTATGAATCAGACTGCGCAAGGCATCGCCGAGAATCGTCGGCACCAAGGCGGGCGCGTGTTTGCGCGCCCAGCGCAGAAAGCTGCGCAACCGGCGACGGAGGCAGGCCCGCCAAAGCGCCGGCGGGATCAAGTCGCCATGCTGCTCGGCGAACTTGGCCAGCGTATCCCAGTTCGCTTCGAACATCATCAATTGGCGACGGCTGGCGTTGCCGTCGTGTCGCCGATACGCCGCCAACAGACCGGCCACCCGCGCCACGGCATGCCGCGCGGACAAGCGCAGCCAGCAATCCAGATCCTCCAAGGGCAAGGATTCATCGAACCCTCCGATGGCCAGAAACGCCTCCCGGCGCAAGGCTACCGTCGGATTGGCGATGTCGTTATAGCGTAGCAGCCACAGGTAGGCGCGGTGATCGGGACCGGGCGACCGACGGTTCCGAGTCGCGGAGGACAATATCCGCCCCGCCGCGTCGATAAAGTTCACATCGGCATAGACCAAAGCCAAGCGAGGGTCGTCCCAGGCGTCGATGGCCTGCTGCTGGCTCTGGATCTTATTCGGATACAGGAGATCGTCAGAACCCAGCAAATGCACCCACTCACCGCGACAGGCCGCGATGGCGCGATTGGAAGCGGCGCTTACCCCTTGATTGGCCTGATGAATCACACTCAGGTGTTCGAAGCGCTCGGCATGCGCCGCAGCGAAGCGCTCGGCCACCGTCAGGGTGGCGTCGGTGGAGCCATCGTCCACCACCACCAGTTCCAGCCGGGGATAGCTCTGATTCCGCACCGACTCCAAACAGGCATCGAGAAAAGCGGCATGGTTGTAGGCGGGCACCGCCACGCTGACCAGCGGCAGACTCATTTTTCCACCAGCAGAAAATACTGCACCGCCAGAAACTCGCCGAGCAAGCGGTGCGGAAACCACCAGCGGCGGTATTTGGGCTTGATGTAGGGCGCAATGGCCACCATCCGCCAACCGGCCCGGCCAACCGCATCCAGCAAGCTGGAGCGGGTGAAAAAATGCAGATGGGTGCGATCCAGGATGCCGGCGTCGGCGTAATCGAACCGGCCCTGAAACAGCAGGGGCAACACCACGCTTTTGTGGCGCACGTTGGGCACGCTCAGCAGCAACCGTGCACCCGGTCGGACGCGGCGGTGCAATTCCGCCAACACCCGCCAGGGATCGATCAGATGTTCCAACACATCGGCCATGATCAGAAGATCGTAATCGGTCCAGGGCACTTGCCCCGTTACCGCCTCCAGGTCGGCCACCCAAATTCGGTGCAGCGGGTCCGCCGCCTGGCTCGCCGCCTCCGCGTTAGGCTCGATCCCATCGCAACGCTCGGCCAGACCGGTTTGCAACAGTTGCCGACCCAGGCGGCCACCAGCGCAACCGATGTCCAACACCATGCCGAGCTGGCCGTAAGGACGGAGAAAATCCACCAAATCCCGCCGGTCGGCGGTGTAATAGCGGCTCATGATCTCCGCTCGCGACCGACGGTTGCTCAGCGGCGCGGACCGCTCACAGGTCGACCCGATCCAGCCAGGCGGCGAAACATTGCCGACCCCGCGCCGCAGTCTCGGTGGCGTACCGAGCGGTCTCGGTTCGCAGGGTCGACACGCTCAGGCCTGGCGTCTGCCCAATCTCGCAGGCATGGCCAATGAACCAGCGTTCCAACCCCTGGGCAGTGGCCTCGACATGGAATTGCAGCGCCAGCGCATGTTCGCCCCACGCAAACGCCTGATTGGGATACAGGTCGGTTGAAGCCAGTCGTTCGGCGCCCTCAGGCAAATCGAAGGTGTCGCCATGCCAGTGCAGTACCGGCACGCCGTCGGCGAACGGCGCCAACGGGCCGTTCCGACCGCCTTCGGTCAGCGTCAGCGGTTTCCAGCCGATCTCCTTCCGACCACCCGGATAAACTCGCGCCCCCAGCGCCCGAGCGATCATCTGGCAACCCAGACAGAGACCGAGCGTCGGCCGGCCGGCCTCCAACCGCGCCCGCAGCACGCGCAGTTCATCGTGGATAAAGGGATAGGCGTCGTCTTCGTAGACCCCGATGGGACCGCCCAGGATCACCAGCAGATCGTCGGCCGACGGGTCCAGCGCGGTCAGATCGTCGTAACCGGCCTCCAGATAGCGCACGGCATAGCCGCGCTCGGCCAGTACCGGGGTGAAGGCATCGAGATCCTCGAAGGCCACATGACGGATGGCGAGAACGGTTTTCATGGATGTACTCGGGTGGCTGGGCAGGACGGGCGACCCCGCGCTTGCCGCCCGCGAGCCGGGGAGAATGCAGCGCGGCTGGATTGCAATCTGGCGGAGAGGGAGGGATTCGAACCCTCGGATCCTTGCGGATCAACGGTTTTCAAGACCGCCGCAATCGACCACTCTGCCACCTCTCCGGGCCTTGGATTGTAACCGCGCGCCTCCAAGCTCGCCAGTACCACTCCGCTACGGCAGCATCCCGGCGCTGGCCGGCGGCCGGCTCCAGAACAGCGCGTGCAGCCGCAGCAGGGTATCCGAGTCCGCAATCAGCTCGCGCTTCTGCGCCGCGCTCAGGCTATCGGGTCCCTCCTCCTCCAACTGATGGATCAAACCTTCCAGGTAATGCCGACGACGCTTGCCGGGCGGCTCGCTTTCCGGCAGCAGCGACAGATGCAGCGCGTTGACGTAGGGATCGGTCAGCGCCTGGACGAAGCGGCTGCTCGGCCGATCCCACAACACCGGCAGCACCGGATCGTCCTCTCGCAGATTCTCGTCCAGGTAGCGCAGCACCGACGGCGGGTCGGTCTCCTCCGGCGTCAGGAACAGGCCCAGTTCGCGCGACTTACGGCCCAGGGCGATGCTGCTGGACAGCATCGAAACCGGAATCGACAGCAGCAAACCCAGCAACACCGGCGTGAACCACCAGAAAAACGCTGGCACGTATTGATAACTCAGCACGCCGACGACCACGCCAGTCAGGGTATGCCCGCCGTGCGCCAGCGCCGCTTCCTTAAAGCTGGTCATGTGATCGCCACGCTGTTGGGTCGGCCAGCCGACAGCGCGGCGCAACAAGATCGCCAGCACGAACTTGGTCTGGAACAACATCAATACCGGCGCCGTCAGCACCGAAAACACCGTTTCCAGCACCACGCTCAGGGTCGCCGCGAACATCCCACCATAACCGTGACGCAGCCGGCTGTCTTTCAAGAGCAGCAGCAGGGCCAATAACTTAGGCAGGAACAGCATGGTCAGGGTGACCAGCAGCACGGTGGTCATTTCCACCGCGAACGATACTGGCCACACCGGTATCCAGTTCTCACCAAAAAAAATAGATCGTCTCCTGACGGGTCTGGATGAGCGCCTCCACCCCGGTGGCGATCAGAAACAGCAGCCACAGCGGCGAGGCCAGATACGACATGACGCCCATCGAGAAATGCAAGCGGCTCAGGGCGTTGAAACCGTGGGCCAGCGCCAGCCGCAAATGTTGCAGGTTACCCTGACACCAACGGCGATCGCGTTTAGCGTAGTCGATCAGGGTCGGCGGGATTTCCTCGTAGCTGCCTTCGAGATCGTAGGCCAGCCAAACCTCCCAGCCGGCCCGCCGCAACAACGCCGCCTCGACAAAGTCGTGACTGAGGATCGCGCCGCCGAACGGCTCCCGGCCCGGCAGCTTCGGCAAGCCGCAGTGCTCCAGGAACGGCCGTACCCGGATGATGGCGTTGTGGCCCCAATAATTGCTTTCGCCGAGCTGCCAGTAGTTCAGCCCGGCGGTGAACATCCGTCCGTAGATGCTGCCGGCGAACTGCAGGATGCGGGCAAACAGCGACTCGCGGTTGACCGGCACCGGCGGCGTTTGGATCAGCGCCACTTTCGGATGGCACTCCATCAGCCGCACCATGTCCGTCAGCGTGGAGCCCTTCATGATGCTGTCGGCGTCCAGCACGATCATGTAGCGGTACCAACCGCCCCAGCGGGTGCAGAAATCCTCCAGGTTACCGCTCTTGCGGTCGGTGTTCTCCGGCCGGTTGCGGTAGAAAATCCGTCCCTTGCCGTCCAGCGCCCGCACCATATCCTGCCAGCGCAGTTCCTCCTCGACCCACACGTCGGGATCGCGGGTGTCGCTGAGGATGAAGAAATCGAAGTCCGCCAAGCGGCCGGTTTCCGCCAGCGAGCGATGGATGGCGCGCAGGCCGGCAAACACCCGCTCCGAATCCTCGTTGTAGATCGGCATCAGGATCGCGGTGCGCGGCGGTGGCACGGCCGGGTCGGGCGGCGCGGCCGGCTGGCGGGAAATCGCCCAGCGGTCGCGGCCGAACAGAATCGTGAAAAATCCCATGAGCGCCGTCCAGAACGACATGCAGATCCAGCCGATCAGAATCGTGTACAGCAGCAACAGCAGCAGCTCCATCGGACTGAAACCGTTGCTCTGGAACACGCTGACCAGCAGTCCCAGGGCGATCAGCGTGGTCAGGTTCGTCAACAGAAAGAATACCCATCGCCGGAGGGTATACCCCTTCGCCGACGGTCGAACGGATGCGGTCATGAAGGCGTCTTTTCGGCAGGAGAGGAAACGCCCCGCCGCCAGTGACGCAGCGGGTCCAGCAGCGAGAACAATTCGATCCGCTGGGCCGGCATGGCGCCGGGAGCGGGCGCCGGAGCGGGCTCGGCCACCGCCGCGCGCAGGGCATCGCTGACGTCCCGCGCGGCGTCGGGTGGCGCGAACAACACCGCCGGCCAATCCGGTACCGCGCCGCCCAGCAATGCCGCTCGTGCCGCCGCCAGGGCCTGTGGTTGCCGGGGCAGGTCGAGTGTCCGCGCCAGCCAATCGTCCAGCAGTTCCCGCGCCGCCGCCAACGCGCCCGTCAGCGGATCCGGGGAGTCGGGTCGATCGGGCAGGCCGCGGCGCAGCGCCTGTTCGCTCAGCGCCGCGATCTGATCGGGATCGCTCACCCCCAGCGCCCGCCAGTAGGCGCCCAAGCGACCGAGCAACATCCCGTGAGACGGTGCCGCCGACGCCGGCGCCAAATATGGCATCGCCGCGTTCACTTGGGCGCGGTCCATTGGTAGCTCCAGGTTTCGGTCAACACGTCGTCACCGAGCTTCAGGAAACAGCGCAGTTCGGCCGAATCGTTCCCCTGCGGCAGCAGTTCGAAGGACACGCGCCAACCTTGGGTATAGGTGTTTTTCTGGGCCACGACATTCTGAACCTGGCCGGCGGACGCGCTGATCGTCGCCTTCACCGGGGCATTTTCCGGCAGTTTGCTCAGGGCCTCGCCGCCGAAATCGATCACGAACCGTCGCCGCGAGGAATCCAGATCGCCGGCGCCGCCAGCACCCACCCGGCTGGTCAACGCATGACCGCCCGGAGACAGATTCGGCATGTCAAGGAAGAAATACAAACGGTAATTGAACTCCAGTTGCTGGCCGGCTTCGACCGGTTTCATCGGGTTCCAAAACGCGGCAATGTTGTCGTAGCGCTCGGCGGTGCTGGGAATTTCGATCAACTGGACCGAGCCTTTGCCCCAGTCGCCCTCCGGTTCGACCCAAATACTGGGCCGAGTGTGGTAATGCGCCTCCAGATCCTGGTAATCGTCGAAATCGCGGTCGCGCTGCAACAAACCGAAACCGCGCGGGTTGTTGTCCTGGAAGGCACTGATGCGCAGCCGGGCCGGATTGTTGAGCGGCCGCCAAATCCATTCGCCGCCGCCGGTGGCCATCAGCAAACCGTCGGAATCGTGCACCTGCGGGCGGAAATCGTCGAAGAATCGCTCGTTCAAGGCACCGTGGTAAAACATGCTGGTCAGCGGCGCCACCCCGAGCTTCTGCACACCCTCGCGGACAAAGAGGTTGGCCTTGACGTCGATCTGGGTGTTGACGCCCGGCTTGATGACGAAGCGGTAGGCGCCGGTCAGGCTCTGGCTGTCCAGCAACGCGTACACGGTCAACTCGGTGGCGTCCTTATCGGGTTTCTCCAGCCAGAACTCGCGGAAATAGGGAAACTCCTCGGGCTTGGACAGGCCGGTGTCGACGGCCAGGCCGCGCGCCGAGAGACCGTAGTTCTGATTCTGGCCGACGGCGCGGAAATAGCTGGCGCCCAGAAACACCGCAACCTCGTCGTAATGGCTGTCGGTATGCAGCGGATACATCACCTTGAAGCCGGCGAACCCCAAATCCTTGGGCAAATCCTCCGGTACCTTGTTCTTGCCGTAATCGAACAGATCGCTGGCATACTCCAAAGGCCGGCTTTCGCCTTCGTCGACCACGTTGATCACGACCCGCTGGAAGAACAAGAACCCCAGCGGCGCAAATTGGATCTCGAACGGCAGTGCCTGGTCGCGCCACAGACTCTTTTCCGCCCTGAAGCGGATGTCGCGGTACTGGTCGTAATCCAGATGCTTGAGAAAATCGGGCAGCGTGTTGTTCTGCGTTTGAAACGGTTGGGTCGCCAGTACCTCGGCACGGCGGCGGACATCGGCGAAATTGAAACGTTTGGGGGGTGGCGTCGTAGCCTGGGTGGACGCGGGCACATTGGGCGCGCTGAAACCCGTCACCGGGCATAACCAGACGCCGGCCAACAAAACCAGACTCAGCAGCATGCGAAATTTCACGGTGTTACGGCTCCCTGGGCGTGTAATCCAATGGGGGTTTAAAGTCGTTTCCAAACGTTGCATTGTAGGGTTATTGGATCGTTCCGACCATGCCTTGACACCGGCGCCATCGAAGGATAATAAAGATCTCCCGTCATTGAGGTTGTCCCAGCCGACGAGGTCCCCCGTTTATTGGTGGTCCCGACCGGCTGGGTCTTGCGTCTAACCTTACATATTCCGCCGATACTGCCCGCCGACCTCGAACAGCGCCGCGGTGATTTGCCCCAGCGAGCAGCAGCGCACCGCATCCACCAGTACCGCGAACAAGTTCTCGTTGGCGATGGCCGCCTGTTTCAGCCGCGCCAGCATCCGGTCACCCTCGGGTTGATTCCGCGCCTGGAATTCCCGCAGTCGCCGCAACTGACTCTGTTTCTCCTCATCGGTGGAGCGGGCCAGTTCGACCTTGACCTGATCCGGTTTGGCGTTCGGGTTGCGGAAGGTGTTGACGCCGATGATCGGGTAGGAGCCATCGTGTTTGATGGTCTCGTAATACAGCGACTCCTCCTGAATCTTGCCGCGCTGGTAGCCGGTTTCCATCGCCCCCAGCACCCCGCCGCGCTCGCTGATTCGCTCGAACTCCCGCAACACCGCTTCCTCCACCAGATCGGTCAATTCCTCGATGATGAACGCACCCTGATTGGGGTTCTCGTTCTTCGCCAAACCCCATTCCTTATTGATGATCAACTGCACCGCCATGGCACGCCGCACCGATTCCTCGGTCGGGGTGGTGATCGCCTCGTCGTAGGCGTTGGTGTGCAGCGAATTGCAATTGTCGTAAATGGCGATCAACGCCTGCAAGGTGGTGCGGATGTCGTTGAAATCCATTTCCTGGGCATGCAGCGAACGGCCCGAAGTCTGAATGTGGTATTTCAGCTTCTGGCTGCGCTCGTTGGCGCCGTATTTGTCGCGCATGGCCGCGGCCCAGATCCGCCGCGCCACCCGACCCATCACCGAATATTCCGGGTCCATGCCGTTGCTGAAGAAGAACGACAGATTCGGAGCGAAATCGTCGATGTGCATCCCGCGCGCTAGATAGGATTCGACATAGGTGAAACCGTTGGCCAGGGTAAAGGCCAGTTGCGAAATCGGATTGGCGCCGGCCTCGGCGATGTGATAGCCGGAAATCGAGACCGAGTAGAAATTCCGGACGCCGTGATGAACGAAATACTCCTGAATGTCACCCATCATCTTCAGCGCGAATTCGGTGGAGAAAATGCAGGTGTTCTGACCCTGATCCTCCTTGAGGATGTCGGCCTGCACCGTGCCGCGTACGTTGGCCAGCACCCATTCCTTGATCTTCTCGATCTCGTTGTCGGTGGGCGGCCGGTGATTGTCGCCTTCGAACTTCTCGATCTGCTGATCGAAAGCCGTGTTGAAAAACATCGCCAGAATCATCGGCGCGGGGCCGTTGATGGTCATGGACACCGAGGTGGTCGGGCAGCACAGATCGAAGCCCGAATACAACACCTTCAGATCGTCCAGGGTGGCGATGGAGACGCCGGAATTGCCGACCTTGCCGTAGATGTCCGGCCGTTCGTCCGGGTCGCAGCCGTACAGCGTCACCGAATCGAAGGCGGTGGACAGCCGGGTGGCCTCGGCGTGTTCGGACAGCTTCTTGAAGCGGCGATTGGTGCGGAACGGGTCGCCCTCGCCGGCGAACATCCGGGTCGGGTCCTCGTTTTCGCGCTTGAAGGCGAACACCCCGGCGGTATAGGGGAAACTGCCGGGCAGATTCTCCCGCATCATCCAGCGCAGCAGTTCGCCATGCTCCTCCAGGCGCGGAATCGCCACCTTGGGAATGCGGGTGCCAGACAGCGAGCGCCGGGTTAGGGGGGTGCGGATCTCCTTGTCGCGAATCTTCACCACATACTCGTCGCCCAGGTAACTTTCCCGTACCTGCGGCCACATATCCACCAGCTTGCGGGCGTGCGGGTCCACCTGCGCTTCGACCTGTTCCAGCAACGGTTGCAGATCGGCGACCGGCTTGCCGACCGTCTCCAGCATGGCCTGGACCGCACGCAACTGCTGGCGCTGGCGGATCAGCCGGACCTGTTCCTCCACATGGCGGTGATAGCCGCGCACGGTATCGGCGATTTCCGCCAGATAGCGGGCACGGGCCGCCGGCACAATCACGGTTTGGCCGCTGGACGCCTTGTTCGCCACCGGCGGCAAGCGGCCCGGCGACAGATCCAATCCCTGCTCGCGCAGCAGCCCCACCACGCCGTGATAGAGCGCGGTCACGCCGTCGTCGTTGAAACGGGCGGCGATGGTGCCATAGACCGGCATGTCGTCCGGCGATTGACCGAAAGCCTTGTGGTTGCGTTGTACCTGCTTGCGCACGTCGCGCAACGCGTCCTCGGCACCCTTGCGGTCGAATTTGTTGATCGCCACCGCGTCGGCAAAATCGAGCATGTCGATCTTCTCCAACTGCGATGCGGCGCCGAATTCCGGGGTCATCACATACAGCGAGCGATCCACCAGCGGCACGATGGCGGCGTCGCCCTGGCCGATGCCGGAGGTTTCGACGATCAGCAGGTCGAAACCGGCCAACTTGCAGGCGGCGAGAATATCGCCCAAGGTCTCGGGAACCTCGCTGCCGGCGGCGCGGGTCGCCAGCGAACGCATGTAGAGATTCGGACCGGTGATGGCATTCATGCGAATGCGGTCGCCCAACAGCGCACCGCCGGTCTTGCGCCGCGAGGGGTCGGCGGCGATGACCGCGATCTTGAGCCGGTCGTCCTGATCCAGGCGGAAGCGCCGCACCAGTTCGTCGGTCAGCGAGGACTTGCCGGAACCGCCGGTGCCGGTGATGCCGAGCACCGGCACGGCACAGGCCTGGGCCTGGTCGAGCACTTGCTGGCGCAACGTCGGGGCGATCGCCTGATTTTCCAGCGCGGTGATCAAGCGGGACAGCGCCCGCCAATTGCCGGCCTGGACCTCATCGAGGCTCTGGGGCGCGTACTGGGCGGGATCGGTGTCGCAGACCGTGACCATGTGGTCGATCATGCCCTGCAAGCCCATGGCCTGACCGTCCTCCGGCGAGAAAATGCGCGCGACGCCGTACTGATGCAGCTCGTGGATCTCCTCGGACACGATGACGCCACCGCCACCGCCAAAGACCTTGATGTTGGCGCCGCCGCGCTCTCGCAGCAGGTCGATCATGTACTTGAAAAACTCGACGTGCCCCCCCTGGTAGGAACTGATGGCGATACCTTGGGCGTCTTCCTGCAAGGCGGCGGTGACGATATCCTCGACCGAACGGTTGTGGCCGAGATGGATGACTTCCGCGCCGCTGGCTTGCAGGATGCGGCGCATGATGTTGATTGAGGCGTCGTGGCCGTCGAACAGACTGGCGGCGGTCACGAAGCGGACTTTGTGCCGGGGCCGGACCTGATCGACGCCAGGCGAGGGAGATCTGAACGAACTGATGACCGCGGACATGGAAGGAATTCTCCTTAAAGAGTAATGCGCTTTATGCGCTAAAATAATACGCCTTTACGGCGACTCTTGCGGCGAGAAGCCGTGCCGCCATGCCAAGGGACTCGCTGGCCGCTTCGGGCCACCAGGCACCTCATGATTGCATCGAACCCGCCGCTCTCGACGAGTGCAATGGTAAAAAGAACTGGAAGGTGAGATTTGCCAATATGGTTGCAATTCATGCCACTCTGAATGGCATTGTGATTTGACGCAAAACGAGTAGCCGGTGATGACTGAGGTCGCGATAACGCCCGTGGCGTTCGTTCGAGCTATTGTGGCGGCCTATCGACGCTACGGCAAAGACCCGGGCGATGCACTGCGGCGGGCACGGATTGCGCCAGAATTCCTGTCGGACCCGCGAAACCGCGTCACCGGCTCGCAAATGCAAACCCTGTTCGGCATTGCCATCCAGGAACTGGACGACGAGGCGCTGGGGTGGTTCTCGCGCCGGCTGCCGTGGGGCAGTTATGGGATGCTATGTCGGGCCACCCTCGGATCGCCAACCCTGGAAGTTGCCCTGAAAAGATGGTGCCGCTATCACGGCTTATTGACGGATGACATCGCGCTGAAATTCACCGTGACCCGGTCGGCGGCGGCCATCGTGATTCAGATCAATCGGGATTTGGGCGAAATGGAGGAGTTCTGCTTCGCCACGCTCTTTCGGTATATTCTCGGCTATGCCTGTTGGGCGGTGAATTCGCGGATACCTTTGCTGGAAACCTGTTTCCCCTTCGATGCCCTGGAGCATGTCGAGGTCTATCGGATGCTCTTTCCCGGTCCACTGCATTTCCGTTCCGAGTCCGCCAAGATCAGTTTCGATCCTCAATACGCGGCGTTGTCGATTCGGCGGGATGACCGAGCCCTGAACAAGATGCTCCAGCACGCGGTTCCCCTCACGATATTTCCCTATCGGCGGGACCGGCTACTGGTGCAGCGGGTTCGCGAACTTTTGAGAATGCAACCCGATAGTCCGCATACCGGCGAGTCGCTGGCCATGGAACTTCATGTGTCGCCCAGGACCTTGCATCGACAGTTGCAAGAAGAAGGCACCTCCTTGCAGGCTCTGAAGAATGAAATCCGGCGGGACCGGGCTGTCGAGTTGCTGAACAGAACATCCAGACCCATCAAGCAAATCGCACCGGCCGTGGGCTTTCACAACGAAAAAAGCTTTTCTCGGGCCTTCAAGCAGTGGACGGGCGTGACCCCGGAATCGGTCCGGGAAAAAGGTCGGCACTTTGTTTCGTGATTTGATCGACGCCATCGGCGTTCGACACGCGCCCGTGACCGTGCCCGCTCGTATCGTTTCGCTGGTGCCCAGCATCACCGAATTGTTGTTCGCGTTGAAATTGGGCGATCAGGTGGTGGGCCGCACCCATTACTGCATTCATCCGGCTCCCTTGGTCATGCCTTTGCCCAGCGTCGGGGGCACCAAGAAGATTCGCCACGCCCGGCTTCAAGCCTTGCGGCCCACTCATGTTATCGTCAACATCGACGAGAATCCGCGCGAACTGGCGGAACGGCTGATGGCCGATGGTTTACAAGTGATCGTGACCCATCCGCTGACCCCGGAAGACAACGTATCGCTGTATCGATTGATCGGTGGCATTTTCAATCGCGTGGCGGAAGCGGAAGCACTGGCGGCGCGGTTCGAGCGAACCTTGGCGGAACTGCGGCAAGTCGCTTGGCCTCGGCGACAGGTGTTGTATTTGATTTGGCGCAAGCCGTGGATGGGCATCAATCGAGATACTTACATCGCCCGAATGTTGGCCTTGGTGGGTTGGGAAACACTGCCAGCGGAATGCGAGGCGCGCTACCCGGAGTTGGAAATAAACAAAACGCTACTGGACGCCGCCGATTTGATCCTGTTCAGCAGCGAGCCGTACCGGTTTCTGCCGGAGGATTTGGAAGGTTTCGCCCGCGATTACAATTGCCCACCCGAGAAATTGCGGCTGATCGATGGGGAAATGACCTCGTGGTACGGCAGCCGGGCGATCCAGGGATTGCGCTATATGGGGCAATTGACTCGCGAGATTTCTGTATCTACTCGCTCATCACACGCTCCTTGACCACACTGAGCTGTCTCCTGCACGGCCAAGTCACACGCCATCTGCAATGTTTTGGTGCGATTGTTATGCGGCCACTTCCACATACTCGACTTGGCTTTGGGGAATGGGAGGTGCGATTCCATCTTCTCTCATACCCTCAAGGTGAAAAGCGATAGCCTCCTTGATTTCCGCTTCGACCTCCTCTACCGAGACGCCAGTAGCGATGCAGCCCGGAAGATCCGGGACATAAGCGGAAAAGTTATTAGCTGTTTTTTTCGATGACGATTGCATAGCGCATGATGTCACTTCCAGCCTGCTTGTTTGAAAATGCTGTTCTTTGTTCCCGGCGCGATTTGATCGTCTGGTTTCTCGGGAACAGTCACCCAACCAAGATTGATGAATGCTTGAATTGACGATGGCTTCCTTTCGTGGCGACCAAATACCATCCATCATCTTTGAGCATGATTAGAGTTTCGGAAATCTTCATTAGCTACAGCAAGTTACTTAACGCCAATACTAAAAAAGATTTGCACTTTGCCTCCAACTCTTCGCATAAAAACAAGCTCGGCAACGCCCGAAAAGCGATAGCCTTTTGGGTGTCCGATGAAGTGGCTGGTTAGGAGCTAGATCCATCCATCATCCCCAAGAACGTGTGAACGCTTGAGGCTCTGGTAGATATCCTCCCAGTCCGTCTCTTTTCCGGCTGTGCTATCGGCTTGATCACGCTTAGAGCCGTCTTCATATTCGAGCGCGTGCCACACCTTTGAAAGCGGAAGCACGCTCCAATGATGCATGTACCGATCAATTAGGAACACCCGCATCTCCCACCCCAGGGAGTCTAAACGGAACCATATCTCACTTAATTTCCTAAGTTTGTTCGGTGTGATTGGGTTTGTATCTTCCACCTCAAAGAGAAAGACGGTCTTTCTCTTATGATCGATTAGGTAGGCGTCTGGAATAATCCTCATCCCGCTCAATAGCGAGGCCAACTCCTCTTTATCTACTTGAAGCTCCATCGCGGCGATCAGTGAACGATTGAACCCGGTCGTTAAGATCCGGCTGTCTCTCCTAAGCAACCAGTTCAAGACCACTTTCGAGAAAGTGAGATTCGGGTCATCCCACAGGTCCGCCATTATGTGGCTCCCAACAAATGATTATAAAATTTCTGTATAACTTCCCAACGGTTGAGTTGTGCGGCAGCACACTAATCCGAACCCGGATAATCTGTTGAATAGAGTACAGGCCATCCCGTGTAAACCCTGCGATCTCGCTGCTACAACTTATGCGTCTCCGGCGCGCAGCCCTGCTCGCGGTATTGCCGGAATCGCTCGCGCGATTGCGCCAGCACCTCGGGATGCTGGTCCACCAGTTCCACCACTCGATCGTAGCGCTCGAAACCCTCGGGCAAGGCATCGGCCAGGTTGATCAGCACTTGCGCCTCCACCGTCGCCGGCGCGGCCGTGCCGACCAACACCGGCGAGCCCTCCTCCCCCATCAGCGGATAACGCTCGTGCGGAACGAAGCTGTCCTGCCGGAAGGTCCACAACAGATCGTCCAGCGCCGCCGCCCGCGCTTCGGACGCTGTGAAAAGATAAACGGTATGGCCGAGACCATATGCCTTGTCCGCCAGCCGGCAGGCCAGCAGCGCCCGACCATTCTCCTTCTGGTCGGGCAACACGTAAAAATCAATGCGCGGCACGCCCATCCTCCCGCTGCGCCTCGGCGGCCCGGTCCAGCAAATACTGGGTCAATAGTGGCACCGGCCGCCCGGTCGCGCCCTTGGCCTTGCCGGTTTTCCAGGCGGTGCCGGCGATATCCAGATGTGCCCAATGGTATTTCTTGGCAAAACGGGACAGGAAACAGGCCGCCATGATCGCACCCCCATCCCGGCTGCCGGCGATATTGGCCATATCGGCGAAATTACTGTCCAGTCCCTCCTGATAATCCTCCCACAACGGCAGTTCCCACACCCGGTCGGCGGCGGCTTGGCCGGCGGCGGTGAGCGCATGCGCCAGCGGGGGATGGTTACTGAGCAAACCGTGCGGGTGACGACCCAGGGCGATGATGCAAGCGCCGGTCAGGGTAGCGATGTCGATCACCGCCGCCGGCTCGTCGCGCTCGGCGTACGTCATGGCGTCGCACAGGATCAACCGACCTTCGGCGTCGGTATTGAGAATCTCGATGGTCTGGCCGGACAGGCTGGTGACGATGTCGCCCGGTCGGGTGGCCCGTCCGCCCGGCATGTTCTCCACCGCCGGAATCAGTCCGGTTACGTTGAGCGGCAACTTCAGTTCGGCGCAGGCCCGTAACGTCCCCAGCACGCTGGCCGCGCCGCACATGTCGTATTTCATCTCGTCCATGCCCTCGCCCGGCTTGAGCGAGATGCCACCGGTATCGAAGGTCACGCCCTTGCCGACCAATACGTAGGGTTTATGCGCCGCCGGCCCCTGCCGGTAGTCCAGACGAATCAGCTTGGCCGGCTGGGCGCTACCGCGTGTCACCGCCAGCAGCGCGCCCATGCCCAACCGTTCCATGTCGGCCTCTTCCAGCACCTCGACCCGGAGGGCCGGAAATTCCCGCGCCAGCGTCTGAGCCTGTTCGGCCAGATAACTCGGCGTGCACAGATTGGCGGGCAGATTGCCCAGATCCTTGGTCAGCTTGACGCCGGCGCTGATCGCGACCCCCTCGATCACCGCCTGTTCGCCGCCCGCTAGTTCCCGCCGGCCGGGTACGCTGAGTATAATCTTGCGCAAGGAGCGGCGCGGTGCGTCCTTTTTGCTTTTGAGGAGGTCGAACCGGTATTGCGACCCCTCGACCACCTCGACCATCTGGCGGATTTTCCAGTTGAGATCGCGGCCCTTGACCGCAAGATCGGTCAAATACACCACTGCCTCGGTGGCACCGGTCTCGTTCAGAGCCGTAGCGACGTGAGTCATAATCTGTTGGAAGCGGCGATCGTCCAGATCGCGCTCCCGGCCGCAGCCGACCAGCAGCACTCGCTCGCACAGTGCCTCGGGCACGTTGAACAGTAGCAGCGATTGGCCCGACTTGCCTTCCAGGTCGCCACGGCGCAGCAGGTTGCCGAGATAGCCGCCGACGGCGGCGTCGAACTGTTCGGCCGAAACGGTCAGTCGCCGGGATTCGTAAACGCCCAGCACCAGGCAGGCGGTGCGCTGTTTTTCTGGATTGCCGCTCTTGACCGTAAATTCCATCGGCGGATTTCCTCCGAGTTTGAATGAGTGATGGGTCCTGTCGGACCCAGGACCAGGCAAGCCGCGGAGCCGTGGAACGCGGCCGAACCGCCGGAGCGGTTGGGGATGCGTCGGCGCCTGGAAAACGACACAGGATATTTCCACCGAACCGCCGGATGATGAAGGGCGATACAGCATCTTGAATGTGTTGAGTTTAGCCGGAAATCACCACGCCTCACAGTCAGGCCCGCAACGGAGCGCCCTCGAACGTGCCTTCCATCATTGACCGTTACCTGATGCGGGAGATCGGCCTGACCCTGCTGGCGACCGCGCTGGTGCTGCTGGCGATGGTCCTCAGCCACCGGCTCGCCAATTACCTGAGCCAGGTCGCCAACGGCCTGCTGGCGCGTGATTCCATTTTCCTCCTCCTCGGGTTTCAGGCGATCGAAATTCTGAGCCTGCTCATCCCGCTGGCGTTTCTGCTGAGCATCGTGCTCACCCTGGGCCGACTGTATCGCGATCATGAAATGACCGCGCTGGCCGCCTGTGGTTACGGCCCGCTATCGGCTTACCGCGCGGTGTTTCTGCTGGCGGTGCCGTTGGCCCTGCTCACCGCCGGGCTTTCGCTGTTCCTGTCGCCGGTGACCATGGAGATCCAGTTCGAGCTACTGGCCAAGGCCCGCAAGGAAGCCGAAATTTCCATGTTCACGCCGGGCACCTTTCGCGAAGTGCTGGAAGGTCGACATGTGGTCTACATCAGCGGCCTGGACGAACAAGAGATGCACAACGTCTTCATCCAAAGCCGCGAGCCCGACGGCGACATCAGCATTACCACCGGCGAGCGGGGGCGGCAGGAAACCGACGCGAACGACCTGCGCCACATCGTGCTGGAGCATGGTTACCGCTACCGGGGCATCCCAGGCCACGGGGATTATGAAATCCTCAGCTTCGAACGGGCGGCGTTACGGGTCGATGCCAGCGCGCCCCAACAGGCATGGAAACACCGGGAAACGCTACCCACTCGAAAATTACTGAGTTCGAATAACCCCATTCAGGTCGCCGAACTGCATATGCGACTCAACTACCCATTTCAAGTGCTGGTCATCGCGCTATGGGCGCCGCTGCTGGCCCGCGCCCGGCCGCGCGAGGGCCGCTACGGCCGGATTGTCGCGGCCCTGTTGATCTACGCCGTCAATTTCAACCTGATCGGCGTCGGCGAATCCTGGCTCAGCCACGGTATCGTCGGGGGAGGCGTCGGTCTGTGGTGGGTGCACGGGCTGTTTCTGCTGTTCGGCGCCGGACTGCTGCTGCACTACCACGCTGCCAGCCATGGCATTCGCCTGCTGCGGCGCGTCTTGCGTCGGAGCGTCGCATGAAACTGCTGGATCACTACATCTTTCGCACCGTCGCCATAACGACCCTGGTCACGCTGCTGGCGCTGCTGCTGCTGGAATTCTTTCTGAGTCTACTGGCGGAACTGGAAGACGTCGGCACCGGTGGTTACGGCTTCGTGGCGGCGCTCCGCTATCTGGTACTGGTCCAGCCCCAGCGACTGTACGAACTGTTCCCCATGGCGCTGCTGGTGGGCGGATTGCTCGGCATGGGCGCGCTGGCCAGTGGTAGCGAGTTGATCGTGATGCGGGCCGCTGGGCTGTCGCTGACCCGGCTGACCCGCTCCGTCCTGCAGGCCGGACTGCTGTTGAGCCTGGCGGTGCTGCTGGTGGGCGAGTTCGCCGCCCCGCCATTGGAACAGTTCGCCCGCGAACAGCGCGCCATCGACAAGGGCGAAAATCTGGCGATTCGCGGCGGCCGGGGTTTCTGGGCGCGCGACGGCGATTATTTCATTCACGTTCAAGGGGTGCTGCCGGGCGTCCGGTTGGCGGATATCAATATTTTCAAGGTGAGCGCCGAGGCCCGGCTCGAAACCGCCACCCATGCCCAGGGCGCGCGCTATCAATCCGGCCACTGGGTGCTGGAAGGCGTGAGCCGCAGCGTCTTCGACGACGACAAAGTGCTGAGCGAGCAACTGCCCAGCCTGACGGTGCTCTCGGCCATCAGCCCGCAGATCCTGGAAGTGCTGGCCGCCAACCCCAACCAACTATCGATCCGCGACCTGCTGGTTTACGTGGACTACCTGGAACGCAACGGACTGGACGCCCAAGGCTACCGGCTGGCCTTATGGCGCAAGCTGCTGGCGCCACTGGCTTATATGGCAATGTTGGTGATCGCCATGCCGTTCGTGTTCGGCCCGCAGCGCTCGGCGGGCGTCGGCCAGCGCTTGCTGGTCGGCCTGCTGCTCGGGCTGGTGTTCTTCCTGATCAATTATCTGCTCGGCAACGTGGTGCTGCTGTACGGCTACCCGCCATTGGTGGGGGCCGCGCTGCCATCATTGCTGTTTCTCGGTGCCGGGTTTTACGCGCTGCATCGGCTGCGTTAGCCGTTGCCGCCTTTGGGCAACACCACCAGTTCCGTTTCCGAAAAACGGTCCGGCAAACGCAACGCCAGCAGCAGCAGCAGGCACGCAAAACCGGCTCCCAGGCTGAGACCGATCAAGCCGAGCNTGAAGACNNGGTGCAGGTAAGCCACCGGCGCCAACCACAGACTGGCGATCAANAACCGCAGCAGGGCCTGCCACCAGCCGATGCCTCGACC
>NZ_SPMZ01000079.1 GCF_012939995.1 Candidatus Competibacter phosphatis | reverse complement strand
GGCGCGAACATGGATGACACGATCAAGCAGGTCACCGAACGACTCGAACGGACCCTGCAAGAGGTCCAAAACCTGGACAATCTGCGCAGCTTCACGCGCGCCGGCGAGACCACCATCTTCGTGGACCTCAAGGGGAGTACGCAGGGCCGGGAGGTTTCGGACACTTGGTATCAGGTGCGTAAGAAGGTCGCCGACATGCGCCACACCCTGCCGCAAGGGATCGTCGGCCCCTTTTTCAACGATGAGTTCGGTGACACCTTCGGGATCATCTATGCCTTCACCGCCGATGGCTTCACCCACCGGGAGTTGCGCGACGCGGTTGAGGACATCCGTTCGCGCCTCCTGCTGGTCCCCGATGTCTCCAAGATCGATATCCTCGGCGCCCAGAACGAGGTGATCTACATCGACTTCTCGGTCGAGCGACTGGCGGGGCTCGGTTTCAATCCCAGCACCTTGATCGCGGCCCTGCGGGCGCAGAACATCGTCCTGCCCGCCGGGGTGCTGCGTACCGATCAGGAAACCATTGCGCTGCGCGTCTCGGGCGCCTTCACCTCCGAGCAGGACATCGCCGCCGTCACTTTCTCGATCAGGGATCGCATGTTGCGGCTCAGCGATATCGCCGAGGTTCGGCGAGCCTTTAGCGATCCACCCCAACCGATGTTTCGAATCAATGGCCAACCGGCGATCGGGCTGGCCATTGCCATGCGCGACGGCGGCGATACCTTGGCGCTCGGGCGGAACGTGGCGCGAGCGATCAAGGACATCACGGCGGACTTGCCTGCGGGCATCGAACCCCGGCTGGTAGCGGATCAGCCCTTGACGGTCGACCAGGCGATCAACGAGTTTACGGTCTCCCTCTGGCAGGCGATCGGCATCGTACTGATCGTCAGCTTCATTGCTCTGGGAGTGCGGGCCGGCACCGTGGTGGCGGTGGCGATTCCACTCACCTTAGCCATGGTCTTTCCGATCATGGATATCGTGAATATCGACTTGCAACGGGTCTCGCTCGGCGCACTCATCATCGCCCTGGCCCTCATGGTCGACGATGCGATGACCACCATCGACGCCATGAGTCGGCGTCTGGCCGCGGGCGACGACAAGGTGAGCGCGGCCACCTATGCCTATAAACACCTCTCCTTTGCGATGCTGATCGGCACCCTGGTCACCATCGCTGGTTTCGTCCCTATCGGCTTCGCCCAAAGCTCCGCCGGCGAGTACACCTTCTCAATCTTCGCGGTCGTTGGCATTGCCCTCATCGCTTCCTGGCTGGTGGCGATGGTGTTCGCGCCCTTGATCGGCATGGCGCTGTTGCGGCCACCGAAGACCGATCAGCTCGACAAGCCGAACCGCACGGTCCAGATCTATCAGGGCTTCCTGACCCTGGCGATGCGGGCGCGTTGGGTCACCATCGCGGTAACGATCGCGGTCTTTGTCGTGTCCCTCATGGCACTGGGTCAGGTGCCGCGTCAGTTTTTCCCGTCTTCGGACCGCCCCGAACTCCTGGTCGATCTGCAACTACCGCAAAATGCTTCGATCCATGCAACCGAGCGTCTCGTCAACCGCTTCGAGGAGTTTCTACGGAACGATCCCAACTTCGCGCCTGAAATCGAACGCTGGAGTACCTATATCGGTCAGGGCGCGATCCGCTTCTATTTGCCCCTCAACGTTCAGTTGGCCAATCCCTTCTTCGCTCAGGCGGTGATCGTATCGAAGGACATCGATGCCCGCGAGCGCCTGCAACCGCGTCTGGAACGCCTGCTCCTGGAAGAGTTTCCCGAAGTGGTCGGGCGCGTCTCGCCACTCGAACTTGGCCCTCCGGTGGGTTGGCCGGTGCAGTATCGCGTCGTGGGCCCGGATCCAACCCAGTTGCGCGACATCGCCTTGAAGCTGGGGGGATATCGTGGCGAATCATTCGGGTACGTTGCGTGTCAATTTCGATTGGATGGAACCGGAACGGGAACTGCGAATTCGCATCAACCAGGATAAGGTGCAGCAGCTCGGTCTGAGTTCGCAGGCGGTCGCCACGGCGCTCAACGCCAATATTTCGGGGACGGCCATCACCCAGGTCCGCGACGATATTTACCTGATCAACGTGGTGGTCCGTGAGCAGGGCGGGCAAAACCTCTCGATCGAGACCTTGAGTAACCTGCCGGTGGCGATGCCAGACGGCCGGACCATTCCGCTGACTCAGTTCGCGACCATTGAATACGCTCAGGACTACCCCATCGTGTGGCGACGCAACCGGCTGCCGACCTTGACCGTTCAGGCCGATATAGCGCCCGGGATGCTCCCCGAGACCGTGGTCAGCGATCTGGCCCCGGCGATCGCCGAGTTGAAAGCGAAGCTGCCCGTCGGCTATCGGATTGAGCTTGGCGGTACGGTCGAGGAAAGCGCGGCGTCGGGGGCATCGGTCTTCGCGGTCGTCCCACTGATGATCCTGATCATGCTGACCCTGCTGATCTTCCAGCTAAAAAGCTTCCAGCGCCTCATCATGGTCCTCAGCCTCGTGCCGCTGGGCCTGATCGGCGTGGTGGCGGCCCTGTTGGCATCCGGCAAACCGCTCGGGTTCGTCGCCATTCTCGGGATCCTGGCCCTGATCGGCATGATTGCAAAGAACGCGGTCATCCTGATCGACCAGATCGAAGCCGAGCGGGCCGCGGGCAAGGCGGTCTGGGAGGCGGTGGTGGAGGCGAGCAGTTCGCGCTTTCGGCCGATCATGCTGACCGCCCTGTCGACCGTGCTCGGTATGATCCCGATCGCACCCACCGTCTTTTGGGGTTCCATGGCCTACGCCATCATGGGTGGCCTGCTGGTGGCGTCGTTGCTCACGCTGATCTTCCTGCCGACGCTCTACGTCACCTGGTTCAAGGGGGTTCCGCCCACGGCGTCCGGGGATACCACGGCCGCTTCGAAAGACGCTCCAGCCTGACGGTCGACCATCGTGACCTCGTCCGAGACCGAGCAAAGGGTTCTCAAGCAGTCGATTGGGATTTCGGGAGCCTTCGCCAGTTCCGGGATTCTTCTCGGCTTGTTGTCGGGGTCGCAGTCGATCGTTTTCGACGGCTTATTCTCGGTCATCGACACCCTGGTGCTGATGCTGGCGCTGACCGCGGCGCGACTGGTGCAGCGCGAAGGCGACCGCCGCTTTCAGTATGGCTACTGGCATATCGAACCGATGGTGCTGGCGTTCAACGGTAGTGTGCTGATGTTCCTGTGCTTGTACGCGTTCATCAATGCGGTCGGCGGTTTTCTGGCGGGTGGGCACGAACCGGAACTGGACTGGGCCCTCGGCTACGCCACCGCCGCGTGTATCGTCACCTTCGGCATGTATTTCTACGAACGCCGGGCAAATCAGCGGGTCCGGTCGAATCTGTTACGCCTCGACGCCCAGAGTTGGTTGATGTCCGCCCTGATCGCCTCGGCCTTGCTGGTGGCTTTTGCCTTGGCCAAGGCGATCCAGGGCACACGTTTCGCTCCTCTGACGCCCTATGTCGACCCGACCGTGCTGGCGCTGTTGACCTTGTACCTGATCACGGTCCCGATCAAGACGGTTCGCCAGGCGCTGAATGAGATTTTGCTGATTACGCCGCCCAATTTGGATCGGGTGGTGCGCGCGGTGATGGAGTCGGTGGTCGAGCGCCATGGTTTCCGCAAGTACACGAGCTATGTCGCCAAGGTCGGGCGCGCTTATTTCATCGAGATTTATGTAGTCACGTCAGCGGACTTTGAGGCAGGCAGCATCGCCAAGCTGGACGACATTCGTCAGGAAATCGCCGCGGCCATTGGCGATCAGGGATCATATCAATGGTTAACCGTCGCCTTCACGGCCGATGAACGATGGATTTGAAGACGACGCGCCATCTCGAATTGCACCGGTAAGCGTCGCATCGATGCACTGCGAGGTCCAGGCACTCGGACCTCGCGCGGACCGATTTCAACCGCTGGCTACAGCACCGGCCCGAGCATCGCGATGGCGTTGTTCCAGAGGCGGCGTCTCACGGGCCAGGCAGTCACTTCGTTCAGCGCGACCGGGCGCGAGCGGGCGATATATTCCTGCTGGCGTTGCCGCATGTCGGCGGTCAGAACCGGATCGTAAAACAGGATGTTGTTTTCGTAATTCAGTTCGAAACTGCGCCGATCCATGTTGGCGGAACCGATCAGCGTCACCTCTCCGTCCAGAGTCAAAGACTTGGTGTGCAGCAAACCACCCACGTATTCGAAGATCCGTACGCCGGCGGTGAGCAGGTCACCGTAATAGCTACGACTCGCCGCGCCCACGATCCACGAATCGTTTCTGGCCGGAAAGACGATGGTCGTAGCCACACCACGGTAAGCGCTCGCGCACAGAGCCGATTGCATGGGGTCGTCGGGGACGTAATAAGGGGTGGTGATGACCAGTTCGCGGCGGGCGCTGTAGATCAGGGACTCGAACATCTCGGGCATGGCCGAGTAGCGCATCGTCGGCCCGGTACCGATCACCTGCGCCGGTAAGCCCGGCGGAACCGGGGGGATCGGTTGCCGCAGCAGGTCCGTGATGTCATCGTCCACATGGGCCATCCAGTCGCTGGCGAACAGAGCCTGGTTTTGACGGGCGATCGGTCCTTCGAAACGCATCATCGCATCCACCCAGGGCGCATACTTCGGTTTGACCCGAAACTCCGGATCGGCGCAATTCTGGCTGCCGCAATAGGTGATGCGTCCGTCGATGACGACGATCTTGCGGTGATTGCGCAGGTCGATGCGACCCGTCAACGCGCGCCGTAGCGGATTGCCGATCGGCAGGGCACGCGCCAAGCGGATACCGGCGGCACCCATGGCCCGCCAATGCTCGGATTGGATCATGAGCCGCGAACCCAGGTCGTCCGCCATCGCCCGGCAGGCGACACCCCGCGCGGTGGCGCGTTTCAGCACCTCGACGATCTTGCGGCCATTGTTGTCCGGCAGCCAGATATAGAAGAGCAGATGGACATGCTCCCGCGCGGCATCGATGTCCGCCACCATGGCATCGATCACGGCGTTGGAATCCGCCAGCAGGCATGCCGAATTGCCGCCGACGGGTTCGAATCCGCTGATCGAGTGCCCGACTCGGAACAGGTGTGCATGACGTTCCGGTACGGGTACGTTTGGCTGCAGCTTCTTCACATCCGTATCCGCGACATCGGGCAGGGCTGGCATCCGCGCCAAGACGGCCCGCATTCGTTGCACGCGGCGGCGGCCGATGTTCACTTCACCCAGCAACAGGTAGGAGAGGATGCCCAACACCGGCAGGGAGACAATCACCACTACCCAGGCAATGCGCGAGGCCGGATCTCGATGCGGGCGCAACAGTGCTCGTGCGACGAGCGCGAACTGGATGAGGACATGTAACGCCGTCAGGAAGATCGCTGATAGAAACGGTGTTTCGTTCACTGCATGAATCCTGAAAGTTTCGTTGGTCTCTGGGGTGTCGGACCGCTTGCATGTGCAGGCATATGGCTTATCGAAGGCGATCGGCCGTTAGTCCAATCTTAGTCTTATTGGCGCTTGGCGAACTGAACTCTTCGAGATGATGTTATAAATAGATCAATTTTTAACCGATTTTGTTTGAATAGCAAAATATATTGTTTCTACATATAAATAGTTTCATATAAATTCCAATTAACATGAACTTATCCACAGTATTTGTGGATAACCTCTCAAAAAAATCATCATTAGCCACCTCCCTCACGATCCGTTATCCATCTCACTTGACAATTAGCAAAACGCGTACACAATACATACTATGTATTGCCAACGTATATACACCATATGCCATGGGTAAGAAGAAAAAGAAATCCGACAAGGATGAAGACGTGAAGTTGGTGGTGCGAATCGAAGCAGGGTTACGCGATGCCTTCATCGAAGCCTGCCAAGAGATGGATACCACCGCATCAAGGGAAGTACGGCAATTCGTCCGTGACTTCCTCGCGCGCTCGGGCAAATCCGACATATCCAGCATGGACGATGACAATGAGCTGTAAGTGCCGCGCGCTCGAACAAAACGAACGCCTGAGGTCCAGCGAACAACCCTTGAACTCCGGCAGGACTCCTGCCCTGCGATTTTCTCATAACCCTACAGCGAGAGGTGATTACTCATGATTGAACGCCCCCCCGCTATCGCTCCTCAAGAGCAGACCCAAGCGGCCATCACAGCCATGCACGCCTATTTCGATGCGACGGCGCGCGCCCGGCCCCGGCGCGAACGTCAGTATCTGGCCCATGAATGGCTGGCGGCCATTCGCCGGTTGCGGACCGTCGGTCACCAAGACCGCTGACCATTGCTTTCCCACCGGCGGTTACTTTTCCCCTTCGCCGGCGCTCGCGCTGAAACCGGCCACCCTCTCGGAGACAGCAGGTGCGATCCATTCGCCAGCGGCTGCTGCTGTGGCTACTGGTCGGTCTGGCGCTGGTACTAGCCATATCCGGGCTTGCCACCTACCGGCAGGCCCGTGCCGAAATCAACACCCTGTTCGATTACCAGCTCAAGCAGACCGCACTGGCGCTACGCAATCAAAATCTGCTGACCCTGGCGATGAGCGCCGATCCGAGTGAAGGCGAAAGCGACCTGCTGGTTCAGATCTGGGATCGAAATCGCGGCCTGCTCTACGTCTCGCGCAGTTCGCGGGAGCTACCGTTCGCAACCCAGCAGGGCTTTACCGATCTACTCTGGCGGAACGAAAGCTGGCGCTTGTTCGCCCTGAACGTCGGCGATCGCATCGTGCAAATCGCCCAGCCGACCCGCGTGCGGTTGCGGATGAGCGCCGACATCGCCCTGCGTAATCTGGCACCGTTCCTGCTGCTGTTACCGGGAATGGGCGCGGTGATCTGGTTCGGCGTCGGCGCGGGGCTGCGACCGTTGCGCCGACTCACCGCCGAACTGCAAAGCCGCCGCGCCGACTCTCTGGAACCGGTGACGTCGATTCAACCGCCAGTGGAGATCGCGCCGCTGATTGGCGCCCTCAACGACCTGCTGGCGCGGCTGGCCCGCATCCTCGACACGCAAAGACAGTTCATCGCCGACGCCGCCCACGAACTGCGCACGCCACTGACCGCCGTCCGCCTGCAAGCCGAACTGGCGCAACGACAGACCGTAAGCGCCGAACACCGCGCCGGCGCACTGGCGGATTTACGAATTGGGCTGGAACGCGCCACTCACCTGGTCGAGCAACTGCTGGCCATGGCCCGGCTGGATGCCGCGCCCGGCACCGGGACGGTCGAGCCGGTGGAGTTGCGCGCCCTGGCCAAGACCGTAATCGCCGAGCTGGCCGCCATCGCCGACGCCCGCGATCTCGATCTTGGCCTGCTGCCCGGCGAAACCGCCACCATCGCCGGCGACCCCGCCGAACTGCGCACGCTGCTCGGCAATCTGGTGGATAACGCCCTGCGCTACACGCCCGGCGGCGGCCGGGTGGATGTCGGCATCCAGCGCGGTCCCCATGAAATCGTGCTGAGCGTGCGCGATACCGGACCCGGCATTCCGCTGGAAGAACGGTTCCGAGTGTTCGACCGCTTCCACCGCGGCGCCCAGGCCAGCGCACCCGGCAGCGGCCTGGGTCTGGCAATCGTCAAAGGCATCGCCGACCGGCATCGCGCCCGCATCGAACTGAGCGAACCGGAAGACAGTCCGGGCTTGCGAGTCACGGTGCACTTCGCGCCGTCCTGAACGCGGCGGCCGACGGCCAACCCCGACGCGCGGACACTGGATAGTGGAGTATATTAAATGGATATTATGGAAACCGCTCACAGGTACCCCCAATGCCGTTCGTTGACAAACTCGGGGAAGCGGTCATCGGCAAGCCGCGCGACCCGCTCCATCCCGAAACCCGCCACAACATGGTGTTGGTTGCATTCCTGGCCTGGATTGGTCTTGGTGCCGACGGCTTATCCTCCGCCTGTTACGGCCCGGAGGAAGCGTTTCTGGCACTGGGTCAGTACACCCATTTCGGCCTGTACTTGGCCGCCGCCACCTTCCTGACCGTATTCATCATCGCCTTGGCGTACAACCAAGTCATCGAGCTGTTTCCGAGCGGTGGCGGCGGTTACAAGGTGGCGACCCAGTTGCTGGGCTCCAAGGCCGGGCTGATATCCGGCTCGGCCTTGCTGGTGGATTACATCCTCACTATCGCCATCTCCATCGCCGCTGGCGTGGACGCCCTATTTAGCCTGCTGCCACCTAGCGCTCAACCCTACAAGCTCACGGCCGAAATGGCGTTCGGCATCGTCCTGATCGTGCTCAATCTGCGTGGGATGAAGGAATCCATCCAGATCCTGCTGCCAATCTTTCTCGGTTTCTTTCTCACGCATACCTTCCTGATTCTCTATGGCGTCATCGCCCATGCCGAGGGTCTGCCTCACCTGATCCCGGACACCCTGAACGAGACCCAGCAACTCACCGACCATATGGGCTGGGCGTTCGCTATTTCGCTGTTCCTGCGCGCCTATTCATTGGGCGGCGGTACCTATACCGGGCTGGAGGCGGTCTCCAACAACGTCAACATGCTCAGCGAGCCGCGGGTGCGCACCGGCACCTACACCATGCTATACATGGCCGGCTCGCTGAGCTTCACCGCCGGCGGCGTCATCCTGCTGTACCTGCTCTGGAACGTGCAGCCCATCGCCCATCAGACCCTGAACGCGGTCACGTTCAATGCCATCATTGCCAGTTGGCAACTCGACCCGACCCTCAGTCACGGCCTGCTGGCGGTGGTGCTATTGCTGGAGGCGGGGTTATTGTTCGTGGCCGCCAACACCGGCTTTCTGGGCGGCCCGACGGTGCTGGCGAACATGGCGGTGGATTCTTGGGTACCACGCCAATTCCGCAACCTGTCCGGCCGGCTGGTCACACAAAACGGCATTTTCCTGATGGGATTGGGCGCCATCGGCATTTTGATATGGACGCAGGGCGATGTATCGGTGCTGGTGGTGCTGTATAGCATCAACGTATTCATCACCTTCTCGCTATCGCTGCTCGGACTGTGCAAGCACTGGTGGGAAAGCCGCTACGACGAAGCTCACTGGAAATCACGGCTGCTGCTAGCGCTGCTCGGATTCATGGTCGTGGGCGGCATCCTGGTGGTTACGGTGGTCGAAAAATTCACCGAGGGCGGCTGGCTGACGCTGCTGATCACCAGCCTGCTCATCGGGGTCTGCGCGCTGATCAAGAACCACTACGAACAGGTCCGCCGGCAGTTGCATACCATCGACGCACTCTACGCGCCGCGGCCCAATTGGGGCGAGGACCTGCCGGAACCCCCACTGGACCCCGAACAGGCGACCGCCATCTTTCTGGTCGGCAAGAATCGCGGGCTCGGCATGTACGCGCTCAAGTGGCTGAACGAGCTGTTTCGCGGCCACTTCAAGAACTTCGTTTTCATCAGCGTCGGCGAAGTGGATACGGAGAGCTACGGCGGCAAGGGGGCGCTACGCTCCCTGCAATACCAGATTGAAAACTCGCTGCGCTATTACGTGAACTATTGCCATCATCAGGGCTGGGCAGCGGCTTCTTACTCCGCTTACGGCACCGACGCGGAAGCGGAACTGGAAAAACTGACGGTCAGCGTGGTCGAGCGTTATCCCAACAGCGTTTGCCTGGCCAGCAAGCTCATCTTCAACAGCGAGAACTGGTTCATCTCCTGGCTGCACAATCACACGGCCATCGCCATGCAGCGCCGGCTGCACCTGCGGGAGATCCAGATGATCATTACCCCGATCAAGATCTAAACCGACACTACGGGCCAGCCGGGGCCGTCAGTAGCGTTTCGAGCAGCGTCGCCAGCCGGTCCAGCGCGCCCCCGTGAAAAAAATGGTCGGCCCCCGACAGCACATGCAGACCGGCGGCCGGCTGCCAGCGCGGCAACTGTTCCCGCAACACATCCAACGGCGCGAAACTGTCGCGATCGCCAGCCACCACCCGCAACGCCACCGACGGTGGCACCACCATCCCGTCAAACTCCAGATACGCCACCGGCGGCGCCACCAGCAACAGCCGACTCACCCCGGCGGGTGGCGGATCGAGACCCAGGTTGATCCAGGCACCGAAGGAATAGCCGGCCAGGTCGGTCACGGTCTTGCCCGCCGCGTCCAGGAAGGCCGCCGCCGCGCGCAGGTCGTCCCGCTCGCCCCGGCCATCGTCGTAACCCCCAGCGCTGGCGCCGACCCCGCGAAAATTGAAGCGCAGCGTACTGTAACCCAAGCATTGGTAGGCATCGGCCAGCGCCACCACCACCGGATTGTCCAACTCGCCGCCGTACAGTGGATGCGGGTGGGTGATGACCGTGGCCCACGGGCCGGACGCCAGCCACAAGCGACCCTCCAACCGCAGCCGGCCAACGTTGAAAAAGACGGTTTCCTCGTTTTCGGACATGACGGGCGGCTCTCGTTTGGGCTAAGGTTGGCTGCATTTTTCCATAGATGGCCCCAATAATCAGGCGGCCGCTCGCAAGGAGCCGACTTTCCATGACCCCCGATGCCCAGTTCGTTTTTGGCCTGCTGGCCGTGACCGTGGTGCTGTTCGCCAGCGACCGGCTGCGGCCGGACGTGGTGGCCACGTTGGTGATCCTGGCGCTGATCCTGAGTGGATCCCTGACCGTGTCCGAAGCGGTGGCCGGCTTCGGCGACCCATTGGTCCTGCTGATCGCCGGACTGTTCGTGGTCGGCGAGGGACTGGTGCGGACCGGCGTCGCCTATCAGGTCGGCGTCTGGCTGACCCGGCTGGCCGGCGCCAGTGAAACCCGCTTGCTGGTGCTGCTGATGCTAGCCGTGGCCGGGTTGGGCGCGTTCATGAGTTCCACCGGCGTGGTGGCGATCTTCATCCCGGTGGTGCTCGGCATCACCGCCCGGCTCGGCATCGGCCCCGGCCGATTGATGATGCCGCTGGCCTTCGCCGCCCTGCTCAGCGGCCTGCTGACCCTGATCGCCACCCCGCCCAACCTGGTGATCAACGACGCCCTGCGCGGCGCCGGCCTGCAACCGTTCGGCTTTTTCGGCATCACCCCGATCGGCCTGCTGGCGCTCGCGCTGGGCATCGTCTACATGATGACGCTCGGTCGCCGGCTGCTGCCGGCCACCCCCCCCGCAAACCGGCACCCGCCGGCCGTCGGCAGACCCTGCTGGAGCTGGCGGAAAGTTACAATCTGACCCAGCAGTTGCACCGCTTGCGACTCGATTCCGACTCGTCATTGATCGGCGAGACCGTCGCCAGCGCGCAATTGCGCACCCGCTATGGCATCACCATCGTCGGCGTCGGGCGGCAGGAACGCTTTACCGAAACGGTGTCGCCGGCGCTGGCCAATACCGAATTCCACCCCGCCGACGCGCTGTACGTGGTCGGACCGGACGAGGCGGCCACCGCGCTGTGCTCCACCGAGCGGCTCAGCCGCCTGTTGATCGCGGAAAGCCAGCAACGCAGCCTGGTCAACGAGCTGGGCATGGTGGAAGTGATGCTGCCGCCGGATTCGGAACTGATCGGCCAGACCCTGCGGCAGGCCGCGTTTCGCAGCCATCACGGCCTGAGCGTGCTGGGTATCCGCCGCAACCGCCAACCGCTGCCCGGCAATCTGATCGAGGAAGAGTTGGCCTTCGGCGACATCCTGCTGGTCGCCGGGGCCTGGAAGCGGATCGGCCTGCTACAGGGCGAGCAAAAGCATTTTCTGGTGCTCGGTCTGCCGGCGGAGTTGAGCGACGTCGCCCCCGCCTACCGACAAGCGCCCTTCGCTCTGGCGATCCTGCTGGCCATGGTGCTGGCCATGACCTTCGGGTTGGTGCCCAACGTGGCGGCGGTGTTGCTGGCGGCGCTGGCGATGGGCTTGTTTCGCTGCCTGCGCATGGAAGACGCCTATCGTTCGATCAATTGGCCTAGCCTGGTGGTGATCGCCGGCATGCTGCCCCTGGCCAAGGCGCTGCAGCAAGCCGGCGGCGTGACCTTGATCGCCGACGGGCTGGTGGCGGGACTGGGTGGATTCGGCCCCTTGGCGCTGCTGGCCGGTATCTTCGTGCTGGCGGCGCTGATTGGCATGTTCATCTCCAACACCGCGACGGCGGTGCTGATCGCGCCGGTCGCCATCGCCGCCGCCCAGAAACTCGGGGTATCGCCCTATCCCTTCGCCATGACCGTGGCGGTGGCGGCGTCGGCGGCCTTCGTCACCCCGGTGTCATCGCCGGTCAACACCTTGGTGCTGGCGCCCGGTGGCTACCGCTTCAACGACTTCATGCGGGTGGGACTGCCGTTGCTGCTGCTGACGATGGCGCTCACTCTGCTGGTGACCCCCCTGCTGCTACCGCTCTGACCCGATCCTGGTGCAACAGCTTCCGGAATTCTTCCAGCGGCAGCGGATGGCCGAAATGGAAACCTTGACCTTCGTCGCAACCATGCGCTTGCAGGAACGCAAGCTGCTCCATGGTTTCCACGCCCTCCGCCACCACATCCAATTGCAGGCCGTGCCCTAGAGTGACGATCGCATCGACAATCGCGGCACTGCTGGTGCTGGCTGGCAGGTGCATCACGAAAGATCGATCGATCTTGAGCACGTCCACCGGAAATCGCTGCAAATAACTCATCGACGAATAGCCGGTTCCGAAGTCGTCGATGGCCAAGCGCAAACCCATGGTCTTGAAACCCTTCAACGTCGCGATATTGTCCTCGGTATGATGCATCAGGATGCTTTCGGTCAGTTCCAGTTCCAGGCAGGTCGAATCGAAACCGTCCTGGGACAGTATGTTATGCACCAAGTCGACCAAATCGGACTGATGGAACTGGCGGCCCGACAGATTGACCGCTACCCGTAACCCCGGGAAACCTCGGCGATGCAGTTGGCCGATCTCGCGCACGGCTTCGCGCAACACCCACTCGCCAAGCGGTAAAATCAAACCGCTGTCCTCGGCGATCGGAATGAAGCGAGCGGGCGACAGCAGGCCGAATTGGGGATGGTTCCAGCGAATCAGCGCTTCGGCGCCAGTGATGGCCCTGAGGTGGAAATCCCACTTTGGCTGGTAATACAGCACCAATTGCCGCCGGTCCACGGCGTACCGCAGGCTATTTTCCAAGTCCAACCGCTCGCGGGCCAGCACGGTGGCACCCGACAGATAAAACTGATAGTTGTTTCGCCCCATGTCCTTGGCCCGGTACAGGGCGACATCGGCGTTTTTTCAGCAAGCTCTCCGCGCCACGGCCATCGCGCGGAAATACGCTGATCCCGATGCTGCAACTGGCATGCAATTCTTTCTCGTCGAGTGCGCAGGGCCGCGCCACCATGTTCAGAATTCGCTGCGCGATGCGGGCGGCATCGCCGTTGGCGTTCGTCAGATCGGGCAGGACGATGGCAAATTCGTCGCCACCCTGGCGCGACACGGTATCGCCCGGCCGCACGCATTTTTGCAAGCGCGCCGCCACCTCCCGCAGCAATTGATCTCCAACCGAATGGCCCAGGGTGTCGTTGATACGCTTGAACAGGTCGAGATCCACCAGCAGGACTCCAACCTGGGTGTGGTCGCGGTCGGCCCGCGCCACCGCCTGCAACAGCCGGTCGGTCAGCAGCTCCCGGTTCGGCAAGCCGGTCAGTGCATCGTGGTGCGCCAATTTCCGAATGCGTTCCTCCGCCTGTTTGCGCTCGGTAATGTCCTGCACCACGGTCACGAAATGATCCACCATCCCGTTCGACCGGCGCACGCAGCGAGTCGAAACGCTGGCGTAAACCAGCACGCCATCAGGGCGCAGGAAGCGCTTGTCGAGCGAGTAGCCATCGATGCGCCGGGCCATCACCCGTTCGAATTGAGCGATATCGACGTCCAGATCGTCCGGGTGAGTCTGCTCGGCCCAACTCAACCTGAGCAGTTGTTCCCGCCGGTAACCGAGGATCTCGCACAGCCGGTCGTTGACTTCCCACCAGCGCTTATCGGAGCCGGTCAGCGCCACGCCAACCAATGACAGCTCGAAATAGCTGCGGAAGCGGGTCTCGCTGGCACGCAGGGTTTCCTCGGTCCGCTTGAAGCCGGCGATGTCCACGTTGACGCCCAGATACGACACGATCCGGCTGGCGCGATCGCGCAACGGCACGATGTGGGTACTCAGCCACGCCACCCGACCCGAGGGGCCGCGCAAGCGGTGGTCGGCGGCAAATCCGGATTCCTGTTCGACCGCCGTCCGCCAATCCCGCAGCACCTGTTCGCGCTCGTCGGGATGCACGAACTGCATCCACGGCAACCCGGTCGCCTGTTCGGCGGTCAGGCCGCTCATCTGGCACCAGCGTTCGTTGACGTACTGGCAGCGGCCTTCGACATCGACCAGAAAAACACCGACCGGCAGTTGCTGGCTGAGATTGCGAAATCGGTATTCGCTGTCGCGCAGGGCCGCGACGGCCTGCCGCTGGTGTTCGATTTCCGCCTTCAACTCCGTCTGGCGGTGCTCGCCGCTCAGCCGCTGGTTTTCAAGCCAGGTTTCCAGGGCTCCGTGCTGGCTCTCCAGTGCGACGACCTGTGCTTCCAGATGATCCCGCGCCACCTTGAACCGGCTCCGCTGACTGAAAAACATCGCGGCCAGCACTCCGATCAACCCCAGCAGGATCAGTGTGCCGCCGGCCCACAGACCAAAGCTGCCGCGAGCGACCCCAGCGGTAGTCTCGGCTGTCGCAAGCAAGATGGGTGGCCAACCGCCAACCGCGCACACCAGCAGCAGCAGGCCCAATAGCCGGATGCACCGACCTCTACCCTTGACACCGGCTGGTGGCGCGACTTGCACCCTCAACCCACGAGCAGACCACTCTCTCCCAAGCAGATGCATTCGATTCTTCTTGGTTTGAAATCCCAGGATACCGTCACTTAAACGGGAATATCGTTGCCCTTCGAAGCAGCATAGGCGGCAAACTTTCCTTCGTCCATCGCTCCAACCAATCGTTCGCGGGCAAAAACCCGGAAATGGCTTTCCACGATCTTGCTGCTCAATCCGCTCTTGCGATACAGACCGAGGATGAGCCGCGCCTCGAAACCGTCGCCGCGCTCCAACCGGGCGATGTAATCCCGCTCCAGCGCCGCCCGCTCCACCGGGCTCAAACGCTCCAGCGCCGCCTGTAGCCGCTCCGTCACAAATTGGGTGCGCAAGCGTTCGAGTCGCTCCGTCGCCGGCTCGCCGGCCTCCTCGCCCGCGTCGACGGACCCGGAAGCCACCTCCGGATTCGGCAACCGGCGTGGCGTCGCCGCCGGTCGATAGTCCTCGCGTAGCGCCGCAAGCAGATAGGCGGGTAAATTACGGACCTTGCCGGCGGCCAGATCGCGCTCAACCACGGCGATGTTGTCTTCCAGATAGCTTGGCGCGTGGCTGGCGAGCGCCATGCGAATCTGGCGGGCGTTCAGGCCGAGCGTCACTAATTTGCCACGCAAGCGCCAATTTTGTTCGGCCGTGTCGCCCGGAGTCGGTTCGGCGGCTTCCGTCTCGGCCGAAACGGCGAGCGCGGCCTGCCGTTGGGCGAATAGCAACATCTGCGGGTTGTCGCTGACCTGGAAGCGCACCGCATTGATCTTGCGGCGATCGCGCTGGTACTCGACCTCCAGGAGTAGATCCGAGGTTTCGTTGACCTGCCGCGCCGCCGGCTTGATCACCTTGTCATTGAACTTGCGGAAGTCCTGATAGTAGGCATCCGTCTCGCCGATGCCCAGCAACCGCTTGAGGTTGTCCAGCGGAATCCAGCCGGTGGTGCCAACCCGTCGGTAGCGCAGACAGTTCTCGTACAGGGCCAGGGCATAGCCGCTGCTGAACTTGCGCTGGATGCTGAGATTGAGCAGCGCGTAGATCTCCGGCCGGTAGAGTTTTTCGCACAGATCCGGGCTGTAGGCATAGATGCAATAGCCGCTCTTGATCACCGCCTGCGCCAGCAGGGTGGTGGCACCCCACTCTTCGTGCGCGCCGTTCTCGTCGAGGATGTTCCATTCCAGCACGGTCCGCGCCAGTGTCTTGAGAGCTTCCTTGAGCGGCTCCAGGTTGTTGGTGTTGAAGCCGATCGCCTCGGCCAGATCCTTGACCCGGATGTGGTGAACGCGCGCCGTCAGCAGGCTTTCATAGGCGTTGTACAACAGCACGTTCGACGCCTTCCGCTGGGTGAGCGTCAGCCGGTTGCTGATGTGGATGGCGGCGATGTGCTTTTTAAGATTCTGATCGGCCAGATCGGTCATGGCCATCTTGCGAGCGGTATCCGCCTCTCTATTCCTGTCTTTTTGTTCCCGCGGATTTGAGGTCGTCATACCGTTTCAGCGTAGCAAAAAATGTCCCCACATCCCAAGAAATTTAAGGGGACAATTCATGCGCGCCAGCCCATCCCATAAATGGGGACATTTCCAATGCGTCGATCCGAGGGCCACTAGCTCGCGGATCAATTCGTCAAGAAAATAACATGTTGATTATAAATATTTTCGCGTCGATTCTCGTCGCAAGGCGGCCAAATGTCCCCGTTAATAGGATATTTAACGGTTTCATCCCATAAACGGGGACATTACATCCCATAAACGGGGACATTACATCCCATAAACGGGGACATTACATCCCATAAACGGGGACATTACATCCCATAAACGGGGACATTACCATCCTCAAGAAATTGATTTTAAAAAAGAATTCGCACCCTAAACATTCTTTAAACATATTTAAACGTTTTTAAACGTTTTTTAAACGAGCGTCGTCGTCGTTTTTTTTCGACAGCAAAACCAACGCGGCCAACCCCGATGATTAGGGCATCCCGAACCCCGGAAAATCGGTTCGAAGAGGAGAAATTCGAACCGTCCCGATCATCCATCAATCGTTTTCGGAAACCATTCCCCAAAACCGGTCTGGTGGAGACGAGCAAGACAAATTTTTTTTCGTCGCCGCATCCGATCGCTTTCTCCCTGCGTAAGCATGGATGTCAGTCGGATCGCTACCCTCCGAATGACACTTTTCCCAACCATTACCGCTAGAGGAATTTCCACATGGTCAAGAATGCCTTCAACCAGTTCGCGCTCGCCGCCGCCATTGCCGGCGCCATGGGTCTCGCCGCCAGCCCCGTCTTTGCCGCCGAGGGTGGCAAGGAAAAGTGTTACGGCGTCTCCAAGGCCGGCGAGAACGACTGCGCCAGCGCCGCCGGTACCCATTCCTGCGCCGGCAACTCGACGACCGACTACGACGGTCAGGACTGGAAATACGCGGCCAAGGGAACTTGCGAGAAGCTGGGCGGCAAGTCGGCGCCGTTCAAGGGCCAAGGCATGCCGGCCAAGTCGAGCTGACGCCATGAGCCTGGCTCACAACCGCGCCGCCATTCCCGCCCAAGCCGGAATCGGTCTGCGCCACCCTCATCTGCCGGCATTCCTGGCCGCGCCCCAGCCGGCGGCGTGGCTGGAGATCCACAGCGAGAACTATCTGGCGCCCGGCGGTCCCCGCTTGGCGGCGCTGGAGCGGCTGCGCGGCGACTATCCGCTGAGTTGCCATGGTGTCGGTTTGTCGCTGGGTTCGGCGGAGGAGCTGGACGAGGCGCATCTGGCGCGGTTGCGGGCCTTGTACGACCGACTGGAGCCGGAGCTGGTCTCCGAGCATCTGGCCTGGTCCACGGCCCCGGACGGGACCTTTCTGGCCGATCTGCTGCCATTGCCCTATACCGACGAGGCGTTGGACATCGTTGCCGCCAATGTCGGGCGGGCACAAGAGGCGCTGGGCCGGCGCCTGCTGGTCGAAAACCCGTCCACCTATCTGCGATTTCGGGAAGCCGACTGGGACGAAGCCGGTTTTCTGAGCGAACTGGTCCACCGCACTGGCTGCGGCCTGCTGCTGGATGTCAACAACCTGTACGTCAGCGCCGCCAATGGTGGGGACGATCCGCTGGCGGCGTTGGAACGGCTGCCGCTGGCGGCGGTGGGCGAAATCCACATCGCCGGCCACGCCCGGGTGGCGACTCCGGTGGGCGAGCTGTTGATCGACGATCACGGTTCCACGGTGGCCGAGCCGGTCTGGGCGTTGCTGCGGGCGGTGCTGGCGCGAAACGGTCCCCGGCCGGTGCTGGTGGAGTGGGATACGAATATTCCCGAACTACCGGTGTTGCTGGCCGAGGCGGCGCGGGCCGAGTTCCACCTGTGGGAGGTAAGCGATGCGGCTGGCTGAACTGCAAACCCGCATGCGGCAAACGCTGCTGACCGGCGGTTCCCCCGACCCGGAACTGCTGGCGCTGCTGGCCGACCCGCCGCCGCAACGCGAGCGCCGGTTGGCGGTGTATCGCAACAACGTTCGCCACGCGCTGCTGAGCGTGCTGGACGCGGCCTTTCCCGTGGTCCGGGAATTGATCGGCGCGGACTGTTTCAGCGCTACCACGCTGGCATTTATCGCCCAGCGGCCACCGCATGTCCCGGCGCTGTATGCCTATGGCGGCGAGCTGCCCGGTTTCCTGGCCGATTTCGCGCCGCTGGCGGAATTGCCCTGGCTGGCGGATGTGGCCCGGCTGGAATGGGCGCGCAATGAAGCGCTGTTCGCCGCCGACCGGGAACCGCTGAGTCCGAACCAATTGGCCACCGTGCCCGTCGCCGAGTTGCCTGGGCTGCGACTGGGGTTGCATCCCTCGGCATGGC
>NZ_SPMZ01000078.1 GCF_012939995.1 Candidatus Competibacter phosphatis | reverse complement strand
GTTTCAATCCGCGCCCGCCAATTACGGCGGCGAATCGACCAGCCAGGTGATCGTCATCGTGCCCGGCTTGTTTCAATCCGCGCCCGCCAATTACGGCGGGCGAATCTGTATTTTCGCAATTTATTGATTAATATCAAGTATTTTTTTTGATTTGCGCCAACCCATTACAGAAGCTAAACCACATTATGGAATCCAAAGCACAGAAAAAATAAATTACTTATATTTCAATCAAGTAGATGATGCGCGAATCCCCCCCAACTTCAGACCGTCGCTTAGGGTTCGCGCAACAAGCCCTGATTAAACAACTAGAGAGTCATTTTCAAAATCCACTGCTCGGAACACCCCAAACTCCTTGACATGCGCCGTTAGCGGTTCCGTAAGGCGATAAAATCTCAGGTTATCCTCATTCAGATCAATCTCGGCCAGCAGCGTCCGCTCCAGCGCCTCGTACTGAGCCTGATTCAGCCGACACTCGAATACCGATTTTTGTACCCGCTGACCGTAATTGAGGCACACTCGCGCGACCCGCCGTAACCTGCGCCGACCCGCCACAGCCTCGGTGCGAACATCGTAACTGACCAAAATCATCATTTGGCAACCTCTATATTTCGTGCCCGCCACCACCGGTGAACACATCCTTCTAGCGAATCAGAAATGGCAAATAACCTTCCACATCCCCTCGCAACACACGGGCCAGCAGCCGCGCCTGTACATGAGGCAACAAGCCAACCGGCACCGGTTGTTGCAACAGAGCATGATTGATTTCTTCCTGTTTACGTTGCTGATACGCTGTCAGCACCGTCTTCCGGCCCGGATCGGACAAATACACGGCCCCGCCCGGTCGCACCTCGAAATCCTTCTCAGCCAATTGACCACGGTTGATTAGCGTCAACGCCAGCCGATCCACCATGGGCCGGAATTCCTCCATTAAATCCAGCGCCAGGGCTGGGCGTCCCGGTCGGACGGCGTGGAGAAACCCCAATTGCGAGTCCAGCCCCACACCTTCCACAGCCGTTCGGCAATCGTGAACCAGCAAGGTATAGATGAAAGAAATCAGCGCGTTGAAACGATTCAGGGGTGGACGGCGAGTACGGCGTTCAAATGGAAATACTTCACGCGCATCGGCACGAACCAAATGGAGCATCGCCGAAAAATAGACTCGCGCGCCATCGCCTTCAATGCCGCGCACTTCGTCCAACGTCGCCACACTGGACAAGCGCCGGATATGCCCCGCCAGCAACCGCACGATTTGCCGCAACGCCTCGCGGTCCAACTCATTGCCACTATCGCGCGCCCCTCGCAGCACGATTTGCCGTGCATTCCGCAGCTTGCCTGCCACGAAAGCCCGCGCCAATTCCAGCGCCTGAGTCGCCGCCACCCGGTGTTGCGCTTGCCGCAGCAGGATGTTGCCGCTCAGCGGCCCTTCCAAACGCGCCTTGAACCGGCCGCGCCGATCCAGCAGTACCACGCCCCGACCGTCGTCGGCGCAGCGATGCAAGGCCGCCGGACTAACCATGATGTCGCCGAAAATCACCACGCTACCCAGATGATGCAATGGCACTTGCAAACGCTTCTGGCGCTCGATTTCCACTGCCAGCGTTTCTCCTTCCAGATGGAGATAAGCACCCTGGGTCATCACATAAAGCGTATTCAAGAGGTGGCGCATGGCTCGTCCTCATCGTCGTCCGAGTCGTAAAGCGTTTTCCGTAAAGCGTGCAGGCGCGCGCCGCCCGCGATCAACGTTGGCTGACAAAGATCCACCAGCGAACATTCCTTGCAACGTCCGTCCGCTACGGGCGACGGCAAACGGCCATCGGCCAGCAAAGCTCGAATTTTCGGCACCATTTCTTCGACCGTGGTACGCAACGCGGTGGTGATCGCTACTTCGCGTCGTCGCCGAGAGCTGTGATGAAAGATCGCGCCACGCGGCACCGGACGACCCAGCATCTCCTCCAAACACATCGCTTGCGCCGCCACCTGGAGATCGTCGTGCTGGCGGGCGCGACGCGGGCCATGCTTGTATTCGACGGGAAAAGGCGTGCCGTCGGGCAGAAATTCCACCACATCTGCCCGCCCCACCAGACCCAAGCGCCGTGAGTACAACGGCAAGGCCCGCTCGACCCGCACCGCGCCCTCGACCCAGCTTTCCGGCGTATCCACCTGCTCGTGCACCGCTTGTCCGCGCAAGGTGTACACGTTTTCATCCCATGCCTGTTCAACGTGAATCAACGCACACTGACGCGGACAATAGCTGTAGTGCTGGAGCGCCGAAATCGCAATCGCATCATCCGGTTCTTCATCCGGCGCGGTCATGGCGGCTTATCCAGCCAGCCGCAGCAAGGCGATTCCCTCGGGCAATCCGGCCTCATCCACCGCAACTGTGTAATCGTCGAAAGCGCGAGGTGTATTGTCGGGATCGCGCAAATTCACCGTAATTCGCTCGAACAGGCGATGCGCGGGCGCGTTGCCCAAGGCCGAGTCATGCTGGAACACGTACAAGCCGCGTGTCGTCATCTGGCCGCGAGCGGCGGAATGGTCGTGCTCGAACATGTTGCCCAGCGCCTCCCACAACAGCCCCAAGTCTCCATCCGAAAAGCCGGTTTGCGCCGCCAGATGCGCCGAAATAAAACCATGCGCCCGGTACAAGCCATAAGGCACGGTAAATTTGCGGCCCATCGTGCGATTGTCGCCTTGCTGCGCTTCGGCCTCTTTCTCGGTGGCAACCGCCATGCGGGTAATCGAATGCTCCGCCGGCGTGATCGGGTCCATGCTGCGAGCGAAGGTCAATTGCACCGGCCCTCGCACTTGACCGCAGTTGACGCCCGTGGACATCACCGCACCGAAGGTGCGCACGTCGTAAAAATTGCTGCACATCCACACTCGCGCTTTCTCTACCTCATCGCCACTACCTTTGCGCTTGCCGCTTTCGCCGGATAGCGCAAATCCCAGTGCGGCATAGGCACGCTCATGCTGCCGATTCAGCACTGCCTTCTCTTTGACGTAAATCTCGAACGGTGGCTGTTCACCCTGTTTCAGTCCAATGTAGTTACGTACCTTGCGCTTCAAGCACACATCGGTGACCAAACCGTGGCCGGTTTGCGGGTCCATGCGCGGCATATTGCCGGCATCCGGGTCACCATTTGGATTTCCGTCAATCACATCGAACAGCAACACGAAGTCACAGCGGTTTTTAATAGGGTTGTTCATGATCGGGCGCTCCCTGATTAGCAGATTGATTGTCCAGGTTTTTTTTTAGTGAAAAAAATCGTGACGTTGATGGTAATAGCCGATAGTGAACCGTCCCTGATCGTCAAGACTCAAATGCGCCGGAAATTGAGTGACGACCTCCAAAATCTGACCGATCAGGTTCTCCAACCAAATTTTCTGGCCGACGGCGAGCTTGTTGAGATGATGCGGCGTGAGCTTGTTGAGCAAATATGGAAAAGCGGTGACCGGTGTGGCCGAAGCGGCCCCGTAGAAGCGGTCGCGGATAGTGGCGTTGAGACCGGGACTCGCCCATTCTTGCGCGCGTTCCATGACCGCGAACAACCGGCCCAAGCGATAGCCAATATTGGAATTTTGTGGATCGAGCGACACGTCAACCTCCTGTTTAGTGAGATGATTCAAGCGGTTTTTGCGAACCAACACAGCTTTCAGCAAAGCCGCGCGCACATGATTCACCGCACCTTGTTCGGCGCGAATGCGTTGCAAGGTAGCAACCAGCAAGGTTTGCGGGTAAGGCGTTCCGGCGAGAATCGCCCGTAGCGTTTCGCTGGCCAGGGGCGGTGGGATGTTCTTGCTTTCGCCTTGAGCAGCAGTAGCTTTCAGCAAACGCCACAGCGGCAAGTATTCCGGTTCGCGGGGAGATCGGACGATGGCGAGATCATCGAAATGCTGGCGGATGTGCGCCGCCAGTTCGCGCACCGTGTTCACACTCCACAGCCGCACGGCCAGTCGCGCATTGTTCGGCGCGAGGCCCAATACGAAGAAGCGGGTCTCGTCGTCATCCAACGACCGCACGCCCGTTTTTGGCGCTTCGTACAAGGCTTTCACTGCTTCCACCCCACGCACCGGATCGTCGGGGTCTGGTTGCAGCCAGTCAGCGAACAATTCTTCGGTGGGGTCGGGCTTTTCGGCCCAGAACACGAACGTATCCTCGCCGACCCGCAATTTCTGGCGGGAATCGGCGCGCAACAGATTATTCAAAGCGGTGGTATAGGCAAACGCGGCATATTCGCCCACGGGGGCATTTTGGCCCTGCTCCTTGCGGTAGGAACAGGCAGCGGCAAAATTGAAAGAAAAGAGGTTGGCCCCACTGCTTTGCGCACCGAATACACCCTTGACCGCAGGATGCAAGCGGGCGATGGCGTCCAGATTGCCGCTGACCAAACAGCGTTTACGCACGGTCGCTGCTGCATCCTGCCCAGCCGCCAACACTATTTGTCGTACTGTTTCGCGCTGACAGATCAGTTCCAAATCGCCATCCAAGCGAAAGCTGAGCGATTCCATCGTCTTGCTCACTTCCGGCCAGAGCGGATGTGCGAATACCCTCTCGAAATCGCCCTGTTCCAAAAAACGCCAGCGTCGCTTTTACGCTGGGGTCGGTCACGGGCGCTGGAAAAACGGCGTGAATGCGTTGAATGAACGCGGCGTGCATCTCGCGTGTTCGCTTTTGCTCTTTCTCCAAACCAGCGGCATCTAACTTGGCCGCGCGCGCCGCGCCAACGACGCCCAGCGCATAGCCCAAACCATCCCATAACAGGTTAGCTACCACCCCGGACGAGCGTTTGACGGCCTGCGGCACGACGAACAACCGTCCCTTATCGCGCTTGTTATCGCCAGCACGAGTGTCCTCGATGTCCACGAAGTGCCCGTCCCGATCCAGCACGATGACGAACGGAATAGCCTTGCGCTCGAAACCGGGCGGCGGCAGTTCATCCTGTTGCCGACGGTAATAATCGCAAAGGGCTTGCAGAATCATCGGGCGATCTCCTCGCTGTCCCAAGCTGGAATCCGAACCGTCCCGTTATCGAGTTGGGCGCGGAAAAAACACGGCGTCGGCTCGGAACCACGATATTCCAGGTCGTACAACATCCAGCCCAAATCGCGGCTCTCAGCAATCGGTGTCGGCCACGGTCCAGCCGGTTCCACCCAAGCGAACGCCGCCGAGAACTCCCGGCAGCCCAGATACGGCTGATTGAAACATTGGCCTTTTTCGGCGCGGCGGCGAAACATGGCGGCGTATTTAGCGGGCGTGTCGCCAGCATCCACTTTGTCGGTCAACTCGAACTGGGCGTGAATCAGATAATCCACCTCGCGCAATAGCAACGCGGCGCGCTGTACGCGCTCTTTGGAATCATCGGCGTACAAACCCAACGCGCCCTTGCCACGCTTCATCGCGGTTTTGACGTTATCAATGGAAATAACATTGGCAACCTCGTTGCGCCGCACCGAAGTCCAGCAAATTGGTTTGAGCACGTCGATGCGCATTACCCGCCAGACGATTTGCGGTTTCCACAAGATCGCCTCCAGCACACCACGAGCGGCGGACGGCGTTATCACGTCATAGGAAACTCGCTCTACTTTCATTTCCGGGCGGGTAAAACAGGCGTAATCGCCCCACACCCGCAGGCACACCGCGTTATCCAACGTCATTGCAACCTCCTGTTCATACAACCAAATCGTCTGGCTCATACTTGACCGTCTGTTCTACCTGCAAACCGACATTCGGGTCGTAAAGCGGCGCGACCTGAACATACACGCCGGGTTGTCGTTCTTCGATGGCTCCGTCCGCCAGCAAGCGTTGATGAATCCGGCGCGGGATATTCACCACATAGCGTTGTAATTGACGCAGCGTTTTTCGATCCAAGGCGTCGCCGGGCTGTGCCAACTGCGCCAATAGGCGTTCGCTGTCGCCATAACGCACGATCACCGGCGCTTGCATTTCCGGGATGAGCTGGAAGCGCTCAGCGGCGGTGCGGAAACTGAATTCCAGCTTTGAATTGTTTTTCAAGAGCACCTGAATGCCTTCTCGATCGAGACCTTCCATACCTTTGCGCCAGTACAGGCTTTGGAAATATTCGGTAAACAGTTCGGGCGCGAGCGGATCGGACGGACGACGTTGCAAAAGTTGCCGGCCCGCATCGCGAGTTGGCGCAAATGACCGGCGGGCGGCTCGGTGGGCGGCGCGAACACCACGACGCGTCCCAAATTGAACAAGCGCCCTTCACGATTGCAACGCCCCGCCGCCTGGGCAATGGAATCCAATCCGGCCAGCGCTCGGTAAACGACCGGAAAATCCAAATCCACACCCGCTTCCACCAGTTGCGTGCTGATCACTCGAAGCGGTTCGTCGGCGACCAGTCGTTCTTTGATCATTGCGATCACGTCGGCGCGGTGCTGGCCGCACATCAAACCGGAAAGATGCACCGCGCCCGTCGGCAACAAACCATGCAGAAGGCGAGCATCGTCACGCCGATCCACGATGCACAGCACGCGCGGATGGGTTGCCAATTCGGCGGCGAGTGCTTCCCAGGATGTCGGCGCGTGCAAATCCGCCGGTAAACTCACCTCCACCCGACGTAAGGACGTATGCAGTTCCTGTACCGCCGTCGCATCACCCATGATTTCGCGCACATCGTCCAGTCCGTCGAACCGCCAGTCAAAACCGCGTTGGGACGCCAGAGCCGGCTGAGTCGCGGTACACAGCACGAAACTGACGCCGTAATGGCCGCTCAATTCGCGAATCGTGCTCAGAATCGGCGTCAAAAACTCGGGTGGCAGCAATTGCGCCTCATCCAGAATTACCACGCTGTCGAGGATGTTATGCAGCTTGCGGGTTCGGCTTGGACGAGCGGCGAACAGCGATTCGAAGAACTGGACGTTAGTGGTCACGATCAGCGACGTATCCCAGTTCTCGCAGGCCAACCGGCTGCGCGGCGTTTCCCGTTCCGAATCGAAGTTGCTGTGATGTTCGAGCACGGCGTCCTCGCCGAATACGCCACGAAACACGTCCGCCGTTTGCTCGATGATGCTGGTGTAGGGGATGACATAGAGAATGCGGCGCTTGCCGTGACGTCGCGCGTGGTGCAGGGCGAACGCCAGCGAGGCCAGCGTCTTACCGCCGCCGGTGGGCACGGTCAGCGAGAACAGCCCCGGCATTTGCTCCGCTGCATTCCGGCAGCGATCCAGCACCAACGCCCGCATCTGGTTGACCGGCGTATCGTCCGCTCGCGCCGTCAGCGCCGTCATGTACGCTTCGAAGCGGGGCTCCAGTTCCGCCAGCGCGGGATATTGGCCGCGCAATCCGGCTTTCTCCGGCGACATGAACTGTTCGGTATCGAGAAAATCGGCGTCCACCAAGCAAGAAAACAACAGTCGAATCCACAGTGCATGATAGCGTTGCCCACCGGGATTGGAGGTCGGAGGCGGCGCGTTCAGAATGTCGGCGGGCGGCGCCTGCGCCAATGCTTCAGCGAGCAGATCGGTTTGTTTCAAACGATGCGCGAGGCTTGCTGCCGGCGCTTCGGCGCTTTGCCAATCCGGCAAACCGGCGTGATGCCCGGCGATGAGATAGGCGAGAATGCGGCCCACACCTTTCATTTTTTTCGATGGCGTGCAGCGCACCCACCGTGGAATGATCGACCCGGCCCAACGTGGTTTCGATGTGCGCGTCGTAGCCGGAGACCGATCGGATATAGCGTTGAAAAGCGGGACGATATTTACCGAGGTCATGCCACAGTCCCGCCAGCTTGGCCCAATCGCCTGCATCGAACCCGGTGGCAAACGACTCGGCTAGCGCCGCCACACCACGCAAGTGATCATCGAGAAGATGCGGTAACCATTGGCCGTCAGCGTCTTGTTGGACGTGAGCAAGAAAAATGGAAGAGCAATCTTGGATGAAATCCAGCGAATTCCCAACATGACTCATGTGGTTACCTTGGAAGTTGTGGATCAAGCGATCAAACAATCACCACGCCAAGGAGCCAGAATTATCGTCGAAGATCCTTGCTCAAACTTATTCGGAAGTTGCTCGACATCGCTGGCAATTCACGATCATCCATCGACCCACTTTCCCTTGGCGGGGTCTCGATTTGCCACGATCAAGCAGGAAATGCGCCTAAAAGAAGATTCTTGTATGAAGCGCGGGTCATTGCATCGGATCCAAGACCTTCACCCCCGCACCAACTGGGTCAACAGGATCACGAACAGCACCACCAGCGCCAGCGGGATCAGCACCGCCGGCCAGTCCTTCTTGGCGGTGCGACTGCGTTCGATGGCCGCCTTGATGCCCGGTCGAAACCACAGAATTACCAGCAGCGCCAGACCGCCGCCCAGTAGAATCTCCCACCATGCCGGTTCCATCGTCACCTCCCATCGCCAAACCGTCTCGAATTCGGCTTCTCAGTCCTTGCCGCGCCCGCCGTTGGGCGGCATCAACGGCTGCGGGAACGGCATCACGTTGTCGCCACCTTCCGTCGAACGAATCTTGCTGATCCCCTCCCGTTCCACTTCATCGATCCGCATCACCGAGTTAATCGGGATGAAGGTACGTTTCACGTCGGCGAATTCGTTGCGCAGCTTTTCCTCGGCCGGGTTGACCAGCACGCTGGAGCGTTCGCCGAAAATCAGTTCCTCGACTTCGATGAAGCCATACAGTTCATCCTGATGGATGTCACGAGCGTACAGCTCGTACAGTTTGCCCTGACTGACGAACAGGATGCGGTAAATGCTTTTGGCGATTTTGGACATGGGAATAGGGTTCAGAGGAAATGCGGGCAATCTAACCCCGTTTGCCACGGCGGGCAAATCCCCTCACGCCGTCAACTTCACTATACCGACGATCATGACCGCGCCAGCGACCTAGATCGTCCCCATTGCCGCGTGATCGGGAAGGCCAGAAGTTCGCCAACGTCGGCGTCCACTTTTTTCAGCCCACCTCGTTCTTAATGGCTTGATTCGCGGACGGACGCCCCTATTTCTTTCAGCGACACCCCATCGAACCGACCCACAGGAGAACCCGCTTGGAGTTCAAGGACTACTACCAGACCCTGGGCGTGGCCCGCGACGCCACGGCGGAGGACATCAAGAAAGCCTTCCGCAAGTTGGCGCGCAAGTACCACCCGGACGTCAGCAAGGAACCGGACGCCGAGACGCGCATGAAGGAAGTCAATGAATCTTATGCCGTGCTCTCGGACCCGGAAAAACGCGCCGCCTATGACCAGCTCGGACAAAACCATCAGTCTGGTCAGGATTTCCGGCCGCCACCGAACTGGGACGCTGGTTTCGAGTTCTCGGGGGCTGGTTCTTCTCCGACCGAGACGGCTGACTACAGTGAGTTCTTTGCCGAACTGTTCGGCCGCATGGGTGGCGCCCATCACGCGGATTTTCATGCTGGCGGTTTCCAGGCGCACGGCGCGGACCACCATGCCAAGATCCTGCTCAACTTGAAAGATGCTTTCCACGGTGCCACTCGCCAAATCAGCCTGCGCGTGCCCAAACTGGATGCCCAGGGCCGAGTCTCGCTGGAGACCCGCACCCTCAACGTGCGGATTCCCCGAGGCGTGCGCGAGGGGCAGATGATTCGGTTGGCCGGTCAAGGTACGCCGGGCATGGGCGGCGCACCAGCGGGGGATTTGCTGCTGGAGGTGTGGTTCGAACCGCATCCTCGCTGGCGAGTCGATGGCCGCGACCTACACCTCAGCTTGCCGCTGGCGCCCTGGGAGGCTGCCTTGGGCACGGTGGTACCCGTGGATCTGCCCGATGGCTCCCTTAAGGTGCGCATTCCCGAAGGCGCCCAGAGCGGCCAGCAATTGCGAGTGCGCGGCAAGGGCATCCCCGCCAATCCGCCCGGCGACCTGTTGCTTGATCTTCAAGTGGTGCTGCCGCCGGCCGACACCCCAAGGGCGCGGGAGCTGTACGAGACTTTGGCGCGGGAACTGGCCTTCGATCCGCGCCGAGCGGAGGAGCTGGACCATGCGTGACGACGACATCCTGAGCGGCAGCCTGATGGAAGATACCTGGCTGACCCTGGAGCAAGTGGCGGCGGCCTGCACGGTGGAGCCGGAATGGCTGGCCCGCCACATCGACGATGGACTCTTCCCCCACGTCGAATGTTTGGCCGGTACTTGGCGCTTTTCCAGCGTGAGTCTGGCGCGGGCGCGACGCATGTGGCGGTTGGAGCGCGACTTCGACGCCGTGCCGGAATTGGCCGCCCTGATGGCCGATCTGATGGAAGAATTGGATACCCTGCGCCGCCGCCTACAACGCACGGGACCAAGCTGAATGCCCTCATGACCGGCGTCGCCTGGCTTTCAGACGCTGCTCCTGATACCGGCGCTGCTGAGCGTCAGCGGGCTGAGTGACCACTGACTGCTCGGCGAAACCGGTTTCTGGAACGCCATCGCCGACTCCCACCATGATCCCGGCGATTTCCCAATCCCGCCAAGGAGAGCCTCATGAACGACCCCCTTGCATCTCGTCTGTCCCCCATTGTCAAGCGATCAACCGTGTCCCAACCAACCGGCTGACCGAAACGCCGCGTTGCGGCCAATGCCATCAACCACTGTTCACCGCCCATCCAGTGGAATTGACCACCGCCACCTTCGAACGGCATATCAACCGCAACGATGTCCCGGTGCTGGTGGATTTTTGGGCGCCCTGGTGCGGTCCTTGCCGGATGATGGCGCCGGCCTTCGAACAGGCGGCGGCGCAGTTGGAACCGCGGATCCGTTTGGCCAAGGTGAACACCGAGCTGGAGACGGCCCTCAGCGCCCGCTTCGGCATCCGCAGCATCCCGACCCTGGCGCTGTTCAAGGGCGGCCACGAGGTGGCGCGGCAACCGGGCGCCATGGGCGCGGCGGACATCGTGCGCTGGGTACGGGCACAGGGCTGAGGGTTCCCCTCATCTTCGCCGCTCCCGTCAAGCAGGAAAAACCGGAAGATCGAGTGGCATTTCTCATTTGCTGGCGGCGCGAGCCAGAGTAGCGGCACAGGCGGGACTCAGTTGTTGTCTGTGAGCAATAAGGCAGGCGCGTGTTCTCCCGTCGCCCGGGGGTACATTTGGACAAAGCTTTTTGTGATCCTCATCGCATTGCGCAGCCACTCCAACTACCTTGGCACAGGCAGGGCTCAGTTTGGACATGTGCTCATTCAAACAGGCGAAGATGCGCCCGCCGCCTGGCATTACGCCGGAGCAATAGCTGTGATAATCGCTCATGCAGACGCTTCTTATCTCCCGGAGGTTCATTTGGGCCGTGGCCGATTGTGCCGCACCCATTACCACTGCCAATGCGACCAAGCTCACCATCGTCTTCATGTTAGCTTTCTCCGTTTGCAACGAAAATGTTTCGATTTGGGTTATGGCCTGCCGAACAGCAAGCGCCAGCGTTCACGCCAACCCTGAGCTCGCCCCAGATCCCGTAAAATCGCAATCCATTCATGGAAAGCGATGTATACCGGGTTGTACGAGATCAGCGGCCTTGCCAAGCCATAACGCAGAGCCTCATCCGCTGGACGCGCCGCGAAGGTGCCAAACAATCGGTCAAAAACAATGAGAATGCCGCCGAAGTTCTTATCCAGGCAGGAAGCGTTCGAAGCGTGATGCACCTGATGATGGCGTGGGGTATTCAAGACCCATTCAAGGGGTCCGAGCGAGGGTGCGAGCTGGGTATGAATGAAGAACTGATAACCAAGATTGACACCCATCATGCCGAGCACGGCAAGCGGGTGAAAGCCAAGCCACACCATTGGCAGGAAAAACAGGAAATTGCCGGAAATTAACCCCGTCCATCCGAGCCTTATGCCTGCGGTTAGATTTAGCTTGGTGGGGGAATGATGGACCGCATGGGTCGCCCACAACCAGCGTATGCTGTGCGCGGCGCGGTGATGCCAGTAGTAAAAAAATTCGGTGCCGAGAAACAACGCAACAACGGCCCAGGCCGAGTTCAGCGGAATGTCGAACAGCCGGTATTGATAGACCAGCACGAACGGCACGACGACGATACCAACGGTCAAAGCGCGGATCGGCGCCTTGACCAGCGCCATGCCAAAGGTCGCCGCGGTTTCCCTTAGGTCATGGGTTTGGCGAGTGTCGTGCAGAATGTGCCGGGCCAGTAGATATTCGAGGATCATAAGACCGGTCGAGACAACCGGGATCAGCCAGCGATAACCGGAATGCAAACCGAATGACTGCGATCCCGGAAGCAATCCATTCATCATGTCCAACATGATTCGCCCCCTTGGGGTAAATCGCCCGAGCCGATGGGGAAAGGCTCGGACGGGCATACGGAGTGATACGGGATGGGCAGGCTTTCGCAGGCAGTGATCACTAACGGCTGATGCCGCCAGAATGGGTGGTCGTTCCGTAAGGGCCGGTCCGGCTGCCGCCATAGGTGCAGTTGCCACCCGAACAACTTCCCGATCCCTCGTAGTTCACCTGATTGCCATTGCGGCGGGTAATCGTACCGTTCCGAGTCCAGCCCCCATCAGGATTGCTCGAAACTTGCCCTTGACGGGTGCGGCTATAGCCACCGGGACCGGTCACCTGGCGGCTATTGTTGCAGGAACCACCTGAGCAGCTTCCCGAGCCGGTCACGCTGCGGCTATAACCACCCGAGCCGGTTACGGTGCCGTGACGCTCCCAGGCAAAGGCATCGGTGGCGGTCATGACGATCAACGAGGTCGTCGCAACGGCAATGATCAGCGCTTTGTTCATCGGTCTATCTCCTCATGATGACTCAGTGTTTCCGGAAGAGGTGTCTCCTCATTCGGTGGCAACACTTTCCCATCCCCGCTTTGCCACGCTATCAATGGCGTGCAACATTTTTTTATTTCTTCTTTTCTGGCACGTAACGGTTTGTAACAGCGGGATGCGCGGGCGCTGCCCGCAATCCATAATGGCGCCATGCTCTGAAGAGGAACGAGCCTCATGCCCCTATCCGACACACATATCCTGATCGTCGAGGATGACGAGGAGATCGCTCGTTTGGTGCAAAACCTTCTGACCCGTGAAGGTTTCCGCGCCGAAACCGCTGGAAATAGCGAGGCAATGCACGCGGTGATGGCGCGGTTTAGCCCCGATCTGATCATTCTCGATCTGATGCTGCCAGGCGTTGATGGGCTATCGATCTGCCGCGATCTACGCAAGCGCTGCGATCTGCCGATTTTGATGCTCACCGCCAAGAGCGAGGATATCGACCGAGTGCTCGGCCTGGAAATGGGCGCGGACGACTATCTGACCAAGCCGTTCAATCCGCGCGAACTGTTGGCGCGGGTGCGGGCGATCTTGCGACGCACACGCGGTGAGACAAAAAGCGCCGGCAACCGCCGCCATACGTTTGAGCGGTTCGTGATGGATCTGGATGCGCGCACGCTGCAAGGTCCGGATGGCGAAGAGATCACTCTGACCAGTGCCGAGTTCGATCTGCTCGCCTGCTTTATCGAGCGACCCCGCCGCGTGCTTTCCCGCGAGCAGTTGCTGGACTGGACCCGGGGACGCGAGGCGGATCCGTTCGATCGCACCATCGACATGGCGATTTCCCGCCTGCGTAAGAAATTCGACGCCGCGACGCCAGGCTGCAAACTGATTTCCACCATTCGCAACAATGGATATCTGTTCGTGCCCCAAGTGTCGCCGGTTCCATGATGCGATTCATCCGCTTCGGGTTTGTCACCCGTATCGTTCTGATCCTGGTTTTCAGCCTGGTGGCCCTTCAGATCCTAGTCGTGATGGGATTCTATCTGCGCCGCAGCGGCGATACCGGTGTCGGTTTCCGCCTTCCGTTGCCAGACCAGGTGGCAGCCATCGTTGCCCTTGTGGAACGCGCGCCAGAATCCGATCGCAACACGATATTGCGCGCGGTAAACAGTCCACATTTGCGGGTATGGGTCACCAAGGAAAACCCAGCACCACCGCGAGAGACCTGGCACCAATTACCGCTCGTCGAGCAGATCGTGGACAACTATCTTCGCGCCCTCGGCGCGCATACCGTGACGGTACTGCTGCAAACCAACATCAAGCAGCTTGTGGAAAAGCCGTTTCGGTCCGGATTATTGACAATGATCGTCACCTTAGAGGACGGTGAACACCTCGCATTTGAGAGTCAGGGTCGGCTCATCACCGACGTTTTCGGCCTACCGCCAGGTTTCTGGGCGGGAGTTTTTGGTTTTGGCATCGCGCTTCTGGCCATACTGATCATCAGCCGTGAGGCACGTCCGCTGCGCCAACTGGTCGAGGCGGCCGATAGCATCGACCTCAGCGCACCCAAACCGATCGCCGATTTTCCGAGCAGCGCACCGGAAATCCGCGCCTTGATTGCCGCCTTCAACCGCATGCAGGAACGCATCGCCAGCCTGATCAAGGAGCGCATGGCGATGATCGGTGGTTTTTCCCATGATCTGCGCACCTATGCGACGAGGCTACGGTTGCGCATGGAACTGATCGCCGATGACGCCGAGCGCACCCGAGCAATTCGGGACATCGAAGATATGATCAGTCTGGTGAATGACGCGCTTCTCGCCGTTCAAGATCCGGCGGAAAGCGCCCAGCGAGAGCAAACCACGCTGGAGCTGATCGATATTACCGAACTCGTGGGTGATGAAATCGACGACCACCGTAAGATTGGGACTTCCGTCACCCTCGTTTGCGAAGGCGCCAAGGGGAACGCTTTGGTACTTGGCCAGCCTGTAGCCTTGCGCCGCTTGTTTCGCAATCTGATCGAGAATGCCATTGCCTATGGGGGCGAGGCCCGTGTCATGGTTCAGATGCGCGCCGAGCATGTGCTGGTGCACATCGAGGACGGTGGCCCGGGCATCCCACCTGAAGCACGCGCCAATGTCACCCAAGCCTTTGTGCGCCTTGAGACTTCGCGCAGCCGCAGGACCGGAGGCGCTGGGCTTGGATTGACGATTGCCCGGAAGATCGCGGAGAGTCATGGTGGCGCGCTGGAGATTGGTGACGCCAAGAGCGGCGGTGCGCGGGTGAGCGTGACATTACCCCAGTTCCAGTCCGCGGGAAATCAACATGAAGATGAGGATTAACCGCTCAGAGAAACTCGTCGAGTTCGCTTGAGCCTTGAGAATTCTGTTCTGTGCTTACCTGTGCTTGCAAAGCGTGCCATGCCCGCCGCATGGCTGCGGATGAACCAAACGCCCGCATGGTTGCTTCCAACTACATCAAACCGCTTCCCCGTATATTCAGCGATTGAGGTTACTTCCGATGGCCGCTCCCACATTCGATTCCGCTCAGCTACGCGACCATGCCACCGACCGCTCCATCGAGCGAGGCCGGGCCTATGTCCAAGAAGGCATGGTTGGACCGCTGACGCGGCGCGGCGACGAACTGGAAGCCGATGTCCAGGGCAGCGCGCTCCGTCCCTATCGGGTGTGGATTCAGTTCGAGGGAAAACAGATCGCTGACGCAGCCTGCACTTGTCCTTACGAATACGAGGGCTGGTGCAAGCATATCGTCGCCGTGCTGCTCACCTGTGCCGAACAACCGAACGCGGTGGAAATTCGCCCGCCGCTGACCGAAACGCTGGCGACGCTGGACCGAGAACAATTGCAGGTGCTGTTGCTGAAACTGGCGGATCGCATCCCGCGCCTGAACGACATGATCGAAACCGCCCTGGCCTACATCGCCCCGACGACGCCGGACGGTTCCACCGCGACCGCGGCTTCGGCCCAGCGTGCCGCTCCCGTCCTGGTCAATACCCGCGCGCTGCGGCAAAGCGTCCGCAATGCCATACTCACTCGCGGCGACTGGGACGAGGGCTACGACGAGGACGGCTACGGCGTGGTCGAAGATATCGTCGAACTAGCGGAACAGGCCCAAGCCGCGCTGGAGGCCGGCGACGGTCGCGCCGCGCTGGCGATTCTGGAAGCTATCACCGACGAATTCAGCAAGCACTGGGAAATGCTGGACGAGATCGGCGAGGATGTCAGCGTCTTCCTCGATGGCACCCAAACGCTGTGGAGCGAGGCGCTGCTCGATCCCGATCTGAGCGCCGAGGAACGCCAGCACTGGGCCGACCGGCTGGGAGACTGGATGGATGATTTCGACGAAACCATCGCCGACGGTCTGGAACTCCTGCAAATCGTCGTCCGGCAAGGCTGGGACGACCCCACGCTGACCCGCATCCTGCACGGCGAAACGGTGCCAGCCGGCCTGTGGGGCGACGATCCGCCACCCCATGACCAACGGGCGCGCGTCACCCAAGCGCGGTTACGGATTCTGGAGCGAACTGGCCAACACGAGGCATATCTCAATCTAGCCCAGGCCGAACATCATTATGATGAATATACCCTCAAGCTGTTGCGGCTGGACCGGGTTGGGGATGCCGTGCGCGCTGGATTGGAACAGCCGCTTTCCGATGAAGGATTGCTGAAACTCGTCAAGGCACTGTACGAACGCGATGAGATCGAAGCGGCGTTCCAGATTGCCGAACATGGCCTGCGCCGGCAAGACATGCCAGCGCCAAGCGATCCGGCGCTGGCGGAAATCGTGGAACAAATGCGGGAATTCGGTCTATACCACCCACCTTCTCAAGCCGAACTGGCGGCCTGGCTACGCGACCGGGCCGCCGCGCATGGACAGAACGAACGGGCGTTGGCGGCGAGCCTGATCGCGTTTCGGATCGCGCCAAGCCTGGATGCCTACCAACGGGTGGAAACGCTGGCCGGCGCGGGCTGGTCGGAGCAACGGCCGAAGCTGCTGGATTTTCTGCATGGCAATGCCCACATCGCCACCGAAACCAAGGTTGACGTTTTCCTACACGAAAGCCTGATCGATGATGCCATCGCGGCGGTCAAGGAGCATTACGTCTCATCCCGAACCTTGGCACGGATCATGGACGCCGCCATCCCCTCACGGCCGGAATGGGTGATCGATCAGGCCCGACAGCAGGCGGAACCGCTCATGGACGGCGCCAAGTCGGCCCACTACCAAGACGCGGCTCAGTGGCTGCGCAAGGTCAAGCAGGCCCATGACGCGCTTGGCCAGAAAGCCGAGTGGCACGCTTATCTCGGCGCCCTGCGCGAGAAGCACCAGCGCAAGTACAAGCTGATGCCGCTGTTGGGGATGTTATGATTCGAATCTTAGAGACTGTATAAAAACTAACATATTGATTATATGATATTAACTTCCGGTAGTATTCGACCAATATCATGCGTAAACGGACTTTTACGCATAACCTGTTGATTTACGGTTTGGTGTTTTTGTACAGCTTCTTAAAGTCAACCCCGTCTTGTCCAACCGTTCAGGATCGTCCCCATGAGTGACCTCCCCATCACCCGCGATATGTTCGACGACGTCATGGTCCCCAACTACGCCCCGGCGGCGATCATTCCGGTGCGCGGCGAGGGCTCCCGTCTGTGGGATCAGGACGGGCGGGAATACATCGACTTCGCCGGCGGCATCGCCGTCAACGTGCTGGGCCACGCCCACCCGAAGCTGGTCGCGGCGCTGACCGAACAGGCCCGCAAGCTCTGGCACGTCAGCAACCTGCTGACCAACGAGCCGGCTCTCAAACTGGCTCGCCGGCTATGTGAACTGACCTTCGCCCAACGAGTGTTCTTCGCCAACTCCGGCGCCGAAGCCAATGAGGCGGCACTCAAGCTGGCCCGTAAATACGCCGCCGACCACGCCGGGCCGGACAAGCGTGAGATCATCGCCTTCACACCCTCGTTCCACGGCCGCACCCTGTTCACCGTCTCCGTCGGCGGCCAACCCAAATACACCGAGGGCTTCGAACCCTTGCCGCCGGGCATCACGCATGTCCCGTTCAACGATTTGGCCGCTTTCGCCTCGGCGATCTCCGAGCGGACCTGCGCGGTGATCCTGGAACCGGTCTTGGGCGAAAGCGGCGTGGTCAGCGCCACCCCGGAATTTCTGCGTGGAGTCCGGGAACTGTGCGACCGCCACCAGGCGCTGCTGATCTTCGACGAAGTCCAATGCGGCAATGGCCGTTGCGGCCACCTCTACGCCTACATGGGCTATGGCGTGACGCCCGATATCCTGACCACCGCCAAAGGTCTAGGTGGTGGCTTCCCGATCAGCGCCATGCTGACCACCGCGCCCATCGCCGCCAGCCTCAACGTCGGCAGCCACGGCACCACCTACGGCGGCAACCCGTTGGGCTGCGCGGTGGCCGGCGCGGTGCTGGATCTGATCAGCGACCCCGAACTGCTGGCCGGCGTGCGTCGCAAGCACGCCGCGTTCATGGCCGGACTACGGCGCATCAACGACCGGTTCGGAATATTTCGCGAAGTGCGCGGCAAAGGCCTGCTGCTCGGTTGCGAGTTGACCGATGCCTGGCGGGGACGCAGCCGCGATTTCGTCAAGGCCGCGACGGATCAGGGCCTGCTGGTGCTGGTGGCCGGACCGGACGTGATCCGGCTGGCGCCCTCGCTGATCATCCCCGACGAACTGATCGAGGAAGGGCTGCGTCGTTTCGAACGGGCCATCGCCCAATTGCTCCATCAAACCGCCCTTGCGGGCGAGGAGTCGGCTCATGCAGCGCGATAAAGCGGAACCTGTGCAGGTCGCATGCCCGAAGTGCCGTTATTCCGCAATCATCTACATCCCGATCGAAGAAATGCCGCGCTGCCCCAAATGCGGCATCCGCATGGTGATCAGGGAGTTACTCGACGAGGGCAAATCCACCTGACCGCCATATTACAGTGGGATGAATTTTGTATATCATGACCAGACACTCGGCTGTGGGTTTTGCCGACCGGGCCTAACAATAACCATCCAATAACCATCCAAAGGAGTCACCATCCCATGAAAAAAATTCCTGGTTGCGCTCGGTGTCAGCCTCAGCCTGCTGTTCGCCCTGTCCAGCACTCCCGCCCGAGCCGACGTGCTCAACGAAATCAAGGAACGGGGCGAGCTGAAAGTGTGTCTGGAACCGGCCTACATGCCGTTCGAAATCACCGACAAACGCGGGCAGATCGTCGGCTTCGATCCCGATCTGGCGGCGCTGATGGCCGAGGCGCTGGGCGTCAAGCTGGTGCTGAGCAGCACCGCCTGGGACGGCATCATCCCCGCGCTGGTCACCAGCAAATGCGACATCATCATGAGCGGCATGACCATCACCAAGGAGCGCGCCGAAACCATCGATTTCTCGGAACCCTACATGGTGATCGGTCAGACCGTGCTGCTGCGCAAGGAACTGGAGAGCAAGATCAAGTCCTATAAGGATCTGAACAAGCCCAAGTACAAGATCGCCTCCAAGCTCGGCACCACCGGCGAAATCGCCGCCAAGAAGTACCTGCCCAAGGCCACCTATCTGTCCTTCGAGACCGAGGCGGAAGGGGTCATGGAAGTGGTCAACGGCAAGGCCGACGCCTTCGTCTACGATTCGCCCTACAACGCGGTCGCCATCGGCCAGCGCGGCGCGGGCAAGCTGATTTTCCTGGACCAACCCTTCACCAGCGAACCACTCGGCTGGGGCGTGCGCAAGGGCAACCCCGAATTCATCAAATGGCTCAACGAGTTCCTTGTCAAGGTCAAGCAGGACGGCACCTACGATAAGCTGTACCAGAAGTGGTTCAAGAATACCGATTGGCTGAAAGACGTACAGTAAGTCGTGGCGCTCAAGCATCGCCCCGCCACCTGGCCCTGGTATCTGCTGCTCGCCGCCATCCTGATCGGCTTGGTGGCGGGTCTGTGGGTCGCCACCAAGCGCGTTCACTATGAATGGCGCTGGGAACGGGTGCCGCAATACTTCGCCTACCGGGCCGAGGTTCCCCAGGAATCGCCGATCGCCGGCCGGGTCAGCGCCATCCAGGCCGTCGGCGCGCTGAGCCGGGTCGTCGTCACGCCCGCCGACGGCGGCGCTCCGGTCGTTCTGCCGGTGGAAACTGTGCAGGTAGCAGTCGGCGATACCCTCGACCAGGAAGACAGCGTCGGCGACAACCATGAATGGCGGATCGGACCGCTGACCCAGGGCTTGTGGGTCACCATCTGGATTTCCTTCGTTTCCGGGTTGGTCGGCCTGCTGATCGGCTTGATCACCGGCCTGTGCCGCATTTCCGACAACCCCGTCCTGCGCGGGCTGGCGGTGATCTATATCGAGCTGATCCGCGGCACGCCGCTGCTGGTGCAGATCTTCATCTTCTATTTCTTCATCGGCACGGTGCTGAACCTGGATCGCATCGTTGCCGGCATCGGAGCGCTAGTACCTCACCCGACTTAAGTTGACTTTATGGAGTAGGTCGGTATTTCTAGGGGGATATTCTCTCACTCTGGAGCCTACTCATGCCGCTACCGAAATACGTGGTTCGTCTCACGGTTGCCGAACGCACCCAATTGGAGGGGTTGATCCGCACCGGCCAGCGGGCCGCATCGACTCTGCTTCATGCGCGGATTTTGCTGAAGACCGATGCAGGGACGGAGGGACCGGGTTGGGACGATGAGCGCATTGCCGGAAGCGCTGGAGTGTGGAGAATCCACGGTGTATC
>NZ_SPMZ01000077.1 GCF_012939995.1 Candidatus Competibacter phosphatis | reverse complement strand
CCCGAGTATAGACCTGCAACGCCAACCGGCAGGCGGCGAGGGCCTGTTCCAGGTTCTCCGCCCGCTCGCCCGTCGGATCCGGTCGCGGTACGCATTGGCCAGGTTGTGTTGCGTCATGGCCCAATCGACGGGGAAAGCTTCCCGAGTATCGACCTGCAACACCAATTGGAAGGCGGCGAGGGCCTGTTCCAGGTTCTCCGCCCGCTCGCCCCGGATCCGTTGGCTATACGCATTGGCCAGGTCGTTTTGCATCGCGGCCCATTGCTTAGGGAAGGCCTCCCGGGTAAAGACCTGCAACGCTTGCTGATAGGCAGTAATGGCTAATTCCAAATTAATCTCACGGTTTCCCAATGGAAACTGAGCGATTAAATTGCCGAATCCGCCAAACATCGCCGCAACCAACTTTTGTTGGTTTTTATCCCCATTGAACCAACTAGGAGCCGCAATAGATATTGCCTCTAACAATGTGTCATTCAGTCGCTGTTGATTCGCTTTCAGGTAAGGATAGATTTGCTGTATGTCCTTTCGATTATCCACAATTAGTTGCAGGACTATCGCTAAAAATTCTAAAGATTTTTGCATTGATGGTTCGAGAGTGTTTACATGTAAATAGATGTTGGGCATGCCGTCTCTCCCCCAAGGCCTAAGCAAATCTCTTGATGATCTCCTCCACATCCTTACTGCCAACCGTTGGGCAAACTGCCGTAGCCATTTAAGCATTGGGTTCTCCTTGTTGCTCCAGGTCATCCGCCGCTTGTACCATCACCGCTAGCAGATCTTCATCCCCCCATTCGGTATGATGCTGTAGGAGCGCTAATCAAAAGCTGGTCGATCAGGGTGAGATACGCTTGCAGTCGCTGTTCGTCCATTGGCTGACCTTTACCTGTGAGATACCGATTCAACAACTCTGTTGACGTTCCCGTCGCGGGGCGAGCGCGAGCGATCGGGTGTCCGCAGTGTCCGCGCTCGACGGGCTCGGGCACGGTGGTGGATCGAGAACGGACGGGCTCGATCCGCGTGCCTCAATCCGCCGCGCCGGTTTCCGGTTCTTCCAGGTGCGGTTCGAGTGGGTCGAGGAGTTTGTCGGCCCGCTCCGAGCGCCGGCCGAATGGCTGCCGGTGCAGTTTGGCGATCCACAGCTTGAGAGGGGTAATCTCTGCTTGCTAATGCGCGATTTCCGCCTGTGAGCGGGCAATCATCGCTTTCAGCGTTGGGACATCATCGAGCCGGGCATCGGTATCGGCCATGTTTTCAGTATAGGCGCTTATACCGCCTGCAACGGCGCGGTCCGTACTGGACACCGCCAGTCGATGCCTTCCAACAACATGGATAATTGGGCGTGTCCTTTCGGTAAGCCTGCTTGACTACAAGAAACCTACGGTTGAACCGAAACCCATCCCAGCCGGTAGCATGACGCCTTCTTCCATACTGGACGGATTCCTGATCGCCACTGCGATGAAAGCGCCGTCTCTGGTTATCGGCCTGCCCGGATGAAAGCTGACCCCCTCAACTCCCCGCGCCGGCCACCACCTCGTCGGCCAGTTCCTGAATCAACAAGCGGCGATCTTCCTCCGCAATCACCATGCCCCGCGTCAATTCCAAGCGTTCGGTGCGGGTGCGCAGTTCGGCGACACAGGACCCGCCGGGAAAGTGTTTCGCCAGGGCGCGACGGGCTTGGGCGGCGGGCAACTTCGCCATGACCTGCACGCGCAATGCCCGATCCTGTTCCACCGTGGTCAAGGCCCAACGCTCTTGCACGCCGGTGGTGAGGATGACCAGTTGGGTGAACCGGCCGCGCGAGGTGTCCACCGAGATCAGCATCGGCGCACCATCCGGGGTGGGTCCGTGCAGGTGTTGCCGCATGGCCCGCCGTTCGGCGGGATTGAGGCCGAAACGTTCGGCGATGCGATCGCCCTCCTCTTCCGAGGCCCCCAGCACGATCCGGGTGGTGGCCATTTGCAGAATGCCGTGGGGGAAGTGATCGAACAAGGGGCTGCAAAACGCCATTTCCACGCCGTGCTTGCGGCTTTCCAGGGCATCGGTTTCCAACTGAGCCATGGTCGCTGCCGCGCCCCCGCGTAGTCGATGCATTTCATCCAGACAAATCCGTTTATGTTGGGCGCGCAATTCCAGGATGCGCTGGCGTTGATAGGGTTGATACAGCGGCGGCCAATCCCCAATTTGGTTTTCGTGCAGGTAGAAGTGGGCGACGGCGACATGACGGGCCAACATCAGGGCCACGCTCGCCTCCCAGGCCGAGAACACGCCCCCGCGCGTGGCGATTTCCTCGACATCCAGGGAGAGAACCCGCGCCCCAGTCACATCCACCGCCGTCGGGGCGGAGAGCATCGGGAAGACATTGAGCGCATAGGTCCATTGTCGCACCACGAAGTCGATCAAGGGACCACGATCGGTGACGGTGACCGCCCCCCAGGTCTTGCGGATCTTTTCGGATTGCGCCAGAAAGCCGATGGCATCGACCAGCAACGGCGCGGCAAACCGATTGGCCCGTTGCGCGTTTCGGACATCGCCGGCGGCAAACAGACGATCGACCAGATGAAACCACGGCGTTTGGGTATCCGCCGCAATGCCATGTTCCGCCAGTGCCCGATCCACCCGCACATCGCGCCGGGCTTCGTAGCGTTTGGGATGACCATGCGCGTCGTCGGCGAAATGCGGATACAAACCCAACACCACTTCCGACACCACCTCCAACACCCCCGGCGGCGGGTGGTCTTGCCCGGCCGGCGTCGCCAGCACGGTCAGGAAATTCCGCGCGAACGCGCGCTCGTGCGGCAACAGATCCCGCAAGCCCAATTGCAGATCCAGCGGATTGATCGCATCCGCCGGGGTTTGGCGCAAGCGACGGTACACGAACAAGGCCCGCCGGTCCGGCGACACTTCGGCTTGGCACAGCTCGATCAAGCCCTGACTGCTGGCGCCCGGCTCGATGATACTGAGATAAGGCACCGCCTGTTCCCCGTTCAGCAAGTACGCCAGATTGTCGTGGTGCAGGGTCAGACTTTTACCCGATCCCAAGGTGCCGGCGTACAGGGTGATCCAGGCCGCTTGCAACTCCGAACTCGGTTGAAAGGGCAACAACTTGCCATCGCCGGAGCGAAACACCACCGTGCCGCGCGCCCAAGGCAAGGCCGGGCGGGTCAGCGGTAACAATCGCACCGCGTCCGACAAGGGCGCGGCGTGCGGTTCGCCCGGTGACAGATCGACCGCGAAACCGGGCAGCGAGGCCAGCACCGCGCCGGCCGGGGCGCCGCGTTCGATCCGCCACTGTTGCGCGCCCCAGGCTTCCAAGGCCGCGCGCAAGCGCGCCACGCGTGCCCGCGCCGTGGCCGCGTCCGGCCCCCAGGTGGTGGCGCAGACCCGCAAACGCGGCGTGGGTTGCGTCCGTCGCGTGACGTCGAGATCGGTAAACGCCTCGCTGATCCGCCGGTTGTACTCCCCGGCGAAAGCCCAGAAATCGGCCAGTACCCGGCGCAGGCGCCAATGACTAAAACCGCCGTCCAACTGAAACGCGATCCGCACCGGCAGCGCCCGATCCAGTTCCGCGAATAAAGCGGCAAAGGCCCGCAAGTCTTGCGGACCGAACTCCATATACACCGAACTCAGCCAGCGTTCTCCCGCCTGGACCACCCCATCCGGCAACGGCCGCTCGAACGGCGTTTCCAACAATTGATAGCCGATGCGGGGATACCACAACTCCGACAAATCCCGCCGGCGACCCCAAGCCCGGCGGGGCAACGGATCGCCGGGAAGCAATGCCCGCCACGCCGGGCTGGTCATGGGTTCCAGAGACGTGCGCAGGGCATGCAGAAAATCATGATCGCTCAAGAGATCCAGAAACAGGCCGGCGGCATCGAGATCACGGACCAAGGTTTGCACCACCGCCGTGTGGGTTTCCCGCAACGGCCGGAAGACCGCCGCGACATTTTGTCCCTCCAGCGGGGGATACGGTGGGGTCAGCTTGCGAAAACCTTGCCGATAGCGCTGGCGTTCCTGCCGTTGTTCCGGTGCCGTCAAAGCACTCCGATGGGTCCAGACCGTCACCGTGGTGCGTTCACTGACGCAGTTTTCCAATAAGCGATCCCGGTGATCGTCCAGCAATTCATCCATCGCCATGCCCAAGCGCCGCGCCGCGCGCCGTAACGGAAACAGCAGGCGTTCCACCTCCCCCACCGTGCGGTCGGGATCGCGTTCCAACACGAACTGCACCGAATGGCACGTCCGGTGGGCCATGGGCGTCAACGCCACGGTGACGGCTTCCACCAGGCGCTCGAAAGCGGGGGCATCCCATTGCTGACGCAAGCCCTGTAAGGCGATGGCCGTCATCAAGCCGCCACCGGTCATCACCAACGCCGTGTCCGAGTCGGCGGCTTCCAATTGGCAACGATCTTCCGCATACACGCCCGCCGCTTGGGTGAGCGCATGCAGAACCACCTCCAGCCCTTCCAGCATGTCAGCCTCCACGAGATTCAAGGATTTTAGTGATTCGATGGATTTGAAATGTATTGATATGGATTGAAAGCTATCATAAGCTAATCAATAATTGCATTATAAGTATTATTTTATTTGAGGAAGAGCTTATGCGTTGCCGTCGCTTGTTGGGGTTTGTCCTGGCGCTGGCGTTGATCACCACGCCCCTTTCCGCCGGGGCCGCGCTGCCCGAGTTCGTCGCCTTGATGCTGTATTTCTATCTGTTTCAGCAGCCGCAGATGATGAACAACACCCAAGACATCGTGGATGCCCATTTGCAGTCGGCGGACGCCATCAACCGCAAGCGCCTCGAAATCTGGCAAAAGCAGGTCACGATGGCGATGCTACCCCCACCTCAAAGCTGCGCGACGCTGGCCTTGGCGCGAGAACTGAGAACCGTGGACCAGTTCGTTCCGGGGCTGGTGAACGGCCAGATTCAGCAGGGCATTACCACGGTGACCGGCAATGCCAATCCGATTCAAACCGTGGTGGAGCGGGTCCGCCGGCACGAAAGCCGGTATTGCGCCGCACCCGATCGGGCGCGAGGGCGATGCAGCGCGACCAGCACCTTACCCAACGGGGACCTGGACGCCGGTTTGTTGCTGGACACGCGCGGCTATTCCACCGAACAAGACGCGGCGGCGCGGGCTTTTCTGGAGAACCTCACCGCGCCCGCGCCCTTGCCCGCCTTGCCCGCGCACCTGGAAAAATCGCCGCAAGCCGATCAATTGCGCGGCTATCTGTTGACCTACGCCGCCCGCAAGGCCATCGCCCGCAAGGTGCTGGCGAACAGCTATGCCGAGCGCAAGCGGCATCAAGGCCGCAGTCCGCAAGAGGTGATCTTTAACGATGTCGAACGGCGATTCGGCGATCGGGAATGGGTCGATCAGGTGTTGAAAGCGCCACCGGGTTCGCTGGAACGCGAGAAGCTGATGATCGAGACCTGGAAAATGCAGATGGCGATGCGGCAGTACCGCCAGCAACAGGATTTGGCGGTGACGATGGCAACGCTGTTGGAGGTCTTGACCGAACAGCAAGGCGAGGAACAAATCGCCCGGCTGACCGAGGCCGCCATGCGCGCCAAGGTGGTCGAGTGAGTGCCCATCGCTTTCGCCGATGGAGCGTCTCCTTGTGGCGCTTGATCGGCGGTGCGCGATTCATGGGGATCGGGCACCAGACGGCCGTTCGAGCGCGGATTGCAACGCCGTCTCCCGCCATGGAACCCGTCTCCGATGAGCGTGCCCGTTTCACGGCCGCCGTTGATCAGTACGGACTGACCCCCGCCGATCTCCGCCGTATTCGTCGCACGCACACGCTGCGCTTTTATGGACGGGTGGGCGCGGCCTGTTTTGCCTTGTCGTTCAGCGTCACCAGCGCCACTCTCACCTTCGGCGGTTTCGTTGCCCTGCTGGCGGTCCTGTTGGCGCTGCTCTTTCTGGCGGCCAGTGTCCAGAGTTCCTTGCGGGTCTGGCAGATTCGGGGGGGCCGACTCGCGACGTTGGGGGAGTGGGTCCGATCCCCCGCCGTCTGGTTTCCACCGTTTTGGGAGCGCTCATGAGACCGCAAGCCTTTCGTTTTCCGATCCTGGCCCTGGCGGTCGTGCTGACCGGTTGCGCGACACCCCCGCCGCCGAAAACCCCGAATTTCGTCGAACAGGAATTACAGCGGGCCGCGCTGGATGCCAAGGCGGCGCTTTGGCAATTGTCGGCCCTGCAACAGGCCAAGACCGGGACCGGTTTGGCGGAAACCGGCGGGGTCTGGCGCACGCCGGCGGGCTTGGACGGACCGATTTCCATCGCTTGGGTGGGTCCCTATCACACGCTGGTCGCGACCGTGGCCCAGCAAACCGGTTATGGCTACCAACAACTCGGGCAACCGCCCGTCAATGCCTTGATCGTGCGGGTGAACGCCGAGCAGATTCCGGCCATCGCGGTGTTACGGGATGCGTCCTGGCAAGCACGGGATCGCGCGTCCTTGGACATCGATGAGGCGCGGCGCCTGTTGCGCGTGCGGTTCGAGCATGTGGATTGAGTCGATCCGACGACCGGTCATTGGGGTCGCGCTACTGGCGGTGCTGCCGGTCCCGAACGTTGGGGCGTTCGACACGAACCCCGCCGCGATCGCGACGCCAGCCACCGACCGGGCGGCCGATACCGCGTCCCGCTCCACGGTGACCGCTGGCGAAACACTCACTCCCTTACCGACCCTCGATGAGCTGCAAGGGTGGCGACCCGCCTTACGAGGCCAGGTCGAGAACCCCGAACCGGCCTTGCGGGAACGGGCGGTGCGGGAAACCGGCCTGCAAGTCGGCAGTCAGACGGCCTTGGCGCGGATTTCCCGTGATCAGAACGCCACGGTGGAAACCGTTGCCGCGTGGCTGGACGAGATTTACCGCTTCGATCAGCTCTTGATGGAAAAGGGACTGGTGTTGCCACCGATCGTGATCGAGGCGCGTCGCCACGCCGAGGTCGATGGTGCCCGGCTCGCCAAGATCGAGCAGTCCTACCAGATGATCGAAACCGCGCAAGTGGTGGCCGCGCCCCCGACGTGGCGGGATTTTCTGATGGCCCCGGATTATCCCCCGCCCGTGAAACCGGAAGGGGCGTTGTTGCCGCAAAACGCGGCGGAGGAACGGGTGTGGGCGGAGGCGGTGCGCCAGGGCTGGACCCAAGGCGAACAACAAGCCGAACTGGCGTTCAAGGCCCGCGTGGGCGAGCTGCATCGGGCCTTTCTGGGCCGAGTCCGCTATCTCGTGTTGCTGGAACGCGGCCTGGTCACCGCCCCCGCCACGCGGGTCTCCCGGCGCGGCGTCAAACTGGATCGCCACGAACTGCTGATCGGTCGCACCGAGGTCACCTTGTCCCGGTTTCCCCGGTTCCGAGGTCCCACTCGCAAGGGCCGGCTGCCGTGGAACGCCCTGCCGGAGGTGTTGACGACCTACGACGATGGCGGTTCGGTGCAATAGGCGTGAGCAAGGAGTGAGCATGACCCCTGATCGTGAGCGCTCCATGGGTTCGGGTGACTGGCCGCCGTTGCCGATCCGGTTGACCCAAGCGGATTTGGATGCTTGTTTGTTGGCTGCCGCGCGCCACGGGGCGACCGATTTACATGTGCAAGCGCTGCGTCCCTTGATCGTCAATCAGGAAGGTTGGCTCTATCCGGTGGCCGAGCGCCGCTTGGAACTCAGTGAAGCGCAAGAATTGGCGAGCCGGGTGTTGGGTGCCCACGTTCCCGCGACGCTGGGTCGGGGCGAGGACGTGGACGGCGACTACTCGATGGTGGCCGACGGACAACGGTTTCGCTTTCGCGTCAACGCGACCGCGATCCAGATCGATGATCAGACCGGTACCCACCTGACCTTTCGGATTCATCCCAACTTGCCGCCCCCGCTGGCGGATTTGGCCGTGCCACCCGCGCTGCAAGCGGTGTTGCTGGGGGTGCGCAAGGGCTTGGTGTTGGTGACCGGACCGACCGGCAGCGGCAAGACCACTTTGTTGGCGGCGACGATCCGGCGGATTCTGGAAGATCCGGAACGCCATGACGTGGTGCTGACGGTCGAGAGTCCCATCGAGTTTCTTTACGACGAGGTGGCGATTCAGAACAGTGTCGTCGCGCAGTCGCAAATCGGCCGGCATCTGCCGTCCTGGCCGCGCGCGGTGCGCAACGGCTTGCGGCGCGGACCCACCACCTTGCTGATTGGCGAATCCCGCGATAACGAAACCATGGCGGCCACCCTGGAGGCGTGTCTGACCGGTCATTTGACCTTCACCACCCTGCACACCACCGGCGTGCCCGCCACCGTGTCGCGCATGGTGCGGATGTTCCCCGAGGGGCAACGCGATACCGCTTACGCCGACCTGATCGAAGCCACCCAATTGATCGTGTCGCAACGGCTGTTGCCGGGGGCCGAGGGCCGGCGGGTGGCGGTGCGGGAATGGCTGGCGTTGGACGTGAACCTGAAAACGGCGTTGCTGGATTTACCGCCGGACAAGACCAGCAACACTTTACGCACCTTTGTGCATACCAGTGGCCAGTCCTTCAAGACCGATGCCGATCAACTATTGCGGGATGGGCGGATCACCGGGGCGGTGCACGCCGAGTTTTTGAGGAGTTACGCGGCATGAGCGACGCTTCCCAATCCGCGGCGCCCTGGTGCTACACCGCCCACTACCCGAAAGCCTTTTGGGTCTTGGATGCGCGTTTGGCTTGGCCCCTGTTGCTTTGGCTCCTGCACATGGCGTGGTGGACCTTCGCCGTGGCGGTCGCCGCGTGTCTGCTGGGAGCCGTTCTCGCGCGGGTGGCGATGCCACCGGCCATGGCCTGGCGCCGTCTGAAAGCCGCCTTGCGGGGCGGGCCGTGTCCGCCGCGCCGTCCCCGACGATTGTTTCTCCGCTAGGGAGATTGCCATGCATCGTCATTGGTATGGTGGCGGGTTAGCGGTGCTGCTGGCGGTTCCCGCGATCGGCTGGGCCGAGCACTCATGGCTGGACGCCGAGGTCCAGGCCCAGGAGGCGCGCTGGGCCGCTCAGCAAGGCCACCGGGCGGCGGGAAGCCGTCGAACGGCACGGATCAGCAACCGTGTGGCTTCTCACCCACGAAAACCGGTGTTGGCCACCGCTCCACGGCCGTCATCGTCCCTTCCACAGCCACGCCGTGTTCCCTCGTCCGCGCGCCAGTTCCGAACCCGACCTGGCTCGTCTGATTCTCCGCAATGCCCAACGTCATGGGGTTGATCCTTTGTTGATCAAGGCGGTCGATCCTGGCCGAATCCGCCGGCCCGCGTTGGGCAACCAGCCCCGCCGGCNGCCAGNGATTGATGCAGTTGATGCCGGGCACCGCCGCCCGCTTCGGGGTGACCCACCCTGACGATCCGGCTCAGAACATCGCTGGTGGAACCCGCTATCTGCGGTGGTTACTGGATCGCTTTAACGGGAATGTAACATTGGCTTTGGCCGGTTACAATGCGGGTGAGGGTAAGGTAGATCGATATGGCGGGATTCCGCCGTATCGGGAAACTCAGCATTACGTGAGAACCGTACAACTCACTCATCGTTTACTGAGCCAACGGGTTGCTGATTTACAAGCGCCCTCCACGCCAAACAACCCAATCGGGAGGTGGCCGTGACGAGATGGCTTTTGCCGTTCAATCTTTCGTGGTTCTGTCTGACCACAACCGTCGCTTCGGCAGAAGAGAGTGATCCTTATTTTGGCCCCCATTCCATCACTCGCGAGGATGTCGCCGAGAACATCGTGTCGGTGGCATCTGGATACAGCTAGCCGATCCGGACCGCGCCCGCCGTCACGACGGTCATCACGGCGCAACAGATCAAAGATATCGGTGCACGCGACCTATGGGATGTGCTGAAAACCGTACCCGGCTTTTTCTTGGGCGAAAACACGATTCAAATAGAACCCATCATTTCCGTGCGTGGATTCAAGTCCTCGTTTAACCAAACCATCCTGTTTCTGCTCGATGGAATACCACAGACCAATCAAGTGACCGGAGATCGGGCAGCGGTGTTGGGCATCGTGCCGCTGGACATCATCGAACGGGTGGAGATCATGCGCGGTCCCGGTTCGGCCCTGTACGGCGCCGACGCCTATTCTGCCGCGGTGAACATCATCACCCGCCGCGCACCACCCCAAAAATCCCAAGCCACGGTGGGTATCGGTTCGCAACAAATGCGCGATGCCCGCTGGTTCGGCGGCGGTCGCGCGGGCCATTTCAAAATCGTGGGCGCGCTGGAATATCGGGAGACCGACGGCAATGCGCCGCTGATCGCGGCCGATTCGCAAACGATTCTGGACGGGCTACTCGGCACACAAGCCTCACGGGCACCCAGTGAGGCCAATACTCACCTCCGCCTGTTTGGCGCGCAACTGAATGTGACCAGCGAGAACATCGCGTTCATGTTGCGGACTTCGCTCGGGCGCGATCTCGGAATGAACGTCGGTTTAGCCAACGCACTCGATCCATTCGGCCGAGTGGACATCACCACCCTTGAGGGCCGATTGACCTGGACGACCCACCGTGATGATTGGGCGGCAAAAATCGTCTTGGACGAGCTGTACTATCAGTCGGTCCTAAACAATGCCCATTATTTTCCACCCGGTGCGTTCGGCATTTTTCCGGAGGGCGTCATCGCGAGCAGCGATACCCAGCAATACGAAACTCGATTGCAAGGGTCGGCGGAATACACCGGGTGGCCCGCCCATCATCTCAGCGTTGGTCTGGGGGCCGTGACGGGCAAAACACGGCAAAATTCGGAAAGCCGCAACTACACCTCGATCGACGGGGCGCTCATTCCCCTTGCAAACACCCAGACCATCCACGATCCTAATCTGTTGATGTTCGGCGGGCGCGAATTTTCCCACGATCTCCAATTCGTTTTCTTGCAGGACGAGTGGACCTTGGCGCCCAATTGGATGCTCACGTTGGGCATCCGCTACGACCATTACTCAGACTTCGGCGATCAATTCAATCCGCGCATCGCCTTGGTGTGGGACACCTCACCTTACCTCACGACCAAACTGATTTACGGCAAGGGTTTCCGAGGCCCGTCCCTGATCGACACCTCTTCCCGGCAAGCCCCCGCGTTCATCGGTAATCCCGATCTAGACCCCGAACGGATCGAAAGCTTCGAACTCGCTTTCGACTATCAATTCCGTCCCAATCTCATGACTCGCCTGAACCTGTTTCATCAGGAAACCGAGGATCAAATTCATATCGTTCCTGTCGGGAACCTAACCTCGACACCCATGAATGTCGCCAACCAAGTCGGCCGAGGGGTGGAATTGGAAGCACGGTGGGACATCGACCGTCACACGCAGCTTTACGGCGCCTATAGTTATCAAGTCAGCACCGATGAAACCACGGACACCGATGTCGGCTACAGTCCTCACCACATTCTCTACGCGCGCTGGCAACACCGGCAAACGCCGTGGTTCTTTTCGATTCAAGCGTGGTATGTCGGCCAGCGAGATCGGGGCATCATGGAATCCAGTTTCCCCGCCAAAACCTACACCCTCGTGGATGGCCTGGTGCGCTACGAGTTCACATCCGGGTTCGAGCTCGGCTTCCAAGTGAGAAACCTGTTCAACGCCGACGCCGAGGATGCCGTACCGGGATCGGCACTACCGGTGGACATTCCGTTGCCCGGCCGCACGTACTATTTTACGGTGACCAGCCGCTTCTAGCCGGTTTGGCCTTGATCGGGGTGAGGAATGGGTTCGAGCGACCCATCGGAGAACAAATATGATGCCCCACACCGTCGCTCGCATGGACAGTCCAGCGGCCGCGTCGATCCCACCCGCGCGCATCGCGTCGATCGATCGGCTTCGCGGTCTCGTCCTGGTGCTTATGGTGTTGGACCATGCCCGGACCTACCTGTCTGATCCCAGCTTCGATCCGCTTGATCTAGAACACACGACCCCCGGGCTGTTTCTGACGCGTTGGATCACGCATCTTTGCGCGCCGATCTTCGTCTGGCTCGCCGGCATGAGCGCCCACCGCCTGTCTTTGCAACTGGATCAAAACGCGCTGTCGCGCTTCCTCCTGACGCGTGGCTTATTCCTAATGGTCATGGAACTGACGGTGGTGTACATGGCCTGGACCTTCACCTTACCCGGTACTGGCTCTCCCGTTTTGGGAGTGATCTGGGCTATCGGTGGGTCGATGGTGGTGCTGGCCGGACTGGTGCGGCTACCGCTCGTGCTGGTCGGCGGGATCGGTCTGGTCATGATCGTCGGGCATAACCTGTTGGACGGCATCGACCCGGCCCGGCTGGGCGCGTTGGAGGCCTGGTGGCCCATCCTGCACGAGAAGGGACCGACGCCGATGGGCAAGGTCCTGTATCCGCTGGTCCCCTGGATCGGCGTCATGGCGGTGGGCTATGTATTCGGCGGTGTATTCGATCTGGAGCCGCGCCAGCGCCGAACCGTGCTTGTCGGTTTTGGGTGCGCACTGCTGGCGCTGTTCTTGCTGCTGCGACTGTCGAACGGGTACGGCGATCCGCACCCCTGGCCATTGCAACCGACGGCAACATTCACCCTGCTGTCGTTTCTCGACGCGAGCAAGTACCCGCCCTCGCTGATCTTCTTGCTCATGACTCTCGGTCCCGCTTCGATTCTGCTGGCGTACTGCGATCGCACCCGCTTGCCCCTTGCGGATCCACTCGCCACCTTCGGGCGGGTGCCGCTGTTCTTCTACATCACGCACCTCGTAATTGTCCGTTTGTTGGCTGGCGTCATCGCGTTATCGCTGGGTTTTGATCTGGCCCTGTTGCCGAAAGACCCGGTCGCGGCCGGCTGGGGCTTTGGGTTACCGGTCGTCTACGGGGCGTGGATCGGGATCGTGGTGGTGCTCTACCCGATGTGTCGCTGGTTCGCCGGAGTCAAGGCGCGACGGCGCAACCGGTGGCTTTCGTATTGTTGATGGCGAACCCCGACCCGAGTGGATGGCGCGGGGCCACAACGGACCTTCTGCGCGTGATCCTCGCCATGGCTTTTCTGTGGGTTCCGACCGCTGCGTTTTCGGCGTCGCTGCTCGTGGTGTACCCAGAGGCGCCAGAACCTTATCGGGAGGCGTTCGCCCAAATGATGGAGGGACTGGCGCGCACGACCCAACAACCGCTGCGCTCCAAAACCCTCACGGCCAAGACCACCCCCGAAGCCTTCCGAGACTGGCTGATGGACGCGGGACCCGATGAAACCGTGGTGTTGCTCGGGTATCAAGCCCTGAGCCTTTACGGTCGCGACCCGCCACCGGTTCGCCGTGTGATCGTCGGTGGCGTCAGCGTTCTACCCAGCCAGACCCCGCTTCCCGGCATCAGCCTGACCCTCGATCCGATGCTTTACCTGCACATGCTCCACACGCTGTTGCCCAACATTCGGCGTGTGGTGGTGTACTGCAATGCCCAGGAACAACCTTGGATCGCGCAGGTGGAACAGGCCGCGCTGGCCGCGCGGATCGAGGTCGAAAGGGTCATCGTCACCGATGCTTTCGACGTGGCTCGGCAACTCAGAATGACCTTTCAAACCCTCGATCCCAAAACCACGGCCCTCTGGTTCGGCCGCAATACGCTCACGCTGAACGCCGACCTCCTGTATTCCTATGTGTTGGAACAGACTTGGGATCGGGGCATCGCCGCCTTTTCCGAGACCGTTTTACTCACCAAGTACGGGCTTCTTTTCGCCCTTTATCCCAATTACACCGAGGTCGGCGCCGAGATCGGCGCTTTGGTTCGGCAGCAGACCCATCCGGCGGGTTTACAGTTTTCGCGCGCCAGCCAGTTTGCGTTCAACCGGCGAACAGCCCGGCACTTGGGCATTGCTTTACGCGATGACGTGATCCGTCAGGCCAAACCCTTGTTCCCCGAACCCTGAGGTCCGCATGAACGATTCGCGATCATCCTTAACCTTACGCCAGTTGTTGGGTGGCCTCTATTTGATCGGCATGATCTCCTTAACCGCCAGCGTCATCGCTTTCCTGCAACAACGATTGACCGATTATTTCCACCAAGCCTTGGTGGAGAATGGCCGCACCATTGCGCAACGCTTGGCCGAGGACGGCCGTTTGTCGATCATCCAGGGCACGAGCGAACCGATCCGGCCCCGGCTGGAAACCGTCATGAACTACCCGAACGTGACGGGCATCGTGCTAGCCACCGCCCAGGGCAAAATCTTATTGGCGCTGGGACCGCAAGCCACGCCACCACATTCGGTATCGGCGACAGACCCTTCGACGGGGCCGACTCACAAGGTTGAAGACACTGATGCGCTGACGATTATCGCCCCCGTTTTCGATCAGGGCACGCCGTCTGGCATTGATCCGTTTTCCGGCCCCTTGGGGGCTGAAGCACCAGTCGCGTCGCCACAATCACCGAATATTCTTGGATTCGCGTCACTCACCTTGAGCAAAACCCAACTGCAACACGATATTCGTGCGCTGCAAGATCAGATCGCTGTCGTGATGGGCGTCGGCATCTCGATCTTCACGATTGGGACGCTGCTTCTGTTGCGTCAGATTACCAACCCGATCCAGCAATTGGCGCGCACCATGTGCGATCCCGAAACCGTTCAACATTTTCGGCAAGTCGAGGTGCGTGGTGTCCACGAGGCGCGGTCCATCGCCACCGCTTTCAATGCCCTGATCGCTCGGGTCGCCGCGATGCACCACGCACTGCTGGCCCACCAAGCGGATTTGGCCCAGCGCGTCGAGGAAGCGGTACGAGAAATGAAAGCGCAAAACGCCAAACTGGCGCAGGCTCGCGAGCAAGCGGAAGCTGCCAGCCGGGTCAAATCGGAGTTCATGGCGAACATGAGCCACGAAATCCGCACGCCCCTGCACGGTTTTATGGGCTTTATCGATCTTCTTACCAAAACTCGGCTCGATCACACCCAGCAGGGCTATCTACACCTGCTTAAACACTCCGCGAGCAGCTTGTTGGTCGTCATCAACGGCATTCTCGATTTCTCCAAGCTGGAAGCCGGGAAAATGCCGTTGCGCATACGACCTTTTCAGCTTGAGGAAATGATCAAAACCACCGTGCGATTGTTCGATCCCAACGCCAGCGCCAAAGGCTTAATACTGGAGATTGAGATCGATCCTGACTTGCCCGAGACGGTTTCGGGCGACCGCCAACGGCTGGCGCAAGTCGTCCATAATCTCGTGGACAATGCGATCAAGTTTACCGAGCGAGGCCGCGTGCGCGTTCGGGTCGGCGGCTGCTTTCAGCATGATGGCGCCTTCCTTTGCCACCTGATCGTGCAAGATACCGGGATTGGCATTCCGCGCGCTCATCAATGTTCAATCTTCGCCGCCTTCAATCAAGTCGATGCGTCCACCACTCGCCAGCAAGGCGGCACCGGCTTGGGACTGGCGATTTGCAAGCAATTGCTGGATTTGATGCGGGGCCGGATCGAGGTAAGCAGCCAGGGGGGCGCGGGTTCCGAATTCCGGGTGGAGGTGCCGTTATCCATCATCGAGGCGATGGAATCGACCGACGAATCGCCATCCGAGCCCGCCGCCTTCGAAGACCATTTCGAATATGTGCCGCCGCCCTTATCTCTGCCTACCGAGCTGTTCGACTCGATATCGCATTCAGCAACGTTACGGAGCGAACCGCCTCGCCTGCTGGTGGTGGACGACAACCTGACGAATCGCACTTTCGCCAAAGTTACATTCTCTCGCCTGGGTGTCGAGGTGGTGATGGCCGAAAACGGCCTCGATGCCTTGGAAGCGTGCCGCCGGCAGCGTTTCGACATGATCTTGATGGACATTCGGATGCCGGGACTGGATGGACTGGAAACGACTCGGCGGATTCGCCGGGAGCGCGCCAATCCAAACTGCCGGGTTCCCATCATCGGTCTGACCGCCGACCTGTTGAACGTGGATCGGCAAAGCTGGAAGGAAGCGGGAATGAATGACTGCTTGTTCAAACCCTTGAGCGAGGATCGCTTGAGTCAGACCTTTGCGGCATGGGGTATCGACCAGAGGTCCACTGCACTTCCGATGCCGAATTTTCGGAGAATGACGCCATGAGCTTGCCCGAAGCCGCCGCCGCCCTGTTGGATTTAGAGCACCTGAAACGTTTTAGCCAAAACCCGCAAGGACTTCGCGAGTTGATCGACGCTTTCCTGGACACGACGGAACCGATCCTGAACGAGTTGGAACGAGTCAGTCGCCAGCAAAATGCAATGGAATTTCACCAGATTTTACACGCCTTGAACGGCGCGGCGAACAGCGCGGGCGCAAGGGCGATGGCCGACCAGTGCAAGGTGCTTGCCCAACAGCGGGAGCCGGAACGACGGGTCGCCATCCTCCACGACCTTGCGGACTGCTTCCAGCGAACCCGTGAAATGCTGAAAGCCATCCTGGTTCCATTATCGACCGAGACCCGAGACGCCGGCCCGCTCGATGTCGCGCGGAAAACCTTGTTGCTGGTGGAAGACAACGCTTCGGCGCGAGCCTTGCTGCACGCGATACTCGCTGATGAGTACGAGTTGATCGACGCCGAAACCGGCGAAACAGCCCTGAGAGTTTGCGAGGGCGCGGTCGTGCCGGACGCCGCTATTGTCGATTTGAATTTGAGGCGCTCCCACTGCTCCGGCTTGGACGTCCTCCAACAACTCGGCAACCGGATTCCGGCCATCGTGTTGACCGTGGATCGTTCTCGCGATTCCATGCGAGCGGCTATCCGGGCCGGGGCGTGGGCCTACCTGAACAAACCGCCGGACCCGGACCTCCTGGTGACCGCCGTCGAGGCGGTCATCGCCCGCGCACGCGGCATCACCGATCCGTCCGCACCCGGTACGTTCGACCTCGCGACCGGCTTGGTCATGGCCGCCCACTCCCTCGATCCAATCGAGGCTCAACAACTGATCGCCACCGAGGCGATGGCCCAGCGCCGGAAACCCGCCGACTTGGCCGAGGAAATCGTGGCGATGCAGCGCCTTCACAACCGCATGGCCCGCGCCGCTCGATGCCGGGTGGCGCTATCCAACGAACCGCCTTCTTGACAGATCAAGAATGAATCACTAATTTTTTCACCGTTGTCGCTTGCTCTTGTCGGGAGACAACGCCTTCGCTGCCTGATCAAAAAGCCGGCGGAGTTTACAGTAGGCTATACAACGGCCTTTCCCTGGTCCGATCCCAGCCGGGCGTTTGATGCCGGTCGTCCCTCACCCTAATCGGCGGCACGACTCCTTTACCTTGGTCCGCTTCGCGGCTTGTCGCGAGGCGATAGGTGAGTTGTCGCTGTTGAGGGGTGAACTTATGTTTCTAACTTTTCTGCATTTTCTCTTTTCGACCGTCGAACGTCGGCCTTTCGCGTTCTCGCTCCCGCTTGCTCGCGACCCTGCAATTCATTCCGTCATTCCTGTTTCCCCCGCCGGCCTGAATCCCGCTCGTGCTCGCTGCCGCGCGGCGGGACCGCTTGCGGCCGACCGGGAAACGGCTATGATAGGACAATATCCCGCAACGGGATTTAGGCGGCCCCCACCGTTTTTCGCGGTGAGGACCTGACCACAACTGCAAAGTAGGTGCAATCATGGCTACTCACCGCGTGCATGATACGGGTTTTCCGCCCGCGTTCGACTTTCGACTTGTCCCAGATGTCTTGGCGGCGATGGAAAGACTCACGGCCCGCCGCCGTCCCATTACACCCACGACGCTCGCCCGACAGTTGCGAACCCGTGCAAGCGTTGCCACCCCCACGCTCTCGCAAATCGAAGCCACCCTGCGCCAAGTCGAACATTGGCGGCAACAGATCCTGACCCGTGACCTGCTTCAGCACTATCGAGAACTCATCGTGCTGCGCCAGCGCGTGGAAACGGAGCAACAACAACTAGCCGAGGATTGGGTGTACCTGAACCGGATGCTCCAGGATACCCAGACCATCCTGGAAAACGCCGCGTCGATGGAGGGGCGGGCGCTGACTGGCGCGGAGGTGAAACAGCCACTACAATAGTGCCCACATCAGTACCATTCGTGGACGTTTGCATGAACGCGAAAAGGCAAACGCCCCAGAACCCCCAAATTCGTTTGGCAGCGAGACAAGGGTTCAAGGGCGTCAGGCGCGGTGGTGTGCGGCGCGGTTCACAGTATAGCCGCCCGCATTCCCGTTTGCCAAGTAGTACCCCGGCGGAAAGGGAAGACGGGCGTGACCGCCACTGACCCGCCGCTGCCCATTTTCGCCCGGATCACCGTTGAAGATCCGCCCTTTCCGAGCGCGTCCCCGGACCGGCTAGCGATTGCCCTCGCCAGGGTGGTCACCGGCACCGGCAACCGCTGCGGGCACGACCCGGCCGCTCCGCGCTGGTTCGAACCCCCGCCCCAGCACGCCGCCCGACCCAAGATCCTCCTGCAACTCCAGGAACGGGTCCGCGCCTACTTCGATGACCCCAAGGTCCTGCCCAGCCTCAACGCCGCCAACGGCTCACCCCGGCAACAGCGCAGCGAGCGGCGGGAAGCCTGTCTAGACCTGTTGGGCGCGCTGGTGCACTACCTTGACCTGGCCACCCTGCGAGTGGGGATACCCCAGGCCGACGGCACCCTTCAGGGGCTATCGCTGGCGTTTCTAGCTGAAAAAGCCGGACTGGGCCGGCGCCGAGCCGAACGGGCCTGCCGCGATCTGTGCAAGGCCGGGCTGGTCAACATCCACCCCCGCGCCCAAAAGACCGAGGACGGCCACTATCGGGGTCTGCCGGCCATTCGCGGCGTACCCGAAGCCCTCTTCCAAGTCTTCGGCCTCAGCAAATGGCTTCAGCATGAGCGGGACAAAGCGGTCAAGCGCCATCGCCGCCATCGGCGCCGGCACGACGACGCCGCCACGGCGGCCGAGCAAGGCCGGCGCGAACTGAACTTAGAAGCCCTCCGGCAGCGCGCCGAAACCGCCGCCCCAGCGGTACCCACTGAAACGGCGGCCATGGACACCGCGCGACGCGACACCGCCCACGCCGCGCTGGGCGCGCTACTGGGCAAGCTGCGAGGGCGACCGCCCGACTGAAGCGGGGCGTTCCCGCCCCGGCCCCGACTCGCTCCCCGCCGCCCCTTCGATCTTATTGGGGTCAGGCCCGCGCCGCCGCGCGTCGGCCGTCCCTCATTTTCCCGTACCCTTCGCCGTCCGATCCCCCACCGAACGGACCGGGCGGGCGATATCCACCGCCGAATCGGACCCGTCACGACCCGCCACGGTTCGCCACACCTCAATCGGCCGTCATTAAGTGTCGAGTTCTTTCCCCATAACTGTCGAGCGCCACGCGGAACCGCCCCTAAGCCGCCCTTTAGTGTCGAAGGCTCCCAACGTTAGGTGGTGGCGCTTTTATTCAATAGCTTTTTTCAGAACCTTCAATCCAAAAACCTGCAAACCTCAACATCCCGATACGCAATCGGAACACCGATCACTCGATGACTATTCCTCTTCAACCACGTCAACACCGACCAAGAAACGAGGGTGTGAACGGCTTGGTTTTGAGTACCATGGGGGGGATAACGTGCGACCGAGCTAGAGCGAATCATGAGCAAATCCGACCACCGCGCCATCCAGACTCTCCACAACCGCTTGCAAGAACGGTTTCCCCTGGCGTTTCCGAAACACTATGATGACCTTCGACCGCTCAAGATCGGTATCCTCGCCGATGTGATCAAACAATTGCCCGACGTCGACCCAACCGCATTACGCCGGGCGCTGGCCAACCATACGAGTCGGGATGGCTACTTGCTGGCTCTGATTCACGGCCGGGGGGGATCGACGCTACGGTTTGGATGGCCAACCCGCCGGAACCGTGACCATGGAGGAGCGGGTGGAAGCCCAAAAACGGCTCGATGCGTCCACAAAGCGCGGCCAGGACCAAGCCGAACGAGTACGGATACACAAGGAGCGGGAGGAGAAACGCCGCCAGCAGCGGGAGATTGAGCGGAAAAACCGCGAGGCGAAGGCGGCGAGGAAAGCCGAGCACGAGCGCGTCCAACAGGAGATCGCGGCCCGCAAGGCGGCCCTGATCGCCCAGGGCATCACGCCGGAGTCCCGCTCGGAGCGCAAGCGCCGCTTGGCCCGTGAGGCGGCCGAGCGGGCGGCACATGGACCTCACGCGCAAACCGTGTCACGGGACACGAAATTGGAACGGTTTCGTTCCCCCTCCGGCCCGGTTTCCACCCAGCCCGGTCCACCAGAACCCGCGACCATCAAGACCACGCCCGGCCGACCACCGGCGTCCCCTGGTGAACGACCCGAGCAACTCCCCGATCAAGTCCGTACTTCCCCTGCCAAGCCCATGCCACAGGTGAAGTATAAGAAACGGCGGACCATCCCCTTAGACTCTCTTTTCGGTCCTAAGAACGACAGTAAGGAAAATCCAAGCTAAAGCTAATCCCCTCTATCATATTAATGGTTAATATAGTATATATTATTCTAAATTTTATTATCATATAAACGGTATTAATCGTTAATACCTGGAGTTTTTATGCCTGCAAAAATTGTTGTAATTGCCAATCAGAAAGGTGGTTGCGGTAAAACCACCATCGCCATGCAAGTGGGTGGAACGTTAGGGAGAGCCGGCAACCGTGTGTTGATCGTAGACGCCGATCCACAGGGAACAGCAACCCGCTGGGCCGCCAGCGCTGCGGATGAGTCTTCATTTCCAGCCCATGTTGCAGGTTTAGCCGCCGCCGGAGGCAAGGTACACCGTGAAATCAAGAAGTACCTCGACAGCTATGACTACATCCTGGTGGATTGTCCACCAGCAGTAGATTCGCCTGTCCCGCAATCGGCACTTTTGATTGCCGATGTTGCCCTCGTTCCAATCATTCCTTCCCCTGCCGATTTATGGGCAGCTACGGGGACAAGGGGCTTGATCGAACGAGCGGGCGACATTAATACAGCCCTACAAGCGCGGATGGTAGTCAATATGCTGCAATCCAACACTTCTATGTCTAAGGAGGTCCTGGAGGTCCTGGAGGATTTTGGCATCCCACTAACCCTAGCCAAGCTGCATCTTCGGACTGCTTACCGCCAAGCTGCTGTGTTTGGGGGTACCGTTCATGACTTGGGACGCGAGGCTGCCAAAGCAGTGCAGGAAGTGGAAGCTCTAGCTCATGAAATTCTCAGTTTATTTAAAAATAATTAGTATGGATAATATGATATATATCATATAAACGATTATAATCATATTAACTATATAAAAACGTTTATTTATAGGTGAAGCATGATTAAACGTCGAGGTCAGATGGCGGACTCAATGCGCAAGTCACTCACAGACGAAACAGCACGAGTGCAGGATCGATTTGCAAAGGCTGAAACATTTTTTTGGCAACTCTCAGCCCGCTGCTCATAGTGAATCAAAAGTTGATTCTGAATTTGTAGTCCCAAAGGTGGTAAGGGATACATTCAGCTTGCCACCGGCCGAATATGCATTATTGGAGCAACTCCGCGCACGAGCCTTAGCCTTGGGGCAGGTAGCCAACAAAAGTGAGTTTGTCAGGGCGGGGTTACGTGCGCTTATTGATATGCCAGAGCCTGATTTTCGCCAAGCTATCGCTCAGGTGGAAAAGATCAAACCAGGCCGACCAAAATACAAATAGCACAAATAGTACAAATAGTAATAATTATATTATTGGTTATTATTATTTGTACTTTTATGAGATCGCCATGGTTCATCCTGGGCGTGATGCCAGGGCAATCGCGCTATGAGGGGAGTTGACAGGAAGCTGCTGACCCAGGTAACGGGAGGAGGTTGACTTGATGGAGAGAACTGATGCTGCCCCAACTGTTGGACCCACGCCCGTATTTTGCCCACCTGCCCGATCCGCGCCGCGAGACCCAAAACAAGCTCCATAACCTGCATGATATTTTGATGATGGTGCTGTGCGCGGTACTCAGCGGCGTCGAGGATTGGGTGGGGATGGAAGCGTTTGCCGAGGAGAAGGAAACGTGGCTGCGGGGCTTTCTGGAGCTACCCAACGGCATTCCCTCGCACGACACCTTGAGCGATGTCATGGGACGGATCGATCCAGGGGCTTTCCAGACGGCCTTTACCGCCTGGGCGACGGCGGCCTTGCCGGGCTTGGCCGACGAGCAGGTCTGTGTCGATGGCAAGGCGGTCCGGGGCAGTCGGAAAGGTGACGACCCTGCCGTCCATCTCGTGAGCGCGTTTGCCGGGCGGGCGCGCTGGGTGCTGGCGCAACGGGCCGTCGCGGAGAAATCCAACGAGATCACGGCGATTCCCGACCTGCTGGGCCTGCTCGACCTGGAGGGGGCGGTGGTGTCGATCGATGCGATGGGCTGCCAGAAAACCATCGCCCAAACCATCGTTGACGGCGGCGCGGATTATGTGTTGGCGCTGAAGGACAACCATCCGACCTTATGCGAGGACGTGCGACTCCGGCTGGACGCCGAAGTGGCGCGCGGGCACCTGACCGCGCTGGAAACGGTGGAGAAGGACCACGGCCGGATCGAAATCCGGCGCTACGCCCTCGGCGACCGGATCGACTGGCTGGAAGCGAAACCGGACTGGGCCGGCCTCCAGGCGGTTGGGCGAGTCGAGTCCACCCGCATCATCGGCGACCAAACCAGCACCGAATGCCGTTATTTCCTGTGCTCGTTCCCGGATCGGGACCGGTTCGCCGCCATCGTGCGCGGCCACTGGGGCATCGAAAACCAACAGCACTGGGTCTTGGACGTCCAATTCGGCGAGGATGCTTGCCGGACCCGCAAGGACCATTCCGCCGAAAACCTGGCCTTGATCCGTCGCATCGCCCTCAACGTGTTACGCCATAACGGCCCGCCGCGTGACAGCATCCGCCGTCGCAAACTCCGCGCCGCTCTCAACGATGAGTACCGGTTGCGCCTGCTCCTCGGCCAACCCAGTCCAGCGACTACATAGCGCGATTGCCCTGTGTCAGGCACATCATGGTTAAAAGTAATAATAATACAAATTATTATTAAGGTAATAAAAGTTATTATTTTATTTATTTTATAAATAATTTTTATGATTAATACTATTAATATATTTTACACTTTTCACTATAATTCATCATGTTAATGATTAAGATGACTAAGAAAAGCGATCATGCCGATTACCCTCGAACTTCGCCCCTTGTACCCGTCCAACTGGCGAGAACTGGCAAATTGGATCAAGTTTGAGCGAGCGGGAGGACACTGCGAGTGGTGCGGCCGGCCGCACGGCGTGCGGGTGCTGGTGGTCGGGGAGGGCGGCTGGCTCGACCCCGAGACCGGCGAGCGGTTCGACGAGCGCGGGCGGTCGCTGGGCCTTTGCCACCAACCGGACTGGCCGGCCGGGCGGTTCGTCACCACGATCCTGAGCTGCGCCCACCTCGACCAGAACCCGGCCAACAACGACCCGTCAAACCTGGCGTCCCTGTGCCCGCGCTGTCACTTACGGCATGATCGGCGCCAACATATCCAGAGTGCCTACCGCAACCGGCGCAAGCAGTGGGCGGTGCGGGATTTGTTCGATTGATCGAGGTGAGACGATGGCCGATCCGAGCCTAGCCGTTGCCGATCCCGCGCCCGCGTCGGCACCCAACATCTTGGCGCTAGCCGAAACCTACCCAGCCTGTTTCGATGGCGAGAACCCCCGGCCGCTCAAGCTCGGCATCCACCATGATCTGATGGCGGCCGGCTTCGAGAAAGCCGCCGTCAAACGGACACTGGCGCGCTACTGCAACCGACCGCGCTACCGGAAAGCGCTGCGTGCGGGCGCGATCCGCATCGATTTACAGGGCCAGCCGGCGGGCGTGGTCACGGCGGCCGAAGCCGAAACCGCCCGGGCTGACCTCGCCGCCTGGACCGCCCGGCAACCGGAGCGGGTTGAACCGGAGGACGTTTGCGAGGGAAGTTGGCTAGGCTATTTTTAGTCGGTGATCCCCCGTGCAGGCCGGGCAGGCGCGGGCCATCGTTACGGATGACGAGGAGAATCGAAAATGACTCTGCTTGTCTTTTGCGGCGTCTGGCCATCTACAATTTGAAGCATGGATCGGGTAATCGCAATGTGCGCCCAGTCAAAAAAAACATGGAATCAACGACGATGACCGAAACAAAAATTTATCTCGATTTGGCTCCCGAACTGCGTCGCGTGCTCGACGACAGCGGGTTGACGCTAGAGGATGTGCTGCGCCGAGAAGGGGTGGATTTGCCGCTGAGGATCGGTGAGGCGGAACTGCCCGCCGCCATCGAAGGCGAACGGGAACGGGACATCGGGCTCGTGCTCATGGGCGCCGCCGGTTTGACCTTGTCCATCGGCGCGGCGGCCTCGATGGTCATTTTGGCGCTTTCGCGGTTTTTCCGAGACCGAGAGAATGCGCCGAAGGTGGCTGAGAAATGTGTGGTCCAGGAAATCACCGGCGCGGACGGCAAGCCGCGAAAGGTGCTGGTCCCGGAAGCGCAATTTATCCAGCCCGACCAGGCTGCCAGCGCGACCGAAATCGACGCGACGCTCAATCTCACGGATGGCGCCGTGGTCAAGTTCCGCTCTGAAGACAGGCCGAGCCCGTAAGCTCGCTCCATTCTCGTGACCCGCCGAGCTTTTCTCCTGGGCCGCAACACGGGCAGCCTGCGCCACTGCCTGGCGTGCGACGAAGAGACCGGGGCGCTGCAAGCCTGCGACGTGCAATTGATGAAATGTTGCCTGCTCCGGCACGGGTTCCAGGTGACGCTCGCCGAGCGCGAGGCCAACGCGGGGCACATTTTTAATCAATTGAATGCGGTCATCGCGACGTGCGCGCAGGAAGACACCTTCGTATTTTATTTTTCCGGCCATAGCCTGACCCGGCAACGCGATTTCTTCCTGGTTCTCGCCAACGACAAGGATAATTTCAGCAATCTGTACCTTGCTTCGCAGCTCATCGCACAGCTGCGAAGCTGTAAAGCGGGTAGCAAACTACTGATCCTCGACTGCTGCGAGGCCGGGCAGGCGGTTTATCAATGGACGCCCGCCAACGAGGATAATTTCCGGGTATTGGCGGCCACGAATCGGGCCGAGCGGAGCAAGGAATTTGACGATCTCGGGGCCGGCGTGTTCACCCACTATCTCTACCGTGCCCTCACCGAGCCCGAATTGTGGGTTCCCGACGAGACCGGAATCGTCGATAAAAGGGGCACTATTTGGGTCAACGAACTGGCCAAGTGGCTGCGTGTCGCCATCGCGAACTATGGCGTTCGACAGCAAAGGCAGGTTCCCCTTCCTGAACTCTACGGACCTTTCAGCCAAAACATCCTGCTGGCGGAAGGGTTACCCCTCCATCGACACACCTTCGTTTCGAGTGCCCGCCTTGGCAAACTGAGAACCCTGCTCGAACGGGCCAATCTGCCGGCGAACACGCTTCAACAATGCTTCGATGATGTCCTCGGCAAAATCGAGCCCAGACGAACCCCTCCACCGGCCTATGCGGGCGGCGAAGGGATCCTGCTCGACCATCTGCTCGATTACTGGATCGAAACCGGCCACTTGCAGCGGGCCAACGTGCCGGTTCCCCTGCTCGAATTCGTCGCCCGCCTGGCCGATGCGGCGGTCAACGCCCCGGCCCTCCGGGACTGGGTGAACGCCGAGGCGGCGAGTCTCGGCCTGACGCCGGCAATCATTCGAGAGATCGGAAAAACCCGTGATCTCCCCGGACCACGAACGGATCAACCGCTTTACCTGATGATCGCGCTCGCGCCCAACGACGCCAATAATCAGTACTATACCGCGCAGGCTTGGTTCGTGGACGACCGCCAGAAGCAGCATAACGTGCGCACGGTCGACACCCGCTTCGCCCCGAACCAGATGCCGGCGCTGCTGGAAACCACGTTCGAGCATCCCCTGGTCAATACCGCTCGGGAAAAAGCCGAAAAGCCGCTGACTCTAGAGTTTTTCCTACCCAAGCACCTGCTCGACGCCGACCCGGATGCCTGGACCCCCGGCCCCGGCCCCGAACCCGACGAGCCGCGCGAACCGGTGTTGACGTACCACCACAACGTCGTCGTGCGTTCCTGGGAACGCCTGCCGCCTCGCGGCAAATGGACGGCTAGCTGGGCCGTGTATTGGAACAAGTACGAAGCCTGCCGCCGATGCCCGCCCAGCGCCGCTTGCGTCGCCTGGGTAACGGAGCACAACACCCGATATGGCAGTACGCTCGACGAGGGCAAGTGTCTTTTCGTCTTGAATTTCGAAGTGACGGATCGACTGCAACTGCTGACGCCGCTGAGCCAAGGCGTCGCCATGCTGCTGTGGTCGCGGAAAGGCTGGAGCGACGAAATGGCGACGCTGTTGCGACAGCGCATGGAACGGCATCCGCTGGGCGAGCTGCCCGACGCGCTGCGGGAAGTCAGGCGCAAATGCTGGGATGAGAGCGGCGAAGAGGATAAGCACACCGGCCACCTGAGCTTGCTGTGGGACGATCCGCACCGGCTCCCCGAGGGTCGGGAGCCGCAGCAATTGTCGAACCCCCTGGAATTCTAGAGGATTGCCAATGGCGAACGAAGCGACCACCCCCGACGACGGGAAGACAGGATGGTGGGTTTATCGGGGCACGGGCGAATACAACGACGACAACCGGTTGAGTCCCCGAGTGATCGCCGGTCTCAAACCCGGCGATACGCCGCCGTGGCGGCGGTTCGACCCGGAAGCGAACCGCAGGCGGGGCGCTGAATTCATTCCCGAACCCCACGAGATCGAGCGGGTCAACGCCGCCCTGCTGCTGCGCCGCCCGCTGCTGGTCACTGGCCGGCCGGGCACCGGTAAAACCTCGCTGACCTACGCCGTGGCCCACGAATTGGGCTTGGAACCGGTGCTGCGCTGGTCCATCACCAGCCGCACCACGCTGAAGGACGGACTCTATCACTACGATGCCATCGCCCGCCTGCAGGACATTCCCCAGACGGGCGAGCAAAAGGGCGAACGGCCGCCGATCGGCGACTACATCAAGCTCGGGCCGCTGGGCACGGCTTTTCTGGGGAAAAAGCACGAGGAAACCTATTACCCCCGCGTGCTGCTGATCGACGAAATCGACAAAAGCGACATCGACCTGCCCAACGACCTGTTGCACGTCTTCGAGGAAGGCGAATTCGAGATTCCCGAGCTCAAACGGCAGAAAGAGTCCCGATTCGAGATCGAGCCCTGGGACGGTGGGGCGAAAGTCGAAATTCGCGAGGGCAAGGTGCAATGCCGCGCTTTCCCCATCATCGTGATGACCAGCAACGGCGAGCGGGAGTTTCCCCCGGCGTTCCTGCGCCGCTGTCTGCAACTCGAAATGCGCCCGCCGGCGCGCGGCAAGCTCCAGCGCATCGTCGAGGCCCGCCTGGGGCCGGCGGGCGCGCATGACGCCAAGATCGCCGACCTGCTCGGCCGGTTTCTGGCCGATCGAGACGATAAAAAGAAAGACCTCGCCACCGACCAATTCCTCAATGCTGTTTTCCTGATCCTGCACGACATCGACCCCTTGCAAGGGGTCCGACCCCTGGAAGACAAGGACGCCTTGATCGAGGCCCTGTGGAAGTCGCTCAGCGAGGAACGGTGAGCGGGTTGCCCGTGACGAGGAGCGGGCGGCGTGCAGGCGCGATCTCCATGACCCGCTCCATCGGGCGTCGGCATGGATGAGCTTGCACGCGCCATCGCCGTGCTGCACGGGGCTGGTTTCGAGCCGACGCCGGAAGAATTGGCCGACGCGTTGTGGCTGGCGCGGCGTAGAGCCGTTCTGGAGAATGCGTTCGGCTCGCTCCCTTCGCGACCCGACCGGTCCGAGCGCGAATCGTCCCGTCGGGAACAACTTGCCGACCAAACGACCGGCGAAACTCCAAAAGACAGTTCGATGTCCCGCCGTCGGGCTGAGCCCGAAGGCACTCTGCATCGGTATGTCCGTCCCCGACCGGGGCCGGCGGGTTCGACCGAGAGCGCCGGAGCGACGTCCTTTCGGGCGCCGGCCGTGCCGATGTTGCCCGAAGCCTTGCGGCTGGGCCGCGCGCTCCGGCCGCTCAAGCGCCGCGTGCCGTCGCGGGTCCAGGTCGCTCTGGACGAGGACGACACCGTGCAGCGCATCGCCGAGCAGGCGTTGTGGCTGCCGGTTTTCCGGCCGAGTCCCGAGCGCTGGCTGGAACTGGCGCTGGTGGTGGACGGCTACAGTTCCATGGTCATCTGGGAGCCGCTGCTCGCCGAGCTGCGGCGCCTGTTCGAGCGCAGCGGCGTGTGCCGCGACGTGCGGGTGTGGCGGCTGGTCGCGGATTCGTCGCGCGGCGAGGCCCGCCTGCGCCTGGCTAACGAGAGCGGCCGCTGCGTGCGGCACGTTCGGGAACTGGTGGAGGGGACCGGACGCCGCCTAATCTGGGTACTAAGCGATTGCGTGGCGCCGTACTGGCGGGACAACGCGGCGCTGTTCGATCTGTTGCGGCTGTGGAGCCGCTCCAATCCGCTGGCCTTGGTGCAGATGCTGCCGCAACGCTTTTGGCCGCGCAGCGGGCTGAGCGACATGATGCCGATCAACCTGCGCGCCGGGGAGCCGGGAGCGCTCAACGCCCGGCTCCGCAGCGACGAGCCGTGTCCCTCTGCTAGCCTCAAGTTGCCGGTTGTGGCCCTCGAACCCGAATCCATGGCGTTCTGGGCCAGCTTGTTGACGGGACGCGGCAACGTCTGGTCGGCCGGCGTCGCGCTGACCCGGCGCGAATCCGCCCCGCCGGCGGAGCCGGAGCGGAACGCCGTGGCCCCGATGACCGCGCCCAGCGGTCTCGAACGGCTGGAACACTTTACCGCCACGGCTTCGCCCGAGGCGCAGGAGCTGGCCGCGTGGTTTGCCACCGTGCCGCTCACGCTGCCGATCATGCGGTTAGCGCAGCAGGTTTTGCTGCCACGGTCGCGGCTGGTTCACCTGGCGGAGGTGTTCCTGAGTGGCTTGCTCGGGCGGGCCGACCGGGAGCTGGAGGAAAAGGACCGGGAAACCGATCCCCTCAAGATCCCGTTCGACTTTCTCCCGGATATCCGCGAGCTGCTGCTGGACAGCCTGCCGGTTTCGGAAGTGGAGCGGGCTACGCGGCGAATGGCGGTGTCCATCGAGCAGCGGCTCGGACAAGCGGCCGATTTCCTCGCTCTGCTGGTCGATCCCACCGTCCCGGGTAAGCTGCCGCTCCAAACTCGCAGCCTGCCCTTCGCCAAAATCCGGCTCAAGGTTCTCCGCCGGCTGGGGGGTGGCTATAGCGGCCAAGCGACAGAATTGGCGGAAGCGATCAAGCGAGTCGAGCGGGGTATCCCGCCCGAACCGGTGGAATCGGTGGCGCCCGACCAGCCCACCCCCTTCCGTGACCGCTTCCCCGATGGCACCCCTGGCCCGGCCATGATCTGGCTGCCGGGCGGCATCTTCACGATGGGAGACGACCAGTTCGGGCGAGACAACGAGAAACCCGCTCACCCGGTCACCCTGAGCTATTTTGGTATCGGCCAATATCCGGTCACCTTCGCGGAGTACGACCGCTTTTGCGAAGCCACCGGCCGGGAAAAGCCGAATGATCGAAACTGGGGTCGAGATCGCCGGCCGGTCATCTACGTATCCTGGGACGATACCCAGGCGTACTGCCGGTGGCTGAGCCAACAGATCGGCCAGGATTACCGACTATTGACCGAAGCGCAGTGGGAATACGCCTGTCGAGCGGGGAGCGATGCCGCTTACTGCTTCGGCGACGACGAGAAACCACTGCGCGACTATGCCTGGTACGGCGAGGACTGGAGTAAGGGCTCCACGCATCCGGTCGGCGAGAAGCGGGCCAATGCCTGGGGCCTGCACGATCTGCATGGCAACGTCTGGGAGTGGGTCCAGGATTGGTTTGGAGCGTACTCGAAAGCGCCTCAGCACGATCCGAGTGGCCCCGAGTCGGGCTCCAACCGGGTCATTCGCGGCGGCTCCTGGTTCTTCGGCGCCGTGTTCTGCCGGTCGGCGTACCGCTACGGGAGCGTCCCCGGCCGCTGCGGCAACGACCTGGGCTTCCGCCTGGCGAGGCTTGGCCCTTTGTCCTCTTACCCTTTTACCCTGCCGCCGGAGCCGGAGCTGGAATGGCCCACGGAACCGGTGCCGGGCCTGCGGGACCCGCTCGCGGACGGGTCTCCGGGGCCAGCCATGGCGTGGCTGCCGGGTGGCGCGTTCCGCATGGGGCAGGACGACAGTCCTTACGAGGATGAAAAGCCGGCCCATGAAGTGGAAGTGAGCGGCTTTTCCATCGGCCAGTACCCCGTGACCTTCGAGGACTACGACCGGTTTTGCGCGGCCACGGGCAGAGAGCAGCCGAATGACTCGGAATGGGGCCGAGGCGCTCGGCCGGTGATCAACGTCTCCTGGGAAGACGCCACAGCGTACTGCGAGTGGCTTTCGGAGCAGACCGGAGAGCACTACCGGCTACTTACAGAGGCAGAATGGGAGTATGCCTGTCGCGCGGGCAGTGTCGCTCGCTACTGCTTCGGAGAGGACGAGCGACAGCTCGAAGACTATGCGTGGCACTCGAAGAACGCTGGAAGTAAAACGCATCCGGTCGGAGAGAAACGAGCGAATGCCTGGGGACTCCACGACGTGCACGGCAACGTCCTGGAGTGGGTCCAAGACTGGCACGCGAACGACTACTACCGGCGGAGTCCGAGAGAGAATCCCACCGGCCCCGAGTCGGGCTCCATCCGGGTCATTCGCGGCGGCTCCTGGCTCGACGTCGCCGTGTACTGCCGGTCGGCGTTCCGCAACAGGAACGACCCCGGCAGCCGCAACTACGACCTGGGCTTCCGCCTGGCGAGGACTGGCGCTTGGCCCTCTAACGCTCTTACCCTGGCGCGGTGGCGAGCGGCGGAGCCGTCCGTTTGGGCGGAAAGCGAAGTCGAGCGAAAACCGGCCTATCGAGCCTACGACGGTTTTCGGGACCGCCTGAAAGACCGTACCGAAGCGCCGGAGATGGTGTATCTGCCGGGTGGAACCTTCAAAATGGGCAATCTTCGGGGGAAAGGCTTCGAGTGGGAAAGGCCCGTCCACGAGGTCACCCTCGATGCCTTCGCGATGGGACGGTATCCGGTGACGGTGGGGGAATTCCGGCGCTTCGTGGACGCGACGGGTTACCAAACCGAAGCCGAACGGCGAGGTGGCGCCGATGTGTACGACGGTAAAGAGTGGGGTCAAAAGGCCGATGCCCACTGGCGCAATCCTCGTTTCACCCAAGAGGACGCTCACCCGGTGGTGTGCCTGAGCTGGAACGACGCCGCGGCGTACTGCGAGTGGCTCTCCGAACAGACCGGAGAGCGCTACTCGCTGCCGACCGAGGCGGAGTGGGAGTATGCCTGCCGGGCTTCGAGCGAAACGGAGTATGGCTTCGGAGACGACGAAGCGCGACTCGGAGAGTATGCTTGGTACTCGAAGAACTCGGAGGGCAAAACGCATCCCGTGGGGCAGAAGCGAGCGAATGCTTGGGGGCTCCACGACCTGCATGGCAACGTCTGGGAGTGGGTACGAGACTGGTACGGAGCATACTCGAAGAAGTCCCAGCGGAATCCGAGCGGCCCCGAGACGGGCTCCCTCCGGGTCGTTCGCGGCGGCTCCTGGATCTTCGTCGCCGTGAGCTGCCGGTCGGCGTACCGCAACTGGCTCGGCCCCGGCCTCCGCAACTACGACCTGGGCTTCCGCCTGGCGAGGCGCGTATAGCTTGGCCCTTTTACGCTTTTACCCTGGCCGCGCGCAGCGCGGCCCGCGTTGGTGTTGAACGGACCGATCCATTCATGCATGTGCGCGTCTTCACCCTGCGGTTCGACCCCGTCACCGAGCGTTTCGACGACAGCGCGGTGGTGGGGTTGCATATTCCACGCAAATTGGACGGCCGTTCCACGGCAAAGTGGACAGTCGGAGCGAAGCGACGCGAGGGGTTGAAATTGTTTACTCCTGGGTGTGTTCCTCCGTCAAGGTTAGCCGAAGTTTTCGCAGGGACTCGCCGGTCAGGGCGAGCGGATGGGTTCCGTTGAGGCCGGTCTCGTCGTAGTTGGCGCGGTTGGGGTCGGGTTCGTTTCCCCAGGGATAAATCCGGCCATCCGCGCCGCGCGCCGCTTTTTCCCATTCCACCTCCGAGGGCAAGCCGATGCCCAGGGAACCCTCAGCTAACGCAACAGAACCGTGCGCTATACCCCCATCGTGGTATCGGCAAACACGAGTGGGCGATACAAGTCCGCGAACAAAGGGGTTGCCGCTATACCCGTTATCGGTGGCACCACCTCGGCGCGAGTGATACTGCGTGGCAAGCCGAACGCGACTGGCCAAACTACGACACCAACAATACCCACAAGGTCGTGTAAAATTAATATTACATAATATGTATTTTATGCAACCCGCTGGTGGAAAATATTCGGAACAAGCGCCCGTTTCGAAGGTGCCTTAGATTCCGCTAGGGGGTTATACCATTTCTTTATAGGTTTTATTAAAACGTAGGCCTTCTGCTTAAGAGAATTCAACGATTAATATGAAATGGCTACTGATAGAAATTACCGAAACTATAGAAGAGCTCAAGGCGATCATGCATTCCCAAGCCAAAGCAAAACTCAAAGAGCGGGTTCATGCTTTATATGTATGGAAGGCAGGTATTGTTAAAGAGATAACCGATTTGGCGGGCTTATTAGGTCGATCCGAATCGACGATTCGCTTGTGGTTTGCCCGCTATCAGGCAGAGGACTTGTCAGGCCTATTAGCTTGGAATTATCGAGGAGGTAAACGGCCAGCGCTCTCGGGGGCTGTCCTAGAGGCATTGCAAATCCGACTCCAAGAACCGGATGGATTTCGGAGTTATGGCGAGATACGGGATTGGTTGGCGAACGAACAAGGTCTGGACATTCCATATAAAACGGTGCATCAAACCGTTCGTTACAAACTGAAAGCCAAATTGAAAGTCGCTCGGCCCACCCATCGGCTCCGGGCTGAAGCAGCGGTGGTCGACTTTAAAAAAAACTCCCCGGGCGACTTGAAATAATAGATGTTTTTCAATCGATTGACGATCAAGAACCCAAGCCAATCCGTTACTGGTGTCAGGACGAAAGTCGATTCGGTTTAAAAACATTGACCTATCGGGTGGTTACCGCGCTCGGCATCAAACCCCGAGGTTTGATCCAATGGCCCTTTGAAGCCTTGTACACTTATGGGGCGGTCGAGCCCATGACGGGCGAAAGCTTTTTTTCTATTGTTTTCCCACTTGGATAGTGATTGCTTTCAACTGTTTCTCGACGAATTTGCCGCCGCTTATCCCGCATCACTGAATATCGTGCAATTAGATAACGGCGCTTTTTCATAAGGCCAAGCAGCTTGAAATTCCAGAGAATGTGGTCTTATTATTCCAACCGACCTACAGCCCAGACGTCAATCCTATTGAGCGGGTTTGGCAATATTTGAAAAAATAGGACAGTTGGTTAAGGTTTGAAACCTTAGCCAACCTGCAAACACATCTTTGCCAACAACTCAACGCACTCAGTCGGGAAACTATCGCTTCACTGACCGGTTACCCTTTTATTCTATCAGCCTTTGAAAAATTCAATCTATAGTTTTCCTATTTTACTTGTGGATAGTTAGACATAATTACAGTAATACATTTTTTACAGAGGTGGCCTTAACAATGTTAAAGTTAGAAGAAATTATTGACGCTACGGAAGGTCGCGAAAATAAAAAAGAGCGATTGCTGTTAAGATGGTCCTGCTTGGCTTTAAAATAAAAGACATTTGTGACTTATTGGAAGTCTCCGATGCGTTTGTCAGCAAATGGAAGATCATCTATGAAAATGAAGGTGCCGGTGGACTGCGATTGCATTACAAAGGCGGCCCTAAATTTTTTAACGGACGCCCAGCGACGTGAAATCTGTTTTCATTTGAGAGATAAACCTCATTATAGTGTGGAAGAACTCAGGGACTTGATCGAGCGACGCTATGATGTCGTTTATCAATCGAAACAATCTTACTACGATATTCTGAAAGAAGCGGGACTGAGTTGGCATCGAACTCAGGCGACGAACCCGAAAAGAGAAAAAGGGTCTGGTGTTGCTGAAACAAGAGGAGATTAAAAAAACTGGAGGCTCGGCAGGCAGAAATAGCAGAAGGTCAAGT
>NZ_SPMZ01000076.1 GCF_012939995.1 Candidatus Competibacter phosphatis | reverse complement strand
CCATGTTTATATGGCCTCAATTCGACTCATGCTGCGAAGAATTTGTAAAGAACGAGTATTATTACAAGGGACTGCTTTAGAGGTAGCTTAGGTAATTGAGTTTTTTCACAGCTTCTAAGGGAGCGACGTCGGGGGTACGGTCTGGCAGCCGAGCAAACCCACCCCCAGTACGCACGGCAGGACGATCCGGTGGCGTTTCATCGCTGACCTCCCCGCCGATCCCACGCCTCTGCGGGCGACTCAAACCCGGTCGGGACCCGAGAGACCGCGCCGACCCGATAGGCCGGCCGCACCTCGAAGCTGACCAGGCGGTTAACCGGGTCTTCGATCAGTTGCCACGCCGGTCCCGCCAGGCGTTCCAGAATCGTGCCCAAGTCGCGTGGACCGAGATTTCGTTGATTTTCGGGATAGGGCTGCTGGTACAGCCGCCCGATATCGGGATCGGCGGCGTCCTCGCTGGCCAAGCGGTACCCCGTCCCCTCCAGGATTTGCAGTAGACCCTCCAACACGGTGCGTCCTTGCACCGGCCGGTAGACGATCTGCCGGAGGTCCGGGTCGATGACCGGTTCCGTGATGATCGTGTAACCCCGGTACAGCGCCGGAGTGGGGGTGTCGGCGGCATGGCTGACCGAAAGAATCAGCGCGGTGGCAAAGCCCAAGCTCAAAGGGCGTGCTTTCGATGCCATGGTCATGGCCTCGTTGATGACAAGAAATCGTACTTTATTTAGCCTCATGAACACTCATAAGTCAACAATATTTATTGTTGTTTGGGCTTTATTTTATAAAGTAATTTAAAGTATAAATAAATTAATGGCCTACAAACGCATGGAATGGGTTGTCACTCAGGAAATCGGATGCAATGTTCAACAAACGATAAAAAATTCGGCGCACGAAAAATAGGATCAACCACACGTTCTAGGTAAGGCGAGCGTGGTCTGTGATAATAGGGTGATATCCATCATGACTTTCCCAACGCACCACACACCGTATGGCCCTGTCCCTGGAACACCTCACTCGATTGCTGCTGGCCACCCTCGACGATGTCACGCGTCTTGCCGCCATAGTGGATACGGCGATGCAACAAAGTGATCATCCCGCGTTCGAGCTGTCGCCCGATGGGGTAATCTGGTACCTGAATCGCGCGGCGTGCGTGGCCATTGGGCTGGACCCCCAACTGGCGGTGGGCACCCGCTTGGTCACGTATGTCAATGATGGATTGATGACCCAGCGGCGGTTGGAAGCGCTGAGCCAACACCCACAGGCGCAGTCTTGGTCCGACGCCTGGCGGTGTGAACAACAGATGATCCCCTGTCAGCTCACCGGCTTTGCGATCCCGCGCTCGCTGGCCAGCGAACGCCCTCGACTCATCGTCTGGGCCGAACCCACGCCCGGACCGGCGGACCCGACGCAACGCGTGGATGACGAGCCACCGGTCGATACCCTCATCCCGGGCGACCGGCCCGTCCAGGCGCACGATCTGGACCCCTTACGCCAGAAACTGGGTCTGGGCGTGAGCCGATTCTGCGAGTTGTTAGGGATGACGCCCGTGACCTGGTATGCCTGGCGGCGGCATTTGGACGCTCCCCTGCCCAGCCGCACGATCGCGCTGCATATGCGGTTACTGGATGTGTTCCCCGAACTGGCTCGATTGGGCGCGCAACCCTTGGATTTGCAGGAGGCCCTGCGTACCCAGCGTGGGGTCGATTTGACGTTTACGGAATTGGCGCTGCTGTTGGGCGTGGAGCGGCGCGGCGGGGTATGGGTGGTCGCGGGGCTATGCGGCCAGCGAGCCCGTGCAGGCCTTGACCGCGTCCTTGCTGTATCTGGTCCTCAATAAGTCCCGGCAGGATTGGGAGCAGTATCAACGCCTGCTCGATCGGCAGGCATCCCTGGAAGGTGTGGATCTCCAGCGCACCCACTCTTGGTCAACCGGTGCTCAGCTGAGCGCCGACGCATCGGGCACGACGTCGGCCCGAACGCCTCGCGGCCGGCCTTTTCGGACCCAAACCCCGGCCCCAACACCGGATGCCGCCGATGACGCCAACCCCCCAGACGTAAAGCCCCAGCGCGCGCCGGGAAAAAAACCCGGCAAACGCCGGGGTTAGCTTTTCGGCGCGGGCCGACGCCGCTTCCGATAGGTCACCGTCGGCAGCGGTGGCTGTTCGCCTCGTTTCGCGGCTTCTCGGGCACGGTCCTCGGCGGCTTTCCGTTCCAGGTTTCGCAAGCGGTTGCGCTCGTTTTCCTCGCGCCGGCGCTGCTTTTCGGCGGCTCGTCGCTCCCGCTCGGCGATCCGCGCGGCCTTGGCCGCCTGCTGTTGTTTCTCCAGGGCACGGTGCTGGCGGTGGCGGGTGGCGGTTTCTTTCTGCCGCCGCTGGTGCTCGCCCAGCAGGCGCACCGCCTCGCTACGAGCCAGGGCGTCCACCTCGCCAGCCGGCTGCCCGTCCAGGTCGTAGCGTAGTCCACCCGGTCGGTGCAACACCGCCAAGAGATAGCCGGCTCGCCCGGTATGGTTGGCCAACACCCGCCGCAGCAGGTCGGGATCGACTGGCTCGCCCTGGTGGATCAACCGTTCGCGGATGTCCACATCGATGTCGAGCTTGAGGGGAAGGATCGCGTCGTAGTCCTGGGGAAAGGCCTTGGGGAAGCGTGCCATCAGGTGGCGGTGGAGGGTAGTGGCTTGTTTGCGGGCGGTGGACATGCGGATGGATGAGGTTTTGAATGATCGGGACTTTAGGATGTGGTTGGAGGTGCCGCGAAAGCGAGTTGGTGCACAGCGTTGACCGTGAAGTGGAGCATCACGGCGTAATGAATGCGCCCAGTCCAATAATACACCGCGCCGTAACCGAGCCCAGCCAAGCTCGCCAGAAGCGCGAACGAAAATCCGCCGCCCAGATGAACCGCTCCGAAAAACGCGCTCGTACCGATCAGGCCCAGGGTATCGGCACGGGGCCAGCGGCGGTGATGCGCCCAACGCATGAGCGCGGTTTGCACGATCCCTCGAAAAAAAACTCTCCTCCAGGACGCAAACAAACACAAGGTTGTAGGCAAGCCCGTAAGCCAGAGCCGGGATCGGCGCCGTCGTCCAGCCCGGCCGCGCGTGGCCCAGCAACAGCGTGAGCGGGATGAGCGCCAGCAGCGTGGCCGATAGCAGCAACGCAAACGTTTTTCGAGGTCGCTCGATTCCCCAACGCCAACGATCCGGTTCGATGCGAGCCAGTACCAGCGGTGGCACGATCCCGAGCAAAATCATTTTTTCGGGCGGGAACCCAGCAACGAGGCTATCGGTTTCCAGAAGCGAAACGGGCGTGAACCCCGGAAGTCGGTGAAACCCCAAGAGCAAGACGCTCGACACGTAGGTCAGCCAACCCATCGTTCGGCCGACGACGGTCGGGAGGTGATTCGTTGCGAGCGCCCGCGCCAAAACGACGATCCCGGCCAGCACCGGTAGGATCGTGGGCTGGACGTTCCCCAGTTCCACCATCCACGCAAACAGCGTCCCGAGCAGAATCCCACCGCCGTACAGCAAGGCACGTCGGCCGGACAACAATCCTAACCAAAACAAGAGTCCGCCACCGAATAACAACGTTGCGGGAAGCATGAGCGCCGTCGAGGTCTGCTGGGTTTAACCTCGGATTATGTTACCCCAGACCGCGCGCTCACGTTGAGGTGCGGCGTGGGGGCTGGGTTGAAGCCGCGCTCCCATCGCGATAAGCTGCCATTGTTATCCAGTCATCGAACGTCCAGTCATGGAAACCGTGCCGGTCCTACTCAATGTCGAAACGGCATTGGCCGCTTGTCGTGGCGACTCGACGTTGGCTCGTGCGTTGATCGAACAATACTGCCTCGATCTGCCCGCCGAACGAGCCGAGCTGGCCAAGGCGCGCGCGCTCGACCCCCCGGATTGGGAGGCGATCCGCGAGCGGGCGCACCGCTTGCGCTCCGGCAGCGCCTATCTCGGCGCGGAACGGATTGCCGCCGCCGCGCGGGATTTGGAAGCGGGCGTTCTCGCGCGCCGCTCCCCAGATGCCCTGGCGGTGGCGTGGCGGACGCTGGAACGCGCGTTCGAAGCGTTTTCAGCGGTGCCCATCGAGGACTGGGAAAAACATCCGCGGGTTGTAAACAGGCTTGCGGATAGCGCAGGAGCGTAATCGCTAAACACATAGCGGGTATCATCATAACGCGGTGACCCTTCAACCCCCCTCGGCCGACCACCCTGCTGATCGGTCGGTGCCGGGTGTTTTTGGTGAGGGTCATTTCGGTGAAATTGTGTCGATACCTGTCTGTGCCGTCGCCAGCGCGCCAAGGACGCCCGCTCTTCGGGTGGTCTTCCTCGCGCACTGTTTGGTATGTTCTCGTGCTGGCCAGCATGGGATCAAATTCTCATCTAGGGATCGCCGCTGGCACGAGTGGCGATCGTGACGACCTGGAGCCGGGTAGCCCGCCGTTGGTGCTGACGCCCTCACGATTGCCCCAACGTTTGGATGAATCGCCCAGCACAGTGACGGTGATCGACCGCGCACTGATCGAAGCCTCGGGCGCGCGTCGTTTGGTGGATGTCCTCCGCTTAGTGCCCGGTTTTCAGGTCGGTTACAAGATCAACAGTCTGCCGACCGCCGCCTACCACGGCCTGAACGACGAGTACGCACGTCGCACTCTGCTGCTGCTGAACGGGCAGCGGATTTTTCAATATGCGCGAGGCGTGATCGAATGGAACAACCTGCCTGTTCCCCTGGAAAACATCGAACGGATCGAGGTGATCCGAGGCCCGGCCGCCGCCGCGTATGGTTCCAATGCCCTACAAGCGGTGATCAACATCCAGACCGGCGGCGCCGCTGAATACGCCGGTTTTTCCAGTCGAATCACGAGCGGCGATGACGGCATCGCCGACGGTTTCCTGCGATACGGCGGACGATGGGGAAGGTTGAATTACGCCTTTTCCCTGGCGAGCGTGGGCGATGACGGCTATCCAGGCATCCACGATAACCGCCGCAACACCAATCTATCGTTCCTCGGCGACATCCCGTTCGCGGCGGGTGGCGAACTACAACTGCAAGCCGGATTCGCGCGGGGCGATTACCAAATTCAGGACCCTAACCCCGCCCTGCCAACGAATCCGCGCGACTTTCCAGTCACCGATCATTTTCAGAGCCTGCGCTGGCGGTGGCCTGGCGCGGCGAATGACGAGTGGGTCGTCACGTTGTCGCACAACGCCTTTCACTACGGCGACCAGGGCTTTACCAACGACCGCCTGCTCCCCGGCATCGTCTTGCGTTTCGATTACGACATCCAAGAAACGCGTTACGAAGCCGACGCCCAATATCTCCGACGCTTTTCCGACCGCTGGCGCGCCACGGCCGGCCTCGGTTATTACCACGAGGCGGTGCATTCCCCCCCGCTACTTCGATACCGACGAGACTTTGGACAACGCGGTGTCCTGGTTGGCGGGTCACACCGAGTACCGAATCGATCCCGCCTGGGTGGTGAATGTCGGCGCCATGCTGGAGCATTCGTCGCTCACGCGATCGTGGCTGTTTCTGCCCCGGATCTCGGTCCACCATCATCTGGACGGTCGGCAAACCCTGCGGATCGCCTACGCGACGGGCTCGCGCCAACCCACCCTGTACGAAAACGACGGTCGGGCCATCGTGCGCGCGACGAACGCGCCGCTGACGATCTATGGCGTCATCGCCAGCGGTGATCTCGACCCGGAAATCAGCCGTTCCCTGGAGGTGGGCTATCATTGGCAGTCCGGGCGCAATCAATTCGACGCGCGCCTATTTCGCGAGCGCTATTCCGACTACATTGGCACCTACTACCGACCCGCGCCCGACGTGCCGACCATGCTGCCGGGCGTGGTTCTGGACTTCGCCAACGACGACCCGATCACGGTTCGCGGGCTGGAAGCGCAATGGGATTGGCGCAATGGATCGGGTACCCGACTCTTTGCCAGTTACGCGCTGACGACCATCGACGCCTCGGGGACGCGCTTCGATGCCGGCTACCAAGACACCGCGCCACGCCATGGGTTGGGGCTACTGGTCAGTCAGGAATTCGGCAACGGTTGGCAGGCGAGTTTGAACTACGACTATCAGTCGGGGATGCAGTGGTATCGAGACGAGCCGATCGACCGCTATCACCAATTGGGCGCGCGGATCGCTAAGCGCTTCAAGCTCGGTTCCACCCCTGTTGCTGCCGAGGTCATCGGCGCCAACTTGTTGGGACCCATCGAGGATTATTTGCCGGATCAATCCTGGGATCGCACCCTCTTCTTCCGTGTATCGGTCGATTACTGATTTCAGTTCATGTGGCGACGACGACTCGGTCGATGGGTGCTGAGTGTTTGTTTAATCCTCAATGCCAACTTGGTGGCGGCCAGTACGCTGTTATTTCTGACGGCAGAGGAAACGCCGCTCTATCAGGCGTGGTCGCGCGATCCTCACCGTTCACCGACTTTGTGCTTCACGCTGGCTCGACCGAGCGCGGACGTCACCTTGCAAGGCTTTCTAAGCCTGGATCGTCCCGAAGGGCCGCCAATTCCCGCTCGAAAGACCCAGACGCTCGACTCCCTCGCTGATCTGTGCCATCGCGAACGAGCCCAGGTGGTGGTCGCCCTGGGTGACGAAGCAGCCCGCATGATCCTTCGGGCTTGTCAGTTGCCCACCTTGCTGGTCGGGATGACCCGTCAGCAACTCGCGCCGTTGCTCGCCGACGCGCGGCGCGAACCCGTCTCGGCGATCTATCGCGAAGCCGATCCGTCGCTGGATTTGCGGTTGGCGCGCGCGCTGTTGCCAAATGCTCGAACCGTGGGGGTACTGGTCCCCACTCCCGAACCGGCATGGTTGATGTCGCTCCGGGTCGAGGGGCGACGCTTGGCATTCGCGCTGGACGAAATCGCCGTCACCGATGATCTGGACGCCGTGCGGATGCTACGTCCGCGTTTGACCGGCCTGGATGCCGTGCTGTTGCCACCCGACGCGAACATCGTCAACGAATGGTCGTTGAAGCCGCTGCTGTTGATGACCGTGCGTCAAGGCGTGCCCGTCCTTGGCGGATCGACCGCGCGATACGTCGAAGCGGGGGTTCTGGCGGCCGTGGTCGCCGATGAGCGGCGAATGCCGGAACAGATGCGCGCCCTGATCGCCGAACTGGCCCATGGCCGAACGCCTCATCCGACCTATCCGGCGTCGGTTCGCGTCGCGATTAACCGGACCGTGGCCGAAACCCTGAGCGTTTCCGCCGAAGCGATTCACCGTGCTTGGTCACTGTTTTCGACACCTTGAACTTTACGAATCGAGAAGATCAATGCTGTTTTTCATCCGTGGTCCGTGCCGCCTCAGTATCCACCGCCAGATCATGACCATCGCGCTGGCTCCAGCGTTGGTGGTGACGGGCTTGTTGGTGTTCGTGATTTACCAAGGCAACGTCCAATTCAACCAGCGGTTGCTGAACCAGCAGGGCCAGTTACTGGCCGCGCAACTGGCCGCCGCCCTGGAATATGGCCTGGCGACCGGGGCACTGGCGCAACTACCGGCCATCGTGGAGGCCGCCGTCCAGCCAGCAACCGCCATTCTGGGAACGCCCGTGCGCGGTGTGACCGTTACCGACCGGAACGGTCAGCTGTTGTACCGGTGGCCCACCGCCAATCCGGCGCTACCGGTACCGGAGCCCTTGACCGATCCGATCGTGGCTTCGGTGGAGGAACAACCCCTGCGGTTTGCCGCGCCGGTGCTGCTGCAACCCCTCTCGTTTTCCACCTCCGCGCCGGCTCCACGGCTCTTGGGTCGAGTGGATGTCGAATTATCGGTGGCCGCCGCGCAAGCCCATTGGCAGCGACGCCTGCTCTGGGATTTGGGAGGCGTTCTGCTGGCGTTCGCCGGTGCCGTCGGTCTCGCGCATTGGACCGGTCAGCGACTATCAGGCGCCATCCGCCAAATCGCCGGGGCGATCCAGCGCATCAAAAACGGCGATCTCGCCGCGCGGGTCCGCCAAACCGACGCCTGCGAGTTGGGCACGCTCCAAGAAGGCGTGAACCTGTTGGCCGATGCCATCGAGCGCGGCAAGGCGCGTCTGGACGGAGAACTCGCCGAGATCCGATCGGAGTACCAGCAGACCCTGGAGGCCCTCCAGGTCCAATCGCGCGCCGCCGAACGGGCGAATCAAGCGAAAAGCTTGTTTCTGGCCAAGGTCTCGCACGAAATGCGCACCCCCCTGTACTCGATTCAAGGTTTGATCGAGCATCTGCTGAAAGCCGAGCGAGCCGAAGCCGAGACCCGGACCCTACGTACGATCTCGGCCGCCGCCGAGACCCTGTATCGTCATATCAGCGACATTCTCGATTTTACCCAACTGGAAAAAGGCAAGTACGCGCCAACGCATGTGCCGCTGGAGGTGCGGGACGAATTGGATGCTGTCGCCGCGCCGCTGGAACCGCTACTGGTTCCACGTGGGCTCTACCTGGATGTGATCGTCGCGCGGGACGTGCCGCCGGCCGTGGAAAGCGATCGTAAAGCGTTTCACGCGATCCTAGCCAACTTGCTCGGTAATGCCGTCAAATACACCGAATCGGGCGGAATCGTGGTGCAAATAGAGGTGAGCGCCTCCATGTCCGACGTCACCCCGAACCCAACACCCGTCCTTCGCGTGCGAGTATCCGACACCGGCTGCGGCATTCCGCCTGACCGACTGAAGACGATCTTCGCGCCGTTCGAGCAAGTCGACGAAGCACTGAATCGCCGCCATGCCGGCACCGGCTTGGGCCTGTCCATCGTCAAAGGCTATTGCGAGCTGCTGGGCGGTCGCATCACCGTCGCCAGCGCCTTGGATGACGGCTCGATCTTCACGATCGAGCTACCGCTCCGTTTGCCGGTCGAGCCGATGAGCGCCCGCCCGCCCGCAGCCGTCATCCCGGCCGGATTGCGGGCGCTGGTGGCGGACGAACGGGCTTCGTTTCGGGCCTCGGTCTCGACTCGCTTGGCCGATCTGGGCATCGCCGTCGTGGAATGTGCGCTTTCACCAACCGCCTTGGCGATCGCGCCAGTGTCCGACTCAGTTCACGACCTGCCGGTCACGCGGGACCTCTCTGGATTGTCCGCCGGGATGTTGCCAACGGTGGTGGCGGGGCTTCGTCGCCAAGCGAATCGGTTGATCGTGCTGGAAACGCGCTGCGATGCGGGGGTGGAGCAACGGCTGCGGCAGGGGGGACTGGACCTGATTTTGTGGTCGGGCGTGACCCGTGATCCGTTGCGCGTGGCGCTGGCACGGGTCTTTCAGGAGAACACGCCGAGCACGATTTCGAAAATCGATCCGGTCACGCCGTTCTCGCCGCCGCACCGGCCTTTGGCTGGCCGAACCGTGCTGGTGGTCGAGGACTACGCGATCAATCGGGCGATCATGGCGAATCAGTTGCGAGGGAACGGCGCGCGAGTACTCGAAGCCGGCGACGGCGACGCGGCGGTGGCGCAGGCGGCGGAACCCGGTCTCGACCTGATCCTGATGGACATCCAGATGCCGGGCAAGGATGGTATCGCGGCGATCCGGGAGATCCGAGCGTTACCCGCACTCGATCATCTGCCGATCTTGGGATTTACCGCCAGCGCCGATAAACCGACCCATCAACGCATTCTGGCGGCGGGCGCGAACGGCGTGTTGACCAAACCGCTCGGCGAAGTCGATCTCATACGGGCCGTGCGGCGGGCGATACAGCGACATCGGCCGGCTCCCGCAACTAAGGAAGGATGAACCAGGATCCGGCGATTGAATGGCTTCCGCGTCCGCTGGGCCATTCCGTTCTCGAACGGCCCAGTGCGGCGCCGGGCGAGCAGCCTTCGGGCCGGCCAGACCTATCGTGAGCGCCGCGCTTGAGGGTATCCGCTTCAATCACATCACGATCGAATGGAAGGATTGCGTCATGTCCACCGAAAAAACAACGCCCTGTATTTTAGTCGTCGATGATTGCACGATCACCTGCCAACTGCTGACCGCCTTGCTGACGACCGAAGGCTATCGCGTTACTGCCGCCCGCGACGGAGCGAGCGGCTTGGCCGCCGCACGGAACCACAGCCCTGATCTCGCCATTGTCGACTTGCACCTGCCCGATCTATCCGGGATCGAGCTGGCGGGCCGTCTCCAACCCGATGTCCCTTTTTTGGCCCTCACCATCGACCGGTCGCCCGAGGCGGTCCAGGCTTGCATCGATCAAGGGGCGTTGGGCTACTTGGTCAAGCCGCTTGACGCCGAAACCTTCCTGCGCCATGTCCAGGTCGCGTTGGAGCGCGGCCGGGAGCAACGCAACCTGCGCCGCGCCCTGCGAGACAATCCCGCCGTCAACAAGGCGTTGGGGGGTATTGATGGGGGTTTCTACGGATCTCGGAACAACGCGCGTTCAAAATGCTGGTCACGCGGGCCTCGGCGCGCAACGTGAAAGCGGTGGCGCTAGCGGGGGACATTCTTGCGGCGAGTGAGACGCTGGCCCAGACAGCCATGGATAATCCATTTAGGACCAACATCCGAGGCACCGAGCGCGAAGCAGCACGCGCTTTCCTCCACCGCTTTCGATCGGGGCATCACTAAAAAGCTTGCATGGTCAAGATTTTTTTTCTATAGTATTTTTTGCAGATATCGGGCAAGCGTCCTCGGGGTCCGAGGCGCGCGGGCAAGCGCCTACAGCGCTGACTCGTAAACGAGGGTCAGTTTTCTGTTTCGCCCTTCATTCGATTCAATCACAGTTGTCTCATCATAACGCGGTGAGCCGGCCACAAAGCAGCGATCGTATTCCGTTTCCCTAAGATGGGGAGCTGATCGTATCGTGGGTGTGCCTTGCGCGAGGTGAGACATGGTCTCTGCATTTTTTGCTCGGTCGTCGGCGGTCGCCGGCGCATCTTTAGTGGTTGCAATCCCCTTCCCGCTCGCGGGAAGCAGGATAGGCGTCGCGGTTTGTTCGCTCCGTATAACGAGCGGCGTCAGAAGCGGTTCTGGCGGAGACTTTAATCTCCCCCAGAACCTGACCAGTACCGACCTACATTGGAGGTCAGCCATGGCTAGTTCACCGGATTGCCCGCCGGTATACTGCCCCGCGCCCACCGGGTATTCCGTTCTCCCTCTGTCGTCCGACGCTCCGGTTTCCCTCGCGGCGGAACGGCAACCTACCCGTTCTCATCGCCCGGTGACCGGGACGTATCCCGTGATCCACGAACCCTGGACGACGCAGCGCGCTGTCGAGGAGCTGGCGCTCATCCCGAAACATCGGGTGTTCATCAGGCGCCCGATCCAAGAACGACGTGCTCGACCACCGCGAGACGGCTTGCCCCGGCGGATACCCGCGCGCGGACCGGGGTTGTCCTGATGCGCGTTAAGCCTGCCCCCGCCGATAGCTGCACGGTCGACCCCGCCGACACTCCCGCGACGGCCCCGGAGTGTAGCAGAAACCCGCACCGGCTTGATCGCGAACCCCAACGCATCGCCTACGACCTCTGGTGTCTTCAGGAAAACCGCCGAATCGCGCGTCAGCCGCTGGCATCGCTGGACGGGCTGATCCACACGTTGCGGGCACGGAACCCATGGCTGGAGGTCTCGGACATCGAGCGGGGGACCGCATTGTTCCTGGCTTGGACGCTGACGGAAGTCACCCGGTCTTGCGCGGCGCGCCATCGGTATGTTTTTGAAGTTCCCCGATTGCGTCCGCAAACGGTGGTGGCGCGTGCGCCGTGCCCGGCGACCGATTCATCGCCGGTGTCCAACGATTGCACCGTCAGGGGATTTGCCCGCTATAATGGCAAGAATGACCGAACCCCCGACCCGGGTGATTCGAACGCAACAAGAGGTTTGTCGGCACCAGAAAAGCAAAAGCAGCGCCCCCAAAACTGAAAACCCCCGCCAAGGCGAGGGTTCCAGGGGACGTCTTGCAAAGATCACCGGCCAAAGATCCGCTAAGGACGACAATCAGCATTCAACTCAACTGAATCTGATTATAGCGGACCGGTTGGGACTTGCAAGACCTCCTCCGAGGGTTATTTGTCTTTGTTAACCAGGGGAGTCTTATGAACAACACCCAGATTCGCGATCCGCGTGCATCCCTCCGCGGGACGGCAATGCGCCGTCCTCGACGGCTCAGCGAACCGCCCGGCCGCGTGCCGCAGTAACGACCTGACCGACCTCCACCGGCTTCGACGCCGGACCGCCTCCGAACCCTGTGGGCGGCCCCGGTCCGACCCGAGCCTGTCCCGGCCATGTCCGCCTGGCTTGCCCCCCGTGCCCGTTCCCGGCGCTCTCGCGGCGCCGGCGGCCATGTGCGGCCCGCCCTTTCCGAGCGCCCCCCCGGACCGGCTGGCGACCGCCATCGCCAAGGTGGTCACCGTCGCTGGCAACCGCTGCGGGCACGATCCGGCTGCCCCGCGCTGGTTCGCACCGCCCCCCCAGCACGCCGCCCGACCCAAGATCCTCCTGCAACTCCAGGAACGGGTCCGCGCCTACTTCGACGACCCGACGGTCCTACCCAGCCTCAACGCCGCCAACGGCTCACCCCGGCAACAGCGCAGCGAGCGGCGGGAAGCCTGCCTGGATCTCTTGGGCGCGCTGGTGCACTACCTCGACCTAGCCACCCTGCGGGTGGGGATTCCTCAAGCCGACGGCTCGACCCAAGGGCTATCGCTGGCGTTTCTGGCCGAAAGAGCCGGCCTCGGCCGACGCCGGGCCGAGCGGGCCTGCCGCGACCTGCGCCGCGCCGGGCTGGTCACCGTCCACCCGCGCACCCAATCGACCGGCGACGACCACTACCGGGGTCTACCAGCCATTCGCGGCGTGCCCGAAGCCCTCTTCCAAGTCTTTGGTCTCAGCAAATGGCTTCAGCATGAGCGGGACAAAGCGGTCAAGCGCCATCGGCGCCATCGGCGCCGACAAGACGCCACCGCCACGGCGGCCGAGCAAGGCCGGCGCGCCCTGAATGGAGACGCCGCTCGCCAACGTGCCGAAACCGCCGCCCCGGTGGCACCCGCCGAGGCGGTCATGGACACCGCGCGGCGCGACACCGCCCACGCCGCGCTGGGCGCGCTATTGGGCCGGCTGCGAGGGCGACCGCCCGACTGAAGCGGGGCGTCCCCCCCTCGCCACCGCCTCACCCTCCGTCACCCCTTCAATCCCCTCGGGGCCAAGCCCACGCGGCCTCGCGTCGGCCGTCCACCGTTCCCCCTCCTCCTCCCGCCGGCCGATTCCCTGCCGAGCGGATCAAGCGAGCGGTTTCCAGCGCCGAATCGGACCCCTGACGACTCATCACGGCTCGCCGCAATCAAATTGCCGTTCATTAAGTGTCGAATATTTTTAAAATAACTGTCGAACACCACGCGGAACCATCCCCAAGCCCTCCATTAGTGTCGGACATCCCCACCGTTAGGTGGTGGCGCTATTACTCAATAGCTTTCTCAGAACATCAACAAACAAACCGAAAAGATCAAAAGACTAGACTTCCATCACTTGATGATTTCTTATACCATCTCATGGATAGCAGCTAGAGGCGTCCACGAAGCACGGTCAATAGACCAAGGACACGTAGGTACAGGCACACCCAGAATAGGAAGAAACACACTGACGACAACACGAGACCAAGTTCTATAGTCGCGAGGCCAAGACAACACGAAGACCCCACAGGCCACAATCTGCGCCTGGCCCATGTTGCAAGTGGTGTTTAAGAAGAAACGCTAGTACGCACCACTGGACGAGATGTCATCTCCAGAAGTGGGTGCGACTCCGATGACCACCGATCAAGGGGTTAAGTGATTTTTCTCCAAAAGTCGTTGCGACTTTTCACAGAAGTGGCTGCGACTGGATTAAAATTCACAGGAGTGGGTGCGACTGGATTTGATTTCAAGCGATTTTATTATGGTGGCCCGTTCGATCCCCAAGAGCTACCGGAACGTCACCGGCCGGTTTGCCAGCGTCAAGAATCGGAACCCGATCGGGTTCGAGTCGACGCTGGAAAAGGATTTTTTCCTGCTCTTGGAGTTCGACCGGCGGGTCGAGTCGTTCGAGGAACAGCCGGTCACGATCCCGTACCATAACCCTGAAGGTCGACTCTGCCGCTACACACCCGACGTGCTGGTCCGCTATCGGCCGGAGCCGACTGGCCAACCCGGTGGACCGCCCGCCTTGTGCGAGGTCAAATATCGCGGCGATCTGCGCGAGCACGGTGCGGAGTACCGGCCTAAATTCACGGCGGCCCGGCACTATGCCCGCGACCGGGGATGGCGATTCCGCGTGGTCACGGAGCGGGAAATCCGCACGCCGCGGCTCGGGAACATCCGTTTTCTTTTGCGTTACCGCCCAATGCGGGTTGACGACACGGACCGCGATGCCTTGTTGACCGCGCTCCGGGCGCACGGCACGGCCACACCGGACGCCCTGCTGGCGCTGGCCTGTCTCAACCCTCTCCGGCACGCCGAGGCGTTGGCCACCTTGTGGCACCTGGTGGCGACCGGACAGATTGGAGTCGATCTCGATCGGTTGCTGACCCCCTACAGCGTGCTCCGAGCACGCACCGACGGTGGCGACGGCGGTGCCCGACACCCGGCGAACCCCGGTCTCGTGGATGCTGGCGAGGACGAAGATGACCCGCGCTAAAGACGGCCTCGCACCCTCTCCTCCCGATCTCGGCACGGTTTCCGAGGCGAGCTGGCGGATCGCGGAGGCGCGCTACGCCGCGATCCGCCCGCTGCTGGAAAGCGAACGGCGCTCGGCGGTGGACGTGGAGCGATGTGCCCGCCAGTCCGGGGTGGATCGGGCCACGCTCTATCGCTGGCTGGACCGCTACCAAGCGACGGGGCAGTGCTCGGCTTTGTTGCCGGGCAATTCCAAGGGGGGGCGCGGGGATAGCCGGTTGAGCGACCCTGTGGAAGCGCTCATCGCCGCGGTGATCGACGACCATTACTTGACGGCCCAGAAGCCGAGCGCGGCAGCCACGTACCAGGAACTGCGGCGGCGCTGCTATCAAGCTGGAGTCGCGGCCCCGCACATCAACACGCTGCGCGCGCGCATCGCCCGGATCGCCGGCCCGGTCCGGCTGCGCCGCCGCGAAGGGACCCGCGCGGCCCGGGATCGCCACGACCCGGTCGTGGGCGCGTTTCCGAACGCGGACTGGCCGCTGGCGGTGATCCAAATCGACCACACCCCGGCGGACGTGCTGGTGGTCGACGACCGCCAACGGTTGCCGATCGGTCGGCCCACCCTGACCGTGGCCATCGATGTGTTCAGCCGGGGGATCGCCGGTTTTTATCTCGCCCTGGACCCGCCCTGCGCCCTGTCGGTGGGACTCTGCCTGGCGCGGGCCATCCTGCCCAAGGAGACTTGGCTGGCCCGGCAGGGGATCGATGCCCCTTGGCCGATCGGCGGGCTGATGGATTGCGTCCACGCCGATAACGCGCCGGAGTTTCGGGGTGCGATGGTGCGGCGGGCCTGCGCCGAATACGGCATCGACCTGCACTGGCGACCGGTCGGGCGACCGCATTTCGGCGGTCATATCGAACGGCTGTGCGGCACGCTCAACCAGGCCATCCATGCCTTGCCGGGCACCACCTTTTCCAATCTCGCCGAGCGCGGGGATTACCCGTCGGCACAAAAGGCCGCGATGACGCTCGACGAGCTCGAACGCTGGTTGGCCGTCTACATCGCCCAGGTCTATCACCAGAAGCTCCACCAGGGCCTCGGGATGTCGCCACTCAAAAAATACCAACAGGGCATCTTGGGGAACGGCGAACGGCCCGGTTGTGGCCTGCGGCCGCTACCCGCCGATCCCGAACGGCTACGGCTCGATTTTCTTCCCTACGTGGAGCGGACGGTGCAACCCTACGGGCTGCGGATCGACGAAATCTACTATTACCACGACGTCCTCAAGCCGTGGATACGCGCCGCGCAGCCGGGGCCTGCGAAGCGGCCACGCACCTTCGTCGTGCGGCGGGACCCGCGCGATATCAGCACGGTTTTTTTCTTCGACCCCGAACTGAAGCAGTATTTTCCCATCCCTTACCGCCGGCTGGCGGCGCCGAGCATGAGCCTCTGGGAACTGCGCGAGGTGCGGCGTCGGCTCAAAGCCGAAGGCCGACACAGCATCGACGAAGCGGCGTTGTTTGCCGGTTACGAGCGTCTCCGCCAGATCGAAGCGCAGGCCCTCGACGCCACCCAAAACCGCCGCCGCGCCCAGCGGCGGGACCACCACCAACACCGCGAACCCCTCGATCCATCGGTCGGCTGCGCCGCGAGACTCGACGTTGACGGGGCCGATCTTCCCGAGGCCATCACCCCCCTTTGCCGACCGTTATGTCGGTCGCCGGCGCGAATGAACGCCGCCGCCGACAGCTCGCATCTGGACCCGAGCGCCCGCGCTCAGCTCGACCGCAGCCCGGACGAACGCTTGACGTGGCTGTTGCAGCCCCGCTGGATCGGCTATACCCAAGCGCAGACGGCACTGAGCCGGTTGGAGGCGTTGATGCGCCATCCGCCCACCCATCGCATGCCGAACGTGCTGCTGGTCGGGCCCACGAACAACGGCAAGACCTGCATCGTCCAGCAGTTTGCCGACCGTTATCCCGCTTTTCTCGCCGAGGATGGCGAGCGTCGCCTGTGCCCGGTCGTCACGCTGCAAATGCCGCCGGTTCCCGATGAAGGCCGGTTTTACGAAGAAGTGCTGGAACAGGTCCAAGCGCCCTACCGGTCGCGGCTCCCGGCCGGGTACAAACTGGTACAGACCCGTTTGCTGCTGCGTCATCTCAAGGTGAAAATGCTGATCATCGATGAGTTACACCATCTGCTGGCCAGCCGCCTCGAACCGCAGCGGATCGTGCTCAACACGCTGAAATTCCTCGGCAACGACCTGCAAATTCCCCTGGTGGGCGTGGGCACCGCCGACGCGCTGCGCGCCATTCAAACCGATCCGCAACTGGCCAATCGGTTCCGGCCGTTGGCGCTACCCAAATGGACCTTGAACGACGAGTACCGCAAGCTGCTGGCCAGCTTCGAACGCCTGCTGCCGTTGCGCCAACCTTCGCGCCTGCACGCGCCGGAAGTGGCCGCCGAATTGCTGGCCCTCAGCGAAGGTACCATCGGGGACTTGGCGACGGTGTTGAACCTGGCCACCGAGGCAGCGATCCGCTCGGGCCGGGAACGGATCGACCGCGCGCTGCTGCGCGAGCTGGATTGGGACCCTCCTTCCCTTCAGCGCCGACGGGCCAGCGAGTTGGCGGATTGACGGGAATGGTCTCGTGTGGCTCGAATTGGACCTGGATCGCCTGCGCCTGAGCGCCCAGCGCCCGCGGCGGCCGCTGCCTTGGCCGAGCGCCGCAGAGGTCGAAATCGTTCGGGCGCTGGGGTTCGTCGACCCGGTCACCGTCCGCCCCATCCCGGAGACGCGCCCGACCCACTACGAAATCGTGTCCGGCGAAAAACAGTGGCTCGCCGCGCAGAAAGCCGGATTGTCGAAAATCGCGGCGCTCGTCCGCGACGGTCTGGAAGATGAGGAGGTCCGGCGCGTGCGGCGCTTGTCTGCCGAAGGCGTCCCGCCGAACCCGATCCAAGAAGCGCGCGCACTGGAACAACAGGTGCGGCAAGGCATCAGCATCACCCGCGCTGGCGCCAGCCGAGGGTATTCCCGATCCGTCGCCTCCCATCTGCTCCGCCTGCTGCGCCTGGAACCGACCGTCCGGCGATGGATCGCCGAGGGGACGCTTTCCGTCGGTCAGGCCAAAGTCCTGGTCGGGCTGGAACCCAAGCGCCAGCTCGATCTGGCCCGCCGCATTCGCCGCGAGCGGCTGACCGTGCGGCAAGTCGAAGCCCTGATGCGCCAGATCCGCCGCGATCCCCGCGACCCGGCCACGATCCCGTTTGACGCCGACCCTCGCGATCCCGATCACGCGCGGTTCGAAGGCCGGTTATCCGAGCAGCTCGGCGTCCCGGTCACCCTGGAGTATGCTCGGGCAGGGTCCGGGCGCTTGATCCTCGCGTTCGACGATCTGGAAATACTCGATGGTTTACTCGAACGGCTCGGCTATCGCGACGAGGGGGGTTGAGGCCGTGGTGGACTCGGTGGGATCGCCCATCGCCTGTCTTCGGCGACCTCGCGACCCTTCGGGTCTGGCAACGTGGCTGGATTCGGGTTCATCGAGCTGGGCAGGGCGCAATGAGGGGGTCGCGTTCCCCGCCAGTCGCAACGCCTTCTGTGAAAAGTCGCAACGCCTTCTGGAGATAGTTATCCATCTTACGCCAGTCGCAACGCCTTCTGTGAAAAGTCGCAGCCACTTCTGGAGATGACACGAGAAATGATTCACATGACCCGAAGATCGTGTCACATGACACGGTCTTCGGGGGGAGGCGTGAAATTTATGTGGTTACCTCCAACAGCCGTTGCAACTTTCCACAGATCTGGTTACGACGGGTGTGAAACACGCAGCCATTTCCAGAAACTCGTTGCAGCTACTTCCAAAAGTGGTTGTAAACCACATGGCTTGTAGACAGTCTATCCAGGCCGTTGTACCTCCTGTCCGATTAAAGTGGTCAAACGCGAACCCAGTCATACTCGCTTCTGGTAAAATTCCAAGCGTTTCACAACACCTTAGCTGTGTTAAGGGCAAGACACGCCCGGTTAACCTGTAAAGTGAGCGATGCGGTAATGCCGCTAGCAGTAGGAACCCACCGAAGCGACTCAGGCGCGGCATTGAGGCACGCCTGAGCGCCGTAAGAATCTCCGCCATTCAGGCCGAGGAGGATGTCAAAAAAGCTTATCCACCTCTTACAATAATAAAGATTATCTTTCTTGAAACATTTTTAAACTCAAACGAGGTATATCCGTGACACGCATGACACGGATGGTAGGTTTTTCCATCCCACCGACGATGGCCGATGAGTTCGAGCGCATGGCTGAAGAAGAGCAGCGTACTAAGAGTGAGCTGTTCCGCGAGATGTTCCGGGTATACCGGAACTACCGACTCCAAAAGCAAAAAGGAGGGGACAAGCTTTGACCACCCAATAAACCAAGTGGTCGAGGAGACCCAGGTATCCTACCCGGTCACCTGACCGTGAAGGAAAACCGTACCTATATGCAGCCGGGAACTATCTTTTTTGTGGTAAGGAGCCCGGAGCAGTGGACTATCTGATCCAATAGCAAAACACCTATGAGCACCGTAATTGCGATTGCTAACCAGAAAGGGGGCGTGGGCAAAACTACTTCCACCATCAATTTGGCCTACGCGCTGGCGAACCGGGGGGAAGCGTGTGCTGGCGGTGGACGCCGACCCGCAAGCCAGTCTCACCATGTACTTCGATTATGACCCGAACGTCCTGGAAGAACAGGAGAAAACTCTGTATTTCTCTCTTTTGGGCGAGACGCCACTCGAAGCGCTAGTGTTGGGTAAAAACCCAGCTCTCGTACCATCCAGCATCGCGCTGGCTGACGCCGAGCCAGAACTCATCACCAACGTGCTTCTATCTGCCCCGACGGTATTACGGGACAAATTACGGGAAATCCGAGACTGCTACGATTTTGTGCTCATTGACTGCACGCCATCCTTGGGACTGTTGACCGTTAATGCCATGACGGCGGCCGATGCGGTTTTGGTGCCGGTTAAGACTGACCACCTCTCGTTTCGGGGCGTGGAACGGCTGTTCCAGACCATCGAGAAGCTCCAGCAGCGCCTGAACCCGACCTTGCAGATTTTCGGCGTACTGCCGACACAGTACAACCCGCGTAACTTGCACGACAACGAAACCTTGGAACGGGTCCGGGCGGGACTCAAATCACGCCGGGTTCGCATATTCGAACCAATTAACCGAAGTACCGCCTACGACAAGGCGAGCATGGAAGGTAAACCCACCCTCGAAATCGCGCCTACAACCCCCGGCGTGCAGGTGTATTACACCGTCGCTGATGCCTTAATCGAAACCTTTTATAGCAACCCTCCTTGAGTCGTGGAAGCGTGGATCGCCGAGCTAAATCCCCCTTGCCGCTGGCGCGGTGCCTCTCTTTGAAAAAGGGGGGTCAGGGGGGGATTTCCGCTCCTGAGTCGACCACAACTCATTGAGGAGAGCTATAGTCCTTCCAAACTTTATTAGTCATAAAACACACTTCCATGAATCCGCCCAAATCGAAAAAAGATTTCTTCTTTGGTACCTCGCCCGATTTGCCGAAAATCGTGGAAGTGAATTTGAGCGAGATTCACCCCAATCCGGACCAGCCTCGGAAAACGTTCGACGAGGAGAAATTGCGTGAACTCGCTCATTCTATCGAACGCCAAGGCTTGATCCAGCCGATCACCTTGAAGAAGCGCGACGCGAGCGAAGGGGGATACCTCCTTGTTGCCGGAGAGCGGCGGTTTCGGGCGCATCAACTTCTAGAAAAGACTACCATCCCCGCCATCATTACCCAGGGCAACCCCGATGAAATTTCCCTCATCGAAAACATCCAGCGCGAAGACCTGAACCCACTGGAGGAAGCCGAAGCCCTTGAACGAATGATGGCGCGCTACCACTACACCCAAGAGGAATTGGGGAAGGTGATTGGGAAAGCGCAGAACACCGTGAGCGAGACCTTGCAACTCAATAGCCTGCCTCTTCTTATCAAGGAAGACTATCGGACGTCCGATAGTCGTGTGGTGTCCAAATCCGCTCTCATCGAACTTACTCGTATTAAGGATGCCGACCAACAACGAATATTCTGGGAATCTATGAAGCGTGGCCAATGGACGGTTCGCGAGACCCGCCGGGCGAAGACGACCGCGAACCCGAGTGCGCCTGTCCAGGAAAAAGCTGTGGGGTCCGGTCGGGCATTTTTACGGAAGATACAGCGCATTGAGGTGATCGACGACGAGCATTACCAGGCTCTCGTCGAACTCAGCGAGGCACTCCGAGAGCATCTTTCCCGTTTGCGTCCCCCGGAGGAACACGGCGCCTCCTAGCAAATGTAAAACGAGTATCGGACGTCCGATACTCGTTTTGACATCAATCCACTCCGTCAATCTGAACCCACCGATTTTGATCGCTAAAGTGTTTGGAGAGCCTGCCGATTTTTTCACTGACGATTGTGCTCTATAATCCCTGTGGCTGCTTAAGACGGCACTGGGCTCAAACCACTGTTGTAAGCCGCATCTCTGGATAAGGTGGGAAGGGAAGAGAAGGACTGACCTACTGTCGCTTGGGTATCATGCAGCCTTTGGCATCATTAGGATCGCTTCAAGGCGCAAAGGGGTCGCCATGATGCCCAATCGCACGGCCGGTACCTCGCCGGTGGTCCAGTGTGGACGGATGAAGTTGTGTTGCAACAGATGCACGTCCAGAGTGCGTTGCAGCGCGTCGGCGTTCTTGGCATAGGTGTTGGTTCTGCGCCGAAAGGCACTGTTGCGCCGCCGTAAGGCCGCGTTGTGGCCTTCCAGATGATTGGCGTGGATGAGCGCCTTGGGAATATCGCGCGGGGTGTCGGGGATGTTCGGGTTGGGGGGCTTGATATTTCGGGCGCTTGGGACCGCGCCGATGCCGTTGACTGCCTTTGTTTTTGAGGCGTACCCGACAGCCTTTTGGCAACGTCTTGCGGGGACGGCCCCGCTTCCCGGTCCGCACCGTCTGGGCACAGAGTTCGAACAAGGCGTTGCCATAGCGGCGCTCCCCATCGGAGAGAAAGGTGGTGTCCTGGGTCCGCTTCATGTACATGGCCACCGAGCGCATGACCTTTTTAAACAAGATGGCGTCTTTGCGACCGCACTGCTGCTCCACCAAAAACCGGCTGGCCCGTTCCAGGATGATGGCCGTCCAGCCGGTCGAGTCCGATGGGTGAACCCGTTGGCCGACCACTGTGTAAATCTCATCCCCTTCAAACGTCAATTGGATGAAGACATGGCACAACCCGTAGAGCATCAAGGTGGGTTTCATCCCAGCAAAACGGCGTTCCCACTCGGCGAGGGTATTCTTGTGGGTACCCAGAATCCGGGCCGTCGCGCGCAGTCCCAGCCCTTCTCCGCGCAACCGCAGTGCCGCCGCCACCTTGCTGATCGGCGTCTTGATGCCCTGCATCGGGGTGCCCGTCGTCTCCGAAAAGACCTCTCCACAGCTCGTACAGGCGTGGAGGCTTCGGGTTCCGTTGTGAACCGTCTCATAGCGACCGTGGCCGGTGGTGTCACGGGAACCACAGACCGGGCAAACCAGCATCGTCAGCGTTTTCATCACCCCAGTAGAACTCACCCAACGACTCGACACTAGGGTCAATCCAGTGGTTTAAGCCCAGTGCCCTTAAGACAAGACCTTCCACGACTTGGTAGTTGAACGCTACAAGCGCGCTACAATCATCCTAGCGATAGCCTCGGTTTTATCGAGTGGAATGACGCCATCCCTGCGGCAACATGTTGGATACAGCCGGTGGGTGGTGCGTGATTTATTCGACTGATCAGGGCCGAACCCCTATCCGCTCCAGCACCCCCTCCAGGATTTCCAGGTTGGTGAACTCGACCACCAAGCGGCCCCGGTCGTCCCCGTCGCAATTGACTGTCACCGGCATTCCAAGTTGTTCCGCCAGTCCGGTTTTCAATCGGGCGAGGTCGAGTTCCTTCATCGATGGAGTGGGCGGGGTTCCGAAGCCGAAGTGTTACTAGCAAACGCGGCGGTGGCGGAACAATCGGTTATCAGGGTGAAAACAGGTGGGTTTATCCCCGCCACATCCGCACCGGTCCAGTATCGACGTGGACGAAGGTCGGATACACACCCACGCCGCCACCGTTGAATTTCAAGGCCAGCTTCGCCAAGACCGGACTCGGAATCCCCGCCACGGTGAAGTCCACCGCCTGACCGCTGAGATGCCGGGAATGGACCGCCGCCCCTTCGGTGTTCGCGTTCGTGTCCAGCGTCCGATAGCCGCTGTTGATCCGCAGCGGCTGGCGGATACCGCAGGATCGCATCCAGGCTTGGTTGACCGGCGGCGATATCGACCAGTGCCACCTTGTGGCCCTGCGGCACGGGCTCGGTCAGGACCAAGCCGCAGGGAAAACGGGTGCCGGCGGGCAGACCGTTGGTATTGGCGATGATCGCCACGTTGTCCTCGGGATGAATTTTGATGTAGAAGGGTTCGGCTGTGGGGGCGTGCTGATGGGCGGACATGAGGGTTGGCTCTCCTGATCGAATAAGTGGCAAGCGGTTGGCCGGACATCTGTTTCTCGCGCCGGGTCCGGTGGATCACACCGCGTGACCCGATGGCGCGCGGGAATCACGTCGCCGTGCTCCGCGCAGTGGTGGGTGACGATGACCACACCGTCACCGGTGGTGAACCCGTATCGGGTCACGCCTCGCGCGCAGTGGGGGCACCGTTCGATGGGGGTCGATGGAAATTTTGTGGCGTCGTTCATCGCTCACTCCGCACCGCAATGGGGATCGGCCGCAATCGGAACTGGTGGGGCCGAATCGCCGGTCGAGGGTGGCGCGGATGCACCGGGCCTAGCGGCTTCGGCCACCAGGATCGCCCGAAAGTCGTTGACGTTGGTCAGGGTCGGGCCGGTGATCACCGAATCACCCAAGGCTTGGAAGAAACCGTGACCGTCGTTGTCGGCCAAGCTGTCGCGGGGTTTGATGCCCAGACTCCAGGCGCGCGCCAGGGTGTCCGGCGCGAGGTAAGCCCCGGCGATGTCCTCTTGGCCGTCCACGCCGTCGGTGTCGCCGGCCAGGGCGTGAATGCCGGGATGGCCGTCCAAGGCGATGCCGAGCGCCAGCAAGAACTCGACATTGCGTCCGCCGCGCCCTTGGCCGCGCACCGTCACGGTGGTCTCACCTCCGGAGAGCAGCACGCAGGGCGCCGCGAACGGCTGGCCACGCAACGCCACTTGCCGAGCGATGCCCGCCATCACCGTACCCACGTCACGGGCTTCGCCTTCCAGGCTGTCACCCAGAATATGAACGGGGATGCCCGTCGGTTTCGCCACGGCGGCGGCGGCTTCCAGTGCCAGTTGCGGGGTGGCGACCAGATGGATTTCGCTATGGGCCAGCCGGGGATCGCTCGGCTTGATGGTTTCACCCGCACCGCTTTCGAGTAAGTGCCGCGCCGCCGCCGGCAGCTTGATGCCATGGCGGCCGGCGATGGCCAGCGCGTCGGCGCAAGTGGTCGGATCAGCGACCGTCGGTCCGGAAGCGATATCCATCGGGTTGTCGCCCGGCACGTCGGAGATCAGCAGGCTGATGACGCGGGCGGGATGACAGGCCGTCGCCAGCCGGCCGCCCTTGATCGCCGATAGATGGCGGCGCACGCAGTTCATTTCCGAGATCGTCGCGCCGCTGTGGAGCAGCGCTCGATTCACCGCCTGCTTATCCGCCAAGGTCAGCCCTTCCCCCGGCAGCGGCAATAGGGCCGAACCGCCGCCGGAGATCAGGCACAGCACCACATCGTCTGGACTCAAGCCGCTCACCCGTTCCAGCATCCGCCGGGCGGCGGTCTCCCCGGCGGCGTCCGGCACCGGATGCGCGGCCTCCACGATCTCGATGCGCTGGCAGGGCACGGCGTAGCCGTAACGGGTGACGACCAGTCCGGACAGCTCGCCCGGCCAGTGCTGTTCCACCGCCCGGGCCATCGCCGCCGACGCTTTGCCGGCGCCAATCACCACCAGGCGACCCTGGGGCGGTTGCGGCAGGTAGGGCGGGACGCAGCGTGCCGGTTGCGCCGCCGCGATGGCGGCTTCGAACATCGCTCGCAACAACACCTTGGGATCGAGGTTACTCGGTACGTTCATGAAATCATCCTCCAGCGGGGGCCGCAATTTCTCTAAGGTGAACTGGTGATGGCAGGGCGAAAGCCAGCGCCCGATGCCTGATTTATTACCGATCTCGTGGTTGGCCATGATTTTCAGCGCCAATACCAGCGCCGAATGATCCCAATCCGCACCATCGTGGGCGGCGCAAGCTGCCTTACCGATGGCCACCCGAGGGGATACGTCGCCAGGACTCGGAGTGCACCGGCAAGGTTTCAGAGCCGGGCTCCAGCGGAATCTCCAGGCGCCGGTCCTGTACCCGCGGCACGCGCGCCGCCGTCTTGCGGGGATCGGCCGCCTCGACTCCCGCCATGAAGATCGCTCTGACCGGGTCGCGCAGGATATGAACTTCGGAAGAAGCGGGGAAAGATTTAGACATGGGTGGTGTAAACCCCGTGAGTTTTCGCTCTTCAAACATACCGTTCTCCTGGGGGTGAATGGGCGATGCGGTGAAGGAGCCCCATTTCTGGGGCTGGGGTGGTCAAGTGAATCTGCCTGTCGATCAGCTCGGGAAGAACGGGTAGAACAAGAGAAGCAGGGAAATACTGACGGCGCCTGACACCATGATCAGGGGGAGACCGGCTCGGACATAGTCCATGAATCGGTAACCACCCGCCGCGAGCACCATCGTATTGGCCGGCATGCCGATAGGCGTTGCGTACGCGCAGGAGCCCCCGATGACGATGGCCATCATGACCGCCCTTGGATCGGCGCCGATGCTGGTGGCGATCGAGATGCCGATGGGTACGAGTAGCGCGGTGGTTGCCGTGTTGGACATGAAGTTCGTGAGCGCGCAAGCAATCGCGAAGATCACGATCAGGAGCAGAGCAGGTGATGGGGTATCGCCGAGCAGGCCCATGATGGTTGTGGCGACGGCGGCGCCTGCTCCTGTGGTTTCGAGAGCCGTGGCGAGTGACAGCGTCCCTCCGAAGATGAAAATGGTCTGGGAGTCGATCGCCTTATACGCCTGCTTTTCGGTCAGCACCCCGGTCAGGACAATAAGAACCGCGCCGACCGAACCAATGATGTGCAGCGGGATACCGATGCCGCGCTCGAAAATCATTCCCACTATGGTCAAGAGAAGAATTCCAAGCGACAGGTATTGCTTCCATTTCGGGACGGCGGCGTAGTCCACATTCGTTCCATGGGATGAGTCGTAGGGATCTGCCGTCTTGTCGCCACTCGGAAGGAGGCGGTGCCCGAAGAACGCGAAGTACGCGATGCCACACAGGAGCATGGGCAGTCCGATCTTCCCGTACTCGAAGAAGTTGAACCCCTCTCCGATCTTCTGCAGCGCGCTTTGCGCAATCAAATTGCCGGGTGCCCCAATCAGGCTCAGATTGCCGCCCATTGCCGCCGCAAAGACCAGCGGCATCAGAAGCCTGGACCGTGCAAAGCCTGATTTCGCCGCGATGCCGATCACAACCGGGATGAGAACGGCGGCGGTCCCCGTATTGGAAAGCACCCCGGAAAGTAGCCCTACGATCACCATGATGGCCACGATGAGCTGGCGTTCCGTCTTGGCAAAGCGGGTCACAAGACCACCGATCTTGTTGGCCATCCCCGTTTCGAACAGCGCGCCACCGACAACGAACATCGCCACGAACAGAATGACATTGGTGTTGATAAAGCCATTGAATGCGACCTTTGCATCCAGTACGCCGGTCAATACAAGTGCTAGGCACACGATTACCGACGTGAGCGCGAGCGGAATCTTTTCCCAAACAAACATGACGGTTGCAAACAGCAGCAACAGCAACGTAATGGCCATCGGACTCATTGCAATCTCCTCCTAACGTGCGTATTGACCGCCGACAACGGTTGTCGGCGGTCAGGGAAGACCGCAACGCCACGGTCGAAGTAGCGCTGTAGGTCTTCTTCTTATCGATGTGTTTTGGCCCAGCCCGGCGTGAAATGTGCCTGTGGTAGCGGTCAGGGTTTATGCCCCGATGAGGAACTGACACACTGCCTGGGTGACCTGGGCCGTGGTGGCCTTGCCGCCGAGGTCGCCGGTGTGCAGCGCCGGATTGGCGGTGACGCTTTCGATAGCGACCATCACCCGCTTGGCGGCTTCGGCTTCGCCCAGATGCTCCAGCAGCATCACCACCGACCAGAAGGTGCCGACCGGGTTGGCCAGCCCCTTGCCCATGATGTCGAAGGCTGAGCCGTGAATCGGCTCGAACATTGACGGGTAACGGCGTTCCGGGTCGATGTTGCCGGTGGGCGCGATGCCGAGGCTGCCGGCCAGCGCGGCGGCCAGGTCGGACAGGATATCGGCGTGCAGGTTGGTGGCGACGATAGTGTCTAGCGAGGCCGGCTTGTTGACCATGCGCGCGGTCATCGCATCGACCAGCTCCTTATCCCACTTCACGTCGGGAAACTCGGGGGCCACCTCGCCGGTGATCTGGTCCCACATCACCATCGCGTGGCGCTGGGCGTTGCTCTTGGTGACGACGGTCAACTGCTTGCGGGGGCGGGATTGCGCCAGCTTAAAGGCGAAGCGCAGGATGCGCTCGACGCCAGCGCGGGTCATCATCGACACGTCGGTGGCTGCTTCGATGGGATGGCCCTGATGGACGCGTCCGCCGACGCCCGAGTATTCGCCTTCGGAATTTTCGCGGACGATCACCCAGTTCAAATCTTCCGGCTTGCAGCGCTTCAGCGGGGCGTCAATGCCGGGCAAGATGCGGGTCGGGCGAACGTTGGCGTATTGATCGAGGCCCTGACAAATTTTCAGCCGCAGGCCCCACAGCGTGATATGGTCGGGGATGTCGGGATCGCCGGCTGACCCGAACAGGATCGCGTCCTTGTCGCGTAGAGCGTCGAGGCCATTGTCGGGCATCATCACCCCGTGCTGGCGATAATAGTCGCCGCCCCAGTCAAAATCCTCGAATTCGAAACGGAAGGTAGAACTGGAAGCAGCCAGGGTTTCCAGTACCTTGCGGCCTGCCGGCACCACTTCCTTGCCAATGCCGTCACCGGGGATCGTGGCGATGCGATACGTTTTCATCATCTCTCTCCTTTGGAGGTTGGGGGATAAGGCAGGGGTAGTGTAGGTCCCGGATAAACGGCAAAATCGCGCCTAAACTCAATCTATCCTTAACTTGAAGTTAACAATGGCCATGTCGTGAGTGCTGCCATCCAACCCGGAGAATTAGCTTTTTTTGTCGCCCTGATCGGTCGCGGCAGTTTGAGCGCGGCGGCCCGCGAGTTAGGCATCACCACGGCCGCCGCCAGCAAACGGCTGGCGCAGATGGAGGCACGGGCCGAAGTCGCCTTGATCAACCGCACCACCCGCCGCCTGAGCCTGACGCCGGAAGGGGAAGTGGTGTTGGAGCACGCACGGCGCATCCTGCGCGAGATCGACGACCTCGATCAGCTATTGGCGAAGTCGAAGAGCGCCCCTAAGGGCTTGCTACGGGTGAATGCCACGCTGGGCTTTGGCCGACTGCACGTCGCGCCCGCCCTCTCGCGCTACGTGCGGCGCTACCCGGAAGTGGACGCGCAGTTGACGCTGTCGGTCAGCCCACCGCCGCTGGCCGACGACCAGTACGACGTGTGCATCCATTTCGGCGAACCGCCGGACGCGCGGGTGATCGCTCGGCGGTTGCTGTCGAACCGGCGGCTGCTGTGCGCCGCGCCCGACTACCTAGTGGCGCGCGGCGCACCGATAGCACCGCGGGACTTGACGCGCCACAATTGCATCAGCATCCGGCAAGGCGACGATCCTTACGGCGTGTGGCGGCTCATCGGGGGCGAAGGGGGCAAGGAGCGGTCGGAAACCGTCAAGGTCAGAGGCAACCTGACCACCAACGACGGCGAGATCGCGGTGCGGTGGACGCTCGACGGTCACGGCATCTTGATGCGGGCCGAGTGGGACATTGAGCGCTATCTGCGCAGCGGTCAATTGGTGCAAGTATTGCCTGACTATCAGACGCCCGACGCCGATGTGTACGCGGTCTATCCGCAACAGCGCCGAATGTCAACGCGCATCCGCACCTTCATCGATTTTTTGGCGGATTTCCTGGTGCGTTTCAGGACAGAGTCGGCGTCGGAAAGAACGTAGGCGAACAACTTAAACCGTTCGCTTACGGTAAGCTTGTTACACGACGTTGAAATCCGTCCACGTCGGCCGGCGAGTCATCCGCCGTTCCGGTGGATAAACGATCCCGCTCCGATACCCATTTGAAAAACATCGGATGGGTCACCCCCGCCACATCCGCACCGGTCCAGTATCGACGTGGACGAAGGTCGGATACACACCCACGCCGCCACCGTTGAATTTCAAGGCCAGCTTCGCCAAGACCGGACTCGGAATCCCCGCCACGGTGAAGTCCACCGCCTGACCGTTGAGATGCCGGGAATGGACCGCCGCCCCTTCGGTATTCGCGTTCGTGTCCAGCGTCCGATAGCCGCTGTTGATCCGCAGCGGCTGGCGGATACCGCAAGACCGCATCCAGGCTTGCATCCCAAACAGCAGGTGGATGAGCTTCACATCCATGCGGGCGACCTGTTCGGCGCGGACGTCCCGCAGCAGGTAGCACAGCAGGGAATAGCCATCCGGGATCAGGGTCTGGTCCTGGAAGTAGAGGATTTGACCCTCTTCCTGGGTTTGCACCCGATGCAGCCACAGGGTCCGGTCGGGGAACGAGGCCGACGCCGGGTCACCGGGTGGAAGGGTGGCGCCAGCGGCCACGCCAGCGCGATCCATGCCCAGCGGAAGACCGCTTCCGAACAACAGACCAGCGGCGGTTTGCAGAAGATGGCGGCGGGAGAGCATGACGCACACCTCATCAAGGTCGAGGACCCGCGCCCATCGACGGCTCGTCGGGCCGGCGCGAGGGTGCGGATGTGGGGGCGAGGACCGGGACAGCGGCGGCGCGGAGTGGGGCGGACAGCGGCAGCGCGTCATCGACGCGACGGGAGAGCCGACCGAGCGGACTGTCCGCTGGGATCGCATCACTGTCGCGGACGGCGGCGAAGGCCCACCGGTAAGGCGCCGCAAGGGAGGGTGCCGTCGGGGTGTCGGTCGCGGTCGGCGCCGCGATGACCGGGTGGCGGTGGGCGTCCGCTTCGTCGTCGGGCACCGGCTCGGTCCGGGCCACGCAAACCCCATCCTGGAGCCGCCAGGTGGGATGCCGATCCAGGATCAACTCGGCGATGCCCTGGGCGTCCCGCGCCGCGCGGAAGATTTCCCGGTTGTCGTTCCGCAACAACTCCAAATAGCCATCGAGGTAAGCCGCGTGGGGTTCCAGATCGTGGGCGATGCCGAGTTCCGCGCCGAGGAAGGCGCTCGCCAATTCCGCCCGCAGCTCCTCGCGGGCATACGCCGGCGAATCCCGCTGCCCGGTGAGCGGCCGGTTCAGGCGGGTTGCATGGCCGGTCCAATGACCCAGCTCGTGGAAAGCCACGCCGAAGAAGGCGGCGGCGTCCCGAAACCGCGCGCGCGGCGGCAACGTGATGGTGTCCTCCAGGGGATCATAATAGGCGCGGGTGCCGGCATGGACGAAGCGCGCGCCGCTGCCCCGCAACAGGCGCTCCAGCCGCTCCTCCGTGTCCCAGACGTGATCGAGCAACCCCGCCATCGACCCGTACACGGCCTCCAGGGACGGGATGCCCTCGATTTGAGAGGCATGGAATACCGTGTGTCGGCACAACAACGGAATCGTCCGCCGTAAGGACGAGTCGTCCGCATCGACCCGCAATTCCTCGTCCGCCTCGGACCCATCAGCCACTTCAATCCGCTTGAAAAAATAGATCGGGGTGCCCCGAGCGCCGGCTTGGACGTGCCAGCCGCGCGCCTGGGCCTGTTGGTAGCCGCACCAGCGCGGATCGTCGGCCAGGCGCGGATCGCCACCCAGCAGCAGGACGTTGATGCCGCGATAGGCGTTCCCGGTCGCGGCGTTGACTGGAAACGCCGGAACGCCAAGATGGCGCGGCCGGTCCCAGGGCCGTTGCCAGGGCGCGGTACCGGTCTCGATCATCTCGATGATCCGGTCGGTCACTTCCTGGTACGGATTCGGCCGTCCGCCGTCGCCGCGCGGTTTCTGGCGCCGCCGGGGCGCGGCCATCTCCAGAACAGGGACGGCGCGCGCCTCGGCCCGCCGTCCAAGGTCGGCGGGTCGGGTGGACGGTTCCGCGCGTGGGACCTCGGCCAGCGGGACGGCCGCGAGCAGGGTTTCGAGCTGGCGCTTCAAGTGGTCCAGCCCACCCAGGAGGTGGACATCGTTGAAATCGGTCGGCTGGCGGGCGGTTTCCAGGCCGGTGAAATCCGGGAAGATCGCCGTGCCCGCCACCCACCGCGCGGCTTCCTCGGCGTCGCGTCGGCCGGGATTGCCCGGCGTATAACGGTCGTCGTCGCCGGCGATCACCAACGCCACGCCGGGGAACCGGTGATGGAGGTCCTTCGCGACCGGAAACACATTGCCGCGACTGAACGCCACCGCCACCGGCAATCCACACGCCTGGTGAAGGCTGGCGCCGGTGGCGTAGCCCTCGCAAATCAGCAGGGTCCGGGCGCCACGCGGGTCACCCAGCCAATGGCGACCCTCCGTAACGGCGCCCCCCTTCAAAAACTTCTTGCCCCCCTCGGGATTCAGGAACTCCAGCGACCGCAGCGTGCCGTCGCCATCATGCACCGGGACCAGCAATAGCTCGCGCAGTTGACGCAGGCCCAGGGCGGGAACCTGCTTGTTGCGCAGATAAGGATGCCGATCCGAAACGGTGGGGTTGGCTCGCGCCCACAGGCGTTCCGCCCGTTCCCGTGCCTGGGCTTGGCGCCTTCGTTCTTCCGCCGCGCGTTGGGCCGCGATCTCGGCCATTTGCCGCCGTTGCCGCTCGCGCTGCTCGGGGGGTAGCGCCTCGACATCACCGCCGCTCCATCCTTGGGTGACCCCGGTTTTCCAGGAACCGAACGCACCGAAAGGAATGATTGTGTCATGCAGCACGAACCAGCCGTTCTGGCGGCCTCGCCGGTCCCCCGCCACGTCGTAGCGGTGCAAGCGCCCATCGAAGACAATCGCCTCGGGCTTCATGGGCGCACAGCCCGCCGCCGCCATCGCGTCCAGGACCGCGTGGTGAAGATCGAAGCGGGTGTTAGCCATCGTCTTGTTCCTCCCACCCCATCGCCTCGATATCCGTGTCCTCGATGGGGCATGCCTCTCCATCCCACAGCGCCAAGCGCAGTTCATGCTGGAGAGCGGCTCGGCGGAGATCGCCGTCCCGATAACCGGGCAGGCCCTCCAGATAAACATCCGCCACCGCGCGGAGCCCCGCCGGCAGCGCGGCTTGCACCTCGGGGTCGAGGAAGGACTTCAGCAGTCCCGGCATCGCCAGCGGGAGGTCCTCGTGATGAAGATCGGCCTCGTCAAGAGCGGTGATCAAGCTGAGCAGGGGCGCGAGCAGGGCCGCTGTGAGGTGTTGCAGGTTATCGGGATTAGTTGTGCTATTCATATATAAATACATTGCAAAGTTAATTTGAAAAACGGATCAACCGGCCGGCACCGTGGCGCGAACGGCCACGTCGGGTCGCCGACCCACAGGATCGGCGGGAGCCTCGGCGGATGGATCGGTGGGCGGTTGCAGCGGTGACGGGGAATTGGGCGACGGCTCGACGGTCAGCGCGACGAGCGCGGCGTCCTGTTGGGCGGCGTGGACCGCCCACAGGGTTTGGAAATGATGCGCAACCCCCGCGTAGCCGAGCCGCTGGTCTTGATAGGCGTGGGCCAGTTCGTCCGCCCCCGCGAGGTCGCCGGCTTCCTGGAGCGCCTGATAGCGTTCGATCATCCGCGTGGACTCCTGATGAACATGGCGCAGGGTCGCCGCGTAGAGGCGGCTGGTGGTTTGAAGCAGGTGCTGTTCCACCACCCGCTGGGCGTCCTCCGGCAAGGCCAGCGCGTCCCGGACGGAGTGGAGCGCGCGCGGCACCGCCTCGGTCAGCGCCGCGCGCGCGTCGGTCAATACCGTCTCCAGCGGCCGATTGAACGGGGTGTCCACCGCCGTTTCCAGAATCCGCGCCAAAGCGCGCGACCAGGCCAGCGATCGATCCATTTCCGCGCCGCCGAGATCCAGGCGGGCGCGGGCGGTTCTTGGGGCAAACCCGATTCGGCGGCGGCGAGATACGCAGCCATTTGTGCCGCCGTCACCTGCTCGGCGGTGCCGGGATGGCGCTCCAGGACCTCGACCAAGGTGCGAGCGAGGTCGTAGCGGTGATAGTCCGACAACACCAGCGGTTCCGCCACCGCGCCACCGGAGGCGGGCGACCCCCAGCGCTGGGCCAGGGCCTCGGTCGTCGCGGCGATCCAGGCGGCGGTCCGCTCGACCCACGCCGCCACGGCGGCCGGTGGCGGTGGGGAGGGCTCCGCCTCGCCGACCGGCCGGTTCAGGGCCGCCACGACCAGGCCCGCGTGCAGTTTGTGACCCGCCAGGAGGATCTTCAGGGATTGACGAACCGCCTGGCGCGGGTCGTGTTCGGTGACGCCGAGCGCGTCGGCGCTCAGCGCGTCGGCGGGTCGTATCCCCTCGGACCCGTGGGATGACTGGCGCAAGTCCGCCAGGCGCGGATTCGGGGGGGGCGGGCTGTTGCTGAAGATAGGGACCGAATTGTTCGGGGATGAGGACGGTGGCGTTCACGGGGGCGTTCCTTCTGGAGTAGGGTCGGCCGTGCCGGGGTCGGTGGTACCGCCGGCGGTCGTGCCGGGGTCGACCGTGCCGGTGGTGCTCGTCGTGTGGGCTTTCACCAGATTGATGGCGGCGGCGCGTTCCTCTTGCAGGGCGTGCCGTGCCGGCTGGACGTCGCTGAGGGTGGCCCGCGCCAGCAGGTACTCGATGCGCTCGCCCTGGCGCAGTTGCAGGTATTGAAAATGCAACGCCAGGGCTTGCATGGTGGCCAGTTCGCGCAAATTGGCCGCTTCGTTGTTGCCGGCGATGCCCGCATACCAGGTCGGCTGGGCAAAGCGGCTGTCCACCAGCGTTTTCAGCATCTCCAGGTACGAGATGTGCTCCGGCAGCGCCGCGATCAGTGCGTCGCGGTGGTCCGTGGCCTTGGACTCTGGCCAGATTTGGAGCAGCCAACCTTTCAGCGCCGCCGCCGGCATCCGCCAGGCCAGGGCGTGATTCAGGCTGTAGCGGGCCGCCGCCAGCCGCCCCTCGTACAATTTGCGGCGGATCCAGTAGGTCTGGCCCTGCGGGGTTTCCCGCAGGGCCTGGGGCAAATCGTCGAGGGGATAGGGATCGACCGCGTTGTCGATGAACCGCCGGGCATCGGTGATCCGCTCGTCGTCGAAGGAGAGCACTTCCGGCAGAAAGGTGCCGGGTTGGGTGGCCTCGGCGTGATCGCCCAAGCCCGATCCGGACAGCAGGGTCTCGGTTTGAAACGGGGCGTCGGGTCGCGAGCTGGCTTGCGTGCAGCCGTGCGAGCCGACATCTTCCGCATTGCAGTAGGACGCCACCTGGGCCTTGACCATCGCGGCGCTGGCCGCCGCGCCGGTCCGTTCCGCGCGCCGGAGGTGGTTGAACGCCCGGTGATAGGACTCGGCGCGATCCCGAGCCGGCCCGGCCGCCGCTCCGGCGGTCGCCGTCTCGCAGCCTCGTGCCGGCAGGCGGTGGCCGATATCCGCTTGCGCCCGCAAGGAATCCTTTTCCACTTGGGCGATGGACTGCCGCACGGTCTTGAGCCCCGACGCAATCTCTTCCTTTAATTGTTTGAATTGCGACATCATTTCGAATTTGTGCTCGCGGATGGCCGCGACCACGCACGCGTCGCAGAGGGCGTGAACCGCCGGCGAGGCGAGACCGAGCGCGAGACTCGCCATCAGCATCCCCACCCGACGCCCGGAATACGCATTTCGCCCCGCCATGTGTTTCCTCCTCTAGTTTAATATAAAATAATATAACACAATATACGAATGCGATAGAGGAGCGCCCCATGCCGACGGTCTTGCCCCCCTCCCGTCCCGAGGTCCCACCACCGGCCCCCGTCCCGTCTCGCCGCGCGGCGTTGCGCCGTGGGGTGGGGCGCTATGTCCGCGCTCGATGGGGCGATTTGTGGGGCCGATCCCACGCCCCGCCGCGGGACTGGAAGCGGCTGAGGTTGGGGATGGAGGCGGTGATCGGGATGGCGCCGCGCGCGGGTTCGAATCCCTCGTCGCCCCTGGGGGACGCGGCGGTGGCTCGCCCTTGGGGGTCCGCCGCGCGATGCCGCCAGGAGTACCAAGCCCATGCCGTCCCGGCACGGGTCTTTCTCGCCGGCGCGATCGGTAGTGGGTTGATCGCGGGGGATCACCTTGTTCATGGGCACTTTTCCAGCGTGCTCACCAGTCTGGGCCTGGCGTTCGTCCTGGCCGGTGTCGCGCTGGGGTCGGCCTACCACTGCTGGCGCCTTCGCACCCGCGCTCCCGGTCCCGCCCGCGCGTTCCTGCGGCATCCCGCCGCGTGGTGGCCCAATCCGCTGCCACCCGATGAGCCACCGTAACCGTCAAGCAGGTGCCTTATGAATCGCTTCCTGAGCTTCCTGAATCGTTTCCTGAATCGTTTCCTGAATCGCTGCTCCACGGTATCGATGGGGCGCCGCAAGGGGCGGCTACTCGGCTTCGTGGCACTCGGTCTGCCCTATCTCGCGCTGGCCCAGGATCAACCGTTCGCGCCGGAGCAACTGCGACCGGCCGAGACGGACATCAGCGTCCGTCTGCTGAACGGCCTGCTCGGTAGCGCCATCGACAAGATCCGCTTGGCCGATGCGCTGACGGGCGCCGACAACGGCCCGTTCGGCGACTTGTTCCAGTTGCTCAACGGCTTTCTGTTGCTGGTGCTGGGCCTCTTGCTCTTCGTCAAGGCCGTCCTGGCGGTGCTGGACACCGCGCACGAGGGGGAAGCCCTCGGCGCGGAGCGCTCGACGGTGTGGACGCCGTTGCGGATCGTGAGTGGCGTGGTTCTGCTGGTGCCGATGATCAACGGCATGGCCCTGGCGCAGGTGTTGGTGCTGTGGATCACCCTCGGCGGCGTGAGCCTGGCCAATGCGGTGTGGGACCAGGCGGTCGATCAGTTTTCCAAGGCCGCGCTCTACACCGAGCCGCCGCCGGCCCAGGCCCGTCAACTGGCCGTGGCGATGCTGGCGTCCAACGTGTGCGAGCTGATCGTGAACGATATCCCCGCGCGGGGACCGACGCGGTACCGGGTCACCTTCCAGGCCGAGACTACCTCGGTGGGAACGGTCACCGAACGCGCCGCGCGCTGGTCGAGCGATGATTTGGGCGAGGCGGTCTGCGGGGGGTTCGCGGTGCGCGAACCGGCCGAGGGGATCGACTTTCGCCAGAGCGTGGCCGGCATCGACTGGCTGGATCGTTTCACCCTGTGGATACAAGAACTGGTCGGCTACGGCCAGGCCACGCGGGAAGCCTTTGGTCAGGAGCTGCTGGCCGCCCATGAGATCGCCGCGCTGGCGATGCGCAAGGAACTGCAGCCCTTGGCGAAGGCCATCTTCGACAGTCAGGCCGACCTGGGCGAGTGCGTGACCGTCGCCACCGGTCCGCTCGCCGGCGGGCGCTGCCTCAGTCTGTTGGACGTCGCCGCCGAACACTACGCCACGCGGCTGAAAAGCCTGATCAAGGGCGTGATCGACCTGACCGGCCAGCGGGCGTTTACCGAGTTCACCGCGAAGGCCAAGGCCGAGGGCTGGATGACCGCCGGGAGTTGGTTCTACCGGTTCATGGCCTTGACCGATTACATGAACAAGCTCGCGCTCAACGTCCCCCAGCCGTATCCGATCCGGGTGTGGGAGAAGTTGCCCAAGGAGGACGTGGAAACCTATGCCCACTTGTTCAAGCGGCTGGAGGCGGTGGTGCTGGAGGCCGAAACCGAGACCGGCGCGGGGGTGCTCCGCTCCAGCGGCGATCCCGAAAACAGCGTGCTCGACGATGTCTCGCACCATCTGTTGCGGTCCACCCTGGAGTGGATCCTCCAGACGCTGGTGGGGAAAACCCATCCGCTGTTCGCCATCGCCTGGCTGGGTCATGCCCTGCTGGCGACGATCCTCGGCGCGCTCGCGGCCGCCGGCGCCATCGGCGCGGCCAAGTACATCGCGACCAAATCCGGCGCGGGCCGCGTGGCGAGCGCCCTGGGCGGTTTGGCCGACACCCTGACCGGCGGTGGTCAAACCGGTGGCGGTTTCACCATGCTGAGCCTGGTCCTGGGGATGATGTTGCTAGCCCTGCTGGGTTTTGCCCTCATGGCGGCGATTTATATCCCCCTGGTGCCTTTCATCATCTGGACGATCACGGGCTTGAAATGGCTCATTCGTGTGTTCGAGGCCCTGATCGCCGCGCCGGTGTGGGCGCTGTGGTTCATCAAGAATGGCCGTGGACTCACCGGCGAGGCGATGACCGGCTGGATGATGCTGTTCTCGCTGCTGCTGATGCCGTCGCTGATGGTGATCGGCCTGCTGGCGGCCACCGTGATCAGCTACGCCCTGCTCAGCGTCATGACCGGCACCTTCCTGACCGTCGCGGTCAATGCGATGAGTGGCAACGTGACCGGCCCCATTATCCTGGCCGGCCTGTTGATCGTCTTCTTTGGGTGGGCGACCGATCTGACCCTGCGGTCGTTCTCGCTGATTCACCGGCTGCCGGACGCCGCCTTGCGCTGGGTGGGCGGTCACGCGGAGGAGGGGGTGGAAACCATGCCCTTGCAACACACCATCGACGCCGCCAACCGCACGGGGGTGAGAACCGCCTTGGAAGCCAGCAAGGAGATTAAGTCCCAAAAACCCCTGGCCAAGGTGAAGCCGATGGGGGATGTCAAAGATTCCGATTAGATCAATTAGAACGGTTTCAGGCTGTTATAGGTTGGGTCGAAAGCCGAATGATAAATGCCATTTCGAGTGTTATGGTTGCCAAGGATAGCTTCAATGGTTACCCAATCACCGGTCCCATAAGCATTCAAAAGAGTGCGGACAATTGCCCGGTATCCTTGATGAGCTCCAGCCTGCTCAGCCAGGGTTTGTTGCAATTCCCGCGTATTGGCCGCCGCGCCCAGGGCGGCGTTCAGCCGACGGTCGAGAATCAAATGGTCGAGGGCGTCCAGTGGCATCGCGATTACTCCTCCAAGAGAGCGTTGAATGATTCAGATCACGCCGTTTCCAGATTGTCAAGGCTTTTAGGAAAGATCGCCCATGCTCGAACCCAGCGCCTTAGCGGCCCAACGCGCCACTGTCGAGGCCGCCCTGGCCGCCGAGAGCCGCGACGCGGCGCGGGTCGCCGACTTACTGAAGACCGCCACGCCCTGGTCGGACTGGCCGGAGCGGTTCCGCCAGGTGTTGCGGGCGGCCATCACCGAGGAAGGTGACGGCATGGAAGCCCAGAAAGCCCGCTGGCTGCGCGGTCAACGGTTTCGGGACGTCGATCCGGGCTGGTTACCGGTCTGGCCCTCCACCTTGCCGGCCGCCGACCGCCGCCGGGTCGAACGATTACGGATGGACCTGTTGGGTCGGACCCCGCTCGGTGGTGGGTGGCGGTTGCTGGCCGACCGCCGGATGGCCTCCCCTGAATCGCCCACGCATCACCGGGATCGCGCCGAAACAGGTCGGAATGCCTAACCGTCCGCCAACACGTTGCGAAACCGCTGGCCACCCGCCAGCCGGTACACGCCGAAATCACGTTCGTCCAGCGTCAGTATCTCCAATACCCCGATCTGGTCGGCCAGCCAGACCAACGAGGCATCCGCCAAATCCATGGGCAAGTCGTGGTACTTCTCGATCCGCGCGGCGAGGTCGGAGACGGCGGCGGTCGGCAGCTCGTGCAACTCCACGCTTGCCTCCACCCAGCGGAGGAAGCGGGGCACGATGTAGCCGGGAATCAGATGACACACCTCGGTCAGCACCGGCCACGTCGTCAGTAACCGACCTCGAAATCCAGCCAAAAAACGCGCCGACGCGGGCGTGATCCCGGTCGCCGCGATCCAACCACGCCACCAGGGGGCCGGTATCAATCAGCAGCCTGGACACGACGGTGTTTCGCCGCCAACTGGGCGCGCAGATGCCGGGCGTGGTTCCGGCCGAGATCGCCCACGCCGCTGTCGAAACAGCCGATCAAGTCCAGCGCGGCGGCGCTTTGGGCGGGCGCGGGTTCCTCGCGCTCGGCGAAAGCCGCGATGGCGGCTTTGATAACCTCGGTTTGCGATTGCCCGGTCCGGGCACGGATTTGGCGCAGCCGCGCATCGGTGGCCTCGTCCAGTCGAATGGAGACGGTACGCATCGATGATCTCCAGCGTGTATTACAGCAAATAATACACGCAAGGCGACGGCTTCACCAGAACCCTTCAAGCCACCGCCTTCAACCCCCGTTCGCTGGACCAGGTGAAAGGTACCACCACCCCGCCATTCTCCCGCAACCGATCCAGGAGGCGGATGTCCAGATAGTCCGGCAGTGCGTCCACCGCGAGGTTGCCGATCAGCACGGTCGGTTTCAGTTCCTCGTAACGACCGTTCAGCACGTCGAACAACAACAACCGTTCGGCGTCGCTCCCGAACTGCATCCCGACCTCGTCCAGGATCAGCAGGTCAAGGTGGATCAGGCGGTGGATCATTGCGCTTTCGCGTTCCTCGCGGCTTCCCCACGTCTCGCGGATTTCCCGCAGCAGGGGCCGGACACCGCTGAAACGGACCTGATGGCCTTCGTCCAGCAAGGTTTTCGCCAGGGTCACCGCGAGGTGGGTTTTCCCCGTGCCCGGTCGCCCGCACAGCAGCAGGCAGGTGCCGCGTTCGGCGAAGGTGGCGAACTGCTGGGCGTAGCGGCGGACGGTCGCCAGCGCTTTGCGCTGCTCCGCCGTTCGCGTTCGGTAACTGTCGAAATCCCGCTCCCAAAACCGCAGCGGCAAGCCGGCCTCGCGATAGCGTCGCGCCCGGGCGCGGCGGTGCTCCTCGGCGGCGCGGGCCTCGGCGTCCCGCTGCGCCGCCTCGGCTTGTTCGGCGGCGCAGCGTGGGCAGGTGGTCTTGATTTCCTGATTCAAAAACCGGCGGAGCTCGCCCGGATAATCGCCGTGGGTTGGACAATGCAGGACGCAGGGTTCGACGGTGGGATGCAACAGGTCGGTGAGCCGTTTCGCGTCCATTAGGCGGCCTCCAGCTCGGTGGCGAACCCGGCGGTTTGCCGGTACGCGGCCGGATCGGTGGGCGGGGTCGGCCAGGGCCGCCGGGCGCCATGGCGCGGGCCGCCGTCCCGGTCGGATCGGACCGCCGGCTGGTAGTGCTTATCGGGAAACACGCACCCTTGCCAGCCGTTGACGATAGCCGTTTCCAGAAGCTCGACCGGATCGTGGCCGAAGCTTTTCGCTTTCGCCAGTTGGGCGAACAGGAGGGTTGAACCATCGGCGGAGAGCGGTTTCTTGAGCGCGCGCCGGTGCGCCCGCCAGCGTTCCCATAGCTCCGCCGGCAACCAGTCGGGCGCGGTGGGCATCGTGGGTGGGACACCACCGCGCGTCGGTTTCCGTTTCGCTGCCGCGCCTTCGGAATGAACCGCTCCAGCGTCGGGTTCGCCGTTGGCTTCCGGCCGATTCGTTTCGGGCGACTCGGACGTGATTGGCGTGGTCGGCGTGGCCGGCGTGTTCGTTATGGCCGGTGTGTTCGTTATGGCCGGTGTGTTCGTTATGGCCGGTGTGTTCGTTATGGCCGGCTTGGTCGGTGTGGTTGGCGCGCTGGGCGGGGTCTCGGGCACGAGGGCTGGCGCTTCCTCGCTGGACGCAATCAAGCCGGTCTCCACGCGCGCTGGTTCGCGCGTCTCCTGCTCTTTGAGTTCGATTGGAGAAGGAGAAGGAAAAGGAGAAGGAGAAGGAGTTAACGACGCCTCAACGTTCGTTGAACGGTCGTTCAACGGATGTTCAACGGACGTTGAACGATGGTTCAACGATTCCCCAACGTCCGTCGAACGACCCTTGAGAGGCCAACCAGCTTTCAATCGCGCGAACTCGTCAGCGCTGACTTCTCGAATACCCTGTTCACACAGAGACTTATAGAGGTCCGGGTGGGTCTTGGCCATCCGTGAAAAGCGGGCCTTGTCGCCGCGATTCGTCGCGGTGGCCACCCAGGGGTTGTGCTGTTGCCACTCATGCAAGCAGTAACCGTGGGCGGTTTGATCCAGCCAACCGAGCGCCACGAGCGTTGCGACGAACGCGCCCGGTTCGCCGGGCCATTGGGCGACGATCTCGATGTCTTCCTCGTCCAGGGGGCGTTGAACGGTCGTGGAACGATCGTTCGCGCCGCCGAGGTTGCCCTCCGGGCGGTTTTGCGCCGCCCAGGTCCAGAGCGACAGCAGGGAGCGGATCCCCTGAAAACCCAGGCGACGCTCCAGCTTGATGGTCTTCGGGTGGTGGGGAAAGCCGACGGACAGGCGGATGTCTTGCGCGTTCATGCCACTACCCCCCTGGGTTCGGTGCGACGGCCGGGCAGTTCCAAACCCGTCGCCAGACCTTCTAGATAAAAACACCACGGATGATCGCTCACCGGGGCGAGTGCGAGATGGCCACGCAGCGCCTCGCCGTCGGTCGGGTCGAGTTCGTCGAGCCGATAGCGCCAGTGCGCCATGAGCGTAACGGTCACCCATTCGGGTTCCGCCTGAATGTGCAGCCGTTCCAGGACACGAGCGACTAACCGGGGGGTAGGCCGGTGGCCGGTGGTGAGCGTGGCCTCCGCCACGTTCACGATTTGGTTTCTGATAGAATCCGGGATCGCGTCCAGACGGGGATCGGTCGAGGGATCGTCGAAATAGGGCGCGGGCGCCCAGCTCAGCGGTTCAATGGCGCACATGATCCACCTCCCCCGGTCGTTGGCCGGTGTCATGCGCGCCTTTTTGCAACGCGCCGAGGGCGATCCGCGCGCGGTTCAGCCGTGCTTGGGCCGTCCCGACGAGCGCGCCGCATTCGGCTTCCAGCGACGCCACGGCGCGCTGGAGTCGCCACAGTTCGGGGATCAGCAGAAAATCCCCGTTTCTCGGGCCAGGCGGCCGTTCAGGGTCGGCGACGCTCCGCGACGGCGCCAGGAGCCCGCGTAGCTGGCGATGGATCGCCACCAATTCGTCGAGTTGCCGTTGAAGGAGTTCGTCCGCCGCAAGAAATAGCGAGGAGTTGGACGAGAGGGGATGGCCGGTGAATCCGGCGGGAACGGAGAGGGATGCCGACGCAACGCGGCAATCCGGCGTGCTAGCCATGGCTGACCTCCATTGTAGGTCTGGTCTGGTCAGGTTCTGGGGGGGATTGAATTCTCCGCCAGAACCGCTTTTTCGCGTTGAATGAATCAACTGTAGCACTACTTGCGCGGCGGATAAAGACGAGCGATGCGCCGCCGAAACCGGCTTGAGAAGAAAAATGGGGAAGCGAACGGCCCTGAAGTCGGCGGGGGGCGGCGCCACGGCGCGAAGCACGAGGGCGCGCGTGAATGAGGGAAGGAACGCGAAGGGTCGCCGTTCGGCGGGCGCGAAGAAAAAACGGAATGCAATCGAAAGCATGATTTCACCCGAAAGCAGCGATAACTTACCCGTTGCCCCAAGCGGCCTCGAAAGTTGAGGCCAGACTTGGCGCGGACTCGAAAAAAACGTCTTTTTCCAGGTAAATCAGCCGTGCCGCTTTCCGGGACGACCGGCCTCACCCGCTGGTCCGTGGAAACGGTGGCGAACGGGCTATTGGCCTCTGGGGCAGGCAACTGGCCACCCGATTCGGGCTGGGCAGTCGCGCGGGCTGTTTCCCCTCTGCTTCAAACAGCGTGGGTGACGCAATGCCGGTCCGGCTCGCGCCGGTGGCGGGACATCTGTAGTCGCGGGCGTCATCGAAACGGAACGTTTCAAGGGCGGCGGCCTCCCACCTGCTCCCCAGGCCGCTATTTTCAAGCTAGCGCCTCATCGAAAGGCTGTCAACCTTCCTCACGCGCCGAGCAGGGCAATCGCGCTATGTAGGGGATTGACAAGCGGTACGTTGCCCGGATATGGGAAGGCAACGCTTGTAGGGAGAAAACCGATGCTGCCTCAATTGCTGGACCCGCGCCCGTATTTGGTCGACCTGCCCGATCCGCGCCGCGAGACCCAAAACAAGCTCCATAAACTGCATGACATTTTGATGATTGTGCTGTGCGCGGTACTCATTCCAATTCGCTTTCAAGATGAGACGAACCATGGTACATCATGTGCCATGGCCAGACCACGACGAATCGACGAAGTGTTGGTTGGGAAAGCCGGTGACGCCATCGCGTGCGCTGAGAGCCTGGTGGCGCTTCGGAGGGCACAAGCGGTTCTCTTGCCTGCCGTCATGGGGGCAACCCTTGAGCAAACCGCTGCGCTGCTTGGCGTCTCCAGGGCTTCCGTGCCCCGATTGCAGGCGCGATTTCGGGAGAGCGTGCAAGCCGGAGCATCACCACCTCGTTGGGGAGGACGCCGTCGGTCACTGATGACCTTCGACGAGGAGCAAGCGTTCTTGGCGCCGTGGGCGGAACAAGCCAAGGCCGGCGGCATATGGGTTGTCTCCGTGATCAGGGTGGCCTTGGCGCAACGGCTGGGCCGCCCTGTGAAGCCCTCCGTCGTCTATCGGCTTCTCGAACGCCATGGTTGGAGGAAGGTGGCCCCTGACACGCATCACCCCAAAAGCAACCCGGCGGCGCAAGAGGACTGGAAAAAAAACTCCCCGAGACGCTGGCTGCCTTGCTGACACCAGAAGAGGTCAGAGGGCGTCGAGTTCGGTTGATGTTTCAAGATGAAGCTCGGTTTGGTCGGATGGTTCGCATGCGCCGTTGCTGGTCACCAGCGCCTCACCGCCCCTCGGTCTCGAACGGCTACGAACGCGAATTCGTGTATGTCTACGGCGCCGTCAGCCCGATCGAGGGAGACATGGACTGGATGATCAGCCAGAAGATGAATGCCGAGCAAATGACGCTCTTTCTGTCGCAAGTGAGCGCCGCTCACCCGGAAGACTTCATCGTCATGGTGCTGGACGGCGCCAGTTCACACAAAGCCAAGGATCTTCGGAGGCCTGACAACATCCGGTTCCTCGCCTTGCCCCCCTATGCCCCTGAACTCAACCCCCAGGAGCATCTGTGGGATGAGCTTCGAGAAAAGGAATTCCCGAACCGGGTCTTCAACGATCTCGCCACCGTGATCAGGCAGTTGCAACAGGGCCTACCGCGCTTGAGCGCTGACCGCGAGAGGTTGCGAAGCCTGACGGCTTGGCCATGGATCGTTAGTCTCATTTTGACCGCGAATTAGAATAAGCTCAAGGGCCAGTGGAAATATCTTTATGGCGCCGTCGATAAGGCGGGGCAGACCATTGACTTCTTGCTCACCGCCCAGCGTGATAAGAAGGCCGCACTGCGCTTTTTTCAAGAAAGCGGTACGACAGCATGGTCTTCCCGATACGGTCACGATCGATAACAGCGGGGCCAATACGGCGGCTATCGAATCACTCAAATGCGAATTCAGAGCAATTTGAGGGTTCACTCGAAGTCGTATCATGGAGAACTGATCCACAACAATCTGACTGAGTACGACGATGGACTGGCATGCACCGTTGATCACACTTTACCTTGCGGTTTGTCACCATTGGCAAGAGGGAGGTTGGGCGCAGGCCCAGCGCCACGCGCCTTATGCTGACCTGGACTTCACCGACGAGGAGGTTGTCACGATTGACCTGTTCGCCGTCGCCCTGGAACAAAAGCGTCAGATCAAGGATATTCACCGGCATGCTGGGCGCTATGGGCGGGACTGGTTTCCCCGGCTGCCCGGCTACGGAGCCTATGTGCAGCGCTTGAACCGGCTTGCGGATTGTTTTCCGGCCCTGTTGGAGCGGTTCTGCGAGACAGGGGAGACGGTGTCGTTCGCCGGGCTGGTCGACTCCATGCCGGTGATCCTCGCCCGGCAGGGGCGCCGCTTCAACGCCAAGGTCGCCCCCGAACTGGCCAGCAGCGGGTACTGCCCGACCAAGCGCCTGTATGACCACGGCGTGAAGGTCCATGTGGTCGGCGACGTTCAGTCCGGCACGCTGCCGAGTCCGCGCTTCATCGGCCTCGCGCCGGCGGGGCTGAACGATGGCCCGGCGCTGAAGCAAGTCGCCCACCTGCTGCCCTATCAGGAACTCTACGCCGACAAGGCGTATGAATACCTCAAGCGGATGCACGGGCTGCCGTTCACCGTGATGACGCCGGTCAAGAAGCCGAAGGGCCAGACTCATCTCGANGCCGCCGANGCNTGGCTGTCNCGCGCCGTCTCGCGGGTGCGTCAACCCATCGAGTCCCTCTTCAATTGGATCGAGGAGAAAACCGGCATCGAGATGGCCAGCAAGGTACGTTCTTCCCAGGGTCTTCTCGTCCATGTCTTCGGGCGCCTGGCNGCCGCNATGTTTGTGCGGANTGTCTTGCCNCAAAGCGCTTAATTCGCATTGAAGGATGGAATCGTCATGTCCTTTCGCTGGCTAATCCTTTTGGTTCTTGGATTACCGATGCAAAGTCTGCACGCCAGCCG